>PBNG01000038.1 GCA_002723015.1 Roseibacillus sp. | reverse complement strand
GATGCCGAGGCGGACGCGCTCCTCGCGGCGCGCCCGCGCCTTCTCGAGGAGGCGCTCGACGTTGAATCGGCGGCCGAGCGCTTCACCGCCGGCAAATAGACGTTCGACACGCCGGCCGTCGCGCCCCACGACGGCAGCGGCTGCCAGGCAGCCTTGGCGGCGTCGGCCGCCGAGCGCTCCCGCCGCACGGCGGCAGCCCACTCCTTGTGCGCTCGGCACAATCACCAGCTTGGACCAGGCAGTGCGTTCACGGCATCTCGGGAGGGACGCAAACCAACATTCCCAGGCCCTGACTGGTGTCCCAGCCTCGGACAATGTTCGAGGCACCTAGGGGTTCGATTCCCCTAGGTGTCTTGCCTCCGGGCTCTTCCTCCTCGGCATGATCGTCGAAATTGGTACGCGCTCTCCCATCGAACTCGCGCTCCCTTCCATCCCATCGAGCGCTGTGCGCATGCCCCTCTCGCTCTTGAAGCCCCCCTGACGAGTGGTGCATGGGCTCTCGCATGCACAGGCCGTCGCCCCGACCTCCACCGCCACCGTCGCCGACGCCGCCGCCACCAGCGCCGTTCCCTACGCCGTCTCCGTATCAGAGCCTCCTTTCTCAATCGCAGCATTCTTTATCGCGCTCTTGACGGCGCGGAGAGTATTCAGGGCCATGCCGTCCTTGGCCCGCATAGCGTTCTTCAGGTCCTCATTGAGTCGGGTTGCGGTATCAGCCATGGAATGGAAGTAGAATTTTCGGGCATCAGGTTGCAAGGCCCAAGTTTTGACGGGGGATGTGTCTGACGGAGGTTTCTGCATGGTAACTTGAAACTTGAAAGAGGCCGCTAGACGAGTCTTCTTCATTGTGTGCGTGCAGGAAGTCTTTACCTCGTCCTCGTTGGATTGTCGCTGTGCGCTGCCGGAGTGACATTTGTCTTCCTGATGTGGCGGAGCTTTGACCGCGCATCTGGTCAGAGAGATTGGACCGAGGTACAATGCACGATCCTCGAGTCCCGGGTTGACGAGCGGAAGATTGGATCTGAAGTCGAGGTGGAATACGGGTTTTTTGTGGCCTACGGATACTCCTTTGATGGAGTACCCCACACTTCGGAGAGATATAGCCTGCGTGGTTCTCCATGGAGTTCATCGAGGGAAAGGTCGCAGCGCCGGGTAGACAAGTTCCCGGTCGGATCGATGGTCCCCTGTTTCGTCGATCCGGCTGATCCTTCCGCTTCAGTCTTGAAGATGGATTCCAAGGCTCCGGGCTATTCGCTTTGGTTCCCGGCTATCTTCATCATTGGGGGGCTAGGGATGATCGTGGGCGCAATACGAGGTGACATGATTCTCAGGCGATCGAGATCCGCCGTGGGCTGAGCGCGGGCAAGTGTGGTGCAAGTTCAGCTGGAAGTGACCTTGACCAGAAAGCCCCTGCGACGAGCGGAAGTGAGCATGGCTTGGAGAAGCCAGAGGGCTGCGCCGAGGAAGAGAATATTCGCTCCGAGGGCCGCCATCATATGGTCTGCCGGAAAGGTATCAAAAGCGATGACGTGCCTCATCCCCTCAAAGACATGAGTAGAGGGAAAAGCGAGGGCAAAAGGCTGCAGCCATATCGGCAGGGCGGAGACGGGATAGAAGACCGCGGAAAATGGTTGCACCATGAAGGGAATAGCCCACGCCAGAGATTCAGCGCCATGGCCAAAGCGGAGGATGAGGCTGACAGAAAGTAGTCCCAAGGCCCAACCAAAGAGGAGAAGATTCAGGTAGAATGGAATCAGCGCGAGCTCAAAGTGGAAGAGGTTGAACTGGTAGCTTACGATTGCGATCAGCGCGAGGATCAGGCCTGTGAAGATCACTCGGCAGAACCCGACTAGAAACATTGCCCCAACGTATTCAGATGTTCGAACGGGGGCGGCGAAGATGTTCAGCAGATTACGGGTCCAGACGTCCTCAAGGAATGAGATGGATACTCCTTGCTGGGAGCGGAAAAGGGCATCCCAGAGAATGATGGCCCCGATAAGGTAGGTGATGGTCTGGGGGAAGTCGCCAGAGGTCTCAGACTGGAGGTATTTTGTCAGGAATCCCCATACGAGGAGCTGGACGAATGGCCAGAAAATGAGTTCGACGATCCGCACCGGATGACGAGTGTAGAGCCAGAAATATCGTAGTGCGATAGAGCCGAGAACGCGGGAGTTCATGCAGTAGTGTCTGCGCTATTGGTTTCCAGTGCGGGGTCGATGCCCAGCGGACTCGTCTGATGCTCCTTCCGCAAGCGGTCTGGCGTGAGTTGTGTAGCTTGGCTGCTCTCCCAGATCACAATCTACCACTCTTGTGGAGGAGCAGGAGAATTTTAGTCAGGACAGAATCTCTTTGATGACCCGGGCTTCTTCTACTCCGGTCAGGCGTTGATCCAGTCCCTGATAGCGGAAGGTAAGCTGCTCGTGGTTTATCCCAAGCTGATTCAGGATTGTGGCATTCAAGTCCCGGATGTGAACCGGATCCTCGAGAATGTTATAAGAGTAGTCATCAGTCTTGCCATGTTCATATCCTCGCTTGATTCCTGCTCCAGCCATCCAGGTGGTAAAACACCGGCCATGGTGGTCGCGACCGTAGTTGTCCTTCGTCAGCTTACCCTGCGAGTATATGGTCCGTCCAAATTCACCTCCGCAGATCACAAGGGTGTCATCAAACATTCCGCGCTCCTTCAAATCCTTGATTAAACCCGCACAGGGTTGATCGATATCCTTGCACTGCTGGCGGAGCTTGGAGGGCAGACTGCCATGCTGATCCCAGCCTCGATGGAACAGTTGCTGAAAACGCACACCTTTCTCAGCCATTCGTCTCGCCAGCAGACAATTACGTGCAAAGCTTCCAGGTTTTTCCACGTCGGGACCGTAGAGGTCCTTGACGTGCTGGGGTTCATTGGAAATATCCATCAACTCAGGAACCTCGGCCTGCATGCGGAAGGCCATTTCGTACTGGTCGATTCGTGACTGGGTTTCCGGGTCGGCGAATTTCTTGAACGTCTCGCTATTGAGATCCTTGAGGCCATCAAGCATCCCACGGCGCGCATCTCGATCAATGCCGGGGGGGTTGTTGAGGTAGAGGACGGGTTCTCCATTACTACGTAACTTTACTCCTTGGTGACTGGAAGGAAGGAACCCGCTACCCCAAAGTCTGTCGTAGAGAGCCTGCAACTGTCCACGCCCACGGGAGATCATCACAATATATGCAGGCATGTTCTCATTCACGCTGCCCAATCCGTAGCTCAACCAAGATCCCATGCTTGGTTTTCCCTGCTGCTGGACCCCGGTGTTGATAAAGGTAATGGCCGGATCATGGTTAACCGCCTCGGTGTTCATGGTCTTGATGATCGTAATATCATCTACAACACCTGCGGTATGCGGCAACAGGTCCTTGTTGACCCACGTTCCATGCTTGCCGAAGCGCTCAAATTCAAACATCGGCGCGACGCATGGAAAGGACTTCTGTCCGCTGGTCATGCCGGTAATTCGTTGACCTTGTCGAATGGAATCAGGCAATTCCTTACCATGAATTTCCCGCAATGCCGGCTTGTAATCAAAGGTGTCAATATGTGAGGGGCCACCGGGAAAGAACAGGTAAATGGCACGCTTCGCTTTTGGCGCAAAGTTCGGGAATCCGGGCAATCCGTCCGCGGCCTGAGCGGAACCGAAGATATACGGGTTCCAAAGACTGCTCAGAGCTGCAGCGCCCATGCCATGCCCGGTGCTTAACAAAAATCGACGCCGTGTTGGATCGTGAGTCATTTCTTACTGGTGTTTGATAATCAAAAATTAACCGCGAGTCAGGGTTTCATCCATATTCAGGAGGAGCTGCCCCACCACCATCCAAGCGGCATGCTCGATCGTATCAATCGTTTCGTCACGGGGCATCTCACCAACAGCGAGAAACTGTTTTGCCTTTCCGGGATCTTTCTGGAACCTCGCTAACTGATCACCAAGAACCTGCTCAATTACCGCGAATTCCGCCTCTGTTGCAGGACGGGACACGGCCAGGTTGAACCCATAGTCGACCCTTGATTTCGTGTCATCGCCACCTTCCTTGATTAACCTCTGGGCCAGAGCACGGGCTGCCTCGACAAACTGCGGATCATTGAGAGTAACGAGGGCCTGCAGCGGCGTATTGGTAATCGGTCGCTGAATCATGCATTTCTCACGCGTCGGAGCATCAAATATCAGCATGTTTGGCATGGGCGCCGATCGTTTCCAATAGGTGTACATGGATCGGCGGTAAAGATTTGCGCCATTGTCTCGCTTGTAGCGCAAACCACCATTGAGAGAAACTTCATTCCAGATATTGGGTGGCTGGTAGGGCTTAACACTGGGTCCTCCAATCTTTTCCACCAGGAGACCTGAAAGATCGAGTGCCGTATCCCGGATGAACTCACCCTGCAGCCGGAAACGCGGGGAACGCGCGAGAAGTATGTTCTCGGGATCGCTGGTCGCCAGTTTTGGCGTCAGACGGGAAGCCTGTCGATAAGTGGCTGAAAGAGTAATCTGCTTGAGCATACGTTTCACATTCCAGCCGCTCTCGACAAAATCGACGGCCAGCCAGTCAAGCAACTCCGGATGGCTTGGGGGACTGCCCTGATTGCCAAAATCATCAACCGACTTCACCAGCCCACGCCCGAAGAGCAGGGCCCAGTAACGGTTGACCGCCACCCGGGCTGTCAGTGGGTTTTCTCCCGATGTGAGCCACTGCGCCAGCCCCAAGCGGTTCGCAGCGGATCCTTCTGCAAGGCTTGGAAGCGCAGCCGGAACACCGGGATTCACTACTGCATCTGGCCCGTCAGTGATCGGCTGGTCATAGGCACCACGGTTAAGAATGTAGGTTTTGCGGATCTTGTCAGAGGCATTGTCCTGCATGACCATCACGCTTGTACCCTTTTGAGCCTTGATCCCGCTCTCCTCCGCAAGAAGCTTGTTGTGGGCTGAAACCAGTTCCTGAAAATCCTTATCGTGGGAGGAAAGAAAGTGCTCAAGCAATACGGCTTTCTGCTCCTCGCTCCGTTTTGGAGCCGGAGTTGCGAGGATTGCCTTGATTGGGTCTCCGCCGAGTCGCTGGATCTCCGGCCCGGACAGGGCCCGGTTGTAAATGCGCAACTCATCTACCTCTCCGTTGTAATTTCCCTTTCCTGAACGACTTCCGATCTTAAATGGCGTCTGTGTTACAATGGAATCCTTGAGGGAATCCTGCTCTACCTTGCTGCCCACAGGTTTCCCGTCGATAAAGATTTTCACACCGGCAGCCTTGGAAGAACCGTCATAAGTGACAGCAACGTGGTGCCATTTGTCCGGCGTCAGAGGTTCTGAAGAGACCACCTTGAGCGCGTTTGCCGGCCAGTTACTGACAATGTGTGTGCCAACCGACCGGTTCTGGACCCAGAAATCATAACCCCGGTAGGCCTGTTCCTCATCCATGCGGGCAATCACCGAGCCATTGCCTTTGTCTGGAAATTTAAGCCACGCAGCGAAGGTGAAGGCCTGGTCGCGTTCACGAACCGGCCACGAGGAAAAAGAGACGGCGCTCCTGCCATCGAAGCGTATGCCGCCATGCTTTCCACGCTCAGCCGGGAAAACCCTGCCGTCAATCTGGCCGATCCCTCCACCCACGGTGGCCTTGATCTGCTTTCCTCCCCGCTCGTCGAGAGGGAAGAAATGAGCCAGACCGGGCGGCTTTGGCAAGATATCACCCACGGCCTTCTCTGCCTCTCGTACCCATGCGAGATACTTCGGCATGGCACCCCGCCTGTATTCATCCTTCGTCCTGCTGCTGGTTTCAATCGCCTCACGCAAATCAGTGAGTTTGGCGGCCTGCTCCCGGGGTGGTACATTGACCACTGGCGACTGATTACCCCCGCGCGTCTGCATACCTGGATCAGTGGTATTATTGAAGTAGGCGAACATCTGGAAGTATTCACGCTGAGTAATCGGGTCATATTTATGGTCATGACACTGAGCACATTCCATGGTCAGGCCCATCCATACATTGGCGGTGGTCTTGACTCGATCGACGACGTACTCGACCCGCAATTCCTCTGCAAATGCACCGCCCTCGTCTGAGGTAGCGTGATTGCGGTTAAATCCAGAGGCAACACGTTGAGCGACCGTGGCCTCTGGCAGGAGGTCGCCGGCAAGCTGCTCGGTCGTGAAACGATCAAAGGGCATGTTAGAGTTGTAAGCCTCAATCACCCAGTCCCGCCAGGCCCACATGTCACGGGGTCCATCTGCGTGCATGACTGAAGAGTCTCCGTAGCGCGCTGCATCCATCCATGCGAGGGCCATCCTCTCGCCGTAACGCTTCGAACTGAGCAGTCGATCGACCACCTTCTCGTAAGCCTGAGGAGACTCGTCGTTTACGAATGATTCTACATCGGAGGGTGCCGGGGGTAATCCCGTCAGGTCGTAGGTAACCCTGCGGATCAGAGTGCGGCGATCCGCTTCGACGGACTGTGCAAGACCTGCTTTTGCAAGGTGGCCAATGATAAATGAGTCTATGGGGTTGTTAGCTCGCCCAGCGTTGTCGCTGCCCGGAGCCGTCTGGCTTTTTGAGGGCGGCGAGAATGCCCAGTGGTCCTTGTATTCTGCTCCGGAAAGGATCCATTTCTTGAGCAGGGACTTCTGTTCCGAACTTAAGACCATGTGGGACTCCGGAGGCGGCATGATTTCATCCTCATCATCTGAGGTGATCCGATACAGAAATTCACTCTCGGAAAGATTTTCGGGATCGATCGCCTTTACGCCGTTGTTGGTTCCGAACGCGCCTTCCCGAGTATCCAGCCTCAGGTCGGCCTTCCGGTCCGCGGCGTCCGGTCCATGGCAAAGGAAGCAATTGGTCGACAGGATGGGCCGAATATCACGGTTGAAGTCGATCTCATCCGCTGTCAGGAGGACCGAACTTGCGATGAAGAGGACAAGGAAGGAAACGTGCTTGGGCATGAGCATAGGTTGATGGACCTTTGATCCGGCGGTATTTCGCTAGGTCATGATATCCTTGATTACGCTTCCATGGACGTCGGTCAAACGATAGTCGCGCCCGGAGTAGCGGTAGGTCAGTTTTTCATGATCAAGTCCCATGAGGTGAAGCACGGTAGCCTGAAGGTCATGGACATGGACCCGATTGTCGACAGCGGTAAGACCAAACTCGTCAGTGGCACCGTAGCTCATCCCCCCTTTTACTCCGCCTCCAGCCATCCAGACGGTATATCCGTAGTGGTCGTGATCGCGCCCCTTCTTTCCTTCTGAGGTAGGCGCCCTTCCAAATTCTCCTCCCCAGATTACGAGAGTCTCGTCCAGCAGTCCTCGGGCCTTGAGATCCTTGATGAGAGCTGCGATGCCCTGGTCGCAGGCTTCGGCGAGCGCCTTGTGCCCTCCCGGGATGTCTCCGTGGCCAGTATCCCATGCGATATCGTATCCACTGATGGAATGGGAGAGTTGGACGCAGCGCACTCCTCTCTCAACCAGGCGGCGGGCGATGAGGCATCCTTTGGCGTATTCGCTGTTGCCATAGAGGTTACGGGTTGCCTCGGATTCCTTCTGAATATCGAAGACATCGGGAACAGAAAACTGCATTCGGAACGCCATCTCCATGGCCTCAATTCCAGCCTCAAGGCCTCGATCACGTTCACGACGTTCCAGATGTATCTTATTAAGTTCGGTCAGGAGATCGGCCTGCTTTCGCTGCTCCGCTCTGGGAAGCTGGCTATTCTTCAGGTTGCGCATGACGGCGTCCGGAGTCATCTGCTCAATGTTGACGTAGGATCCCGCGTACGCGCCGGGAAGGAAGGAGTTTCCCCAGTTGGCGAGTTTCCCACGAGGCTGGGCCCTTGGGGACATGGCCACGAATCCAGGGAGGTTTTCGTTCTCGCTTCCAAGACCGTAGACCAGCCATGATCCCATGCTGGGTCGGTTTGGCTGTAGGGAGCCGACATTGGTCATGAGAATGGCTCCAGCATGCTCCGGGATGTCGGTATGCATGGAGTGGACAAAGCAGAGGTCATCCACGACTTCACCGACCTTGGGAAAAATGTCGCTGACCCATTTTCCGCACTCACCATATTGCTTGAATCCGAAGTAGGAGGGAGTGAGTCCTCCCTTGGTGTTCCGCAGGGACTTGCGATCCACAAGCTTGGGTCTTTGGCCCGCATATTTTGCAAGGGCCGGCTTGTAGTCGAAGGTGTCTACCTGAGACGGGCCACCGGGCATGAAGAGCTGAATGACGTGCTTCGCCCTCGGGGCAAAGTGCGGGATTTTAGGAGCGAGGGGACTTGGCTCGGTTGTCGGTCCCGCCGCTGCTTCGGCGGTGCCCAACCCGGTTTGCTGAAGGACGCCTGCAAGACCGAGAGTCCCAAAACCAGCACCCATTTTCCGAAGAGCCTCACGGCGGGAGAGTCGGCCGTTGTGCAGAGAGGCGAGGGCCTTCCGGTAAGCGGCTTCGTGTTCTTGGAATTTCATGGGGTAGGAGAAATAAGAATACTGAATCAGCATCCCTCATGTGATGGAAAAATCCAGTTTCTTTACATGATCAAACCATATGCGCTGGTAAGGCCCCGGCACAAGGCAGAGAATGTCACCCGATGCGCTTAGCTCCGTTCATGATGCTGTGGATTCTCTTGTTTTTTGGTGCTGTCGCTCCTGCCTCGGGGCGTCCTCCGAATATTGTCTTCATTCTGGCAGATGATCTGGGTTGGAGTGAGCTGGGGTGTTATGGGAATAATTTCCATGAAACACCCCACCTCGACCAGTTGGCGAAGAATGGGATCAGGATGACCGACGCCTATGCCTCGGCGCCTGTTTGCTCGCCCTACCGGGCGAGTCTTCTCACCGGGCAGTATCCCATTCGTCACGGGCTCCTCGACTATTTACGCCCGGATACAGCCCATCCGTTGTCGGAGGATCACATCACGATCGCTGAAAGGCTCAAGGCGGCTGGCTATACGACCGGAATGATCGGGAAGTGGCACCTGAGTGGTTACAAACACCACGAGGCCCCGGTAGAGTTGCGAGCCGTTGATCATGGATTCGACGAGGAAATCGCGACGGAAGTAAAAGGGGTAGGGAATGGAGCGAACTTCTTTCCTTACGTTTTCCGAACGCAGCCGATCTCCTGGAACAGCGCGGGCAGGAAAAGATTGCTCTCTGGACAGGAGTATCTCGTCGATAGGATGAATCACGAAGCGGTCCGCTTCATAAGAAGGAATTTCTCGAAGCCTTTCTTCCTTTACCTGAGCCACTTTGCTCCGCACTCCATCCTGAACGGGAAGCCTGACCTCGTGAAAAAATACCGGGAGAAACACCCGCCGGGGAAGAGCACTCGATCAAGGTGCTATCTTTGTCAGGATGCCGGGCTTCCGGGTGATCCTCTGCATCATTGGGCGGGAGATCACAACCCTCATCTGGCTGCGATGCTGGAAAGTATTGACGAGGGAGTCGGAATGATTGTCAGGACGTTAGAGGAACTCGGGCTGACCCGTGACACCCTCGTCGTTTTCACCAGTGATAACGGTGGGGAGCTCAATGTAACCAGTAATGCTCCTCTGCGCGGAGGAAAGAGCCAGCTCTTTGAAGGAGGGATTCGGGTTCCATTGATCGTCAAGTATCCCGGGCACGTTCCCGAGGGAGTAGTGTGTTCTGTTCCGACATCGAATGTGGATTTTTATCCTACCTTTCTCGAAGCAGCATCTGTCCCGGTAGATCTGTCGCAATACCTCGACGGCCGCTCCATTCTCGGGTTGCTCTCGGAGCCCACAAGGGCCGGGGCAGACAGAGCCCTCTACTGGCATTACCCGCTGGCAAGGCCTCATTTTCTCGGAGGACTTTCCGCAGGGGCTATCAGGGAGGGAAAGTGGAAGCTGATCGAGTGGTATGTCGGAGACAAGGTGAGTCTTTTTGATCTTCAGGAAGATCCGGGGGAAAAGACCGATCTAGTGGAAGCTCATCCGGAAAAAGCGGAGCGGATGAGGAGAAAGCTAGCGCAATGGCGGCTCTCGGCAGGGGGGCGGGAGTGATTGCGAACGTGTAGTCCGGGCAGAGGCTGGCAGAGATAGAGCCCTGAATCCACTCACTCGACCTGCATGAATTCATGAGTTCCGAGAAGAACCTGAGCGTAGCGAAGCCAGGACTTCTTGCTGTCTTCGTTCTGAGCGAGATATTTCAGGCCGGCTTCTTTTTCGAGCGATTGTGGCACCCGTTGAAAAAGGATCGAGTAAGCGAGATCAACACGAGAAGCGTCGTCAGGGGCCGACTGTCTCAGGCGTTCGGCGAGATTCTTGGCACGCGCGATCATGAAGGGGCTGTTGAGAATAAACAGGTACTGCTGGGGAACCGTGCTCTCGGTGCGAGCTGCGCTGGAGGAGCGGGGTGCTGGGAAGTCAAAGATTCGAAGAAATTCCTCTGATACTGAGCGGTCGAAATTCCGACTGATTTTTCCGTAGATGGTCCGACGCCTGCTCTCCAGAACATGCTCGTCTGGAGCGCCACCGACCTGTGCATCAAGATCACCACTGACGAGGAGAAGGCTGTCCCTCCAAGCCTCGATATCAAGTCGCCGGGGGTTCATTCGCCAGATAAGACGGTTGTCCCCGTCCTTGGCAAAGGCTTCGGGGTTGTAGCTGGTGCTCTGCTGCCAGGTGCTGGAGAGCATAATCTCCCGGTGCAATTTCTTCATGGACCAACCATTTTCTATGAAGCTGGCAGCGAGCCAGTCAAGCAGTGCCGGGTGGGTCGGTTTCTGGCCAATCACCCCGAAGTTGCTGGGAGAGCGCACGAGGGCCCGTCCAAAGTGCTGCAGCCATACCCGGTTCACCATTACCCGAGCCGTGAGCGGGTTGCGAGGGTCGGCAACGGCCTCGGCCAGTTGCCTGCGACCCGATCCCTCCGTGAAATGAGGGCGCTCGGGCCCGGCGACGATTTCGAGAAACTTTCGCGGAGCCACAGGTCCTTTTTTTCGCAGGTCCCCCCGGATCGCAATGTGCATGTCCCCGCTGCCGGATTCACCAAGTCCGTGTGCGCTACCGGGCTTGGGTGGAAGGGTTGACCTGATCTTTTCGAGTTGGCTTCTCAGAGTCTTCAGCTCCTCTGCCGAGGAGTCGACGATCCTCGACTCCACGCCCTTGCGCGAGACGTTCAACTCCTGGGCCTTGCGGTCGAGGAATTCCTGAATGACCTTTTCCTGAGCCTTTATTTCAGACTGGATCGTACTGAACAGGTTGCGCTCCGCCTTGCTCGCGACCGGAATATCCCGTGGCTTGGAGTTTCGAAAAATTCCTGCGATGGCATAGTAATCAGCTGCGGTGATTGGGTCGAACTTGTGATCGTGACAGCGCGCGCAGGCTGCGGTCAGGGCGAGGAAGGCGCGCGAAAAGGTATCGACCCGGTCAGCCAGCGTTTCTGCTTCAGCCTGCGCTTTCGACTCGGGATCACCACCGTCCGAGGTGTAGGTAGGACCCACTGCGAAAAACCCTGTTGCCAGAGCGTGACCTTCGCCAAAAAGATCGCCGGCAATCTGGAATTTTACGAATTGATCGTAGGGAAGGTCAGAATTGAAGGCATTGACTACCCAGTCGCGGTAGCGCCATGCGTTTGGAAGGGGCTTGCTGTCCTGAGATGCACCCATTCCATCGCTGTAGCGTGCTACGTCCAGCCAATGTCGACCCCAGCGTTCTCCGTAGTGTGGAGATGCGAGAAGCCGGTCGATCACCCGTGCAAATGCATCGGGCCTGGAATCTTGAAGGAATGCCTCGACCTCTTCCGGGGTGGGAGGAAGCCCGATGAGGGTAAAGTAGGCTCGACGGATGAGGGTGCGGCTGTTCGCACGGGGAGCAGGGTTCAGGCCACTACCTTTCATCCGGGCAAGGACGAAGGCGTCAATCGGGCTGGATGGAGTTCTGCCAGAGGGCGCAGTTGGAGGATCTGGCTTGTGGAGAGGTCGGAAGGCCCAGTGCTCCCTGCGGAATTTTTCAAAGTCGTAAGAGGAGTTCTTTGCTGCAATCTTGCTCCCATCCTCGGGGATAGGAGCCCCCATGGTGACCCATGTTACAAAGTGGCTCACCATTGAGGCAGGCAGTTTCTTCTTAGGAGGCATTTCAAGGTCCTCAACCTGATACCGGACTACCTTGATGAGCAGGCTCTCTTCAGGTCTGCCCGGAGCGAGAATGGCGCCGCTGTCTCCCCCGCTGAGAATCCCTGCCTTGCTGTCCAGATAGAGCGATCCCTTGAGCTTGGACGATTCGCTCGAATGGCATTCATAGCAGTGGGTTGCAAGGACCGGTCTGATATGATTCTCGAAATAG
Organism: Roseibacillus sp.; assembly: GCA_002723015.1. The sequence goes on along the minus strand of PBNG01000038.1, from coordinate 140,135 downwards.
TGAATACCTTCCTCGGTTGGCAGATCAGCAGCCTGCAGAGGACACGTCTGATTGGAGACAACCGCACAGACAAAAAGCGTTGAAAAAAATCTGCTAAGGGACCGGATCATAAGATTCCTTCCTCACGCCACGGGTTTTCACGGATCTCCTATTTGTTCCAAGGGGCCCGTTCGAGGGAGTCGCGGTATTTCATCGCTGCCTCGGTACGAGAACGAACATGCAGTTTCTCGTAGATGTGCTTGAGATGAACACGGACCGTTTCGACGCTGATCGCAAGTTCGGCGGCTATTTCTTTGTTAGCGAGGCCCCGTGCCACAAGTTGCACAATTTCTGTCTCACGCTTGGAAAGATTAAAGGCCTGGCTCGCCTCGCTGCTCGCGGGACGGTGAAAGGCTTCCACGACAAGGCGGGCGATCTCCGCTGACATGGGCGCTCCTCCCGCTCGCACCTCGAAGATCGCTCGGCAGAGGTCATCGGGTGAGGCATTCTTGAGAAGGTAGCCGGAGGCCCCTGCCTGCAAGGCATCGAAAATCTTCTGATCTTCATCGTGCACAGTCAGCATGATGACATCGATACCCGGGTTCTTTTCCTTGACCTTTACCGTTGCGTCGATGCCAGACATGCCCGGGAGGCTTATGTCCATCAGGACCACATCCGGACCGCCATCCTCAATCGCCTTCAAGCCATCCTCGGCATTTTCCCAGACCCCAAAGGTCTCTATGCCATCCATTGCGTCCACGATCTTTCGAATCAGCTTTCCGAGTGCTGGAGTGTCCTCAATGACGGCGACCTTGATGGGTTCTCGATTAACGGTAGGCATAACAGTAACCATGATAGGGTGGACCAGAGAGGGCTCAGTTCAACGCAAAACCTGTGGGATTTCCTCGAAAATCTATTAACCCTGCCTCCTGCAGGCTGCGTGGACTCTCCTTTGGGTTACTCAAGCGAGCAGATCATGGATGACCTTCGACTCCCGGGTCAGGCTTGTGAGTCTTTTGTCGGCTCCCCCATGCCGGTGGGTCAACTTGAGGTGGTTCATGCCGAAGAGATGAAGAAGGGTTGCGTGAAAATCATTCACATGGACCGGATCACGGGCAGGTTCCCATCCAATATCGTCTGTTTCGCCATATTGAAAACCGGGCTTCACCCCTCCGCCGGCCATGAACATGGTAAATGCGTTAGGGTGATGATCGCGACCAGTATTTGGCTTGCGCCCGGGCCTGTTTTCGCCGAGTGGAGTCCGCCCGAATTCTCCTCCCCAGACTACAAGCGTTTCATCGAGGAGTCCCCGTTCCTTGAGGTCAGAAATTAATGCGGCAACCGGTTGGTCACTCATGCCGGCGTTAAACTCGAGTTCCTTATCGAGGTTGGAGTGCTGGTCCCATGATGCGTGGATCAGGTTAACGAAGCGAACGCCCCGCTCGGCGAGGCGCCGTGCCAGGAGACAGTTGCGCGCGAAGGTGCCCCAGGTGCGCGAGCTGCCCTTGCCTCTTCCACCTATGGCGGGATCATCTCGATTAACGCCGTAAGCTTCGAGGGTTTTTTCGGACTCACCGGAGAGATCTGCAAGCTCAGGCGCGGCGGTCTGCATTCGGAATGCCAGTTCATAAGCTGCGATCCTGCTTTCGATCTCAGGGTCGCGGATAGAAGCATGAGCGATGCCATTCAGTTCGCGCAGGGCATCAAGGCCACGCCGCTGTATCTCGGGAGAGATGCCAGGGGGGTTGCGAAGGTTCAATACGGGCTCATCACCATTTCGGAAACGAACCCCAGCAAAACTGGAAGGAAGGAATCCGCTTTGGTAGAGAGTTGCTCCCCCACTTGATCCGCGACCGGCCAGCAGGACAACATAACCGGGGAGGTTCTCATTTTCGCTTCCCAGCCCGTATGTCAGCCACGAGCCGATCGAGGGAAGGCCGAAGTGTGGCTCCCCACACTGCATCATCAATTGTCCGGGGTGGTGATTAAACTGCGTGGTGTGCATACTCTTGATCATGCACAAATCGTCCGCACACGAGGAGAGGTGGGGCAGGAGGTCGGAAAACCACATGCCAGCCTGTCCGTGCCTCATGAAGGTTCGTTTGCTCCCCATGAGCGTCGCGCTGTCCTTTTTAAGGAAGGCAAAGCGCATCTTCTCAAGGATCGCCGGATCCATTTTTTTCCCGTCGAGCTCATTCAGCTTCGGCTTGTAGTCGAAGAGGTCCAGTTGGGAGGGAGCACCTGCCATGAAAAGAAAGATGCAGCGCTTTGCTCTCGGAGCGAAGTGAGTGAGGGTGCTTCCGGCGGCGCGGGCATCCGAGCCAAGCATGTGCGCCAGAGCCATGCCGCCAAGTCCACTGGCTGAGGTGTTCAGGAAGTCTCGTCTCGTCCGGACATAGAATTCTGCGGGAGACATCATGGTGGGAGTTATGCCTACTGGCAGGTGATGAATTCGTCGAGGTTTGTGATGATGCGGACGGTCGCTGTCCAAGCTGCGAGACTAGCATCGTTGTCGCTGCCAAGCTCCCGAGCCTGGTCGGGATGATCGCGGTAATGTGATTGGTTATCCGCCAGGAGGTTCAGAACAACCCGGAGCTCTTCATCCATGGGTAGCCTCGACAGGGTGAGCTGGAAGAGGTGCTTTACGCGGTCCTCGTTGCTCCTAAGAGCGGGGTTCTCCCGGATCCGGCGCGCCAGAGCCTGGCTCGCTTCGTGGAAAACGATATTCTGGAGGGTGGTAAGAGCCATGAGGGGAGTGTTGGATACATTTCGCTGCGTGACGGAAGTATTTGAATCGGGACAGTCAAAAGTCATCAGGTTCGGAGCTGGAGCCGTACGTTTGAAAAAAGTGTACATCCCCCGGCGGTAGCGATTAGTCCCCTTGCTTACCTTCCATTGGAAGTTATTGGCAAAGCTTTGGGCTGCAACATCCGCGGGAATAGGAGGGAAGCGGCTTTCTCCTCCTAACTCCGACTCGAGCAGGCCTGCAACGGACAGGTGCAAATCCCTGACAATTTCTGCCTCCACACGTTTGCGATTCTGACGATGGAGGAGCCGGTTATCGGGGTCCCGGCTGGCATACTCCAACCTGTGTCTGGAGGATTGCCGGTAGGTGCGGGAGGTGACAATTTTCCTGATCAGCTGCTTCCGGCTCCATCCTCCTTTAATGAAAGACTGTGCCAGCCAGCTGAGGAGTTCCGGGTGCGATGGATTCTCGCCCTGTGAACCAAAGTTCTCAGGAGAACGAACAAGTCCCTTGCCGAAAAGGTGCAACCAGACGGTATTACTGGTCACCCTGGCCGTAAGGGGATTATCCCGGCTGGTAAGCCACTTGGCCAGGTCCATTCGACTAGGGTTGGCGGTGGAAGGTTTGAGGGTGTGAAGAGAGGAGATTCCTCCTGGCTCAATGACTCCTTTCTCCCTCGCAGGTTGCAGGAAGTCGCCCCGATGAAAGAGGTAGGTCCTGCGCTTCCCATTCTTTTGCATTACTGCAGCCTTCATTTTTTTACCTGAATCGAGCGTCACCGTTACTTCCCCCTCGTCAGTATCGTTGAAGAAGGCGTAGAGCCGATAGAAGTCGACCTGGGTGAAAGGATCGTATGGGTGGTCGTGACACTGTGCGCATTCGAGGGTCAGTCCCAGCCATGTCCGCGTGGTGGTGGCGACTCTGTCAATGACGCGTTTGACCCGGTCTTCTTCGGGATCGGTTCCGCCCTCCGTGTTACGGAGGGTCTGGCGATGAAAGGCTGTTGCGAGTCGCTGTGATGGGTCAGCATCATCCAGAAGGTCACCTGCCATTTGCTCAACGGTAAACTGATCGAAAGGCATGTCGTCGTTGATGGCACGAATAACCCAGTCCCGCCAGAGCCAGGCGTTGGGACGGGGATTGTCCTTTTCGTAGCCGTCACTGTCCGCATAGCGAGCCTGATCAAGCCAGTGGCGACCCCATCTCTCGCCAAAGTGTGGGGAGGCGAGGAGTATGTCTGCCGTTGTCGCGAGGGTCTTTTCAGGATCGGTCTGCCATCCCTTCTCGAACGAGCGTAGTTGCTCGACGGTCGGGGGTAAACCTGTGAGGTCCAGCGAGAGACGTCGGAGCAGTGTTCCGGGTGCGGCAGGAGGGGAGGGACTCAAGCCCTCTTTCTCGATTTGATGCAATATAAAGTAGTCAATTTCGTTAACCGGCCAATCCTGCTGATCTACTTTTGGCGGTGATGCTTCCCCGATGGGGAGGTAGGCCCAGTGCTCAGGCCAGGGGGCACCCTGCTCTATCCATCTCTCAATGAGTGCAATGTCGCCATCCTTGAGTGGTTTTTCAGGGGGCATTCGAAGGTCGGCATCCGCATGTGTGAGCCGAAGAAAGAGCTCACTTTTCTGCGGGCTTCCTGACACGACAAGCGGCTCCCCGGATTCTCCTCCGTCCATCGCGAGGGTGCGACTGGTGAGATTCAGGTCACCGCGCTGTTTGACCCCTCCATGACACTGTGCGCAGTGTTTGTTGAGCAGTGGCTGAATGTCCGTGTTGAAATTTACAGGCTCCGCCAGACAGGACCCGGAAGCAGCCATGGTCAGGGTAAGAGAGAGGCAGGACTTGGACGCCAGTTTCAATGGAAAGGCTTGGGTTTGCCCAAAAATGGGGGTTTTTCCGGAGTAAACAAGAAGCTTTCCACGAGACCCTCAAGACGTCAGAATTTTGGGGTTTTAGAGAACGCAATATCTCATGAAAATTTTTAACAGTGAACAGCTTGCAGGCTTCAACCGCGATGGATACCTGATTGTGCGAGGCTTATTCACCGAGGAGGAAATTGGACTTCTTGGAGAGACGGCCCGTAACGATCATGCGATGGACCAGGCCTCCTCCACCATGGACGATGGCAAGGGCAATGACGTGAGATTGTCTTTGTGGAATCATCCTGGCGATGGGGTGTATGGCATGGTGGCCCGGTGCAGGAGAGTGGTGGACGGGGTCGAGGACATTCTTGGAGACGAAGTCTACCACTATCATTCCAAAATGATTCTCAAGGACGCCAAGGTTGGAGGTGCTTGGGCATGGCACCAAGACTATGGCTACTGGTATCAGAATGGACTTCTTTTTCCGGATCTGGTGAGCGTCATGATCGCGGTGGACCCTGCCACTCGGGAAAATGGTTGTATGCAGGTTCTGCGCGGCTCTCATCGAATGGGACGGGTCAATCATGCCCTTTCGGGCGAGCAGGCAGGAGCTGACCCGGAACAGGTGGAGGAGGCCTGCAAGCGCCTGGAGACTGTTCATTGCGAGATGTCGGCGGGCGACGCACTGTTTTTTCATTCAAATACCCTGCACTGTTCGGCAGCAAATAATTCCGACCACTCGCGATGGGCTTTGATTTGCTGTTACAATACAAGGAGTAATGATCCGTTCAAGGAGTCGCACCATCCCGGGTATACTCCGCTTTCCAAGGTTGATGACGATATGGTGCTCAAGGTGGGCCGCGATGATGCGCGACGCTCCAGTGTGGCCTTCGCCAACTTGGTGGAGGAGGACCAAAGCGCGAAAAGCCTCGCAAGTGAAGGGGCCTAGCGATCCAACCTCTCAGAGCTCCTCTACCCAGTGAGTGCTCCCCAAATGCAGACAGAAACCCAGAAGCCAGAATAATGAAACTCGGAATAATCAACAGTGCGTTCGACCAGGCAGGAGTCGATACCAAAACAGGACTGGAACACATTGCCAGGATTGGATTCGACTCGGTGGATATTTTTACCGAGGCGATGACTATCGAGCAGGCAGAAATTGATCTCATCAGAAGGACATGTGATGACAACAATCTGCCAATAGTCTCCACCGTTGTCGTTTCGGCCGGACTGGTTGACTTCAATGATCCAGTCCGGGACTTCCACGTCGAAAGGGCAAATCGATTCGTAGATCTCGGTGAGACCTTTGGTTCGGATAACCTTCTGCTGGTGTTGGGGGAATATATCTGGCAGCGGGAAGTGATTCCTCCCGAGGCCCAGTGGGAATGGGGTGTAGAAGGAGTGAGGAAGATTGGTTCATATGCGGGCGAGCGGGGAATGGAGATCGCGCTCGAACTGGAACCCTTTCGACTCAGCCTCCTTAACAGCGTTCCCAAGATGGCTCAGTTTATTGATGACTGTGGCCTGCCCAATGTGAAAGCCAATATTGATGTCAGTCACCTTGTTTTAGCCGATACCCCTCCTGATGCGCTTGAGCTTCTCAGGGGAAAAGCGACCCATGTTCATATCAGTGACTGTGACGGGAAGGTTCACGGTGACCTCCCTCCCGGGCGGGGCGTTGTCAAATTTGCACCTTACCTGCAAGCGATCAAGGACCTTGATTTCGATGGTGCGATCTCTCTGGAGCTGGAATATTCCCCTGATCCTGAAAAAATCGTTGAGTGGGTCGAGGAAGCTTACGGAGCCACCGAGAGCCTGATGGATCAGGTGGGGTTGCGGGGCTAACTTTCTCGTGATGAGGTGCGCCTGATGAAACGCTCACTCTGATCTAACCCGATAGACATGCCCGAAGACGATGATTATGGCTTGAGCCCCGCGAAGGAGATCGTGGAAATCGCCCCTCCGCAGGTTGATTACAGGCCGGGAACGCCCAAGAGCTATCGACCGAGGATTGCAGTAATCGGCACCGGAGGAATCAGCGAATTTCATCTCAAGGCTTATCGGAAGTGCGGTTATGAGGTGGCGGCCTTTGCGAGTCGAACCCGGAGCAAGGCAGAAGCAAGGAGGGACGAGTTCTTTCCGGAAGCTACGGTTTATGACGACTACCGATCCATCCTTGAGCGTGAGGATATTGAGGTTCTCGACATTACGCCTCACCCTGTTGACCGTCTTCCGATCGTCAAGGAGGCGCTGCGGGCCGGTAAGCACGTCTTGAGCCAGAAGCCCTTTGTCCTGGATCTCGGGGAGGGCGAGGAATTATTAAGGATAGCGCAGGAAAACGGAGTTAGGCTGGCTGTTAACCAGAACGGTCGCTGGGCGCCTCATTTCTCCTACCTGCGAAATGCGGTGGCGGGGGGTGTTATCGGGAGGGTGACCTCTCTGGATTTCAGCCTACAGTGGGACCAGACTTGGATCAGGGGCATCTCCGAATTTGAAAATATTCACCATCTCATCCTTTTTGATTTCGCGATACACTGGTTTGATATCACCACTCAGATCATGGCTGGTCAGGAGCCGACCCGGGTGCTGGCCTCGACGGTGCGTTATGATGAACAGGTCTACCGGCCTCCAGCCCTCGCGGCAGTAATTATCGAATACCCGGGAGCTCAGGTCCGTCTTTCCTTTAATGCCCATGCTACCCTCGGCGAGGAAGATGTGACCACTGTTGTGGGCACGAAGGGAACAATACGAACTCGTGGCCCAGGACTGAACGATCAACCTGAGGTGCAGATTTTCCTGAAGGAAGGGCAATGCAGGGTCCCCCTTGAGAGTTGCTGGTTCGATGCGGGTTTTGAGGGCACGATGGGAGAGCTTCTGTGCGCCATCGAAGAGGATCGCGAACCCAGCAACAGCGCCCGAAGTAATCTCAGGTCACTGGAATTGTGCTTTGCTGCGCTGGCCGCGGCCGACACGGGTCAACCGGTGGAAGTGGGTTCAGTGCGAACGGTTTCCACGGGCCATTCTTAGCGCTCCTCTGGTCACGGGCTAATGCTCTTCATGGCCTGTTCCACGAGTTTTGTTCTGAAGTCGGCGCCCTCGTAGACGAGAAGGCGGTAACGGTAGGTGAGACTCTCCCCGGCGGGGATCTTTATATCGCCACGTCTCGCGAGTGCGGGTCCCACTCCCAGCTGGCCATCGATTCTCCAGAGAGTTGGATAGCCGGGGTTGCCAGGATGATCGATCATGACGACATGAGCCATTGAGTCTGCTCCATCAATCTGCATGGCGAGATCGACCCACTTGGCGGGTTTTCCCTCCCCCTGCTGGTTCTTGTGCCCCTCGCTGTTGATGCAAGAGGCCTTGATACCCCGCTTCCAGGGCATGCGCAGAAAGAGCCCCCCGTAGGCATACCTGCCGATCGTGACATCCTGAATGGCAGTGCCGGTCCAGCTGAGATCAAGAATGTAGTGATTTTCGCCGGGAATGTAATGCCACTCCTGCCGGTCCTCGAGTATCGGGTCGCCTTTGCTGTCAAGTAGCTGGGAATGGAATTCCATGGAGTTACTTCCCTGACGGGTTTCAATATGCTTCCAGTAATCTCCTTTGTAATTGTGGAAGAAGTCCCGTCTGTTGATCCGGGTCTGGCCCCAGTAAAGGCCGGTCTGGTGCTTATGGTGTCCCGGTGAAAACTGGGTGAGGACGTGTTTTCCATCGGGCGATCGGAGAGGGTGTATGTATGGTCGGGTGTGGGCCTTGCTGTCACCCTGCTGCACGATGACCGGACCATCCGGGGCATGCCGGATTTGGGCAACGGAAGCTTTTAGTGTGGCGTGATCGGATGGTGTTTCTGCCAGGCAGGCGCAAGCCAGAAGGAGGAAGAAAGTAATGGGTCTGGTCATGGTGGCATCAGGTGAGGATTGCTTTAACGGGATGGGCTGGTTCGACTCCGGTAATTTTCTCGTCCAACCCGCGATAGGGAAAGACGAGGCGATTGTGATCGATGCCAAGCTGGTGGAGGATGGTCGCATTCAGATCCCGGATATGGACTGGATCACGGGTTACGTTCCAGCAGTATTCGTCGGTTTCTCCATAGGTGATACCTCCCTTGACCCCACCTCCGGCCATCCAGATCGAGAAGGCTCTCCCGTGGTGGTCTCTTCCCGCTCCCGAGCTGTCCAGTCTTCCCTGCTGGTAGACGGTCCGACCAAACTCTCCGCCCCAGATTACCAGTGTTTCATCCAGTAAACCTCTTTTCTCCAGGTCGAGCACCAGTGCGGCGGAGGGTTGGTCGGTATCCTGACACTGCCGGGGTAGCTGGGAAGAAAGAGCGATGTGCTGGTCCCACCCTCGATGAAACAGTTGAACGCATCGCACGCCCCGCTCTACAAGGCGTCGGGCCATGAGGCAGTTTGCAGCATAGGTTCCGGGTTTGCGGGATTCAGGTCCGTAAAGATCGAAGGTGGAATCTGGTTCCGTGCTCAGATCGGTGAGTTCGGGGACGCTGGCCTGCATTCGAAAGGACATCTCATAGGCTTGTATTCTTGCGATGGTCTCAGGGTCCCCGGTTTGCTCTGCAAAGGCCTGATTAAGCCTCGCCAGATCATTGAGCTGACCTCGCCGCTGGGGACGTTTCACTCCCGGTGGGTTATCAAGATACAGAACCGGATCTGCCCCGGCCCGCAGGAGGACCCCCTGGTGTTCGGAGGGGAGAAACCCACTGCCCCAGAGGCGCGAGTAAATCGGCTGTCCCGGGTTTTTCCCGGTTCCCTGACTGAGCATCACCATGTAGGCAGGGAAATCCTCGGTATCGCTTCCAAGTCCGTAGCTCAGCCATGCGCCGAGACTGGCCTTGCCGAGTTGCATTGTTCCAGTGTTGATGAAGGTAATCGCCGGATCATGGTTGATCGCCTCGGTATTCACTGATCTTACGACACAGATCTTGTCGGCGATTTTCTGAGTCCACGGTAGAAGGTCCGATATCCAAGCCCCCGCAGGACCGCATTGCCTGATTGGTGCCATTGGCTTGGCGACGGGAAAATTTTTCATTCCTGCGGTCATGCCAGTCACTCGTTGCTCACCTTTCACCTCTGGTGGCAGGTGCTTGCCGTGGTTCTTGATAAGGAAGGGAGAACCGTCAAACAGGTCGACGTGAGACGGTCCCCCGGACTGGAACATGTAAATGACATGTTTTGCCTTTGGAGCCAAGCGGAAGGCAGGGTGGGGTGCGGCATCGGAGTCTCCCTTCGCCATCATGGATGTCAGGGCCGCGGCTCCAAAACTATTTCCCGCAGTTCCCAGAAAGGCGCGACGATTCAGAATGGTAGGAAGGTCGCTCATGATGTCATCTTCTGGTTACCGCCTCTGAGAGATTAAGGAGAAGACCACAGAGATTGGTCCACGCGGCGTGTTCCGTTGGTGGAAGATCTTGGTCAGGAAGCGATTCTCCGACCGCCAGAAGTTTCTGCGCCTCCGTTACGTTGTCATGATAGCGAGCTCGCTCGCGGGCAAGGGCGGCTTTAAGAATGCCAAGTTCATTCTGATCCGGTAGGCGCGAGGTCACCTCCTCGAAAGCCTGAAGGAGCCGTTTCTCATCCGACCCTACCTGGGAGAGGAGACGCTGAGCAAGAACCCGTGAAGCCTCAACATATTGAGGATCATTCATGAGAATGAAGGCCTGAAGAGGAGTGTTGGTTACTCCGCGCCCGGTAATACAGGCCTCCCGATTGGGTGCATCAAAGGCCGCCATTCCCGGGGGAGGCAGGGTCCGTTTCCAGTAGGTATAAATCGAGCGGCGATACAGATTTTCACCATGATCCTGTACGTAGGTCTGCGAGGTGGCGGGAGTGGATCCATAATGACTGACCTGCCGCCAGAGATCTCCGGGGTGATAGGGTTTTACGCTGGGGCCACCAATCCGTCTTACGAGAAGTCCAGAGGTCGCAAGAGCATGGTCGCGGATCATCTCAGCGGAGAGTCGGAAGCGGGGTCCGCGGGCCAGAAATTCATTCAAGGGATCCCGTTCCAGAAGCTCCGGTGTGGTGTTGGAACTCTGGCGATAGGTGCGAGAAGTGACAATTCTGCGGATGAGGTCCTTTACGTCCCAGCCCGAGCTTTGGAAGGTGAGTGCAAGCCAATCGAGTAGTTCCGGGTGAGTAGGCCTTTCTCCCTGGGTGCCAAAGTCAGCACTGGATTCTACGATTCCACGGCCGAAAAGTATTTGCCAGAAACGGTTTACCGCAACCCGGCTCGTGAGAGGGTGGTCAGGCCTTACCAACCAGCGAGCCAGATCCAGTCTATTGAGGTCTCTGTCCGTCGGATCCTTGAGAGAGGGCAGGAACGCGGGAACACCCGGTTTGACTGCCTGACGTTTGTTTGCGTAAAAACCCCGCTCAAGGACGTGAGTAACCCTTGGGTTTTGAGATGTGTTCATCACCATGATCCGGTGATTTCCGGTCAACGTCTCAATCCGTTTTTTTAGATTCGAAACCCGATGGCGAGCAGGGGCCTTCGCCCTGCTGTATTTGTTGAAGTAGTCCCTGATGAATTCGATCTGGTTACCCTTTCTCTCTGAATGAGGGAGCGCGAGAGCCTCCCTGAGAGCCTCGGGTAGCATCGTGGTATCGTCGGAACCCTTGGTCAGGAAAAGACGGAATTTTTTGGGAGAGGCCCCATCGCCGTAATTGAATACTAGCTCAGTCGTGAGGTAGGGCTGGTCTGTGGTGTCGATGGGATCGAGGAAACTGATGGTCAGATGCTGTTGCTCGTCTACCCCCGAAAGTGCGGGAGCCCAACCCGTGCGCCGACTTGTATCGTGAACGAACTCGGGACGAAATCCGGGCTTGAAGGAAGAGGCAGTGACCCGGTCATAGGGAGCTGCGGTGTTAAGATCTATATTCTTCGCAGGGAATGGGCTGAAGCACGGTGTGATCGTGCTCATAACGAATCCTCCAGGCATGGACTTTCCACCAAAGCCAATCTTGCCATTATTGGCTGGCTCGAAGACCACCCGCAATCCGGTGACCAATCCCGTTCCCTCCGGAATTTGGCAACAAACATTGTAGGCGGAGAAGTCGCCCCCTGCTGCCTCTACTGATTCATCTTCCTTGACCTGAATCCGGTTTGGATCGCCGTTGGGCAGGGTGGAGGTCAGGTGGTCGAGGGCGATGAGTTGAAATCCTGTGCCTCGTTGCTGGAGCTCTCGATGCATGAGTTCCTCCCATTCGGCCTGTGCGGCTGGGGCATGGCTGGCGAGATCCCTTTCAGCCTCCTGAAGCTCCTCTCTGAGGGAGGCGGTCTCCGAGTCAGTGGCAAGGGGTGTCTTCACCTGCATGAAGGGGCGGGGGTTGATCCCGTTATCTCCGTCATGTCCGCGGTCATCAACCGTGTTGAAAAAAGCAAAGAGTTGATAGTACTCCTCCTGTTTCAGTGGGTCGTATTTGTGATCATGGCACTGCCCACAGCCCGTGGTGAGCCCCATGATGGACTCCCCGGTTGTTTTCACGCGGTCGACGACATAGTTGACCAGATTTTCCTCCCCAATTGTTCCGCCTTCATGAGTGACGGAGTGATGCCTGTTGAAGGCTGTTGCGATAAGCTGGTCTGAGGAGGGCTCCGGGAGAAGGTCGCCAGCCAGTTGCTCGATAAGAAACTGGTCGTATGGCATGTTGTCATTGAATGCCTTGATGACCCAGTCCCGCCAGAGCCATGCATCGCGCCCACCATCAATTGAGTATCCATTGGTGTCGGCATACCGTGCGGCGTCCATCCAGGGCAGAGCTAGTTGCTCTCCGAAGTGAGAAGAGTTGAGCAATTGCGCAACGAGTTTTTCGTAGGCGTCACTTTTTTCGTTTGAGAGAAACTCCTTGATCTGGTGTCCTGAGGGGGGAAGCCCGGTCAGGTCCAGATAAAGGCGTCGGGCGAGGGTGCGTCGGTGTGCCTCGGGACTGAAACTCAAACCCTCGCTCGCAAGTTCAGCCGCAATAAACCGGTCGATCGGATTTCCCTCGGTTCCTTCCGGAACAGCCGGTAGCGACGGAGTGATGAATGCCCAGTGGCCCTCGTATCTCGCCCCTTGTTTTATCCACTCCCTGATCAGGTTTTTCTCCCGCGGGTTAAGTTCCTTGTGAGAATCAGGAGGTGGCATGATCTCGTCTGGATCGCTACTCACGATACGTTCCCAGAGAAGGGACTCCCCAGGTTTGCCCTTTACCGTCATTGGTTCCTTGCTGGATCCTCCGCGAAGGAATCCATCGGCGGTGTCGAGGCGGAGCTTGGCTTTGCGCTCGTGCTTGTCAGGTCCATGGCAGGCGAAGCAATTCCGCGCCAATATCGGCTGGATATCACGATTGAAGCGAACTTCAGCGGCTTGACCCTGACTCAACAGGGCTGGAAGCAATAGGATGGGTAGACGCTGCCAGATCATAGGCCGACTTCATGATCCAAGCACGGGAGGAGAGAGGTGACAAGCCGGGGAAGGGCGCGTTCGATCGAAGAGGTTCGACCAGATGAGATTGTATGCGGTTTTTGGGAAGCAGGCAGGTCGGATTTCCGCTTGGCACCCTGTCGGCCTCCTGAGAGGGTGAGAAATATGCACCTGAAGTGCAAATGCCCGCATTGCGGAACGAAAATTCGTTACCAGGTCGAGCTCTCCAGCGGGTTTGCTCATTGTCCGGGATGCAAGACGCAGTTCCAGTTGCCGGATGCGCCCCCGGGTGTCCCAAGGATGGCGGGCCAAGCTTCCGTAGAACAACGTTCACGAAGTGGTGTAGCTGGTCCTGCAGGGGCGAGGCTGGGTCGTCGAGGTGCCCTCAATCTCGCTTTCACGGATCCGATGAACTCGCAACCAGCTGCGATGAAGGCAATGGGCAAGGAGACGATGCTGACCTGGGGTTTTCTTATGTGGATGGCCTTCCCGATTGCGGGATGGCTGGCTTTCTGGAGAGGAACAAATGTTCTCAGCGCCCATCTTTTTGGTGGTATTCTCAAGGCCGCCGGGAACTCTGGCCCTGGCGCTCCCGGAAGTGGGAAGGTTGCCGGCCACATTGCGGTAGCAGCTGAGCTCGTTGTTTTTTCTTTGCTCCTCCTCGGGGTCCTTGTGACCCTTAATATTCTCCACGGCCGACGGGTTATCGTCCGTGGTATTCTTTTCACTACGGCCCTGGTGCTCCTGCCCTTCGTTGGCCTTTCCTTGTATTTCGTTGGTCTCTCGTTTTTGTCCCCGCAGTCTCCCGAGGCCGTCGAAGCCCTTGGGCATCTCACCATGTTCCTGACGCTTCTCTCCCTGAGTAGTTTTTTCCTTCTCCTTTTTACCTCGATGACAAGGGTCATTGGATTTTCAAGAAAGGCGGGTTTCTGGCTGGTGCCGGGAGCCCTCATGGTGATTTTCGTGCTCTTTACATGGATAACCAAATTAACCGGGGATTTCAGTAAAGCGGGGGGCAAGAAGACTACGGCGGTCTCTCTGAAAACTGAATTCCCAGGGTATGACACCGAGGGTGTTCACCACCCTGAGGTCATGAAGCCTCGCAAACAACTGCAGGCTGGTCGCCTGATTCTGTGAACCGGATCTCCTTTGGGGTGCAGGAAGGGGAATTCGCAGTTTGACCGCGAGGTTGTTTTCTTGTGCCTTGTGGGGGACTTACCAAGCTCCATCATGATCATGAAGATTAATCGCTCCCTCCCGGTCGCTGGTTTTGCCTCGGCTGTGTTCCTCCTCGGTCTTTCTCAAGCATCTGCCAAGGTGTCCGTATCCAAGCTTTTCGGAGACCACATGGTTCTCCAGCAGGAGGCGCCTATCAGACTCTGGGGTGCTGCGGAACCCGGGGAACAGGTGATTGTCGGTGTTGCAGGAGGGGGCAACGCGCTCGTGAAGGCCGATGAGAAAGGGCGCTGGAAGGTAGAGCTCCCGGCAATGAAGGCTGATGGCAAGGCTCGGACCATCACGGTTCAGGGTTCCAAGGAAGGAGATAAGGTTACCCTGAAGGATGTCCTGATCGGTGAGGTCTGGCTGTGTTCAGGTCAATCAAACATGGAATGGAGTGTTCGCCAGTCCATGAATGCTGACAGGGAGATCGCTGGAGCCAAGCATCCGCAGATCCGCCTCTTCAACGTCCCCGGCCATGTTCGTAACGCCGAACCGCTGGAAGATCCGAGAGGACAGTGGCAGGTCTGCTCTCCCCAGACTATTTCCGGATTCACTGCGGTGGGTTACAGCTTCGGGAGGGAACTGCAGAAGGCTCTCAAGGTCCCAATCGGTCTGGTAGGGACGAACTGGGGCGGGACCAGGATTGAGCCATGGACTCCTCCGGTTGGGTTTAAGTCGGTCCCCGACCTGAAAGACTACGTTGATAATCTTGAGGCGATTGAAGCGTCCAAGAAAAATGGGGGTAATCGTCCTCGTCCCAAGGGAGGAGCGGTAGAGATTTTTAACGGCATGGTTGCTCCTCTAGTTCCGCTCAGTGTCCGCGGAGCGATCTGGTATCAGGGAGAGTCCAATGCGGGTGATGGTCTTAGGTATGAATATCTGAAGGAGGCTCTGGTGAACGGCTGGCGCTCGGTTTTCAAGAACGACAAGCTGTCCTTCTACTGGGTCCAGCTGGCGAATTTTCAGGGACCTAATGGAAACCCTGCCGGAGGCGGCTGGGGTCCTGTCAGGGAGGGTCAGAGAAGGGCCCTGCGGGTGCCGGGAACGGGGATGGCGGTCATCATCGATATCGGAGAAGCCCGGGATATTCACCCCCGCAACAAGCAGGACGTGGGTAAGCGGCTCGCTCTCTGGGCGTTGGCCAAGGATTACGGAAAGGATATCGTCTACTCGGGGCCTCTCTACAAGAGTATGAAGAAGGAAGGAGACACCATCCGGGTGAGCTTTGATCATGTGGGGTCGGGCCTGATCACAGGACGCAAGGAGGGCCTGAATCCAGTCATGGCAGTGGGGGGAGGTCAGCTCGGGCATTTTGCCATTCAGGGGGGCGATGGCCAGTGGCACTGGGCGAATGCAAAGATCGACGGGGAGACAGTGATCGTCTGGAAAGAGGGATTAAAGGATCCCAAGCACGTGCGCTTCGGTTACGAGTCAAACCCTGCGACGATTAACCTCTACAACAAGGAGGGCCTTCCGGCATCCCCCTTCACGACGGATTAGAAAGCCGGGCGCACTCCCGTCCCTCGGCGTGTAGTTGCGGACATGAAGACGATCTTGAACCGAGTCCACTGGTTTTTGCGGTTCCTGCTGGTGTTACCTTTGCTGGCATCGTCTGCCCTGCCCGGAGCGGAGGCTCCTGGTTGGTACGCCTCTGGAAAAGGGGGTGCGGTAGTCGCCGAGAATCCGAAGGCGGTGGCTGCCGGGATTGAAGTGCTGGAGAAGGGGGGCAACGCAGTAGATGCAGCGGTGGCTACCATGCTGGTAGCCAGCATAATGGACTACGGAATGTTCTGCATCGGAGCGGAAGTCCCCTTCATGATCTACGATGTCAGGAAGAAGGAGGTGAAGACCCTCTCCGGGCTGGGATCCGCCCCGCTCAACANNGCTGATATTGGTTGGTACTACGAGCATGCCATTCCTGGNGATGGCGGGATTAAGGCGGTTCCAGTACCTGGGGCGGTAGGGCTCTTCTTCGACTCGCTNTCGGTCTACGGGACGATGGACTTTGCCACCGTGGTAGCTCCGGCCCTGCGGATCCTTGATGGGGGAGGGAAGGAGTGGTATGATGAACTGGCGACGACATTCCGCAAATTGGTGGAGGCGGAACGGGCTCGGTCGGGAACACGGGTGGAGAATCTTCAGATGGCGCGGGCCCGCTTCTATANGGGTGACATCGCGCAGGAACTGGTCGCCTACTACAAGAAGGCAGGCAGCTTTTTAACCCGAGCCGATCTGGCCGCCCACAGAACCCTCATCGAGGAGCCCGTCATGGTGGAATACCGTGGGTATGAGGTTTACAAGTGTGGGACCTGGACCCAGGGGCCCTACCTGTGCCAGACCCTGCAGATCCTGGAGGGATTTGACCTCAGGAAGATGGGGCACCTCTCCGCAGACTATATCCACNTCCTTGTCGAGGCCCTTAAACTGGGGCTTGCTGACCGGGACTACTACTATGGAGATCCCAGGTTCGTGAATGTGCCGATCAAAAAATTACTGTCCCAGCCCTACGGTGACCTGCGGCGGGGCTTGATCAATATGAGGAAGGCCTCTCTGGAAGTCCGCCCGGGAAACCCGGTTGCCATGAAAGCTCTTGCCGATGATCCTGGCAAATACCGCCCCGGTCCGGGTGGCACCACCACCTGCGTGGTAGCCGATAAGTGGGGTAACTTTGTNTCCGCCACNCCGAGTGGAAATCGTCCCTATCACATCTGCGCTCCCCTCGGGGTAGCTCACGGCAATCGACTTCGCAGTCTCAACACTACATCCGGGCATCCGAATCGGATCGAGGCGGGTAAACGTCCCCGGATCACCCTGACGCCGACCCTGGTGCTCAAGGATGGGTCCCCTGTAATGGCTATCAGCGTGGCTGGAGGAGACTTGCAGGACCAGACTACCTTGAACTGTCTGCTGAATGTGCTCGAATTTGGAATGAGTCCGAAAGAAGCCGTGTCCTGTGCACGTTTCAGCACACGGCACTACGAGAACTCTTTCGATCCGAACCGGAAGCGTGAGATTTCTGGGCTGGGGCAGGTGACCCTGCAGGATACCATCCCGGAGGCGGTAGGAAGGAACCTTTCCGGTCGCGGACACCAGATTGAAATCGTGGGTGGGGCAATTGCCGCTCCCGTCATGCTGTTGCATGACCGGAATACCGATCTTCTGCATGCGGCAGGTGATCCGCGGGCCAGTCGCCATGCGGCAGTGCTCCAACCGGTAGAATAGTCCGGGGCCTGCCAGGACAGTAAGTAGTAATCAGGAGGACCAGTTAGTGCCGAACTCCGGGTAGAGGGTAAGGCCCCCATCAATGAAGATGGTCTGCCCTGTGATGTAGGAGGCCTCGTCGGAGCAGAGGTAGGCGGTCAGACCCGCCATTTCTTCCGGAGTGCCGGAGCGTCCCATGGGGATATGGCTTTCTACATCTGCGCGGGCCTTGGGATCGTCAATCCACGCGCGGTTGATGGGGGTAATGGTAGCGCCAGGAGCTACGCCATTGACCCTGATTCCGTGCGGCGCATATTCCAATGCGAGAGTTGTCGTGAGATTCTGCATTCCACCCTTGCTTACCGAGTAACCGATGAAGCCGGGCTTTGGAATGATTTCATGAACGCTTGAGATATTGATGATCACCCCCGCCCGTTCGCCTTGGCGAAGATCTGACAGGGCGCGTTGTGCGCATTGGAATGCTCCCGTCAGATTTGTGGCGAGGATGGCCTCAAAATCGCTGCGGGAAGTCTCATGACTGGGAGATTCGACCTGCCATGCAGCGTTATTAATCAGGATATCGATTCCTCCCATTTCGTCCAGGAATCGATCGAACATGGCATCCACCTCCTTCTCCTTCGCGAGATCGGCCCGGAGAAGGATGGGGGCGTGCTGGGAGCCAGCACTCTGGATTTCATTCCTCGTTGTCTCTGCCCCTTCCTGACTCCGAAAATAATTGATTCCCACCCGGCCACCCTCTGCAGCGAGGCGGATGGCGATTGCCTGACCTATTCCAGAACTGGCCCCAGTTACCAGAATGCGCTTGTCTTCAATGCCGTTCATCTAGACGCAGTATACCCGGGCGGGAGAGTTCTGGCGATCCAGTAATCTCCCGTGCTCAGCCAAGGCCCTTGATCGTAGGAGCAGTCGTCACCAGTTGATGGACGTCTCGGGGAAGATTTTCCATCAGGCGAACCTCTCCCACATCCAAGAGGGTGTGCAATATTGTTCCGATGAGGTTCTCATTTGTGACGGGATTGGAAGCCGGTTCTCCTGCATCGGGAGAGGATTCGCCGATGACCTGCCCCATCCGGAGCCCTCCACCCGCAAGCATCAGAGGAGCGAGTCGCCCCCAGTGATTCCGGCCCCCATTCTTCTGAAGCTTAGGTGGTCGACCCATTTCCCCACAGCACACGAGAAGAATCTGATCACTCAGTCCGCGGTCCTCAAGGTCATCCAGAAAGGCCGACACAGCATGGTCGAATGGAATGCCACAATAATCCATTCCCTCCGCGGCGCCGGCATTATTTTTATCGGAGTGGAAGTCCCAAACGAAATTGGTGGTGACCGTTACGAACCCGGCTCCCCGCTCACACAGGCGGCGGGCCAGCAGCATGAGTTTGCCGAGGGTTTGCCCATGGTCTCTGTAATTCCGATGGTTGTTCCATGATTTACTGATTGAGTTGGGATTAATCAGAGCTGCGGTATCGTAACGGGCGATGGTCAGGGGGTCTTCTTTAGAGAGATCAAATGCCTCGGAAATGCCCCCGGTGATCATGTTGACCGCCTGCTTCTGTAGCTCACCGAGCCCATCGGCGGCGCCATGGTCAAGTGCTCTCTTGAGTCCATCAATCTTGTCGAGAAGATACATCCTGTCCTCAAGGCGTTGTCTCGACATCCACATCGTCATGTCACCCTGGAGGTCATTTTTCGTGCTGCCAGGAGCAAAGGGTGCGCAGGAGGAACCTACCGTGCCGTGGGCGAGGAAGTTGCCGAACTGTTTGACGCGCTCTTGGGAACCGGCGTCGATGGCCCGTGGGAAAAGAGCGACGTTTCGAGGCATGCCGGTTGCTGGAACATTGGCGCCGGCGACCCGTGCATAGAGTGAGCCAATGTTAGCCCCCAGAGAATCCTTGCCGACGATAGGCTTTATATCGTGATTCCCGTTTCCAGTGGTGTAGGATCTGACGATGGCCAGCCTCCTGGCCCGCTCAGCCAGTTTTTCGAACGTGCCACCGAAGGTAACCCCGGGAATGGTGGTCTTAACTTCACCGGTGGAGCTGCGGATCTCGGCCGGGGCTTCCATTTTAGGATCAAAGGTCTCCTGTTGAGGTGGCCCACCGTGCATGAAGAGGAAGACCACCGATTTGTTCTTGAGCGGAATTCCTGCTTTGGCAGCGGAAGCTCTCCAGCCCATCAACTGGGAGAGCGAGAGGCCACCCAGCCCGAGGCTTCCTACCTGCAGGAACGAGCGGCGACTGTACGGGCTGGAGTCAGCAAAGGTGATCATTTGGACGCCGTCTCGGAAGGGGCCTTGCCTGCTGGAGGAAAGGAGTAGAGAAGTTTTCGGTCGCTGGCCTGCCAGATCCTGAGGGTTCCGCTCTCTCCTCCCGCAAGGATAATGGACCCGTCACGGCTGACTGCAGCATCATAGATGGACTCGTCGATGCCTGGCAGATTCTGCCCTGAGGTTTTCAGAATCTTGTCTCCGCCGCCCATTACGATGGTTTCACCGATTCCAACGAATGCGATCGTTGTTAGTTCTTTCTTAAATCCGGACTCGGTTTTTTTCTGCTTTTTCGTGGCGACGTCCCAAAGTTTTCCAACATGATCTGCTCCGGCAGAGGCGATGGTCTGTCCATCGGCACTCCAAGCAACATCCAGAACATGACTGGTATGTCCCTCTAGTTGGTCCTGCATCTCCAAGGTATCGACAGTGTGTATCCTGATGTAGCGGTCTGTGGAAGATGAGGCGATTCTTTTACCATCAGGAGAGAAAGCCAGACCCGTAATCGTATCCTGATGGGCCTTGATGACTCCTTTTCGCTGGCCGTCGGAAAGATTCCACAGGCTCAGGGATCCGTCTCGAGAAGGAACTCCAGAACCGGTTGCGAGCAGGTGGCCGTCAGGGTGAAAGGCCAGAGACAAAACCCGCCCGGGGAAAGGGTCCTCACGATTTTGATCCCCAAGTGTTCTGCGGATTTTCCACTGGGTTGTCCGGTTCCAGTGGAGAAGGCCCTTACTCGATGTGGAAGCAAGAATCTGGTCACCCGGGCCGAATATGACGGCAGAAACCGGAGCAGGATGGATGATATCGAGAGGCTGTCCAGTGTCGGTGCTCCAGAGACGAAGTCCTGTCTCATCAGTGCTGACTGCAAGCGTGGTGCCGTCCGCAGAAAAGTTGAGAGCCCGAACGGTGGACGGTTTGAGCTGAGCGGCTTTCTGCTCCAATTCCTGGACCATCTTTTCCGTCCCAGCGAGTGCTAGACCCGCTTCCATGGAGGAAGATTCCGCATCCTCGAGTCGCTGGACGGCTCGGGCAGTATCTTTTACCAGAAGATCCCGGGATCGTTCCGCGTTGCGCAGGTTACGGCCGGCGGTGACGCGTTCGTTTTCGGCTTTGGTCGATTCCTCCGAGGCTTTCTTGGCGGCACCCTCTGCTGCCTCAAGACCGGGGTCACCGCTCGACTTGAGTTCTGTAACCCGTTTTTTTGCATTCTCACTTTCCTGTTCTCTCTGGGATGCAGTTGCTTGCTTGGCCTGTAGATCCTTCTGAGCCTCCGCAACCTTTTTATCCTCGGCCTCAGCCTTGGTCTTGAGTTGATCCAGCAGGTTGGTTGTCTCTTCCACCTGTTTCCCTCGTAGTTCCGCGACGCGTCTGGCCAGCTCCAGATCCTGACCGGCACGGCCACGCTGCTGCTGGAAATCCAGATCTCCCTTGAGTTCATGCTGGAGCTTGCCATCCACGGCAGACCAGATCCTGATCACTCCATCCTCCCCCGCGGCGGCGATCTGACCGGTTCCCTCATCAATGGCCACCGTAGAGATGGCGCTGCCGTGACTGAAGGTCCGAATGACTTTTCCGGATGCATCCCACACTTGGATGCTTCCCGCGGTGGTCGCCGAGAGAACTTGAGCCTCAGGCGCACCAATGGCGGAAAGGGCCAGAACCTCTCCCTCGGTTTTCCACTCCGTCGGCGCCGTGGGCTCTGCGAGTTCACCCGCATCCGGGTTGAACCCACTGATAGCAATGATTCGAATGATGCCATCCGCGCAGCCCACGGCGAGTTTGGTTCCGTCCTCAAGTAGCGCAAGGCTTCGTCCGCCAGAGGGCAGATCGACTCTTGAAATCCGGGATGTATCCGAAAGGTCTACCCGCGCCACGGTCTTGTCGTCAGAGGTGGTGAAAAGATGCCTTCTGTCAGAAGAGAGCCGAAGAGCTTTAACGGTGGTTTCATGCACCTTGAAAACGACTGGAGTAGTGGACTGGCTGATATCAACGAGCGCGACGTGACCCGTGTTATCGCCGGCGGCGGCCTGCGTGCCCCCCACGTGGATGGAGAGCGCGGAAGTTCCTTCCAGCGAGGGGATTTCAAGGTCCGTGGCGGCAATGAGGTTGCGCTCCCAGATTTTCACCGAGCGATATCCACCAGAGGCAAGGATTCCCTCTGGATTAAAGGCCAAAGTATGAATGAGATCATGATGAGCCGTTCCCGGACTCGCGACCTCATCAACCAGTTCTGCTTCAAGATTACCCGTGCGGAGGTCATAAACGTAGAGTCGATTGCCGTTTCCTGTTGCGGCAAAACGGGAGTCGGCTGAAATGGTAACCGCATAACTTGCATGGACACCTTCCAAGGGCTCCCATTCGATTGGCCCCGCAAGGATTGAAGAAGATGCTCCTTCACCACCCTGCTCGATCCAGAGCCTCAGGAGAGCAAGTTCGGAAGGATTCAGATTCACTGCATTCGACTTGTTACTGCTCGGGGGCATGAATTCCTCCTCAAGATGAGCTGCAGTGAGAAAGAGGAGGCTTTCCATGGGCTTTCCCGGAACGAGAGCGGGGCCACTATCTCCGCCAGTGATCATGGCTTCCGGGGATTCCAGGTTCAGGTCACCCTTTGCCTTTTGTTCGTTGTGGCATGCAAAGCAGTTCTTGCGCAGAAAGGGTACAACCTCGGTCGCGAAGTCGACTTTTGTTTCACGCGTGAGTTCTTCCACCGGGAGGCCTTCGCTGGCTAACAGGTTGGGAGTCGCTGCCAGGTAAAGTCCGGAGATCAGAAAGCGGAACATGAGGGAAGGTCTCATTTCTCAGGATCGTTCGTGGCGGATTTGACCACGACAGTGATCAATTTTGAGTGGGTTGCGTGTTTGCGGTCCTTCTCCTTGGAGATTTCACCAGCCTGCTTCAAGTGGGTAGAGGTGCTCGTTCTGGCAGCTGTAACTCTTTTTACTTTTTCCGAGGCTGAAGCTGAGGAACTCATTGCCTCTGCGAGCGACGATTTTTTTTCTGCAACTGCCCTCTCGAGAGATTCTTTTTCCGTGTCAGAGGCGGCGGCCAGGTTTTTCTCTGCTTCCTGGAGGGCCTGTTTGGCAGGTGCGATCGCAGCCTTGGCTCGAGCTTCTTCCTCTTTCGCTTCTTTTTCCAGGTCTATGATCCGATCTTCCTCCGCCTGAGCGATCTTCACCGCAGAGAGGTTGTGCCGATGTTTTATGGTACATTCACCCCGGAGGCTGAATGTCCATTTGCCGGGGGCTGCCTTGAACTCGTTGCTGGTGGAAAAGGCCAATGCTAGTGATCCTTCCACGGCATCCTGTTTCAGTTTTACCGAGGGAGGTTTTGAGTGCGGGAGGCCATGAACCGCAATAACCAGCTCACCTTTCAAGTTCATTGCCTTCTCGATCTTGAACGGGATTTCAATTTTTTCGCCGAGAGCTACTTCATAGCGATCGGAGGCAGGTTGAATGACGATGGGTGCCTGCTCATCGACGGTGACGGAGAGTGGAAGTTGGTGCGACAGCCTCGCCCGGGTGAACTCGGTATCCCGGTTGCCGATGGACCACGAGATCGTTCCGGGCCGGGCAGACCGCCTCACGTCGCCGACGGTCCCGATGACTCGTACGAAACCCTGCCAGTTGTGGGCCTCCGGGGTTCCATGGAGAACCAGAGAAGCTGTATCCTGCCCTGATGGCAGGATGACCGGGGGACACTCCACTCCGGCAGGAAGTCCCTCAACGGTAAGGGAAATGGAACCCTTGAATCCGTTCCTGCGAATTGCAAATACCCGCAGGATCGTCGTGCCACCACGTCGGATTACCGCACTATGACGGGGGATAGCCTTGGTAGCCTTCGCCGGGGCAGCATACCAGGGGGTGGTGATCAGGTCGTAATCAGGTGCGACTGTGCAGATGAGAAGGCGGTAAAGATCCGCAGGGCCACCGCCGCCGGTGTAGTCGTGCAGGCGGAGGCGGTAGATGCCGTCAACCGGGGGGGTGAAGACCAGCGAGCAGTCATGGTTGCGGAAGGGGAACGATGCTCCCCCCGGATTACCCCCCGAGTCATCGTTACCTGCTATTTCCTTGAAGTGCTCAATACCTTTCTCGTCCACAGTGATCTGATCTATCCAAAGAACGGGATCGGAACCTCTCCGAATTCGGCTTGCAATGCATTCTATCCAGAGAGGTTGTCCGCCCTTGGCCTGGAAGCGATAGTGGTCGAGGTCTCCCTTGGTATCAAAGCGTCCGTGGGTTTCACTTGGAACAAGAATTGTCTGCTCCTGTCCCTCCGCTCCCTGGATTACCGGAGCGATGGAGAATCCAATCCGGACAGGATTTGACCTTCTACCATTCGAATCGAGGCACCACGTCATTCCGGGAACCAGTGAGGAGTGAACCTCTCCCGGGTTCAGTCCGAGGGTTTTGTTTTCGGCCAGGGGAATCTCAACCTCGATACTCTCCAGTTCGTCCAGGCCTAGTCGGACCCCCTCACCGGTGCTGCCCCCCGGCAGATTACGGCCATAGATCTTGAATTTTGTCGATGTGCCTGAAATTCCGGCTGGAGGGTCGATGAAGTCAATGTGTGGCGCATCGGTGGCGATAAGTCGGTAGGGGTAATGAGCTCCTCCCGCGTAAGTGAAATCGTATACCTTGAGAAGGTAGACGTCATCCTTGGGCGCAGTGAAATCGAGAAGAGGGTCCCGTCCGGTTGTGTCACGGTCTCGATTGTACTCATGCCCGCTGCTGTTTGCTATTGAGATTGTCCCATCCATCCGGGAGTCGATACTCTCGGCCTCACACCGGATGATCACCCGCTGTCCCTCACTGAGGCTGATCTTGTAGTGATCCACCGCAGCGGCATCGGCATGTCCATTCATTACGGTGTTGAGCGGGAGTTCTTCCGCTGATTCCGGAGAATGGTTGGCGCGGTGAACCTTTTCTGGAAAGAAATTGACCGCGAACGCGCGTGGCGCGGTCATCCCAAGGCGGGTTGCTGCGACCACTTCGTAGATTCCGGGTGCGACGTCAGGCGCTACGGAAACCCGGTAGTTAAGCGCCTTGTGTCCCGGTGGGTGGAATTCGGTGGCGGCTACCGGGATCTGCTCGCACCTGATGCCCGGGTGCGAAAAAAGTAACCCGGTGGTTTCCTGGAGTTCACTTCCCCCAATAGCTACTTCTACTGTCTGTCCTGCTTGGGCGCCCTGGGGGAAGATCGTTTGCAGGTCGGGATGTGGCAGCTGGGCGGTCGCTAGCGGGACCCCACCGAGAAAGAGGGTGGTGAAGATGAGTCGACTTTTGATTTTTGGACCCGTCATGCCAGATGGCCCTTCAGTGGTTAAAGAGAAATTCCTTGGTATTAAGAAGAGCCCAGATGAGATCTTCATAGGGCTCACGCGCCATGGCCTCGGGAGAGCGTGCGTTTTTTCTCTGGTCCTCGCTCAGGGTCGAGGGATCAGGCGGGGTTCGCTTTCGCTTGAGGTATTGCACCCCGATTGTGAGCTCCTCCGGTCCGGGTGCGCGCGAAAACGCCCGGCGATACAATTCGCTGATACGCGCTTCGACGCTGGCTTCACCATTTTTGACCAGAAGGGCAGCTCTTGCGTCTTCGGAAGCGAGTTTGTTCCGGATGTTTGTGGAATTGACGAGGTGCAGGGCCTGCGCGAGGTTGACATCATCTGCACGTTCACATTCGCAGGCGCTGTTCATGTCAGGTCGTCCGAATACCGAAAGAAAATAAGATTCCTTGGTGAACTGATCATCTGGCAGCTGGACCTCGCGGATTCCCTGAGGCTGTCCATTAAACTTCTCCTTGGCGTTGGTCACGCTATTGATTCCATCGAGCAGAATTTCGGCGGGAAGACGACGGGGATAGAACCGGGAGTAATTCTGCCTGTCATCGAGATTGTGTTCGTTGGGAATGGAACTGAGTTGATAGGTCCTGCTGTTACAGATCGTTCTCACAAGGCCCTTCAGGTCGTATCCGCTTTCCACAAAGCTCCGGGCGAGAGAATCAAGAAGATCAGGATGAGTTGGAGGGTTGGTGACACGCATGTCGTCTTCCGGATCCACGATCCCGCGACCGAAGAAATGCTTCCAGTAGCGGTTCACCAGCATCCGGGCGAAGAAGGGATTACTTTCGTTGGTCATCCAGTCTGCGAGGGAATCCCGGGGATCGTGATGATTTGCGAGAATGAGTTCTTCCCCGCCAAGGGGTTTTGGAGAGAGCGCGCGTCCGCTGCGGGGGTTCCTTGCGCTGGCGGCACCGATTTTGTTGAAGATCACTTCCTCGCCCGGCTGAGCGCCCGGCTTGCGGCCGACCTTTGAGAAGAAGGCCTCGAAACCGTAATAATCGTCCTGACTCCATTTCTCGTAGGGATGGTGGTGGCACTGGGCACATTGCAGGCGCTGGCCGAGGAAGATCTGCGCAACATCCTGAAGCTGCTCCTTGCTGTCCTTGACAGTACGATACCAGATGACCGGAGGGTTCTCTCCGACTTCTCCGGAGGCCGCGACGAATTGCCTGACGAATGCGTTGTATGGGAGATTGTGATGTAGGGCATTCCGGATCCACGAGTGAAAGGCAAAGCTGCCACGGGCGTGGTGAGGTGAGCTACGTTTATTGCGAAGGATTGCCGCCCATTTCCCCGCGAAATAGTCTGCGTAGTCCGTACTGGCAAGCAGCTGGTCAACCTTGCGTTGTCGTTTCTCAGGATCGGTGTCGTCAAGGAATTCATCTGTTTCTTCCAGCGTTGGAAGTCGACCTGCGATGTCGATAGTGGCTCTCCGGAGAAAGGTGGAATCTTCGCTTGCCTGCGAGGGAGGGAGGCCAAGGGTGCGGAGCTTGGCAAAGATGTGCTGATCCACGAGGTTGTTGGATGGCGGCAGGTTCTCGACCGGAGCTCCCAGAGGAATTGTTGCCCGGAATACATCCACATGCTCTTGGAATCGGATCATGACGGAGGTGCTTCCGGTGCGCTCCTGCATAGTCACAAGCCCTTTGTCGCTGACGATTGCCATGTCCTCGTCGTTTGCCTCATACTGGGCAATACGGGTAACGTCCTTACTGGAACCGTCACTGAAGTGTGCAACAACCCGGAGTTGTTGAACTGCTCTCGCCCGGGTCAGACGCTCTCGAGGCTCAACGGATATACGGCTAACCGAAGGATCGCCCTCTGATTGGTATGGGAGGCCCTGTCGAATCCAGCGCACAATTGCATTGTAGTCATCACTGCCCCTGCTGAGCCGGGATCCCCCCTGATGAGGAAGCTCTCCGCTCCCCTTGAGAAGGAGCAGGCTGCGCCCGGGTGAGGCCCTGAATATGCGTCTCCCGAGTCCCTCCCGGACCAGATAGCCATGGTCGTCCTGCGGTTCGTAACCGAGGAGCGAAAGTTTGAAGCCATTCTGGCCCTCCGCCTTTCCGTGACATCCACCTCCGTTACAGCCGTGCCGGGTAAAAATGGGAACGATTTCATTCGGAAAGCTGATCGGAAGAAGGTCGTCCGCCTGACTGACCTTGACCATTCGCGACAGCTGTCCGGCCGCGTGTTTGGCGGTGATGGTGGCACTACCATTGCCGTTGACACGAATGAGGCCGTCGGGTGATACAGTCACCACCCCGGGAGGCTCCACGAAGAAGGTNGCAATTGCGGTCACATCATCCTCCCCATCATTTTGACGGTGAGTGAGAACCAGCTGGTGCACGTCATGCGGTCCCTTGAGGAGGATGTCTCCATCGCTGCTCCATCGTAGTGGAGCGACACCGGGAACCCGGGCAGAACTGCTCCCGGTTGTGACCAGGACTCCGTTATCTCCCGCTTCCTCAGTTGCACCCTGTTGGGCAGTCCACAACAGGAAGAGGCAGGAGAGGGGAAAAATCAGGGGTTTCACGGCCGGGGAGACGGGACTATCCAACAAGTTCAGGAATCGGGGCATGCTCACTTTCGACAAGAAAACGGGGTCGGCCGGAAAGATCGTTTACGGTGGTGCGTCGCGCATCGATACCAAGAGCGTGATAAAGGGTGGAGAAAACTTCCGGAAATTCGACCGGACGACTATTTGCTTCTCCGCCGTCGCGGGTCGTTGATCCGATCACCTGCCCATGGTTCATTCCCCCTCCAGCGAGCAGGGCGGTGGAGACCTTCGGCCAGTGATCCCGACCCGCATCCTTGTTGATTTTGGGTGTGCGCCCGAACTCGCCCCACACGATGACGCTGACATCCTTGTCCATGCCGCGGGCATGCAGATCCTCAACCAGCGCAGTAATTCCCTGATCGAGCAGTGGGAAATCCTCCCGGGCGCGCTTGAAATTGCCGCCGTGCCAATCCCAGCGGCTGAACCCAAGGGTCACACAGCGGGCGCCGGCTTCCACGAGCCTTCGTGCCATCAGAAACTGGTCCAGTCGCTTCCAAGGGCCATCTGCGGTCAGTTTGTCCGTTCCCTTACCGTATCTCGCAACAATTTTTGGGTCTTCCGTGCCGAGGTCCAAAGCCCTGGCGAGGCGACTTGAGGTTAATACTCCAAATGCCTGCTCGGTGAAGGTATCCAGTCCCTCCATCGCACCCGATCGGTCTGCGTCACGCCGGAACTTATCAAAGGATCTCAGCAACGCCCTCCGGTCAGCGAGGCGCTCTATGCTGATATCTTGTAAGACCATGTCTTCCTTGCCTCCTCCGCGAAAGGGGGAGAAGGCAGCATGGGATGGGCCGAGGAAACCCGGCTGTCCCGGATCGCCCCACTGGTCATGTTTGCACTTCGGTGACAGTCCGAGGAAAGAGGGAACACCGGGACTGGTCTGGCCGGAAAGTTTTGAGAGGACAGATCCGATGCTGGGCCACCCTCCCGGAGGTTGCGGACCCTGAGGCTTCCGCCCGGTGAGGCACTGTACGGCATCATGACCGCCTCCGGCTCCGACCATTGATCGGATGATGGAAAACTTGTCCATCATCTTGGCCATCTGGGGGAAGAGTTCGCAGATTTCAATACCGGGAACGTTCGTCCCGATGGGATTGAACTCTCCACGAACCTCAGAAGGGGCCTCTCCCTTGAGGTCCCACATATCCTGATGGGGAGGTCCACCTGCGAGAAAGATCATGATCACAGCCTTGTGATCGCGGGGTTTACGGTAGGTCGCTGATTCAGCCTGCAGCAGTTTCGGTAAGGACGCCCCACCCAGTCCGAGGCCGCCGATCCTGAGGAACCCACGGCGAGTCATACCGTCGCAGAAGGCTTCTCCCTTTTGAGCGGCAATGGTCAGCATGGCAGCATTAATTCCAATGGGTTTGGTTAAGCTATCTTAGGTCTCTCGGGAGACATGACCATCAGCAAAGCCTCCAGCTTTCTCCACGTTCATACGTGTTCAAATGAACTCTAATAAAAAGGGTGTTTCAGAATTACAGGGAACCAGCAGTTCCAGCTGCGTGCGGAACTTCAAAACGGTAAATCGGGGCCATCCTTCCCTCGCTCACTGTGAATAAGAACTTTCCGTCCGCCGAGAATGAAATCGATTCCCCCTGGACCTCGCTACGGAGCGTAATGTGGTTTGGTTGGTGCCGGAAGATATCGTGTAGTGGTCGATCGAGGTTGGTCCGTTCCCAGAGAAGTGCTCCGGCTCTGTGCCTCCTTGAATGGCTCCGGAGAACGACCATGCGACCATCGGAGGATATGTCTCCGCCTCTGATGCCGGCTGGGGCCGGAAAGCTGGTAAGGAATTGGAGAGTCCGTAGCCGACCTTCTCTATGAGGCCCGGGTGCGTGGAAAATCGATGCATCTTCCCTCGCGCTACCGTTACGGCTCCTTGTCACGAGGTAAATGTCCCCATTCTTCGGATGAACCAGGAGGGTCTCGCACTCTCGAGGTTCAGAGGGAAATCGCATGGGCAGGACCTCGACGCCGCCGAGCTCCGACTCTTGCAACGGAGCAGTCGTGGAGACTGGCGGCTCCGGAACTCGGTAGATGGTGATATTCTGGCGGGATAAGTCGTTATTCCCAGTGTCCGCGACATAGAGATAATCCTTCTCTGGTGACGGGCCTGGCCCGATGGCGATATCCTCCCAGTCTATGGCAGTGGCGCCTTCCAGCGGAAACACTCCGAGAGGACGGCCCTCTGTATCCATCGCGAAGATCCTGGCTTCACCCCCGGAATCGTTATGGGCCCATATCACTCCGACGTTGCGCCTGCTGAGGACAATACCGGAGATTTCGGTGAGGTCCTGCGAGAGCACGTGCCCCGTTCGGGTGCCCGGTTCAGACCCGCCTGAGTCGAGGATCCACCAGGTGATGCTCAGCGCCAGGAGGCCTACTATGAGCCAGAAGAACCGGTCTCCTCTCAAATCCCTGTCGATAAATCTGCCCTTCTTATCCAGTTTCATGGAGATTCGGTTTGTTAGTTCCCGGGTTGATGCCATACCCTTGGGGTGGTGAGTTAAACGGCAACTTTACGAGACTCTCTGACCGATGGCTACCTACGTATACGAGACAATTCCAGAAAATGCTGATGAGAAGCCCCGGCGGTTTGAAGTGCAGCAGAAAATGACGGAAGATCCTCTGACCCACGATCCTGAGAGTGGCCTTCCGGTCAAGCGGGTTATTACCGGGGGATGTGGGATCGTCACCCACGGCACCAGCATCCTTTCGATGCGCTCCCGTGGATCGAAGTAGCGAGGAGGGTAAGGACATGGGCCTGTGGAGGATCCTGTGCAGCCTTCAACTACGAAAAAAAGGACGGGAGTTGGCTCAGGACTACTTTCTGGAGAGTCTACGGGAATCCGAGCTGACAAATCAGGATTCCTGCCGTATCAAAGTCGAGTTCAAAGGCCCACAACCCATCATGCCTCGACACCTGATCCCTTTATCTTTAGCGGTGGTTGCACTGTGGGGTGGCAACGCGGCCGCCGAGGCCGAAACCGCGCCCCGGGAAATGCCGCCGGCGCTCTCACGCAAGGTTGATTTTGCGCAAGAGGTTAAACCGATCCTGGCCAGAAGTTGTACGACATGTCACGCGAATGGTAAAAGCAAAGGCGGGTTTAACATGGATCATATCCATGCCTTTGTTGGAGGGGGTGACAGTGGCCCTGCGGTTGTTTCAGGGAGCAGTGGGAAAAGCCTGCTCATCAAGCTGCTCCTGAGTAATGATCCTGACGAGAGGATGCCAGTCAAGGGGGACCCGCTTAGTCTGGAGGAGGTGGCGATCATGAGGGCGTGGATTGACCAGGGAATGCAATGGGAGAAAGGTTTCACATTTTCAAAATTTCGAAACGCCCCGGTGGCTCCTCGCAGGGTGTCGCTGCCGGAGGGAGAGGCTGACAACCCGGTAGACCGTTTCCTGTCACATTACTACAGGGAGAATGATATCCCGGAGGTCTCGCCGATCGAGGATGGGGTGTTTGCACGGCGGGTGTTTCTGGATGTGCTTGGGCTTCTTCCGACAGCTCAGGAGGTGAAGACCTTCATTGAGGATGTCAGGGTCGACAAGCGCCAGAGGCTGGTAGGAGAGCTCCTCGAGGACCGGGACAACTACGCAGAGCACTGGGTGACATTCTGGAATGATAGCCTGCGCAACAGTTACACCCGTCAGTATCATGGGGGTGGAGGAAAGCCTATCACTGGGTGGTTGAAGAACGCGCTGTCGGAAAATAAGCCCTACGATCAGTTCGTAAGGGAGTTGATTAACCCGGTGGGAGGATCGGATGGGTTTATCAAGGGAGTTGCGTGGAGAGGGACCGTGAACGCATCTCAGGTGACTGAAATGCAGGCTGCTCAAAATGTGGCGCAGGTTTTCATGGGCCTGAATATCAAGTGCGCTTCCTGCCACGATTCCTTCATTAACGATTGGACTCTCAAGGAAACGTATTCTTTCGCGGCCATTTTTGCCGGAGAACCGCTAGACATTCATCGCTGCGACAAGCCCACCGGTGAAAAGGCCGAACCTGCCTTCCTGTATCCAAATCTTGGAAAAATCGACCCGAAGGCAGCGCCAGCAAAGCGGATCGAGCAGTTGGCAGAGATCATGACGTCCCCTCGAAACGGGCGAATGGCCCGAACAATGGTGAACCGTCTTTGGGCCATCTTCTTCGGGCATGGATTGATCGAACCAGTCGACGAGATGGATAACCCAGCATGGAATTCTGACCTGCTGGACTGGCTTGCGGTTGATTTTGCAGAGAGTGGATACGACCTGAAGCACACCATGAGCATTCTACTGAATTCACGCGCTTACCAGCGTCCGGCGGTAGCCCTCGATGAGGAAGAGGAACAGTTTCTCTTCCGAGGCCCGGTGGTCAGACGGATGTCGGCTGAGCAGTTTCTTGATGGCTTGGATCAGGTGATTCTGGCAGCGAAGGATGCCCCGCTGGAAGCGCGCGGGACGGGGCGCAAGCGGGCGGGTTCACGGAATCTTGACCGGTTGATGCGAACGCTGGGGAGACCGAAGCGGGATGTTGTGGTAACTCGCCGCGAATCCAAGGCTACCACTGCGCAGTTTATCGAGCTAGCCAACGGGAGATCGGTAGCCGATCTCGTTGCGAAAGGGGGGAGCGAATGGCTGGATTCGGGGCGAGCCCCGGAAGAACTGGTGGGAGATCTCTTCAGCAGTTCGTTCGGACGAGCGCCTTCAGCCAGGGANTTGGAAGGTTCATTGGAGATTATCGGTAGACCCGTGACTGCGCGTGGGGTAGAAGANCTCCTNTGGATGCTGGTGATGCATCCGGAATTCCAGTTAATCAAGTGAGCGACTATCGACAGTGACAAGCTTATGACTCATCCAAAAAACCGCCGCGAATTTCTGTCCTCGGCCTCGGCTGCCACCCTCGGAGCATTGGCTGCCGGTTATCCTGCAAGCAACGTGCTTTCAAAGCCGGTGGGGGACTCTCTCAATTCTACGGCAGATACAGTGATCGTACTTTGGATGGGCGGGGGCATGGCAAGTACGGACACTTTCGATCCCAAGCGCTATGTTCCTTATGAAAAGGGACTGGATCCTAATAGAGTCCTTTCCACCTTTCCGGCAGTTGATACTGTCGTTGATGGGCTCCAGTTCACAGAGGGCCTTGAAAAAATCGGGCGCGTAATGGATCGGGGCACCCTGATCAAGACCTATCAGGCGGCCGATCTTGGCTTTATCCTCCACAGTCGCCACCAGTATCATTGGCATACTGCCTACGAACCACCGCTTACCGTCGCTGCGCCTCACATCGGTTCATGGGTCTCCCGGACNCTGGGACCGCTGAACCCAGATCTCCCGGCCTTCATCGATATCGGACAAACGTTCGATGGCGGGGAAAAAGAGTCCCTCAAGGCCTTTCACACGGCTGGATTCCTCGGCAGTGAGTTCGGGCCATTCTTTCTCGTTGAGCCCGACCAAGCCGTCGAGGCCGTGAAGCCGCCCCCGGGGATGAGCGACGAACGTTTCTCGAAGCGCTATCAGGCCTACAAGAAGCTGCTGGCTGACAGCCCGATTCAGCAGCATGGATCCGAACACCAGCGGGATTCACTGTTAAAGTCGATCGACAACGCACATCGTCTGCTATCGAGCCCCAAGGCCCGCAAGGCCTTTGACCTCAGTCTGGAGCCAAGGGACAGCTACGATACATACAAGGTAGGTGGACGTTTCGGGCTGGGTTGCCTTCTTGCCCGGCGTCTTACCGAAGCTGGTGCCCGGTTCATTGAGGTGACTCATGGGTATTACCCGTTCAAATACTGGGATACTCACGATAATGGTCATACCAGAATGAAGGAATTAAAGCAGATGATTGATGCTCCAATCGCTCAGCTGGTTCTCGATCTTGAGGAACGCAAGCTTCTCGATCGGACTCTCATTGTGGTGGCCAGTGAGTTCAGCAGGGACATGATGATGGAAGGTAAGCCCGAGAAAAGGGTGAAAGACCAGGTCAACGTTCCTCCGAGGATCGATGGGCCTCAGCATTATGGAATGCATCGCCACTTCACGGGAGCGGGAAGTGTCCTTCTCTTTGGTGGTGGTGTCAAAAAAGGTTTCGTCTATGGGGAGACTGCGGATGAGCGTCCNTGTACTACAGTAAAGAACCCGGTCAATACCCAGCAGCTTCATGCGAGCATCTATCATGCGCTTGGTATTCCGCATGATCATCACTACGCGGTTGAGCAGCGGCCCTTCTATGTNACNCCGGANGGAGTGACGGAGCCAATCGTGGATCTTTTTGGCTGATCGAAGAGCTGGAAGCTGCTGGTTGCCGCCGGAGAGNTNTAATTTTGTGCAGGGATTCCATGGCACANGGGACAGCCAGCCTGTCTCTAGNCGGAANGGGATNTTCGTCCCAACTTAGTCGATCAGGATAAACTTCTTGTCGGATNGGTGANGGTTCCTAGCGTGGTTTCCCTATGACCNACAAAGTTCTTTCTGCTACGCTCTCCGCGATCCTGATGATGCCAATGGCCTCTGCCGAGGAGGAAGCCAAGGAGCTCTACACCAATGGCGTGATAGACTTGGGGATCGTGGTTCGCGATCTTGACCAGTCGGCCAAGTTCTACACCGAGGTTGTGGGGCTCAAGGAAGTCAATGGGTTCAAGGTGCCCGGGAAGGTTACCGGTGATTTTGGCCTTACGGACAATCAGGATGTCACTGCCCGGGTCTTTGTTGCCGTGGATACCGCTGGCAAGCCCGCGTCAAAGCTCAAGATGATGGCATTCCCCAGGGCTCAGGGAAAGAAGCCGGACCAGACCTTCATTCATACCACCCTGGGAGTATCCTATCTGACCTTATTTGTCACCGACATGAATGCGGTGATGGAGCGCCTGAAGAAGGCCGGGGTAAAGACCCTTGGCCGGACGCCGGCTCCTATTGGAGGCCCTAATTTTCTGACTGTCTTCAGGGACCCTGACGGGAATTTCATCGAGCTGATCGGCCCCTCTAAACAAGGTGGCCAATAGGANGCCATCCTNTCGGCAGACGAAACCTCGCTCTTAGAAACGTCCATCCCGCACCGCGATGGGTCAGTCTGGCAGGGCGAAGGCCACCAGCATTCCCCCGCGGGGGCGGCCGGATTTCCCTCCTCCGGCAGAGATTACCACATACTGGCGCCCGTTCACCATGTAGGTGCTGGGGGTGGCGTTCCCTCCGAAAGGGAGCTTTGTTTTCCAGAGGATTTCCCCGGTATCCTTGTCGAAGGCCCTCATGGTCTCATCGGCAGTTGCGCCAATGAAGAGAAGTCCCCCGGCTGTCACGACGGGGCCTCCGTAGTTTTCTGTTCCGGTTGGCGGGATCCCTCGTTTGGTGAGCTCGGGATATTCGCCGAGAATCACCTTCCACTTGATTTTACCCGTATTGAGATCCACGGCGTTGAGGGTGCCCCACGGGGGCTTGATGGCAGGATATCCCTCAGGGTCGAGGTAGCGCCGGAATCCCCCGAAAGCGTAGGAGGGTTGACCCGTGTCGCCCGGTTCTTCAGTCCGTGATGGGACATTGAGAACATAGTCGAGGATNGCCTTGCGCTTGTTCTCAGGCATGGAGGCGTAAGGAGGCATTCGTCCGGCTCCCTCNCGCGTTATTTTTTCAATCTCGGCCCGTGATTTCCGTTTTCCGACATCAAGAAGGGGAGGGAATCCNGCCGTAGCATTGCCCTTGCGATCGACTCCGTGGCATGCGCTGCAGTTGATCAGGTAGTCTCGTTCGCCGCCAGCCAGTCCGCTTCCATCTGCCCGCTTGGTTTCGATCATTTGTACGATCCAGGGCATTTCGTTGATGTTGACGTAGTAGATGCCGTCCGGGTCTGCCGCTCCGCCGCCCCACTCCATCCCTCCATCAAAGCCCGGGAACATGATGGTCTCTCTCAGGCTNGGAGCGGGGAAGGGGCCGAAATTGGGGGAAGCCCTGATGCGGTCGAGGGTCAGCTGGTGGGTGGACGGAGATATGTTGGAGGCATCAGCTTCGGTGTAAAACTGGCGCATCAGGGGCGGAGGCGTGGTTGGGAATGGCTGGGTAGGCCAAGATTGCTCCCCCACCAGGTCCGACTGAGGAACAGGCCGTTCCTCGATGGGCCACAGAGGTTTCCCTGTGACGCGATCAAAGACAAAGAGGAGTCCATGTTTCGTTCCCTGCGCCACTGCGTCGATTCTTTTACCGTTGTGGGTGACGGTGAGGAGAACGGGAGGGCAGGCGAGGTCCTTGTCGAGCAGGTCGTGGTGGACGATCTGAAAGTGCCAGATCCGCTTCCCGGTAGCCGCATCCAGGGCCAGCAGGCAGTTTGCGAAGAGGTTCATTCCATGACGCTTTCCACCGTAGAAGTCTGGTTCAGCGGTCTTGGTGGAAACGTAGACGATGCCTCGTTTCTCATCGAGGGACTGGCCGCACCACGGCATGGTCCCGGTGGCGGTTTTCCAGGCGTCCGGAGGCCAGGTGTCGTAACCAAATTCCCCGGGGCGGGGGATCAGGTTGAAGATCCATCNGCGCTGCCCGGTTCGCACATCGTAGGCTCTAACAGCACCCACGCCGCCAACTCCCCCCACGATAACGAGATCGCGGTAGGTGACTCCCGGCGTATTGAGACCAGAGCCCAGGGAGATGGACCCGTTCTCGCCAAATTCCCGGATAGTTCTGCCGGTGTCAGGGTTCACTGCGTAGAGGTGCCCCTTGACCCCGGTCAGGAGTCTCCGCTCTCCGCCTTGTTCATTTTCCCAGTAGACCAGTCCGCGTTGTCGCTGGCTCCCGCGCCCGGTCTTCTCCTGTCCGGGATCCCACTTCCAGATCGTCTTTCCCGTGGCAGCGTCGAGGGCAAGGATCTCACGCGTTGCCGTCGGGGTGTAGAGAATCCCCCTGATGATCAGGTTGTTGGCCTGATACTCCGCCTTGTGACCCGTGTCATGACTCCAGGCAAGCTCCAGAGATTTGACATTTTTACGATTGATCTGAGCGAGGGGAGAGAACAGGTCGCGCTTCTTGCCTCCCAGATAGACCGGCCAGTCCTGAGTTTCAGGACCAGATCTGCTCTCAGACGCGCAGAAAAATACAAGAGTGACTGCGCCGAACAAAGTAAGGTGGGTTTTCACGGCAACCGATTCTAAGGGCAACTTGGGCGAGAGTAGAATTCATTTCTTGTCACTCCAAAGGTGGATCTCCACCAGATTTGATTCCTGAACTTCGCTTTTTCCAAGGTTTGTCCTAGAGTTGNCGGGCCATGGTGTNCGGCCGNATGAACTTTAAGGTGAGAACCAGAGCGTGGGCAGTTCTTTCACTGCTCCGAGCTGGATTCGTCGCGTCCGGGTTNGTCATTTTCGAGGGCGCGAGCGCATTGGCNCTACCTGAGGTTCTGNTCCTGCCCGAGACAAGGGTCACNGCGGAGAGGATGCTGGCGGGGGATGAGGCCTCCGCTTCCTGGTCCGCGGACGACATCGCGCTGGAGGCACCCCGGACCATCGACCAGATGCTTTCTGGGGATCCTTCATTTTCATTGTACCGAAGACAGTCGGCCCTCTTTGGTAATCCGACCTCGGCGGGAGTGAGTCTTCGCGGAGTCGGTGCCAGTGCTGCGGCACGAACCCTTGTTCTGTGGGATGGGATTCCCCAGAATGATCCGTTCGGAGGTTGGGTTACGTGGTCACGGTATGCGCCCGGCTTGTTGAGCTCGGGCCGCATTGTTCCTGCCGCTCAGGCTGCGGTCTGGGGCAACCAGAGCCCGGCGGGGGTTGTGCATCTCTCCAGTGCTGATCCATCGGCCGATCTGAACAGATTTCAGACTCTCGGGGGAAGCCATGGAACCCGCGGCTTCACCCTCATGAGTCAAAGGGAAACGAATGACGCCACGCTGGCAGCCCAAGCTTCTGTTCATGCCCTCAGGTCGGCGGGATTCCACGGCCTANAAAGGNATCAGCGTGGGGTCGTGGACCGCCGGCTGGGACTGATGACGCGTAGCGCCGATTTCCGAGTTGTCTGGCGTCCGGAAAATAACCTTTCAGTAGAACCACGCCTGTCCTTTCACAAGGAGCGCAGGGGGAATGGCACGGTCCTATCGAGAAACGCCACCGAGGCCCTNGATTTGTCGATTCGGATTACGGGAAAAACGCCCGTTCTGACATGGCAAGGGTTGGCATATTACCAGAAACGATCCTTTGAGGCGGTCTTTGCCAAAGTTAATGCAGACCGGAGTGCAGAAGTTCCTGCCCTGGATCAGTTTGACGTACCCGGTGAAGGCCTTGGGGGAGGATTGACTGCTACCCTGAGTTCGGGAGAAGGTCATGAATTTGTCCTTGGAGCAGACCTGAGGCGTCTGAGGGGTGAGACGAACGAGCTGGCGGGGTTTGTCGATGGGGCCTTTCTGCGACAGAGAAGAGCCGGTGGTGAGCAGCTGGTGGGAGGAATATTCATCAGGGGGATTCGCGAGGGAGCCGCAGCCCGATGGTCCCTCGAGGCGAGCGCCAGAGTTGATTACTGGGCGTTTGCGGATGGCCTGCGCACAGAACGAAGGCCCGCCACGTCTGATCTTCTTCGTGATTCTTCCTACGGAGACCGGGCAGGGATGGAGCCGTCGTTTAGCGGCGCATTACGATATCGGCTCTCCGAATCTCTGGGAGTTCGCACTTCTGTGGCCACGTCCTTCCGGCTCCCCACAATCAATGAGCTCTACCGTCCTTTTCGCGTTCGAAATGACATCACGGAGGCAAACCCGGGTCTTCGGACCGAGCGTTTTGATACCGTTGATCTTGGCATGGAATGGAGACCTGCGCCGGGACTATTTTGTGATGTGGGTGTGTTTCATCACTGGATTGGTGATGTCATAGCGAACGTGCCGATTACCGACCCCTCTGAGGCTGCGTCGGTGGCGGGCTTCGTGCCTCCGGGCGGCTCAGTGGCGCAGCGTCGTAACGTCGACGATGCCCGGGTTCTGGGGTGCTCATTCAAGATACGATGGAAGGTCTCCGCCCGGTGGAGTGTGCTCCTTAGATACCTTTTTTCCCGGTCAAGGTTCACCAAATCAGTTGAACAAAATGAGCTTGAGGGAAAGCCTTTTCCCCAGAGTCCCGAGCATAGTGCCGTGGTTGGCGTGAGGGGCAGCCCTCTACCGAAACTGAAAGTCTTTGCTGAGGCGGAGATCGGTAGTTCGCAGTTCGATGATCCCTTGGGCGAGCGTCGTCTCGGTTCCTGGTGGACAACCCGACTGGGAGGTGAGTTTGAAATAGCGGACGATGTGACGATCCATGCCCGGGTCGATAACCTGTTTGACCAAGAGATCACCACTGGAGTGAGCAGCGTTGGATTGCGCTCTATCGGTCAGCCGCGGTCTTTCTGGATGGGAATGAATTGGGCTTTTTAGTTCTTCAAACAGGTTTGCACTCTGGTCAAAACGGGGCGAGGATTCCCGCGAAGGACCAGCCCATGTTTTCACGTATTCTTTTCTCTATTGTCCTGTTAGTAGCGCAGGGATCTCTTTTTGCCGGGAACTGGGGCCACTGGCGGGGACCAACTGGAAACGGTTCCTCGGAGGAGGCTCAGCCTCCAACATCCTGGGGGCCAGCGAAGAATGTCAGATGGAAGGCTCCGGTCCCGGGAAGGGGCTCGGGATCGCCGGTAGTATGGGGAGAGAGCGTCTTCGTGGTATCGGCTGTCTCGGCCGCTGGGAAGTCTGGATTCGATGGAAGAAGGTTATCAAGACTATCGTTCAAGCTATTCTGCTATGATCGAAGGACAGGAAAGCTCAGGTGGGAGCGCACCGCGATTGAAGCCATACCCCATGAGGGAACTCATTCAACAAATGGATTTGCCTCTGCCTCGCCGTGTACGGATGGTGAATTCGTATACGCCCATTTCGGGTCCCGGGGGATCTACTGCTTTGGGATGGATGGAACCCCAATCTGGAAGCGTGGTGATTTTGGGAAAATGATTACACGTAATGAATTCGGGGAAGGTAGTTCTCCTACGATTCATGGTGAACGGATTCTCGTGCCATGGGATCATGATGGCCCTTCCTCGCTCTACGCTCTGGATCGCCGGAGTGGGAAGACTCTCTGGCAGGCGCTCCGAAAAGAGGAACCAACCTGCTGGGCGACTCCTCTGGTTGTGGATCATGAGAGCGGTAAGCAAGTCGTAATGAACGGGCAGACCTGTGCGAGAGGGTATGACTTTGAAACCGGAAAGGAGCTATGGCGGTGTGAAGGACAGACCCAGAGGCCGGTGGCTTCTGCTGTGGCGATCAAAGGACTCGCAATCGTCGGGAGTGGCTTTCGCGGTTCGTTCATAGGAGCCTTTGCCCTTGAAGGGCGTGGCAACTTGAAGGGCACGAAGAGTGTGGTGTGGGATCGCGACCGTCATACTCCGGATATTGCTTCTCCCTTGATTTCGGGTTCGCGCCTTTATTACCACAGCGGAAAATCAGGAATGCTGACCTGTCTTGATGCCGTCAGCGGCCGGGCGCACTACGTTGCCGAGCGGGTTCCAGAAATTTCCCGGACCTATGCGTCTCCGATCGCGGCTGGAGGGCATGTCTATGTGACCGGTCGCAGTGGGACCACAGCTGTTCTTAAAGACAGCAAAAAGTTCCAAGTCGTTGGCATCAACACGCTCGGAGAAGGAATTGATGCGACGCCTGCTCCGGCAGGGCGACAGCTTTTCATCAGGGGAGAGCGTCACCTTTTCTGCATCGGTCAGGAGAGAGAGTAAGGTCAGACGGGAATCGAATGATGAACGCCATACCACTTATCCTGACTCTCGTACTGTCGGGAGCTGCTTTTTCAAAGGATGAGAAAGGGGTGCTCCGGGAACGCCTGGGAACGACCGATACTCCCAGAATCCTTTTCGTGGGAAACAGTTATAGTTTCAAGGTCCCCAAGGTTCTCGCCCGAATTGCGCAGGATTCGGGTCGTCGGATCGTTGTGGAAGGTGTCACGCGTGGAGGATGGACCCTAGAAAAACATGCTCGCTCAGAGGATACCCTGACCCGGATCCGGGACGGGAGATGGGATGTGGTCGTATTACAGGAGCAGAGCCAGCGGCCTTCTTTCAGCAAAGCACAGCGGACGAGAGAAATGATCCCCCATGTGCGCACCCTTGCTGCAGAAATCAGGAAAGCAGGGGCGGTGCCCGTATTTTTCCAGACCTGGGGTCGCCGTGACGGGGATCGGAGTAACAGGAAAATTTTCCCTGATGACACCTTTGAAAAGATGCAGGGACGGTTAGTCACAGGCTACAACGAAGCAGCGGTGGTCGCAGGGTATGCTCCGGTAGTTCCGGTGGGAGAAGCGTGGGCAATGGAAGTGAGCAAGGGCCGGGGAAAACGCCTTTTCTCGAAGGATGGGAGTCACCCCTCCACCGTGGGGGTCGAGTTGTCAGCCCGGATATTTCATGACTTTTTTTTCGGGAGTTGAGAAATGTCGCAGAGGCGTCCAGCTGTGATTTATGCGCTAGAAAGCTTAAGCTTCCCGGACTCGGTGAGAACCGGAGGCCGTTGTTCACGGTGGCTACGGCCGATGCTCACCTGCTTGCGATCTATGCGGGATCACCGAGCATGACGGTCAGGGGAGCAGTGCTTTTCCCCACACAACCAAAACAGGGACATATGGTTACGGCGACCGCGTCCAAACCCTGTAATCAGGGGGCAAAGCAAGTCCTACACTGGACAACAGATGGGCCTCTGATGCTGCAACAGCCTCATGAGACGCAGATCACGTTTCTGATGTCCTCCGAGCATGGCAACGTCCAAGCCCACTGGACGAGGATGAAATAGAGTTCATGGGCTTTCTTCGGTAGACGAGAAGACTGCCAGTCTCTAAGGGTGTCCGGGATGAAATTGCTGATTCTTACCCTTTCGATGCTTACTCTGGCGGGCTTCGGTGTGCTCAACGCTGAGAGCCTCAAGTCGGGAGAATATACGATCACCCAGTCTTGGGACCAGGAGCGTTCTTTCGAGCGTCTTTACGTTGTTTCTGTTCCCGAGGGCAGAAAGGGAAAACGTCCGGTAGTTATCTTCCTGCATGGCGGCGGGGGAAACGCCCGGGGCGCATTCAAGGGATTCATGCGGCGTCACAGGGGAATGGCAAGGCATTACATCGTGATCTGTCCGGAGGGATACGCGAGAGGCTGGAACATCGTTTCCGAACGATCAAAGGCTGATGATCGCGGTTTCATTGAGGGGATCATCGAAAAGGTAGCGGAATACGACAACGTCCAACGGGAAAATTTCAGTATTATTGGAAGCTCGAATGGCGCGGCTCTGGTAAATCAACTCGCGATCGAGTGTAAGTTGCCGAACATTAGAAACTACGTCAGTGGGGTGAGCCCGCTGAATGTCTACCAGCACGATGGAAAGTCCTTCAAAGCCAAGGGTAAAAATAATAGCTACCGTAAATCAGTAGAGCCGATGAAAGGAAAGCGGTTGATGAATATCTCCGGCACGGAGGATAGGTTGGTTCCGTACAGTGGGGGGCTTTCACGATCCATTCCTGCGAAGGGAGGAAAGCTGGGCTTTGTCCATGCCGAGCAATCAACTTATCTCTGGGCGAAGGCGATGGGATACGAAGGAGAAAAGTTGGCCAAGCCCAGCGAGGTCGATGGTAATCTGGAAAAGTTCTCCTATCTGGATGGCGCGGTAGTGCATTTCAAGGTGAAAGGTGAAGGCCATGGGGCGATGGGCGCGATCAGTGAGGACCGCCTTCTCTCCTTCCTGGAGGGTGGTAGTGAGTAGCTTTCGCTCCCTCTTGCGCCACCATGGGAGCGGCCCTTCAATTTCTGACCCGGGCGGTAGTAGGCTCTTCGGGAGAGAACTGCCGGAACAAATGGCCCCAGATGTGCAGTAGCCTTTTTCAGCATCGCTGATTGGGGAATTAATTCTCGCCCGAAGGCTGAGGTCTGGAAGAGTGAGGCCATGCGCTTGCTCCTGCTGGTCCCGGTTTTTCTATATGTGGTATCCCTCACTATGAGGGCTGAGAAGATTGCTCTCTTTGATGGAAAATCACTGGAGGGATGGCATTCGGTAGGATCGGCCGAATGGCGGGTGGAGGATGGCATCATAACAGGCGGGCAGGATGGTGATCCGAGAAAGAGTGGCATCTTGATGACCAAGAAATTATTCAAGGACTTTGATCTGGAGCTGGAATTTAAAATTGATGAGCACGGGAAATATAACAGTGGGGTGTATCTCCGCCATGGTCCGGGAGAGGGGAGGCAGCGAGGCTATCAGGTAAATATCGGGCGTGGTGCCGCCGAGGAATACGTGGGACTTCACTACAAGAAGTGGCTCGACAAGGGCGATGAGAAGGATGAGATCAGGAAGCCGCTGAAATGGAACCACCTGCGTATTCGAGCAGTGGGCGCTCATATCGAGGTATGGCTAAACGCCAAGAAGATCGTTGATTACACGGATCCGGATCCCCAACCGGAGCATGTCGAGGCGGGGGTCATCGGGCTGCAAACCTACGGAGCGGAAGGTCATGCCGGATGGGTCAAGTTCAAGGGCCTCGCCATAACGGACCTTGCTGGATCCCGGTAACGGGACGCGGGCTTGATACTATTTTCTGGCGGGTTGAGCAGGAGGAAGGTCGACCTGATTATCGGCGGCCCACGATTCGGCTGCCGCTTCGTCCTGCCTCCGCCAGACCCCGAGAGTGTGCTGGGTCATGCTATCCCGAAGATCCTGATTTTCAATTGTAGAGGCCCAGTTGACGGCAGTGGAGGGATCGTCATACGCATGGGTCGCAGCCTTTGCCAGCCCGGTGACACCACTATCATAACTGGGTCCCGCGGGTTGCTCTCCCAGCCAGTTGGCTGCAGCTTCCGGATCAGAGGTGGTCCAGTTCCACATGACGTGGCCCATTGCGTCAGTCTTGCTCTGGCCCTCGGGCTGGCTGCCGAGCCATTCGGCAGCTTCAGCGGGTTCCTGCTGTGCCCAGTTCCGTGCAATCTCGCCCACGACCCCGGCCCGCTCCTGTTCAGGAAGCTGGTCCACATATGCGGCGGCCTCGGAGGGAGCCGAAGCGGCCCAGCTTCCGAGGGCTTCCTGCAACGCTCCCTCCCGATCACCAGCTGCGAGCGAATTGGCCCAGTTCACTGCTTCCCCGGGGTCTTGTGCTCCCCACGCCTCGGCAATCTGGCCGAGGAGCTTTGGTCGTTCGGAGCTATCAAGGCTCATAGCGAGGGCTGCTGCGCGCTGGGGGTCACTCTGCATGATGTTATCGATAATTCCCGAGTAGGCTCCTACCCGTTGATCCGGGTCGAGGGTTGAGGCCCATTCAAGAGCCGCATCAGGATCCTGCCTTGCCCATTGCTCCGCAACCGATTGGGTAAGGAAGCCGCTCATCCATGGCTGGTTGAGAATGGGGTTATCCGAGTTACTCAACCACGCTGCGGCTTTCGCAGGATCCATGGCCGCGAGAGTCCCAAGAACAGTTCCAGCATCTGCATACGCCTGCTTGCCGCTCGCCGAAGAGAGGCTTGCCAACGCGCCATCCGGATCTTCCTGTGTCCATCTGGCAAGGAGCAGGCGTCGGAGAAAATTGGTTTCGGCGTCCATCTTCCCTTTACCCACCCGGAGGCCGTCCAGGTAGCCTTCAATTTCCTCGGGATTGAGAGTTTTGATGAAGGCGAGCAGGGCCTCGTAGCGCTGAAGGGGATCCGCAATTGCCAGAACGTCATCGAGAGATTCCGGGAAAGGGGTAGGAATCGAGGCCTTTCTCGAAATTCCCCCGGTAGTCATGCCCGGATCAGAGGGGAGCACTTTTTCGACCGGATTTCCGGATCTCGATGATTTCTGGTTGTCAGATTCATCACCGACCGGGCGTGAACGCTGGGTTAATTGCCACGCGTTAAGGCCCAGAGACAGGATCAGGAGAAGAGGGAAAACTTTTTTCATCGTGCTCAAGGTGCTCTAACTGAAAATACCTTTGGTTCCCGATGTATCAATACCAATTCGCCGGAGAGACGCGTCTTCGGTTCGTCAATGCGTCAGAAGCCGAGGGGGTCTCGCGCTTGCTAGTTGTGGCTCAGGACATTGAGCTGGGATTTTCGCCGAAACGGCTTTTAGATCCCGGTTGTTTGCGTGAGATTGAACACAACTGATCAATTGGTTGCCTCCCGGTGTCTGGT
Source organism: Roseibacillus sp. (assembly GCA_002723015.1). The sequence continues at coordinate 95,391 of PBNG01000038.1, read as the reverse complement.
GCGAAGGCTGCTGTGTGCCGTTTTCGTTCTCACACAGGTTTCGGATCTGCCGGGGCGTCCCAATATCCTGTTGATTGTCTCGGAAGATAATGGGCCAGAGCTGGGCTGTTACGGGGAGCCTTTCGTAAGAACTCCCATTCTGGATAAACTCGCGGCAAACGGCGTGCTATTTGAGCGTGCTTACGTCCCGCAGGCGGGATGCAGTCAGTCCCGGGCAGCCTTGCTGACAGGTCTCTATCCTCACCAAAATGGGCAGATCGGTCTGGCCACCTGGAAATTCGGCCTCTATCGGGAGGACACTCCGAATGTTGTTCGAAGTCTCAAGCAGGTGGGTTACCGCACTGGGATTATCGGCAAACTTCACGTCAATCCTTCATCGGCCTTTCCTTTCGACTTCAAACGCATGGAGTCTTCGAATTTCAGCCGGAACAAGCTCTCGAATTATGCCCGTGAGGCCGGACGATTCATTAAGCAGTCCAAAGATCCTTTTTTTCTTAGTGTCAACTACCCTGATGCTCACCGCCCTTTCCTGAAATCTGTCGGAGGAGTTCCTGAGAACCCCCTTACCGGAGCCGAGGTAAAGCCTCTCTCCTACTTCGGACTGGATACTCCGGATCTGCGTCAGGAGACCGCCGACTACTATAACTGCATTAGCCGTTTGGACTCCCATATTGGAGAGCTCCTGGATGTTCTATGGAAATCCGGGAAATTCGAGAATACCCTGATAATTTATCTTGGAGACCATGGAGCTGATATGTTGCGAGGTAAGCGAACCTCCTATGAGGGTGGAGTACGTATTCCGTTGATTCTGTCCTGGGGAAAGCAATGGGAAGAGGGGAAGAAATGCTCCGAGTTGGTCTCTACCATCGACCTGATGCCAACCCTTCTGGAGATAGCGGGTATTTCACCACCTGATGATCTTCCGGGTCGTTCCCTTGTCGCTCTGCTGGAGGGGAGAAATACGGTGTGGCGCAGTCATCTCTTTACCGAGTATCACCTGCACTCCGCACATAATTACTATCCACAGCGGAGTGTGCGCGATGACCGCTTTAAGTTGGTCAGAAACCTCATGCCGGGTGAGCTTAATCCAGGCTATGAATTTACTCTCGGGAGATTCTTCAAAGGTGTTGAGGAGGCGATCGCAGTCGCCGGAGAACCAGTTCGTAGTGCTTACCGGCGGATGCATCAGCCTCCGGAGTTCGAACTTTATGATCTTCAAGCCGATCCGCACGAATTTGAGAATCTTGTGGATGATCCAAGTCACTCGAGAGTCCTTGAGCAGTTGAAGCAGCGACTGCAGCAATGGCGCGTTTCCACCAAGGATCCCTTTCTTGATCAGAAGAATCTCTTTCGCTTGAAGTCCGAGATCGAGGCCTGCAAGAGGAGCGGTGCTCCCAGTAAGACCCACCTAAGGCTTAACTATTCAGAATACTTTTTCCAGAAAGGCCCCTGAGATCATGAAGACATTTCTTGCCGTCGTCGGGATGACCACCTGCATTTTTTCGCTCAGTCTTGGTGCGCAGGAGCGGCCCAATGTGCTGTTCATCGCCATCGACGATCTGCGCCCGGTCCTTGGGTGCTACGGCGACGACCTTGCAATCACTCCCAATATCGATCGCCTCGCCCAGCGTGGGACTGTCTTTGAGCGGGCTTATTGTCAGCAGGCAGTCTGTGGGCCATCACGGCTTTCGCTGATGACCGGACGCCGCCCGGACACCACCCGGGTATGGGATCTCAATACCCATTTCCGCAAGGCGCTTCCGGATGCGGTGACCTTGCCACAGCATTTCAAGGCGCAGGGGTATCACTGTCGCTCCATCGGGAAGATTTATCACGGCGGGGGGGTCTCTTCCAAGGATGTGCCTTCTTGGTCGGTGGATCCTCTTCACGACATTGCGAGGGAGGCTCACCAGCGCTATGCCGCCGCCCGCAACCTGAGGGGCAGAGGTCTCAAGCGGGGAGCATCCGAAGCAGCGGATGTCCCGGATGGGACCTACATCGACGGGATCGTATGTGAGGCGGCCCTCAAGGCTCTCAGAACTCTGAAAAAACGAGAAAAGAAATTCTTCCTGGCAGTCGGATTCCGGAAACCTCACCTGCCTTTCTGCGCGCCCCGGAAGTATTGGGATCTTTACGATCGGGCAAAGATTCCGGACCCTGTTTCAGACGCTCATCCCGCGAGAGCGCCTGAGGTCGCGGTGAGGAGCTGGAAAGAACTGGAGGGCTATACTGATATTCCGAAGAGTGGACAACTCCCTCCCGGCAAAGTGGCAGAGCTGCGACACGGCTACTATGCCTGCGTGAGTTATATCGATGCTCTGGTGGGCCGCTTGCTTGAGGAGGTGAAGCAGATCGGGCTCGAGGGAGAAACCGTGGTGTGTCTCTGGGGTGATCACGGTTTCCATCTGGGAGAGCAGGGACTCTGGGCCAAGGCCAACAACTACGAGCTTTCGACTCGTGTTCCTCTGATCCTCTCAGTTCCCGGGCAGAAGAAAACCGGTGGAAAGACTAAAGCCTTGGTTGAGTTAGTTGATCTCTATCCGACCCTTGCCGAGGCCTGTGGTCTCACGGTGCCCGAGGGTCTTGAGGGAACGAGTCTTCGTCCATTACTGGATGATCCCGGCCGCATCTGGAAAAAGGCTGCTTTCAGTCAGTATCCCCGTGCCTACGCGGGTAATCGCCACCGCTCCCACGGGGACATCATGGGGTATGCCATCCGGACTTCCAAACACCGTTACGTGGAATGGCGGGATTGGAAGTCTGGAAAGGTAAAGGCCCGGGAACTCTACGATCATGAATCGGATCCCGGGGAAATGCGCAATGTGGCTGCAGAGGATGATTACGCCGGGATTCTCGATCGGCACGAGGCGATCCTGAATGCTGGATGGAAGAAGTGTCTGCCTTGAATGAGATTCAAAACCGTGGTCTTCCGGGGGGCTGCGCGGGGAATTCCTGTCTCTAGGTTTCCGTGATAACCAGTTCCGAGGCAGCATGGTTGCTACGGAATCCCCCAGCGTCATGGAAGACGTAGACGAGGAAGGCTGTCGTTTCCTTTGGGAGGGCTTTCTGGGCCACCAGTTCCTTTTCACCAATAGAGAATTGAATGAAGTGCCACTTGCGACTTTTCCAGGCACCTGTGGCGGTCGTGAAGTAGATCCAAGCTTCCGTAATCTTATCCTTGCCCGTGAAAGGTGTGCGAGTAATGCGACTGTCGGGATCGACGTTCGGCACCCCCAGCTCAGGGAGGGAGGGGCCGTCTTTCACGATGCTGTCAGCGAATTGACCTATCTCGACAGGATCACTCCATCCGTTCCCGTGAGCGTGAACCATCCATGGTCGGATGCAGAGAGAACTTGGACCCTTGGTGGATTTCGCGGACCGGGAAAAGATATCGATCTGGAACACAGGATCGGCGACAGAGGTGACGAAGAGCATCGGCATTCGTGCGTGGGGCAGGTGTGCGGCGGGATCCCACTTGGTCTGGTAGTCCCGGAACTGGGCCTCGTTCATGTTCTTTGGCGGAAACCACTGGGACAGGCCTTTGTTGTCACTCTGATGGATATAGCCACTCCCGTAGACCGGAACCACGAATGCAAAGCGGGGGTCGACCCCGGCGACACTACTGACGATCGTGCCGCCCCACGATATTCCCGTCAGTCCGACCTTCTTTGAGTTGATAACCTTGACGGCTCGCAGAAGCGAATTGGCCCGGATGACATTTGCGACGGCGTGATAGAACCATTGCTCCTCGTCCGGTAAAGACCGGTCTCCGAACCAGTCGATCCGACTGGGGCCCGATTTTTCGTGTCCCTGACCGACAGGAAAGTTGCCCTCAACCTGATGGGCCTTGCCGCCGGGTAAATGCCCTTCGAGGTCCATGGCAAGGGCTGCGTAGCCCCGCCCGTTCCAGAATCGAACCCACTCGGGATACGCAGTGCCTCCGCCTCCATGAGCGCAGATGACTGCAGGCCACCCTCCTTGAGGCGGGTCACCATCAGGCGTTGCATAGTAGGCGAAGACCCGGGTCGGTTCGCCCTTGTAGATCGCACCCTCATAGAAAAATGAACGGAGCCCCTTGGCTGGGCGCTCTTCGGTTTTGTGAACCTTTGGCGTCTTGAAAAGAGATTCGAGATCCCAAACGACTTGTCTCTGCGCCGCTCCCACCTTGGTAGAGAGCACGAGCATGGTGAGGGCGAGCAGGTGGAAACGGGTCATAATACGTAGATGCTATCCAAAAAATAATTGGCTACAAGGAGCTGACACCCGCTTGCGCGAGATACTTCGCAAAGCGGGAAACGAGGCCGTGACGAACTGGTTTCCAAAACTTCACAAGGAATGGGATAGGGTTGCGCGTCAGGAAGGCGGGTGCAAGGATCGTTGGTAGAGACCTTATAATGACCAAGGCAGAGAAGTTAGAACGGAGACTGATTATAACGATCGGTCTGGTCCTTTGCGGAGTAGCTTCCCTGAGCTTCGCGGAAGATCAAATAGACTCTTTTCTTGGTGGAGAGTCTTTTGAAAAGCAGCGCCTCTTTGATGACCAGCGCTATCCCAATGTGGTGGTGACTACCCGGGGGACAGTGCTTTCGGTCTGGGGAAATGAGGGGGTGGTGGTGCGCCGAAGTGAGGATGGAGGCGGGACGTGGGGAGGTGCCATCACCGTTTCTCCTAAGGGATACCATGGAGGCGGGACGATAGTTGATGAGACTTCAGGGGATATCCTCGTCTTTGTCGAGGATCGGCAGCCTCCTGCACCCTTGACCGTTTATCGTAGTAGAGATGATGGCAAAACCTGGCAGGCGCAGGCCACGGTGATTGCGCAGGACGACAATGGCAACACGCCTTCCATGCACATGAATGAGCACGGTATTACGCTGAGGCATGGAAAGCATAAGGGACGCCTGTTGCGCCCGACCCGTTACTACGGCCCCAATGGGGGTGGTGCAGAGTGGCCCCTGCAGTATACCAACGCCATCTACAGCGATGATGGAGGAAGGTCCTGGAATACCAGCAAGCCTTTTCCGGAAAAGGGAACGGGGGAGGCCACCCTTGTGGAGCTGTCGGATGGTCGCATCTACTACAATTCTCGGGTGCATTGGTCCGAGCGACCACGGAATAAACGCCGACGAGAAGCATGGAGCGACGACGGCGGGGTGACGTGGAAGGATTGGGGNATTGTTGAGGTCCTGCCAGATGGGGATCAGGGGAGACCCTACGGGTGCATGGGTGGATTGACCCGATTACCGTTAGAGGAGCGTGATATCCTGATCTTCAGCAATCTTGATACTGATGCCTCTCATCGTGAGAGGGTCACAGTGTGGGCGAGTTTTGATGGAGGACGGTCCTGGCCCATCAAGCGATTGGTNGATGCTGGGAGGAGTGGCTATTCCTCGCTTGCGGTCGGTCGATTCCAGACCGTATCGGAAGGATGGATCTATCTCCTCTACGAGCATGACCCGTTCAAGGGCGCTCACCTGGCCCGCTTCAACCTGCAGTGGTTGCTTGCCGGTGAACCAACTGGAGATGGAAACCTGCCAGAGGTGAGGATTAAATAGAGAATAAGCCGGGTCAGCGGCGGCTGCTCCTGCGTTCGAAGTGCTNCTGTAGTTCGTTCCTGCTGAGGCNTCCATCGTTATCCGCGTCCATCGTCTTAAAGCGATCGATCATAGGTCCACGTGCTTCCGCAAGAGAGATGCCCCCATCCCCATTGGTGTCCAGTCGCTCCAGCATCTGCTCCGGATCAGGTCGGCGGCGTTGACCGAAGCCTCCTCTGCCGCCGGGTTGCTGGCGTCTGTCAAATCCTCTACCCGCTCCCGGAGANCGTACTGATCCGGCGTCCCGGTCACGCCTGAGTTCGATCTCGTATTGGTGAGTGACCGCCCGGCACCATCCCTCCTCGTCATCGCAGGCAAAATAAGACACCTCCAAATGGAGCGGTTGCCCTATTTTCCCTACACTGGAATCTATTTCGATAAGGAACTCCCTGGGATCAATATCCGAGGGCGCATTGACTTTGGGGGCAGACCCCTTTCCGTTACTCAACTTGATCCCCGCGGGACCCTTCAATTCGAAACAAAGGGGCTCTGCCAGATTGTTCCAATGAACTGTGTGAATGGGATCGAGGTGGAAGCCGAGATGAAGCGTTCCCCGCCCCATATCTATCAGGCCTCGATCTGCCTCGGCACGGAGCTTGACGTAGAATGTCTCTTCCTCGTTGTCCCTGTTGCCCTTAGCCATCAGAGGGCGGACCATGACAGCCGTCGCCCCCTCGGGTTTCTCTTTCCGCGCTACGATGCCGCTGGCGATCTTGCTTTTTGGTGCCGCCTTGGGTTTTCGAACAAGGTCAGAGGGCGGGGTCACCGTTTTGGTTTTCCCGATGAGCTTCTCGAGGTCGGTCCGGAGAGTTTCAGGATCGCTCCAACTCCGCGCTACGAGAACCCTGCCTTCCGGAGAAATAATGAATTCTGAATTGGGCCGGTCCCCGAGTGCGTGCTTGAGATCATTAGTGATCGTATCTGCCAGCCAGGGAATTCTGGTATCCAGCTGCTCGCGGGCGGCGGAGACATGTTTCAGTCTCTCCTCGATCGTGATGGGTTGAACAAGTCGATCGCGTTCCGGATGGGCGAGTGACTTGTAGACGTAGTAGAAGGCCAGTTCACTGCGCTTCTCCTTGTAGTCATGATAAATTGCCTCCAGACCGGGGGCATTACGCAGGAACGGTGGTCAGGTGAGACAACCGAACACGATCACTGCATGCCGGCCCTCGAGTTTCTTTCGGAGGGCGAAGCGATTTCCCTCGGCGTCGAACACGCTAAGTTCAGGAATGAGACTCCCGATCTCGGGGATGGTTTCCGCGCCTCCACGGCGGCGGGTCCGCTCCTGTCCGTAAACCACGGATTGCAGGCTGCAGATTGCCAACAAGATCAGAGTGATTGCTGCTTTCTTAGTCATGGCAGGCATATCTAACAGCTTGTCGGTTCCGTTGACAAGTTTCGTGGCGTTCTCCATTGATTTTCATGGTTTTACGTCTTCAAACACCTGAAGACTCTGTAAAGAGACAAATCTTTGCCCCAAATGAATTGGGTGCGGTCCAGAACGGAGGAGAAACAGCCCAAAAATGTGCAAAAAAGAGGCAAAAGCCACTTGCAAACAGGAGCGATGAAGTCATTAATGCAAACAAGTCGCACTAATAATGAAATACACCTTCCAATTTTTCGCCTTGTTCAGCGTTTTAGTCTGCAATTCTGCACTCGGAGCTCTCTGGCAGTCCGGCCATGGAGACATCGGGATTGGTTTTGACGGAACCGACTGGGACCCGCACTTTCACTTCCACGAGGAAGGGGACGAGCACGACCATGACGATGAGGAGCACAAGGGTGAAGAGCATGACGATGAAGATGATCATGATGATCACGAGGGCGAGGGAGACAATCATCCCATCATTGATGGCGTTGAAGCCACGGAAGAAGAATATGAAATCGATGCTCTGACCTTGCTGGTATCCGGGGGGCGTCTGCCGGGCGCGGGTGTTGCAGATTCCGGAGCAGCGGACATCTATGTCCTCGCTCAGGATGAGTCTCTCGCCGTCGCGCAGGGTACACCTTGGGTTGGGATCGCTGTCGAAGAGATTGCCTCGGGCCTGCTTCTCAATGATCTGGTCACCTTGAGTCTCGTGGATGTGTCAGGTCCGGGAGTTTTCTCACTCTGGACGACCGATTCCTTCGGTGCAGACAGTGTTCTCATGTCTAGTGCTCTTGGGTCAGATGCAGGCGACAGTGTAGCTCTCCCGCTGGAGCCCGGCCACTACCATTTCAACATGGGATTCAGTGAAGAGGGCACCTATGAGGTGACCTTCAACAGCTCCGCAACTACAACAGGCGGAGTTCCAACCGGAACCGATTTTACGGTCCAGTTCAATGTCGTGCCGGAACCCTCCTCGCTTTTCCTCCTTGCCTTGGGTGCGGGTGCTGCGACTTTACGCCGGAGGCGGTCATAGAGCAGGCCCTCCTTCACAGAGGCCCGCAGAGATCGTAAGAAAGTTATGAGGGCACGAGGCTTCACTATGGTGGAGGTGCTGGTCGTAGTGGCCATCATCGTGGCCCTCTCCGCGTTGGGACTGGGGGCGGTCCGTTCCGGTCTCGCACGGGCCAAGCAGGTGCATTGTGCAAATAATATGCGCCAGATTGGCGTCGCCTTGACGTCCTACGCAGTCAACAACAACGGTCTTTTTCCGGAAACCACACATACGACCGCGGTCAATAAGGCGTGGATCGCAGCGCTCGAAGAGGAATTGGGTCCCCACTACGATGAACTGCGTCTCTGCCCAGCAGACCCCCACAAGGAAGAACGGCTGGAAAGAGGAGGAACGAGCTATGTCCTCAACAGCTACATTTTTGTTCCCGAAATCGGGCCTTTTGGCGAGGAGCTCAGCGCGCCCTGTAACAACATAAACAGCATACCTGAGCCTGCCCGCACCCTGATGGCATTCATCGTCTCTGAGGAGCAGACAGTTGAAGCCACCATGGATCATACCCACTCGCGGGGATGGACTCGGAACTGGGCGAGCGTTCTGAGAGATATTCAGCCTGATCGTCACCGAACCGGGTCAGCGAATAGTGATCACACAGTAGGCTCGTCAAACTATCTCTTCATCGACGGGCATGTTGAGACGTGGAAAGCCAGTGAAGTGAAGCAGCGGATCGAGTCCGGTGACAATGTAGCCGAGCCTCCCCATCTGCGGGAAATCAAATCATAAATGAGAAAGAGTAATAAGGTGGGTCGCAAAGCGGGTCGCTGGGTCACAATGAAGGGCTTGATTGCCTTTCTTTTTTTGTGGGTTCCGCTGGAGGCACTCCAAGCCGGAACTCTTCTGAGGCGAATTCACGTCGACCACGCTTTTCGCTACCAGGGAAAGGAAGAGTGGGAGATTGTCATTCACGGCAATGATGGAGATCCAGATCTCGATCCAAACGAAACAGTCATGGTGGTGTTCGACAGGCCATTACCAANTGAAGGGGGGCGAGCAAGGCGCCCGGCGAGTGAGCAATGGGATTTTCTCGGTGTCGAGGGGAACGAAGACGTCTGGATCATNCCGCAAAACTTTANNCCTNATGATNTGGCCNGGNTGGCGNTCNGAGGGAGCNTTNGCNNNCTATTATAACGACGATCCCCGANTGGGTTTCTCTGCGCCATTTGTTGGTATTTCGGTTGAAAGTGTCAGCTACTCTGGACTGGGTGCGGGGCATTACTCAATGTGGAGTAACCAGACGGGGGGAATCACNAAGGTATGGATTACAACGGCTGATGGAATTTCGGAGGACGACGTCTACTATTTTTCATCGGGCCATTCCCACACGAATCAAGGCTTCAGCGACCCCGGGGTGTATNGGGTAGATTACCGAGCCGCAGGCTTTCTTGCNAATGACGGAGGTGATCCTCCGGTTGGCACCCGGTTGGCCACGAGTCAGCTTCAAAGTTTTTATTATGCCGTAGGCACTTACGCGGAGTGGAAGGCGACCTACTTCGAACCTCATGAGCTGGTGGGAGAAAGTGCNTCCGACCCAGTGCCTGAGGCCACCCATCATACGGGAGATGGCGATCGGGACGGATTACCTCTACTCTTGGAATACGCGTTTAATCTTTCGCCGGTTGAATCCGATTATCAGGTTCTCACCCCCGATTCAGGCGAGGGAGGGCTGCCGTTAGTTCGTCTTGATGAGTCCAGCGCGCAACCGAGACTGGTTATCGAATATTTGCGTCGTAGAGCAGAGGGCACGCCGCGCCTCTCTTATTTTCCTGAGTTCTCGTCCACTCTGGACTCTGGCTGGGAAGAGGCGGTGGGGGAAACCGTCTTTCCGATCGATTCGATCTGGGAACGGGTTGTCGCCGTGGACGCTATCAGCGAAAATGCAGATGNGGTGCGCTTTGGCCGGGTTCGTGTNGAGTTGCGCTAGGAATCGCTGCTTCTGGCGGCGAGGTAACCGGATGAGTGCAGAACGCTACAGTTGTAATGCGTCGACCTCATTCCGGGCGACCTTGATGAAGACGTCATCAAGGTCCTTGCCCTCAAAACGCTGCTTGATCTCCTCGGCTGTGCCGGATGCCAGGATTCTGCCCCGGTGGAGGAACAGGATGCGGTCGCAGACTTCCTCAATATCGCGCATGTTGTGCGAAGTATAAAGGATGGCGGGAGAACGCTCGGTCTGCAGTCTACGAACGAGCTTGCGCACCTTGTCAGCAATATCGGGGTCCAGAGAGGCAGTGGGTTCATCGAGAAGAAGCAGCTCGGGATCGTTGAGAAGCGCCTTGGCAAGATTAACCCGGGTGCCCTCCCCTGCGGAGAGGCGCCCCGTTATGCTGTTGCGCAGGTGGTGAATTCCGAGCATCTCAAGAAGTTCCTCTATTTTATCGGAAGGATTTGCTACTCCGTAGAGTCCGGCGAAAACTCGGAGGTTCTGCCAGACCTTGAGGTTCGAGGGGAGGTTGGCGTAGGTCGTGCAGAAATTGGTGCGTTTTAGGATCTCTATCCTGTGTTGCTGAAGGTCTTTTCCAAACACATGGATACTGCCCTCATTCGGTATGGTCAGACCGAGGATCATGTTCATCACCGTCGTCTTGCCGGCCCCGTTGACTCCAAGAAGACCAATGACCTCGCCGGGGCTGACCTCGAGGTCAAGGTTGTCTACTGCTGTGATGTCCTTGAAGCGCTTGGTCAGGGATCGTGCCTGCAGGATGGGAGGAGTCATCGGCTGAACGGTTCTTAAGGAAATTTTGAGATTTCTAGTTCAGAAGTTTCGTCCGGATAGAGTCAGTGACCTGTTTCGGATTAGCCTTCCCCTTTGAGGCCTTCATGACCTGACCAGTCAGCCAGTTCACAAGCTTTTCGTTTCCTGCCTGAATTTCAGATACTTTTTCAGGGTTGGATGAGATCGCCTCCTCAATCAGGGCGTCGATGGCTCCCGTGTCAGCAGGCTCGAATCCAAGATCCTTGGCTACCTCGGCCGGATCCCGGGTGGGGTCTGCCCACAGGGAATTGAAGACCTCCCGGGCCTGATTGTTGGAAATGGTTCCCTCCTCGATTAGGTTCACAGTGTTGGCAAGCTTCTCTGCCGCGAGAGGAGAGGCGGAGGGGGCGAGATCGTCTTCGTTGAGATGCCGGAGAAGGGTGTTGATCACCCAGTTGGCGATCTTCTTGGGAGGGGCGGAAGACGCACCTGCTGCCGCTTCGAAATAGTCTGCCAGCGCGCGATCAGAGGAGAGGACATAGGCATCATAGCCGGTGATCTCAAAATCTCGTTCGAAACGCTCTGACTTTGCAGAGGGAAGCTCTGGAACGTGAGCGCGCATTCGGTCTACGATGTCACCGGATCGCACAGGAAGGAGGTCGGGGTCTGGGAAATAACGATAATCATGAGCGTCCTCTTTTCCTCGCATGAATTCGGTGACTCCTGCGTCATCGTTCCACCGCCAGGTAGCCTGATCATGGGTGCCTCCGTCCTCCAGGACCTTTATCTGGCGCTCTATTTCGTAATGAAGAGCCCGGCGCACAGCGGAAATGGAGTTCATGTTCTTGAGTTCGATCTTGGTGCCGAGCTTTTCAGTGTCGCGTTTCCGGACCGAGACATTGACGTCGCAGCGCAGTTGCCCCTTTTCCATGTCGGCGTCCGAGATCCCGCCATAAATAAGAATTTGCTGGAGAGTCTTTAGATAGGCGAAGGCCTCCTCTGGCGTTTCGATTTCTGGCTCTGAAACGATCTCCATGAGAGGAGTGCCGGCGCGATTGAAGTCGATAATACTGGAATTTTCTAGATGGGTAGATTTGGCGACGTCCTCCTCAAGATGGATGCGTGTGAGGCCGATGCTTTTCCCCGGGGTAGCGATCTCCTGCTGGTAATCCTTGGGATAGCTGTGGTCAGGAAGCGAAACGTCTCCCCCCAGGCAAAGTGGCAGGTCAAATTGGGAGATCTGGTAGTTCTTCGGCATGTCGGGATAGAAATAATTTTTTCTATCCCATTTGGATATTTCAGGCGTTGTGCATCCCAGGAGCAATCCCGCAAGGACGGTTTGCTCGATGGCGGCCTTGTTGAGGACGGGCAGAGCTCCGGGAAGGCCCATACAGGTTGGACATACATTGGTGTTGGGTTCTTCTCCAAAGCTGGTCCGACAGGAGCAGAACATCTTGCTCTCGGTTTTAACCTGACAGTGGACCTCGAGTCCGACGGTAGCGATATAATCCTCGTGCATCGACAGGAGTAAGTGGTCCGGCGTTTGTTGCGCTGGGTTCAGAGTGTGGCGTCCTGTGAGAGCGAGTGCAAGGGTGGGAACCATTGCCAGAGCACCGGCTCACGTTTATGGGCCGTGTCCTCCACGTTGGCTCGAATCCCTAGTTGTCTGTCTCACTTGTCACGAGTCCGATCGCCGCTTCTATGTCGAGGCTCTCAAGTTTGGAGCGAGCATTCTCTTCCGCACAGACGTTCTTAATTGATTCTGAGTGGAGCAACTGGGCATATTGGCCCTGATCGTAGAGGGATCTCAGCTGAGCTTTCTGCTCGGTCAGCAGGTAATTGATCCGAGCCTGCTTTGCTGCTGCCCGGACGTCCGTTTTCAGATTTGCGCGGGTCCATACCCTCTCGTTATCTACCAGAAGGGTGAGCTTGGACAGGTTTGCCCGAGCCTTGCTGTTGAGAAAATCAAACTTCTCATGGAGCTTTCCGGCAGCACTGGCATCCAGTTTTCGCTTCAGTTTCGAGAGGGTTGGCTGGGAAGGCTGCTTGGAGGACCGGGCCTCTGAAGTGGAGGCTCTCAGCCATTCCGTATTTGAGAGAGCCGCGCGAACCCAGTCTAACTCTGAGAGAGTGCCGACATAGCGAACTCCCGAAAGACAGAACCAGGTGAAGGTGACGCCCATGAGAAATCCAAGGATGCCTCCACTAGGGGTAAACCGTTTCTGTTTCCCCTCCCTTTTTTTCACAGGGTTGAGGAGTATTCCAAAGAGGGCACGCGCTGCAAAAAAAACGGCAAAGCCGACCACAAGACCGACTGCTACGGACATCCAGGGGTCAGGATCCTCGATAAGGACGCCTGCAAATGATGATCCATTCTGAAAGCCCCAGAGCCCGGAGAGAGCGCCCGCGGAGAGCGCGACCAGACCGAGTGTCATTCGCACAAATCCCTTGAGCAGGCCAAGGATGACAAACGCGATAATGATCAGGCCGAGGACGCCATAGATCGTGAGATCAGATGAGGAGATCGCGAGCATATGTAGATTTGGGAGAGTTTATTGAGAAATAGCAGTTGTCAGGCCGCACTGGGCTCTCTGCCGAAGAAGGTGATCACAGAGCACAAGGGCAGTCATCGCCTCGATCATGGGTACGGCTCGGGGCAGGACGCAGGGGTCATGTCTGCCACGGCCCTTGAGCTCAGTGTCAGATCCGGTGTTGCTGACAGTTGCCTGCTCCATCATGATGGTCGCGGTCGGTTTAAAAGCGACTTTGAAAAGGATAGGTTCCCCGTTTGAGATGCCTCCCTGGATCCCTCCGGAGTGATTTGTATGCGTTCTGACGCGATCCTCCTGCATGTAAAAGTGATCATTGTGCTCCTTTCCCGTGAGCAAGGTGCCCTTGAAGCCTGACCCAATTTCAAATCCCTTGGTCGCGGGGAGGCTCATCATGGCTTTGGCGAGATCAGCTTCCAGTTTATCGAAAACGGGCTCCCCCAGCCCCGGGGGACAACCACGAACGACTGCCTGCACCGTGCCCCCGAGAGAGTTTCCCTCGCCCCGGGCTCTTTTGATCAGGGTAATCATTTCCTCCACCTTGGAAGGATCCCCAGTTCGCACAATATTGTTCTCGATCTGGTCGGTGGCCACGGTCTGAGGGTCCACCTCGGCCTCAAGATCCTGAATGGAGGAAACCCAGGCGATGATTTCGATGCCCGGCGCGAGGGCATTGAGGACCTGCTTTGCGACTGCGGCGGCCGCCACCCGACCTATGGTTTCGCGTGCGGAGGCCCTGCCGCCTCCCTGCCAGTTACGGATCCCATACTTGGCGTCATAGGTGTAGTCTGCGTGGGAAGGCCGGTATTTGGCGGACATTTCCTCGTAGGCTGCGGGACGCGCGTCCTTGTTTCGGACGAGAATGGCAATGGGGGATCCGAGGGTAAGTCCTTCAAAGATCCCGGAGAGGATTTCGCATTCGTCGGCTTCGTTCCGGGGGGTCACGATTTCACTCTGGCCGGGTCGTCGCCGGTTGAGTTCGTTCTGGATCTGTTCCGCGGTGAGGGGGATACGGGGCGGACACCCATCAATCACGACCCCAACTCCACCGCCATGGGACTCGCCCCAGGTGGCAATGTGAAAGCATCGACCGAGGAAACTAGACATTGAGAGCACTTTAAGGCTATTGGATTATCAAGGCAATCCCTGCTTCGGCAGATTGGGGCGGTGAACCCAGAATGGGGTATCTCTCGCTCGAGAGCTTTCCCTTGTAGGGATCAGTTCCGGTGCTTAATTTCCATAACTGTAGTGCCTGCGGAGGCTGATAAATTGTTGCTGGAGTGCCCGGTTCTCGTTTTGAACCGGCTCTGGCAGCCAATTCACACCTGCTCAGTGAAGCGGGCCATGAGGCTTGTCTGCCTTGGGCATGCTCAGATCGTCCAGACGGATGGAGATGCACAGTATCAGACCCATGACCTTGTTTCCTGGGCAGAGCACTCCTCCGGCCATCTCGCAGGCGAGTTAATCAGGACGGTACGCCATGCCTTTCGTGCTCCCCGCATAATCGTTCTGGCCCTCTACGACAGGATACCCCGGAAAGAGGTGAAGTTTACCCGGCAGAACGTCTTTCTCCGGGATGATTTCGTTTGCCAGTATTGTGGCCATAAGTTTAAGGAACGTGACCTGAACCTTGATCACGTCCTGCCGCGAGACAAGGGCGGAAAGACGACATGGGACAACATTGTGACCTCGTGCATCAGCTGTAACACGCGGAAGGCGAACAAAATGCCGTATGAGGTAGGCATGGGTCTTCTCCGAAAGCCAAAGGCTCCACGGTGGCGCCCTATTTTCGGCAAGCGTTCCGACATTTCTGATGATGAGAGCTGGGCCCAGTTTCTCCAACCCGACCGGGAGAGAGTCAGGGTCAGTGGCTGAGATTGGGGCTGAAATCGCTTCTACGGTCAGCTTCCAATTACCCAGATGATAGGGTTTGGCCAGAAGCCAAAGAGGATGGTAAGCCCGGTCAGGCTAAGGATGGCGATCCTGCTTATTCGGGGAACCGGGATTTCTTTTTCACTGGTGGCTGGTCGCCAGTAGATGGCGCGGATGACCTTGAGATAGTAATAGAATGAGGCAGCGACTCCGATGAATCCGACACCGACTCCGAACCAGAGAGCCTTGCTGTTTGCGGCGGAGCTGATCGCCAGCTGAAAGGCGAAGAATTTCCCGATAAAACCTGCAGTCAGGGGTAGCCCGGCAAGGGCAGAGAGGAGGATCGTGGCGCAGAGAGCAAGTGACGGATTGCGTTGGCCAAGTCCATTGAAAGCTGAGATGTCATCGCTGTTCTCGGAATTTCGCACCGCGATCAGAACAAAAAAGGCACCCAGGGTGATGACGAGGTAGGTGGCAAGATAGAGGCCAACAACCTGTGGTGTGCTCAGGGAACTCGTGCTTCCCGGATGCCACGCTGCAAGAGCGAGGAGGATAAAGCCGGCATGAGCGATGGATGAGTAGGCCAGAAGACGCTTGAAGTTGGTCTGCGCTATCGCTGCAAGGTTGCCCAGGAGCAGCGTAAGCCCCGCCATGATGAGGACAATCAGAGTGGTCTGGTTTCTTGTCAGATCCGACTCGAAGAAGGGTTCGAGAATACGGAGAGCGACGATGAATCCAGCTGCCTTGGATCCGACGGAGAGGAACGCAGTGACCGGAGTGGGCGCGCCCTGATATACATCTGGGATCCAGAGGTGCATTGGCACGGCGCCAATCTTGAATGCCAAGGAGAGAAGGATCAGGGCAAGCCCGAAGAAAAGAGGCGAAGGATTCGCGCCGAGTGCCGAATTCGTGTCCGAAATAGCAAGGCCGATCTCAGTGAGGTTCGTGGTATGAGTGACCCCATAAATCCATGCAATTCCGTAGACGAGGAAACCCGTAGACAGGGCGCCGAGGATTAAATATTTCACACCGGCTTCGAGAGAGCCAACCTGACGACGCATGAAGGCAACCAGGATATAGAAGGTGATCGTAACGAGTTCGAGGGAAACAAAAATGGAGACAAGGTCCCTCGCGGAGGCCATCCACATCATGCCGGCGCATGCAAACACCGGGAGAGCGTAGAATTCGCCTGTGCCATGATCCGTGCCAGGATCCTCGGTGAACTGATTGAGGACCTTACGATAATCATATGCCATAAGGAGGATAAGAATCGTTGACAGCAGGGCCAACAGCTTGAAGAAGACTGCCCAGTTGTCGTAAATGTAAAATCGTGCCAGTTCCGCGTTGTCGGCGGGGGGGGCGACCGCGAAGTAGAGGGGAACGAGGATAAATGCGAGGCCTCCAATCGCAACTCTCCGCATCAGTTCCCGGCTGGAGGATTTTCCGAAGGCCTCCATGAGCAGGAGGATGAGGCCAAGGACAACTACGGTAGCTTCTAACCAATAGGCGGGCATGGCGTTTTTCAGTTAGCCGTAACGGGTTGCCTCGATTGCGACTCGGGTCCGGACGCAAGAACCTCTTCCAGCTGGTGTTTCGCGTCAGGATTTCCGGAAGGGAGACTTTCTGGCTTTTCGAGAAGCCCGAGCAGGAGATTGGGAAAGAGGCCAACGATCACAAGAATGAAAGCTAGGAAGATCGCAGGTCTACGTTCTTCGGAGGAAAGATCTTCTGCGTTCTCCGTCCGTGCAGACCCTGGTCCCTGAAAAACGTTGCGGTAGGCCCGTAACATGTAAACTGCGCTGATAACCAGTCCCCACAGTGCGATGATGGTGGCTACTTGGACGGGCCCCATTCTACTGCCAGCCTGCCAACCCTTGAACCCGGCTATGAAGACCATGACCTCTCCCGCGAAGTTGGCGAGGCCCGGCAAGCCGATGGAGGCCATGGCAGCGAGGCCGAAGAGAAATGCGAGGCGAGGGGTGCGGCTGGCCAGTCCTCCAAGGGCCCGAAGCTCCAGTGTTCCAGTTTTCTTTTCGATCGGGTCAGCAAGGCCAAAAAGCATCGCGATTGTGACTCCATGGGCAAACATGAGGAGAACCGCAGCCGGGATCGCAACAGAGTTCTCCAGTTCCGTCCCAGCGGCGCTCAAGGCGGCAAATGCGAGGAAAATGTAGCCCATGTGCATCACGCTCGAGTTGCCCAGCATGGAATCGAGCCGACTTTGGTTTATGGTTACAAGGCCTACCCAGAGGATGTTGCCGATGAGAAGCACGATAAGCAGGTTGAGCCAGTGATTCATTCCCTCGGGAACGAGAGGTTGAAGCCTCAGGAGGCCATATAGCCCGAACTTTTTCAATACACCCGCGTGCAGCATCGCAATGGGGGCGGGCGCACTGGCGTATGCAGGTGCGGCCCATGAATGGAATGGGAAGAGGGACACCAAGGTGCCAAAACCAACGATGAGAAAGAGAGCAATTCCTCGCTGGTCTTCACCGGGAATCGNTGACTCNAGCAGATCATTGAAGGCCAGGCTGGAGCTTCCGCTTGCAGAAACAAGCCAGAGCAACCCGGCGAGAAGAACGATCGAGCCGAAGGCGAGATAGATTGTTGCCTTCCAGGCAATGATTTTGCGCTCCCCGCGACCGAGGATCCCGATCATGAGGAAGGTGGGAATCAGGGCCAGTTCGTGGAACGCGTAGAAGAAAAAGAGGTCAGTAGAAATAAATGCACCAATGGCTCCGGCAGTAACGAGAAGTAGAGAAACGTTCCACAGACGGGCGTGGCGATCCTCGCATGAACCCGTGTGCGAGGCGGCGAAAGCGACCGTGACAGAAAGCAGCATCATAATGACGCTCATGCCATCGTAGAGTCCCAGCCCAAGCCGGATTTCGGGTATGGCGAATACTACAGGGTCCATGGACAACCCATCCCGAATACCCATGAACCATAAAAGGGCGAAGAGGACTCCAGCTATCAGCGTGAGGGCAGNAGCCAGTCGCGCGGTTGCCCTTGGGTCCCGACCCATCAGGATAGCAATAACCCCTAGGATTGGTAAGAGAACAAGGCAGGCAGTCATTGGTTCCTAGCGTGCGAATACGGTGAGATAAATAATCAGGATGATGCCGGCTCCGAACAGAAAGGCATAGCCTTGAAGATTCCCGTTCTGGAGCTTTCGGAAAAGATTTCCGATCCCCGAGGCGCTTCGTGCGACTCCTCCAACGATGAGGGTTCCGATCACGAAATCATCGAGTAAGTGGACTATTGCCGCGACCGTATTCTGGAATACTCGTACGAGAAAAAGGTAGGCCTCGTCGAAATAGAACTTGTTGCGGAAAATCTTAAAGAGGGCATTTTCTGCGAGAGGGTCGATGTCCCGGNCCCGGTAGAGAAGGACTCCACCCGTNATTCCAATCGCAAGAGCAGCGAGGGAAATCAGGAAGATTGGATTGGTCAGGCTGACAGAGTGAGAGGGATGATGAAACGCTGGCGACAGGTTCTCCGCCACGGGTGTGAAACCGGCAATCACCGACATGCAAGCAAGGGCGAGCAACGGCAACAGCATGACGGGGGGAACTTCACCGGCCTCCTCGGCACCATGGCCTCTGCTTTTACCAAGAAAGGCGACGATGAAGAGACGAGTCATGTAAAAGGGAGTGAGTGCGGCCACAACGATCGCTATCCAGAACAGGATGGGTTGATCATGGTGAGCAGACTCCAGAATCTGCTCTTTCGACCAGAAACCCGAAAGAGGGTAAATGGCCATGAGAGCTGCGGTTCCGATAGCAAAAGTGACCGTTGTGATGCGCATTTTGCGGAAGAGACCGCCCATCTTCCAGATGTTCTGCTCGTGATGGCAGGCGTAAATCACGGCACCGGATCCAAGAAAGAGGAGAGCCTTGAACCAGGCGTGGGTGTAAAGGTGAAACATGCCGGCCTCNCCGCTATGCTCTCCTGCCAGACCAACGGCCATGACCATGTAGCCGAGTTGAGAGAGTGTGGAGTAGGCGAGAACGCGCTTGATGTCGTCCTGCTGTGTGGCCATCAGCGCTGCAAGGAGAGACGTGATGGCTCCGATCCATGCGATGGTCGTCCCCGCGAATCCCTCAAAAAGCTCGACCCCGGCGGAGAGCTGTAATCGGAAAAGCATGTAGACTCCAGCTGCGACCATCGTAGCGGCATGGATCAGGGCTGATACCGGGGTAGGGCCCTCCATGGCGTCCGGGAGCCAAACGTGGAGCGGGAATTGCGCGGATTTTCCCAGCGCCCCGCAGAAGACAAGAAGGACTGCGATCCCCGTGAGTACGCTGGAGCTGCTNTCGAGGGCTGCCGCCCCGGGCGCCATCTCACGAAAGGCAAAGGTTCCGAGGATACCCCAGAGCATGAGAATACCGATCATGAAGCCAAAGTCTCCGATCCGGTTTACCAGAAACGCTTTCTTAGCTGCCTCGGCTGCTGAATGCTTGTGAAACCAATGCCCGATAAGAAGGTAGGAGCTGAAGCCGACCAGCTCCCAGAAGATGAACATCATGATGAAGTTGCTCGCGAGTACGATTCCCGTCATTGAGAACATGAAGATGGAAAGGCCGCCAAAGTAGCGGGCTCTCGCTTCATCTTCTTTCATGTAGGCCAGTGAGAAAATGTGAACCAGCAGCCCCACGCCGGTTACTACGAGCATCATGCCCCGTGACAGGTCGTCGATAACCAGGCCGATCTCGATATGAAAGCTTCCGGCAGTCGCCCATTTCAGAGCGAAGGTTTGGTNCTCGCTGCCAAGAAGAATAAGGGCGATCACAAAGGTAGTGGCGACAGAGCTCACCGAGGTCTGGACTGCCGCGCCGGCCGCTCCCCGCAGGAACAGCTGGATCGCCGCAGCAGAGCAGAGCGGGAGCAGCAGAATTGACCAGGAGAGTAGTTCAGCCATGGCTTCCATAAATTCCTGTGAATCGGGCNACCTGTGCTAGGGTTTCCAATAAAATGTTCTTTTGTGGGTTAACATTCATCCTCTCATTGAGGTGAGATCCCTGACGTCAACGGTCTGCCGAGCCCGATAGAGTGCGACAATGATGGCGAGTCCGACTGCTACCTCTGCTGCGGCCACGGTTATAATGAAAAATACCAGCACCTGCCCGTTGTAATCGGGAAGGCCGGTTTCGACGGTATTGAAGCGGGAGAATGCCACCAGCGTGAGGTTTGCGGCACTAAGCATCAGCTCGAGACACATGAANATCACGATGATGTTTCGCCGGATAAGGACTCCTGCGAGGCCGATGGCAAAAAGCAGGCCCGAGATGAAAAGGTATTCCTGGAGAGAGCCCATCGGTTAACTCTCTGATCCTCCGGAGTCAGAATTTTTTTTCTTCAGGGAAAGGGCNACCACTCCCACGGTTGCGACGAGGAGAAGAACCCCTGTGATCTGCAANGGAAAATTGTAACCCGGCGTCCTCATAGAGGCGTTGTCACCCTTGTGTCCAAAGAGAGTAAGGCCAATCAGGTTCACGTCTGGCAGCGATCCTCTGCTCAGGCTGTTATAGATCTCCGATTGATTATCAGGATCTCGTTTCTGATCATAGAAAGCCTCTGCTGCCTCCTTGAGCGGAAGCTTTTCGAGGCCTCCACCGCGGACTTCTGACAGCACGGCGGAAAGTTGAATCACGAAGGTAAACGGAATGACCAGCCCNCCGACGAGGACCAGCGGACCGGAACGTTTGAATGTAGTTGGGGCTTGCAGGTCCAGCAGCATGATGATGAAGAGGAACAGCACCATGATNGCTCCCGCATAGACAAGGATCTGTATAATCCCCACAAAATAGGCATTTAATCCAACGAACAGGGCTGCAAGTCCGACGAAGGAAGCAACCATGGAAATCGCAGAACTGACCGGGTTCCGGAAGCATATGAGGGCGATGGCACCCACGANGGATACAGCAGCGAACGCATAAAAGAATACAGACATGCCTAGATGATGGGNNCCCGAAGATTCTGGCGGATCAGATACTCCTGCGCAGATCTCGGGAAAAAGATGCTTCGGGTCTCTCTGATCATTTCAGCTCGTTCCATTTGTTCACCAGGCCTTCCCGAATCCCCCCGATTTCGTAGAGGCGTCCCTTGTCGTTAACCATTTCCTCGCGACTGCCACCGGTCATNGCGTAGTCCTGCCTAAGGAAGATGGCCTGTTCGGGGCACACTTCCTCACACATTCCGCAATAGATGCAGCGAATCATATCGATATCGAATTCCTCCGGAGCCTTCTCAACCTTTGCCCACGGATCGTCAGACTGAAGTTCACCGGGCANTATGGTGATAGCCTTCGGCGGACAGATGAATTCACAGAGTTGGCATGAAACGCATCGCTCTCGCCCCTGCTCATCAGTGACAAGAGCAGGAACTCCACGGTAGTAGTCGGGGAGCTGGCTGTCCCACTTCTGTTCGGGATACTGCATGGTGACCCCGAGGCCGGAGGAAGCCAGTTCCTTGCCTCCTTGGGCCTTCCCGCGAACTGCCTCTATTGCATGCTTNAGGGTGATGATCAGACCCTTGAAGATGGCAGGCAGGTAAAGATGCTCATACCAATACAGCTTTGGGCGTTTNACTTTGACAATGGCCATNAGGGAGAGGTTNTGNAGGGTCNTTGGTTTCANGAAGAAAGGAAAGCGGAGGCTGGGCCTCAGGTGATTTTCGCCTTCCGCTTCGCTTCGTTTGCTTTGGTGATGAAAAACATGAGTGCGGCGGCGACGAGCAGGGCCGGTAATCCAAGAAGAAAGGTGTTCATAAGGCCGATGTGCGGGGCAGCCATGATAAGTGCCGCGATAAAGATGTTGAACAGAGCGAGTTCAAAGAAAACAACCCATCCCANTTTCATGAGCTGGTCGTAGCGGAAGCGGGGGACTGTCCAGCGGACCCAGATNAAGAAGATNATGAAAGCGACGGTCTTGGCCAGGAAGGCTCCCATGTGAATGAACCCGGCATACCATTTCCAGCTGCCCTCGGCTGTCTGCAGCAGGGCACCGTCCAAACCGAACCCAAGCGACCAGCCTCCNAGGAAGACTGTCACAATNAGAGCTGANCCCACGATCATGGCGGCATATTCGCCCATGAAGAAGAGAGCAAACTTCATGGAAGAATATTCAGTGTGATATCCACCCACGAGTTCGGTTTCGCATTCGGGGAGGTCAAAGGGCATGCGGTTCGTTTCGGCGAAGATNGAAGTCGTGAAGACAAAGAAGGATATTCCCATGGGCACGAGGAGTAGCCACTGCTGACCNCTGCTTTGCCAGTAGGCCGAGTGNACTACGGTTCCGTTTTCATTCCAGAGGGGAAGGAGAAGCCACCCGTTCGTTGCTTGGTAGGACACGATGTCACTGAGATTGAGTTTGCCAAAAAACAGAAGGACGGGGATGAGTGACAAGCCGAGGGCGATTTCGTANGAGATCATCTGAGCGCATGAACGCACCCCTCCAAAAAAAGGGTATTTCGAGTTGGAGGCCCAACCGGCAAGNGTGATTCCATAAACGCTCAGGGAGGCAATNGCAAAAATGAAAAGGGGACCAATCCCTATGTCCGCGATTACCATCTTGATTTCATAATCAAAGATGGTGACTGCACTACCGAACGGGATCACGCACAGACTGATGAATGCAGGCGCGGCGGTGAAGGCCGGAGCCANCCAGTAGAACGCTTTTCTGACGTGCGCAGGAGTGAAGTCTTCTTTGAAGAGTCCTTTCAATCCATCGGCCAGTGGTTGGATAAGTCCAAAGAACTTTAGGTCCTTCTTGAATCCAAAAAGGGTGGCCGGGATTCCGACCCTGTTGGGGCCAACCCTATCCTGAATGATGGCAGATACTCTGCGTTCAGCGTAGGTCGAATANGCGACAAGAGGCAGAACCACCAGAAAGGTGAATCCGAAAATTTTGAGAGCTGAGGCGAGAATGAAAAGTGGGTCCATTGGATTCAGTTCGGGTATTTATCCAACAATTTCTCCCGCGNTTATCCGCGCTCTCTCCGCCTCAAGGAGAGGGATGCTCTCGCCGGTGTCCAGGATAGGGATTCCAAGGTCACCGATCTTGGAAAGGGTAAGCTCCTCAAACTCGTCTACGTCATCCGCGATTTCACTGAANACCTCTTCCAGCAGGTAACGAGAAGGCTCGTCCGGTGCGAGNGCCTTGATCAGATCCCGGATGATNTCCCAATCATCCATGGCGCCGGGTGGTGGGGGAATAGCTTGGTTCAGCCGNTGAAGACGCCCCGTAACGTTCACGAGCGATCCTCGTTTTTCAGCGAAACCTGCTCCCGGAAGAACGACATGACTGGCTTTTGCAGTGCCGTTGGTAAGAATATTGTTGGACACGAGGAACTCAAGTTTGGCCAGATCATCGGCCTCGAACTGCGCATCTCCGAGAAGATCCTCGTAGAACACGATGAGGGCTTTGATTCTGCCGGTTTCGACACCCTGGCGGATTGCATCCAGCTTGGCGTAAGGGTTTTGTGAGGCCCAGATGAGCTTCGCTCCCGAGGTATTAGGGTTTCGATCCGCGGAAATCAACTTGCCGTCGGACTTCCCGAGCCTGGGAACCAGTGAGATCAGGTCCGTCTCGAGGGTATCGGCAAGCCGCCTGAGCAGATACAATTCTTCGTTGGTCATCCGGCCGGAACCAATGACAGCGATCTCTTCTCCCTTAAAGCCCTGTAGCCCTTCCACAGTCTCCGAAATAGCAGCGCGCCAGTCAGACACTTCGTGCTTGAAGCCTCTTCTGATGAAGGGATCCCCGAGACGGGTTTCGGCGTGGAGATAGTGAAAGTTGAGCCTGTGGCTATCGGGCATCCAGGAGGAATTAACGTCATTGTTCTCTCTTGGAGTAATTCGAAAAATCTCATTCCCGCGGGTCCAGATCACCGTATTACATCCAGTGCCGCAGTTGACATCAATGCTTTTGGTCTCCTTCAGGAACCACACTCTCATCTGGAAGCGAAAGTCATTTGAGGTGAGCGCTCCCACCGGGCAGATATCAGCGGTATTAAGGGAATAGTTATTGTCGAGGCGACGACCGGGATGAACCGTTAGCGTGGTGTGGGTTCCCCGATCGATGAAGCCAAGCACGGGGTCATCGGCCACCTCATCCATGAAGCGGATACACCGGCTGCACATGATGCAGCGCTCGTCATCGAGTCGGATCCGCGGGCCAATTTCGACATTCTTTGGTTTCTTGACCTTCATCTCCTCGAACCTCGACGTCCCGCGCCCGTGCTCTACCGAGAATTCCTGAAGACCGCATTCACCGGCCTGATCACATATTGGGCAGTCAAGCGGGTGGTTTATAAGCAGAAATTCCATTACCCCGTTCCGGCATTCCTCTACCAGCTCCCCGGCGGTCCTGATTCCCATGTTTTCGGCAACCGTGTTGGCACATGCGATGACCGGACGTGGCATCCATGAGATCTGCTGGTAGCCATCATCTTCATATCGGGGTGATTCGCCGGGTGCGGGGCGGTTCGGCATCCCCATCTGGACGAGGCACATCCGGCAATTGCCCGGTGATGAGAGCTTGGTGTGGTAGCAGTAGTGCGGGACCTCTTTCTCTGCCTGTTTACATACTTCGATCATCCTGGTTCCGGTCGGAACCTGAATCCATGCGCCGTCAACCTGCACATTGACCATGCCCTTGTCCGCGGCGAGGTCCTTGGGTAGCTTTTCAGCTGTTGCTGGTGCG
Source organism: Roseibacillus sp. (assembly GCA_002723015.1). Next base: position 70,542 of record PBNG01000038.1, on the reverse strand, counting down.
GAGTCTGCCATAGGTCAGATTCGAGCGGACGCTCCCATTGGGCTATGTTGAAAATATGTCTCGCGGAACCAACAGGNACAAGCGCNCTTTGTGAAATTTTTCACAAGCGATACAAGTGGCTTACCGTATGGGGTTTNCATATGATTATACNCGTGGTTTCACGAACTTCCAGCGTGGGAGACGGCTCCCTTGAGGTAACGCCGCTGCGCTTTCTGCTCAGGATTCCGGGTAATGGGAGCATGATCCTCGACGGTGTCGGATAGGAGTTCGTCACGGAACTTGTCGACCATTGCCTCAACGGGCCACGAGCAGGCTTCTCCGAAGGCGCAGATTGTCCGGCCGTCAATCTGGTAGGCGACCGACTCGAGCGTCTCAATATCCGCAGCACTCGCTTTTCCGGCCACCAGACGGTCGGTGATCTTTTTCATCCAGGTGGACCCTTCGCGGCAAGGAGTGCACTGTCCGCAACTTTCATGAGCGTAGAACTCATTGATATTGTTCAAGACCCAGGACATCCTGCGTGAGTCATCCATCACGATAACACCCCCGGATCCTGCCATTGAGCCGCACGCAGCCATGGTGTCGAAGTCGAGGGGGATTTCATCAAAGGTGATATCCCGTTTGTCCGTCCCNGGTGGGGAGGAGACGCTGTAGGTGTCCGAGCACCTGAGAATTTTTGCCGAGGATCCTCCGGGAATGACCGCCTTGAATTCTCGGCCGTCCAACGGTCCCCCACAGACATCATTGAGAAGTTCTCCCATCGTCATCTTTCCCACCTCGACCTCGTAATAACCGGGCCTCCGGACATCACCGGAAACACAAAGAATACGTGTTCCGGTGTTCCGAGGTGTTCCAATTTCCGCATAGGTTTCGCCCCCCATTTCTATGATGTGTTTTACATGGCACAGAGTCTCCACGTTATTNACGATGGTAGGGCACATGTAGAGACCCATAGCGGCAGGGAAATAGGGTGGTTTGATCCGGGGNTAGGGGCGCTTGCCTTCCAGAGATTCGATCAACCCTGTTTCTTCACCACAGATATAGGCGCCGGCACCACGGTGGACGTAGAAGTCGCAACTGAAGTCACTTCCACAGATGTGGTCGCCAAGGAATCCCGCTTTGCGGGCTTCCGCGATGGCATTCTCGACAATCTTTGCGGCCTCTGGAAACTCTTCGCGAATGTAGATGTATGCGAGTTTGGCACCGACTGCGAAGCAGGAGATGATCATGCCCTCGATGAGTTGGTGAGGGTCCTGATGGACAATGTAGCGATCCTTGAAGGTCCCAGGTTCGGACTCGTCGCAGTTACAGATCAAGTAGACCGGTTTCTTGTTGCCGGGCGGGATGAATCCCCATTTCACACCTGTTGGAAAACCGGCGCCACCTCGGCCCCGGAGGCCCGACTTCTTTACTTCTTCCGTCACCTCCCCGGGGGCCATCTGAAGGGACTTCTTCAGAGCCTTGTAGCCACCATCGGAGAGATATTTCTCCAGGGAAGGGTTCCAGCCTTTCCGGTCTACATTCCGAAAGATCAGCCGGTACTCGTGCTCGTTGGGTTCTTTCCCTTTGATGTAGGTTACCTTTGCCATCCTGATCGATTACTTGTAAGCCTGAAGCAGGTCGGATGCCTTCTCTGCCGGGAGATCTTCGTGAAAGTCATCATTAACGAGGCACACAGGTGCACTTCCGCAGGAGGCGAGGCATTCTGCGAATTCCACTGACCATGTTCCACAGGGAGACACCGCCACCGGATTATGATGAGAGGTCTGGGAACGGTCAATTCCGGCAAGCTCACAGATCCTGTCCATGAGCTCATAACTGCCGCCCATCGCGCAACTCAGTGTCCGGCAAACCCGGATATGATATTTCCCGGGTGCATGCTGCCGCAGGCCCGGGTAAAATGTNACCACTTCGGCGACCTTGATTGGTTCCAGATCGAGTTTGGCTGCCACCCATTCGATCGCATCTGAGGAGATGTAGCCAAACCTCGACTGGACGATGTGCAACAGGGGTAGGACAGCCGAGCGCCTCTGCTGAGCTGGGTAGTGATCTATGCTTGCNTCCGCTTCCTTCTCGATCGCCTTGTCAGCTTTGAAGGGAGGGTGATGCTTCGTCCCGCTGGTCTCGTGGGAAGTGANCTGATCAGTGAGAATTGTTTGAGGCATGATATTGNTTCCCCGTGNGTGTGGCTTTTTCCAACAGTTCAATATTCAACGGTCACATTCTCCCATGACGAAATCGAGTGAGCCGAGAATTGTAGGGATATCTGAGACCATGTGGCCGACNAAGAGATCAGGGAGAATGGAAAGGTTTACGAAGGAAGGAGCCCGTATTTTCATTCGGTGAGGAACGCCTCCGCCCTTGGAATTGATATAGAATCCAAGNTCGCCCTTCGGGTTCTCAGCGCCGAAGTAGACTTCACCCTCCGGGGCCTCGATGCCCTGAGTGGCGACAATGAAGTGATGAATGAGCTCNTCCATTTTCATGAGGACCTTCTCTTTGTCGGGNAGGCTGCTCTTCGTATCGACCACGTTGACTGGGCCCTCTGGGAGTGAGTCAAGGACCTGACGCACGATGGAGATCGACTGACGCAANTCCTCCATCCGAACAAGATATCTGTCGTAGCAATCTCCCAGCTCACCAACTGGAACATCAAACTCATATTGTTCGTAGCCCAGATAGGGGCGGTCTTTTCTCAGGTCGCGGCAGGGACCGGACGCACGCAGGTTGGGCCCGGTGAGGCCGTAGGAAATTGCGGTCTCAGCAGAAATAATACCCACATCCTTTGTCCGAATGAGGAAGATCTTGTTCCTTGTGAGAAGCTTGTCCACTTCCTCCACGGTTTTTTCACATTCATCAAGGAAAACACTAACATTGTCGGTGAAGCCTTCTGGCAGATCCCTAATCTGACCACCAACGCGGGTGTAGGAGGTGGTGAAACGCGCGCCTGTGAGCTGCTCGGAGAGNTTGTAGATTTTCTCCCGTTCGGTAAAAGTGTAGAGAAATACCGTCATCGCCCCTACGTCCATGGCGTAGACGCCAACACCGAGAAGATGGGAGGAAATTCGGGCCAGTTCGCAGGCGAGGACCCGGATGGCCTGTCCCCGGGGAGGTAACTCCCACCCCATCAGCTTCTCAACCGCACAGGCGTAAGCCACGTTGTTGGCCAGAGGAGCAAGATAGTCCAGACGGTCGGTGTAGGGGACAAACTGGTTGTAATGCATGTTCTCGGCGATCTTCTCGTCCCCACGGTGAAGAAATCCGACATCAGGATCTGCTTTAGTGACAACTTCNCCATCNAGTTCCAGGATGAGCCTGAGAACCCCGTGGGTGGCCGGATGAGAGGGCCCCATGTTGAGCACCATCTTTTCTCCGAGAAGGTCCTGGGTGCCTGATTGGTAGTCNGAGGCGGCCTGCACTGCTGTGGCGGCCGCATCAGGAGCCTCGTAGATCGTTGTGGCNGAGGTCTCGCTCATTGACGGGAGTCACAAGAATAAGGCCCCAATTCTGCCGAACCCGCAAGGACTTTGTGAAATTTTTCACAAAGTCCCGTNGTGGCGGTGGATCAAGCGGAATGGGCAGTTTTCCAGCGAAATGGATGCTATTCTTGGGTGAATTTAAATATTTAAGATATCCTAAGCATTGCCAGTTGTGCCTATTTTTGCCAAAATNTCAGGNTCTTCTGAATGCTATGGGTTACTCAATGCGCTGTTTCTATTCTCCGGAGTTCTACCTGGAACTGCCCTCGGATCACCCCTATCCCATGCAGAAGTTCCGAATCTCGAAGGAGATGCTTCTCGAGAGAGGAACAGTCAGGCCGGAGGATATCGTGGAAGTGCGCCCGGCGGCGACCCACGTGCTGGAGCGGGCACATACCCCGGCCTANCTGCAGAAGATCTACTCAGGCCAGCTGGATCGGAANGAGCAGATCCGGCTGGGGTTTCCCCTGACCCCCCAACTTTACAANCGAGGCGCCGTTGAGGTCGAGGCAACGCGACTGGCCTGCGAGGCAGCTCTGCAGGATGGAGCCGCCGTCGTTCTTGCTGGAGGAACTCATCATGCGTTTCGGGAACATGGCGAAGGCTATTGTGTGTTTAACGACATTGCAGTTGCCATCCGGAGCCTGCAGGTCAAGAGGCCGGGCATCAAGGTGATGGTGGTAGATACGGATGCTCATCAGGGAAACGGGACAAACAGTCTNCTTGATAACGATCCCAANGTTTTNACCTATTCNATCCACGTCGGCCGTNATGATCCCAGACGTAAGGTCAAGGGGTCCATGGACGTTGAGACCGTTCGTTACGTGGAGGGCGACATGTATCTGAAACAGCTGTTTTCCACTCTGGCTGCGGCNATGGATGTCTTTTCTCCGGATCTCGTCATCTGGATCGCGGGTGCNGATAACCATCGTAATGACCAGTTCGGACAGATGATGCTTACNGTCANGGATATCCAGAGAAGGGATGAGGTCATTCTTGGCGCNATGCTCCGGAACCGTATACCGATAGCGTTACTCTATGGAGGCGGCTATAATCGCCAGCCTGAATANACCGCAAAATTACACCGTAATACCGTGGTGACCGCCAAACGAATCCTCGGCGAAGTGCAAGGGCTTGTGTCCTGAGATTGTGCAACGGATTGCAATTGTTGGAGCAGGGGCGATCGGTTGCTACTACGGCGCGCGGCTCTCAGCCGCAGGCTGCGATGTGACGTTTCTCGCGCGTTCTGGGGTTTCCACCCTGCGGGAAAATGGACTTTCGGTGAAAAGTCCCGACGGTGACATAAACCTGAGGTCGGTTCAGGCCTATTCGTCTCCAGATGATATCGGCCCGGTTGATCTGGTGATCCTCGCTTGGAAAACAACTTCGAATGGATCCTGCCGCGATGCAATCACCCCGCTGCTGCATGATGAAACGGCGATCCTGACTCTTCAGAACGGGCTGGGAAACACAGAGTATCTTGCGGGAATCTTTGGAGCGGACCGCATTTATGGGGGACTCTGTTTCGTCTGCATCAACCGTCTCGCTCCCGGTCTGATCAAACATATCGCCCAGGGCTTGATTACCATTGGAGAATTCAATGGAGCNGCCGACGGCCGTCTTGAGCAACTGATCNCACTTTTCCGAGGTGCGGATATTCCCTGCAGACCGGTGGAAGACCTGCCAACGGCCCAGTGGATCAAGCTGNNTTGGAATGTTGCGTTCAATGGACTGTGTATTACCGACGGGGGAATCGACACTGAGCGTTTACTGGCGAGGCAGGAGGGAGAGTCCCGAGTCCGACGAGTCATGGGAGATGTCATCGCAGGAGCAGATGCGCTTGGTATGCAGATACCATCCAGTCTCATTGATGAACAGATTGCATCCACGAGAAAGATGGGCGCCTACCGCCCCTCAAGTCTGCTCGATTACCTTGAGGGCAGAGAGGTCGAATTGCAGGCCATCTGGGTGGAGCCGCTCGGCCGAGCGGAGCGGGCTGGAGCCCGTCTTCCTCACTGGGCCCAACTTCTATCCGAGCTCAGGATGCGTCTCGAGGAGCGGGGTTGAGTGTCGAACCACGGTCACCTTCAGCTCCGGATTCGTCCGCGGCACGCTCGTCCACCGGAGTCCCCCTTGGTAAAAAAGGGCTGAGGAACGCCTCTGAGAATTCGTAGTGGTTTGCGAAATCCTCACGAGTGTCGGAATCCTGCTTGCCGAACATCCCCTCCTCAATCAGCTCGAAAACCATGTCCCCTACATCGGAGCATTTTACAACACCCCACTCCTGCAGCAGGGTCAGGGCCATGGGTCCGAATTCCTGCAGCGCGTGATCGCGGAAACCCTCTATCAGTTCAGCTCCGCTGACATGACGATCTTCACCATGTTCCTCGCGCGTACGTTTCAGGGTAAAGTCGAGGGCGTCTTTCAGTAGAAAGTATGCTCCTGCCTCAAACCGTGTCTCGCGCTTGAGGATATTTTCAACGGCAGTGTCAAAACGCAAAGCCTGCATAATATTAAATTAGGGTGTTCATCGGGCGGCAGTTGAAGTCTGCGCTGGGTCGGTGATCCCCAGACGCAGGATGGCTGTTTTTGCTGCCGAGAGAAGTATATCTGGTGAGTCAAGGCGGGTCGGCGTGTCATGGCCAATCCAGAGACAGGTGGTGTGCTTCAATCCAAGTGAGACGGCCCAGATGTCAGTTTTTGAGGGGTTCGTCCCGATAAGGCAGCGGGGTCTGTCATCAGGAAAATACGTTTTCAGAGAGGCGTTCGTCGAAGCGGGTGAGAACGCCGATCTCGCCGAAGGATTAATCGCGAGGATTTGATTTCCGTCTGAATCCAGTAACTGACGAAGGAAGTAGGTGCGAGGTTTCTGACCCTCGGCTGTCAGGGTGGCAGCCGCGGCAGCCAGTTCGAGAGGGGTGGCGCTTACTCCTCCGCGGAACAAATCATCTCCCTCGAGGAAAGGCCCCTTGAAGCCCGGTCTCTCGGTCAACCGGATAAGATCCTCTGTTCCAAGTTCCCGGCCCAGTGTCACTGGTTGCCCTTTTCTGGGTTCGATTCCTCGCTCAGCTGCTGCCGCGTAGATAAAGGGGGTAAAGATCTCTCCAAGGTCGCGGCGAGCATCCAAGGCCCGGTTGAAGGAGGTGTTCCCGGTGTCCCGGCCTCCCACGATGCCCCGGATCCCCCCTGACCTGGTGTCGATACAGACAGCCGCAACCTCGGGTGTCCCGGGTATTCTTCCAAGGAGGGATGTGGCTTCTACCTCGAGAGCCTTCTGCACATCCGCGCTTATCGTACTTTGGAGTCGCAGACCTCCATTCCTGATGTCTCTGGCGTCAATGAGTTCCTCAAAGTGACGGCGGACTGCCTGCAGGGCCCGGTTGCCGGCCGATGGCCCGCCTCCACCATGAAGGCCGAGATCGCTGGACTGGATTTTTAAGGCCTCTTCCGGGTTGAGAACTTTCTCCACTACCATTCGGTCAAGGACCTCGTCCTGTTGCAGTATTGCTTTTTCCGGTGACCTCAGAGGGGAGCAGGCATGCGGTGCCCGGATGATGCCAACAAGGAGTGCACACTGGCGGCGAGTGAGTTCGCTTGCACTCACGCCAAAATAGCGTCGCGCAGCCTCCTCCAACCCGTGACAACCCGAGCCGAAATAGATTCGATTCACATAAGCAGAGAGGATCTCATCCTTGGAGTAGGAAACTTCGATTCTCAGCGCGATTGCGATTTCAATGAGTTTTCGGTGGAGGCTTTTCTCGCGGAGATTAAAGCTGTTACGGGCGAGTTGCATCGTGAGAGTGGAGGCCCCCTGAGTAAATGACATGTCTGAGGCATTGCGCAGGGTCGCCCGGATGATGCCCGGGAAATCCACTCCCTTGTGGGAGAAGAAGCGCTTGTCCTCTCGTGCTTGAAGGGCACTCACAAAGAAATCCGGTATTTCACTGCGGGAAATGAGGCGCCGTTTCTCTCCGTGCAAGGTAGCCAGTTCGCTGCCATTTATATCGAAGATGACAGACCGCTCAGGCATCTTTTGTATTTCGCCGATATCGTAATTGAGGGAAGCGCTGAAGTAGAAAATACAAACACCAATAAGCACCAACGTTGAGCCAATCGCGATACGGAAACCGAAGCGTAGGGGCCGCCTTGCCCAGGCTGGCAGACGATTCAGAAGGCCTGATGTTCGATCGGCAGGCTTCCAGTCGGATTCGAATTCCTCGTCGTGGTTCTCAAGCGGCTCTCCGATGGGATTCAATGCGTGTTCAGGCTGTTCCCTGGCATTGGAATTCGCGGGTAGCTTTTCGCTGGGGCCCCGTAGAGGTCGACTGGCATGTGTGTTTTCTGGCACTGGATAGCGAGATGGTAAACGAGAGTGATCTGGGCCTGGTGATCGGGAAGCTTTTTTATTTGACGGGGATCGCTCTCAGGGGGTGCCTGGGGCAAAAATCGGTGGCACGGGGCTCCAGATCAATGGGGATTGTATCATCGTAAGCGGTCTGGGCGTGTTCGCATCCCGGGGTCGCGTGTTTGCCCGAAGATCGACAGAGGCGGACCGTTTTCATCTCCACGGGGGCTTTCATGCTTTCGAATTCGTATCGCCCCAACCGGTCTGCGGTTTTCATTACCTTGACCCATATAGGAAGCGCCAGATCTGCTCCATAGCCTCCCTCCATGATAGATCTTGGTTGATCTAGCCCGACCCAGACCGCGCAGGTCATACCTGATGAGTATCCAACAAACCATGCATCCTGATACCCATCGGTTGTGCCGGTCTTTCCCCCCGCCGGACGTTGAAAGCCGAGTTGGCGCCGCATGCTGGCGGCCGTACCTGAACGCGTGGTGTCCTCCAGGATGCATGAGGTAGTCCATGCAGCTCCTTTTCTATCGACGGCCTCATAACCGAGAGGTTTGTGGGCCCAGAGTTCCTTTCCGTCGGAATCGAGAATTTTGCTGACAAAGTGCGGACCGTATCTTGTTCCTGCATTGGGAAAGATGGTGTAGGCGCTCGCAACCTGTTCAGGAGTGGCCTCCCAGGAACCGAGGTATGAGGAGGCCTTGCTGGGTACAGTAATGGCGAAGGACCGGTGAGCGAGTGAGCAAACGTTTTCCATGCCTGCGTAGTCCCCGATCCGTACAGAGGAGGTATTGCGGGACTCCGTCAGCGCTTGTCTTGCTGTCACAGTCGGCAGATACTTGCCGCTTGAGTTCCTTGGGTCCCAGTCCCGAGGAGCATACCTTATTTCTCCGGGCTTGATTCTTGAATCATCTACGTAGGAATCAGGGCGCATTCCCTGATCGAAAGCAGCAAGATAGACGAAGGGCTTGAAGACGGAACCGATCTGGCGCCGGGCATGAATGGCACGATTGAATTTTGATTCATCGGCATCACGGCCTCCCACGACACAGCGTATCGCGCCAGTCCGGTTCTCGACGGCTACGATGGCCCCCTGAAGATAGTCTGGATCCTCACGCTGGCCCGAGGGTGTGGACTGCCAGTTACTGCGGGTGTTATGACGGTAGCCTGGCCGGCGTTCGATTTCGCTCAGCTTTGAGTTCAGGTGACGTTCTGCGGCTTCCTGGAGATCCTTATCTATCGTGGTGATGATCTTCAGCCCTCCCTGCTTGATGTATTTCTTATCGAGATGCCGCTCAATATCGCGCCTGATCGCATCCATTGCGTAGCTCCCTTCAATGATGCGGCGATTTTCCGGCCGAATATGGAGTGGTTCATCCTTGGCCGATTTGGCCTCAAGGTCGGTGATGAAGCCATGGTCGACCATCGAGTCCAGGGTCGAGTTTCTCTCCTTCTTGGTATTTTCGACATCGTCGAAGGGAGAGAACGCGTTCGGCCCACGAATAATTCCCGCCAACATCGCTGCCTCTGAAAGCGTCAGGTCACCGGCAGATTTTTCGAGGTAAGCCCGAGAGGCCGCCTCTACTCCGTGAATCGATCCTCCCCAGAAGATGAGATTCATGTAGTGCTGCATGATCTCGTCCTTGCCGTATGCTCTTTCAATACGCAAGGCGAGTGCAAGCTCCAGAAACTTCCGGTCGAGTTGTTTCCATTTGGGTCCTCGGGTTGGCAAGCGGAATGCGTTGCGTGCCAGTTGCATCGTGAGGGTTGAGGCACCTTGGGCGAATGCTCTCCGCTTGATGTTCTGCACGATGGAGCGGGCAACACCCCGGGGGTCCACCCCGTGATGGTCGTAAAAGTTCTTGTCCTCACGGGCAAGGAGAGCCCTGCGGAAGTGCGGAGAGACCTCCGCGAGGTCAACGACATAGCGATGAGCCCCGTGCAGACGCCCCAACTCCTTCATGTTTCTGTCGTAAATGATCGAACGTTGCGGCATCACCGCCACCTGACCCATGTCGTAGTTGAGGGACCTTAGGAAGTAGAGCAATGCAGCAAGAATAAATATCGATGAGGCGCCGCATGCGAGGTAGCAAATTCCCTTGGTGGGAATCCGAACGACGCCGGGCCATTTGGCCAGCAATCGATTGATGATTAGGAAAGGCCAGAATATGAATGCGAAGAGGGGGCTATGTCGTCTTCCTGCCNTTCTCCTTCCTCTTGCGCCGGCCCTCCGGGTTTTTCCCTTGGAGCGAGCTCTTTTTCCTGCCCGCTTGCGGGCCGGCTTACGCCGCGCCGACTGAGGTCTCTGGCGAGGAGGAGCTTTCTTTCTTGGTCTGCGACTGAACATCCCGGAAAAGAAGAGACAACAGGGCTTGCTAGTGCCTATTCTACCCTTTTTCGAGGAGCTTTAGTCCCGCGCTGAGCAGATTAGACGAAAACCACCGCCATTGACGCTTGCTGGATTAGCATCATATTTCACAGCGATGAAACTAGCAAGTTCCGGGGCCGCGATAGCCATAATTGTAGCAATGGCGGGAATCTCCCCTGCGCTAGCAGAGGCTGAGAACTCGATTACCAGCTTTCAGCAGCTGCGAGGGCTTCAGGGCAAAGTGCACGGAGTGGCAAGGATGGGTTTGGCTGCAACCGTTTCGCTCTTTTCAGAAGCCAGCGAATCTTCCGGTAGCGGCGTAATAATTTCAAGNGATGGACTTATCCTCACAGCAGGACACGTCGTGGAAGGCCTCGAAGAAATCACGGTGGTGTTTCCCGATGGAAAACAGGCCCGGGGGAAGGTTCTGGGATCCAATCTTTCAAAGGATGCAGCCATGGTGAAGCTGGCAGATGGCAGGGACTGGCCGTTCGTTGAGCTTGGAGATTCCAGAGGCGTGGAGGTTGGTGATTTCGTGGTCTCCTTGGGGCATGCGGGCGGATTTGACGCTCTTCGCACCCCGCCAGTAAGGTTNGGAAGAGTNGTTGCGCTGAATCCGCTCGGATTCATCGTAAGCGACTGCTCTCTCATCGGAGGAGATTCGGGAGGGCCCCTGTTTAATCTGAAGGGGGAGGTGATCGCTATTCACTCTTCCATNGGGGCAAGTCTGACCGCTAATAATCATACCGGGGTGCAGAATTTCAAGGCAGACTGGGAGAGNCTGGAGAATGGAGAGACTTGGGGCAGGCTGACGATGAACCCGCTTATGAATCCCGATCGACCGGTGATTGGATTCAATGTTGCAGGAGCTGCCGATGAAGGAGTGCTTCTGGGTGAGGTCTACCCTGACTCGCCNGCTGANATTGCAGGAATGCGCCGTGGTGATATCGTGACCAGGGTCGATGAAAAGCCCGTCAAAACCTTGCGGGAGTTGCAGGGGATCCTGTCGGAGCATGAGCCGGGGAATGAGGTGAAGCTGGACTTCCNACGGGAAGGGGAAAGCAGGTCCTGTAAGGTCAAGTTGGCTCGCTTGGCAGATGTGATGCCGGAACAGAAATGACCCAACCAGTGATTCGATCGGTTATGAAAAAATTTCCTCTTCTGGTGTCTCTTTGTCTGTTCTTTTCAGGGCAGACGTTTTCACAGGAACCTGAGTCTTCTCCGGAAGAAAGCGCTCTCCTTGAAGGGCAGGCNGCAGATCTCTTCAGGGCTCTGGTCCCGGTTGTGAGGGAGGCTTCATCAGGCACTGTGGAGGTCAGAGTCTGGCGCAAAAGGGTAAGTTACGGGACAGTGGTAGGCCCCGAAACAGTCCTGACAAAGTGGAGCGAAGTGAGCCGGGACCTTCGGAGCCTGAGTTGCAGGACCGGTGCAGGAGACTGGGTGCCTGCTGTTGTCAGTGGAGTCTATCCTGATGCAGACCTTGCAATCATGAAGGTCGAGGGGCTGAAAGCTGAACCCGTGAAATTCGTCGATGAGGCGAAGCTGCAGCTGGGTAGCTTTCTTTCNCTAGCGCGCCCCGATGGCCAGGCTGCCGGAATGGGCGTGGTGAGTGTTATGCCGCGAAGCCTTCGAAGTTCCGACCGAGCTTTTCTGGGTATCGTTATGGATCTGGAATTTGAGGGGCCCGGGGTTCTTGTGCGTCGCGTTGAACCCGAAACGGGTGCTGATCGCGCGGGCCTGAGAGCTGGAGATGTGGTTCTGGAGGTTACAGGCAAGANGGTGAATGGAAGTTTCGAGCTCGGCACGCTTCTGCAAAGGCTTGAGCCCGGTCAGAAGGTGACAATTGTTTACCTTCGTGATGAGCAACAGAGTGAGATGGAAGTAGANCTGGGAGGTCGGCCCCGAGCTCCTCGAATACCCTACAGCCGCATGGAGCAGATGAATAACATGGGGGGGCACAGATACAGTGAAGTGAGGGACGGATTCGCGAGGGTAGTACAGTCGGACATGCAGATAGAACCTGAAGACTGTGGCGCTCCGGTCGTTGACCTNGAGGGGAGAGCTGNTGGGGTCGCCATTGCACGGGCGGGCAGAATCAAGACCTTTATTATCCCAGCCTTGGCGATTGAGGAGCTCATGGAGTCGGAGCCACTCGCTCCAGAGGTTGAGCTTGGGAATTCCGCGAAAATTCCGCCTCCAGAGGCTCGCCGCCCCACCGTTGATCCCTTTGAGGAGATGCGCCGGAGACTGGAGGAGATGCGCCGGTTGATGGAGGACATCGAGGAAGAAGGCGAGTAGAAGCCTCCACCTTGCNCTTTGAAATGAGGGCAGCAACTGAATGTGGGTGCAATGCTGCGAGGAAAGACTTTCTTACGTTCGCTATTCGCTCGCTTCCGAGGGCTCCGCGGATTTAAGCCGGGAGATCATGGCTCGCAGTTGGTCACGTTCCTCGAGCAGAGCTTCCATTTGTTCCCTGGTAGGCGATCCAAGAGACTCCTGCTGCATATTCCGTAGCTGGGTCTCTGCTCCAGCTGCCCTTGAGAGCGCTACTTCGAGTTTTCTGCGAAGATCGTCGTTATCGATAGTCGTGCTGGTCGCGTTCGCAAGCTGACTACTCAGGGAGCGAACAGTGGTCTGCGAAATCTGGAGTTCGCCACGAAGAGTTTCCACCGATGCCTGGAGTTGGTTTACCATGGTCGCCAGTTGAGAGGATTCGGTTGAAAGCCGGGTGGCCAATTGGGCGGGAGATTCCCTGGTGGGTTGGGACGTGCCCTCGAGAGATTCCATGCTCTGCCGTTTTGCATCGAGCTGCTCACGGAGTTTCTCAATCTCGGACTTTTTCCCTCCAANGCCCTTGTCAGTGATCTGGAGGACCAGAAGCGAAAGGATAATGACGATCGCGCCAAGCACGAGTCCCACGACCAGATTCTGATTAGTCCGGGTANCGGTTACGTTTTCGGTTTCCGTTTCTGGTGACTGGGCAGTGGAAGTGCCGGAAGATTCGTTCTTCATTTGAAAAGGGCAATGGTCTCGTGCTCATGCCGACCATTTCCGGAAGGTTTCAATGGTCCTATCCTCAAACAGCGGCAAGTGCAAGGGTGCCTTGGTTTGCGGATGGAGTCGTCAGATGACCTTGAGGAGTTCACAAGGTTTCTCGACGAGAAAGGTGGGTCTTTCTCTTGATAAGGATGCGTGAGAATTCAAACCCCAGGTGACAGCAATAACATCAACCCCAGCCTTACGGGCTGCGCGGAGGTCCCGGATCTCATCGCCNACATAGATGATTTCATCAGGTTTCAGGGAGAAGGTACGGGCAATAGCACGGAGGTGCCTTGCCTTGCCGGTCAGTCTGCCAATGCTGCTTATAAACGTGAATTGATCCCGCATTCCGTGAACTTCAAGGAAGGCCTCGATGTTTTCCTGAATATTAGAACTGAGGATACCCATGTGCTCTGAGCGCTGTTTGAGGAGTGGAAGAACATCATGCATGCCCTCAATGAGAGACAAATTTTCGATCTGGCTCCTGAGACGTCGCATGGCGGTNGCGAGATGAAACGGAAGCCTGCGTTTCGGGACGCCGAGATGTTTGAGGAGGCCGTCAGTGTCAAGGCCTCGCAGCTCATCTACCTGCCCTGGATCAATGCGCGTATAGCCGTTCTGTTCAGCAAGGTCATTATAGATTTTCAGGCCTTCANCNAGGGTNTCGGCGATGGTTCCATCGAAATCAAATATGAGGCANCGTTTCAATGGAAGGATCTCTTCATGAAGTTGATTCCTGTGAACACAGAGAAAGGTTCGGGGAAATGTCTTCTTCCGTGGCGCCGGTAGCGCCAGTCCGAAGCCTGATGAGTGCGGCAAACGCGATCATTGCCGCATTGTCCGTGGATAAAGAGGGGGGAGAGGCAAGAAGCCTCAGTCCCATGTCAGAACATTTTCCATGGAGTCTGGAGCGAAGGGCTTTATTGCAGCTCACTCCTCCGGACAGGGNAATGANGCCACATCCTCGTTCCGTGGCAGCCTGCAAGGATTTCGAAACGAGGACGTCAATGACGGCTTCCTGAAAGGAAGCGCAAATGTCAGGGATCCTCATGTTTATATCTTCGATCTTTGGAAGGGCATATCGGACTGCGGTCTTAAGTCCGGAAAAGGAAAAGTTGAGTTNTCCTGGCATGGAGCGTGGAAATTTATACGCATCCGGGTTCCCTGATCTAGCCTGTTCTTCGATTTCCGGGCCTCCTGGGTAGGGGAGTCCAAGCATTCGCGCGACCTTGTCGAAAGCCTCGCCAGCCGCGTCATCGAGTGTGCGCCCGACCAGATGGTAGTCGCCAGCGTTCCTCGCATGAACCAGCATTGTGTGCCCTCCGGACACAATGAGGGCCAGATGTGGCGGGATGGTAATGCTGGAGTCACTCCAGGATGTCTCGTGGTCCGAAAGAAAGGGGGAGAGAAGGTGCCCTTCCAGATGATTNACCGAGACAAAGCTCCCCCCAGAGGCAGTNGCGAGGGCCTTGGCCATGGTATGACCAACAAGAAGCGAGGACGACAAACCGGGGCCCCTCGTGGCACCAAATGCATCTATGTTGCTGGCTTCGAGGTTCGCTTCATCGAGAGCTTGTTCAACAAGGGCGCGTAGAACGAGAGAGTGATTTCGTGAGGCTACCTCCGGGACAACTCCACCATAGCTGCGATGGAGCTCCACCTGAGAGGAAACGAGGGAGCAGAGTATTTGTGCCGGGGCGGTTCCCGCCTGCTGGAGAATCGCTACTGCGCTCTCATCGCACGAAGTTTCGATCGCGAGGACCGTCAGGGATCCCGGCTCTCTCTCGAGAGCTGTCTGCTCGGCAAAAGGTGTCATTCGAGTATCTTATCGTCCTGAAAGTTCCTCAAGGGCTGCGGTAANCACGGGGTCTACCCACAACTTNAGANCTTTTTTCTCCCCTGCAGTGAGTGAGTCATGGCGCCGTTGCTTCTCCAGGTTCGCTTGATCCTCCACAGAAAAGTCTACCTCGATGTCAGGGATGACTCCCTTGTCCTGCGGACTGCGTCCGGAAGGAGTGTGGTAGGTTGCAATTGTGAGGCGCAAGGCCGTATTGCCCATAGGCATGATGCGTTGGACGGATCCCTTCCCGTAGCTCTTCTCACCGACAATGATCGCTCTCTCAAGGTCCTGCAGGGCGCCCGCGACAAGCTCTGACGCACTGGCTGAATGGCGATCAAGAAGAACAGCTATAGGATATCCCCGCTCTCTCCGCCGCCGTTCCGGCGTCTTCATGGGCGGAGAATTATGCTGCGGATTTCGTCCCCNGGTAAAGACCACCTCTGTCGATGGAGGCAGAAATTCCCCAAGCAGGGAAACTGCTGCGGTCAGGAGGCCCCCAGGGTTGCCCCGCAGATCAAGGAGGAGAGATTTCATGCCCCGGTCCTCAAGATCGTCCAGAGCTGCTTCTACTTCTCCGTGGGATGCCGCAGTGAATTCGGAGAGGTANAGGTAACCTGCCTTCAAACCAAGAGCCTGCTGGCTGTGGAGGAGTTGTGCCGTCGGCACGGACGATTCTCTGATTGCTCTGCGAAGAACGGTAACTTCAAACTCCTTCTGCATTTTTTTTCGATAGAGGGTTAGGGAAACGCGTTCGCCTGCGCGTCCTTCCATTTTCTTCAGAACGTTGCTCAGAGTCAGCATGGAGACGGTTTGGCCGTTGATTGCCAGAATGCGATCACCAGGAGCTATGCCGGCCTCCATGGCCGCGGAGCCGGAGTGGACGGCCGTCAACGTAANATGATCCTCACTCTTTCCGAGGGTGAGTCCCAGCCCGGNCAGGGAAGGTTCGCGTTTTTCCTCGCTGAGAAAAGAGTAGGTCNCTGGATGATAGAACCCCNAGAATTTATCGAGGGAGTCCAGCATGCCCTCAAGAGCATGGTTTACGAGGCGCTCGTAGCTGAGCCTCTCCCCGTCGGGGTGGTGGGAGCGAACCTGCTCCAGGACGTTGATGAATCTCTCGACTTGCTCATAGCCCATGCCCTCATCGGGCAGTGGTTTGGGAACAGGACCGGCCTTTTGCTGTGAGTAGCACAGCTGGGGGAGCAGAACGGTCGCAANAGCAAGGGTCAAACGCGAAGACATGGCCCGAATCTAGAGAACCGGTTCCGAAAGTGAAGAGTCTTCCTGAAAGGCACAGTCTAAGCTGCATCTGCTCGCTTCTTGCGGATCATGGGAGACTTCTTTCCTTCCACAACTCCCCGACTGATTGATACAGACTCAATATCCTTCCGGGAGGGAATATCATACATGATGTCGAGAGTGATAGCCTCGAAAATGGAGCGGAGAGCTCGGGCACCGGTTCCTCGTTTGACGGCTTCTTCTGCCATTGCCCTCAGGGCGTCCCGTGAAATCTTGAGCTTCACGTCATTCAGAGCCAGCTGCTTCTGATATTGCTTCACCAGGGCGTTTCGGGGCTCGGTCAGGATCCTGATCAGTTCGTCCTCGTCGAGTCGCAGCAGGGAGGAGTGAACGGGGAGCCTCCCAATGAATTCAGGGATAAGGCCGAAGTGAAGCAGATCCTCGGGTTGAACCTTGTTCATCAGGTCTTCATCAGATCGTTCTGCAAGGGCTGTCTTCTCGGCCGCCGCAAAACCGAGCGCGTTGCGGCCCAGACGCCTCCGGACGATATCTTCCATTCCGACAAACGCTCCACCGCACACGAAGAGAATGCGCTCGGTGTTCACCTGAATGTATTCCTGTTGTGGATGCTTTCTCCCTCCTTGGGGAGGCACGTTGCACACGGTGCCTTCGAGAATCTTGAGGAGAGCCTGCTGAACGCCTTCCCCGGAAACGTCCCGGGTGATGCTGACATTCTCAGTCTTGCGCCCGATCTTATCGATCTCGTCTACATAGATGATTCCCTGCTCCGCTTTTTCCACATCAAAGTCGGCGGCTTGGAGAAGTCGTAGGATAATATTTTCGACGTCTTCCCCTACGTATCCCGCCTCTGTCAGAGTTGTGGCATCNACGATGCAGAAGGGGACGTCCAATACGCGTGCCAGTGTACGGGCAAGCAGGGTTTTTCCCGATCCTGTCGGGCCCAGAAGCAGAATGTTGGACTTTTCGATTTCGACGTCCGCGAGTTCTTCNGGTGTGCGGGCATCATCCTGATGTATTCGCTGGTAGTGATTGTAAACAGCAACCGCCAATACTTTCTTGGCTTGCTCCTGGCCGATGACGTATTCGTCAAGTCTCTGACAGATCTCGCTCGGAGTTGGGGTAGCGACAGACTCCTNAAAGCTCACTCCTTCCTCTGCCTGCTTCTCGTCAGAGAACTCCTTTTCCAAGATCGTTGAGCAGACTTCGATGCANTCGTTGCAGATATAAACCCCAGGACCAGCAATCAGCTTTTTAACTTCCGAGTGGCTTTTGCCACAGAAGGAGCACATGGTGAGATTGCTTGCACGCGCCATAGTGTATGCGGNAAATAAGGAAGCCGCAGAACTTGTGAATTCCGCANCCANAAAGANGGTAGCAGAGGACCGGGGCTTCTGCCTGCTCTTTTTTCAGGAATGTCAGAGCTCTCAGGCCTCTTCCGCTTCTCCGAGATCCTTCCGGTTTTCAAGAACACGGTCAACGAGTCCGTAGTCTGCAGCCTCCTGAGCCGACATGTAGTTGTCCCGGTCAGCATCCCGGTCGACGGTNTCGAGGTCCTTGCCGGTATGTTTGGAGAGAATCCCATTAAGCCGCTTTTTCAGTTCAAACATGAATTCTACAGTTCGTTCTACGTCTGAAGCCGTTCCCTGGGCTCCACCGGAGACCTGGTGAATCATCACATGAGAGTTGGGGAGGCAGAATCGCTTTCCCTCCGTGCCCGCAGTGAGGAGAACGGCACCCATGGATGCGGCAATTCCGATACAGTAGGTATTCACGTCGCAGGTCACAAACTGCATGGTGTCGTAGATTGCAAGGCCTGCCGTAACACTTCCCCCGGGCGAATTGATATAGATGTGGATGTCCTTCTTGGGATCGGCCATCTGGAGGAACAGCATCTGAGCAATCGCTGAATTGGCNACAAAGTCATCGATGGGTGTCCCGATGAAAATAATACGGTCTTTCAGGAGCCGGGAGTAAATGTCAAAGGCGCGCTCTCCCCGTCCATCCTGCTCTATGACCGTAGGCACGAGGTAGGAATTCCGTGGCGACCCCGGATTCGCGGATGCAGGCTCAAATTTACTCATCGTTTTTTTCAGATTGGTCTTTTGCGTTGCTGGGCGGCTCGTTGGTCCCGCCCTCTGTTTCGGTGCCGTCGGAATCGGCTTGGCTGTCTTCTTCGCCGGCGATGCTCTCCAGTTGCTCGCCGGCCTGAGTGACCTTCGCGTGCTCCAACAGGAAGTCAATGGTCTTACTCAGGAGCATCGAGTGCTGGATTCCTCTGAGGCGTCCGCTCTTCTGAAGTTCCGAGGCGAAGGATTGGATTGGTTTTTTCGCCTGATTCGCTAGTGCGGCAACCCTGTTTGCCACCTCCTCCTGGGTGAGCTGGATATTCTCTTCCTCAGCGATCCGCTGGAGGAGAAAATCCGTTTTCAAATTCGTCTGCGCCCTCTGCGAGGCTGCGGCAAAGATCTCATCCTGACGTCCTTCAATCTCGTCCTCCGACATCCCCGAGCCCAGACCGCGCTCCACCATTTCGTCCGCCTGACCCTGCGTCTCTGCAGTTACCAGCTCTGGTGGCAGTTCGAAGTGAATCATCGAGGTCAGCTTTTCCAGCAATTGGCTGACCTTGAATTCCTCTATCTGCTGGTTGAGTTGGCGTTCAAGATTCCCCTGGATCATATCCCGAAGTCCCTTGACGTCAGATCCGGGGAGAATCTCAGNAGCGAGCTCATCGGTAAGTTCGGGAAGCTCCTGGACCTTGATGGCTTTGATGGTGACCTGGAAATCGAGTGTGAAATTGCGCAGCTCCTCAACTGGAAAATCCTCAGGAACGACACATGAGAAATTCCGCTCCTCTGCAAGGCCCGCTCCCTCGAGGGAATTGGAAAATCCGGGAAGGATGGAGTCATCTTCCATCTTGAGCCAATAGTCCTCTCCGCCTCCAAGGTAGCCGACAGATTGACCAACCGCTTCCTCTGTGGGCTTGCCATCCAGCTCNGAGCGGTAGTCAATTACCGCGAAATCCCCGGCCTGCAGGGGACGGTCCGTGATGTCGGAATAGTCGGCGTAGCGGGCTCTGACATTCTGAATTTCATTCTCGATGTCCTCNTCTCCAATGGCGCGATCAGGAATTTCCAGCTGGATCGCCTTGTANTCAGGGAGCTCGAATTCTGGCGCGATGGTCAGGGCGGAGGCAAAGGTCAAAGCTCCATCAGGGTGATGTAGCATTTCCTCCGGGNCTTTGGCGTCAATAATGCGCAGCTTTTCCTTCTCTGCGGCATCATTGAGTGCGTTCTGCATCATTCTTTGCTCCAATTCACTGGTGATCTGGTCGCCATAGCGCTTCTCAATGACGGTCCGCGGAACCTTGCCGGGACGGAATCCGGGGATCCGAGCCTGNTTGCTGAAGGCCCGGATGATTTTGAGGCGCTCCTCCTTCAGGTGGGCAGGGGGAATTTCGACGGTGAGCCGGGCCGCACAGTCCGATTGTCTTTCGACGGTAATTTTCATGGTTTCAGCCGGATTACGTCCGGTCGCGGGGGCGGAACGCTAGAGGGGGAAAGGAGGGTGGTCAAGGACGCTGGCCGAGACGGCAACAGCGGATTTCAGGCCGCCATCTCGGCGAGACANATGGGATAGATGAGGGGAAAGACTCTGAAATTAACGTAAAAAATGGCAATATTGTTTTATGTTCATTGACCTTGGCTGAGAGACAGGTAAATGGTCTGGGTCTCCGGTGCAGGAAAGGCCCTCTCCGCTCGATAGTCATGATAATTTTTATGCTTAGGATATGCCGTGTGATGAGCTGCGTCGCAGCTTCGCTGATATCTGCAATCCTACTTTTTTCCGGGGGTTTGCTGGCTCAGGAAGAGCGTCCCGCAGCCGGCCCTCTGGACCTTGAGGGGCGCACCATCTCCGCGGTTAAAATTCGTTACCAGGGCGCTAAGACGGTGGATGAGTCCCGCCTTCGGGATTACATGTCGGTGCGGGTGGGCCAGAAATTCAATCCTGAGGTCCTCGATAAGGATGCTGCAAGCCTCTATGAGAGCGGCCTGGTGGATGATGTCAGCTTTCTGGGTGATCCGGTCGGGGATGAGCAGATTGTTCTGATCGTCGAGGTCGCAACCCGAGGGCAGATCGTTGAGATTGGGTTCTCCGGGAACACCATTTTTAGTGATCGCAAGTTAGCGGGAGAGGCGACCGTAAAGGCGGGGATCGTCAGTGACGCCGCGATCCTGGAGGCCCGGAGAAAAATTGAGGAGCAGTATACCGGTTATGGCTACCCGGATGTGCTTGTTTCACATCGACTCAAGGAGACTGATCGTCCAGGGCAGTATCAACTTGTTTTTGTCATTGAAGAGGGCGGGAAGAGTGAGGTTCGCAAGATTTTATTCGAGGGAAACACGGCCTTTTCAAGAAGCGAACTCAGGAGGCAGATGGATACGAAGCAAAAGGGTTTGCTGTCTTTCCTTAGTAAAAGTGGNCGTATTGATNCGGAAAAACTACAACTGGACCTNCTCAAGTTGGAGGATTTTTATCGGAACAGGGGATATCGAATGGTCCGCATTGACACGGTTCGTCGGGAACCAGCGACCAAGGGCCGGGTCGACCTTGTGATTCCTGTTTACGANGGGCCNCGGTANAAGGTCGGGAGTGTTGCGTTCGGCAAGATGACCGTTTTTAAGCCCGAGGAGCTGGCCCCCGCAATGAGCGTCGCAGAGGGACAGGACTTTTCCGGCAAGAGGGTGAACGATGACATCCGGATGATTCGTAGTTATTACGGGTCACGGGGGTATGCTGATGCGCGGGTCACCCCGGAGATGCGGGACGTCTCTCCTGGCGTGGTGTCCATTCGCTATGAAGTCGACGAGGGAACCCTTTACCGTGTCGGGAAGGTTAATATCCAGGGTAATACCATCACGAAGGACAAGGTAATCCGCCGGGAAGTGCCTATGCGCCCGGGAGAATATTACAGCTCTGTAGATGAGGAGACGACAAAATCCCGTCTGCAGAACCTTCGCTACTTCAGGCAGGTTCAGGTCACGGGCTCTCGAAGTAGTCAGCCGGGATACCGCGACGTCAACATACTTGTTAATGAATCCAAGACAGGGCAGGTAAGTTTTGGTGCTGGGTTCAGCTCTGTCGACAGTGTGGTGGGATATCTTCTCCTTGAGCAGACGAACTTCGATATTGGCAATCCAAAGAATTTCTTCAGGGGAGGTGGTCAGCGTTTCAGCATGCGGTTGCAGCTCGGTAACGAACGTCGTGACCTGCGTCTTTCGCTGGTTGAGCCCTGGTTCCTTGGAAGAAAACTGTCGCTGGGAGGCGAGTTGTTTTATCGTGATCTGCTTTGGCTGAGTGACGAGTATGATCAGAGCAATGCCGGCGGAGCGGTGTTTGTCCGCCGTCCGATGGGAGACAAGGGGTATCTCAAGGCGGAGTATCGTATAGAACAGGTGGGAATCGACGTGGAGTCTGTGCCCGCAGGTTCTGAGTTTCTGGCTGAGGATGGAGACTACATTCGAAGTGCAGTGTCACTGAACTATGTCTACGATAGCAGAGACAGTAACATGGTTCCACGACGGGGCCACCGTCTGAATCTTGGAGCGTGCCTGACCGGTGGCATTCTTGGTGGTGACGTAGACACCTACACCCTCAGTGCAACGGGTTCGAAGCACTGGAATCTTCCATGGGATCTGATCCTCAACATGAGTGGAGCTGTTAATGTCGTCGACGCCCTCAGTGGCGAGGTCCCAATTTTCGAGCGTCAGATGCTGGGAGGTGCTCGTAACCTGCGTGGTTTTGATACCAGAGATGTGGGGCCGAGGGATGCGGCGACGGGTTCGGTTCTAGGAGGAAAAACCTCCGCCTATGGAACGGTGGAAATGACCTTCCCGATCGTAGGGGAAGTGAGAGGAGCCGTCTTTGGGGACATCGGTTTCGTGAATCCTGATTCGTATGACTTCAGTCCGGAACAGATCCACAGTGACGTGGGTATTGGGGTGAGGGCGAGTATCCCGTTCTTTGGTCCGATGGCGCTTGATTACGCCTTCCCGATGCAGAGTGAAGCTCTTGCTGATGACGGACCCCGCCTCCAGATCTACGTTAACCTCCAGTATTAGGAAGTTCGCACCGTGACTCTGTCGTCTTCCGGAGAATCCTGATCGTGCAGGAGGCTGAAGCTGTCGATCTCCATGAACCTGCGGCGGCGGTAGCCGAGGGCGAGACGACCTGAATCCCCGCGGAGAAAATCTGTCACGGTCGTAATTTCTCCTGCCTCTACACCGGCGGAATAAATGGAGCAGGGCGGACTGACGCCGGGCGGAACAAAGAATTTCGTTAGATAACGTGACACCTTTCCTGCCCGCTTCATCCGGGAAATGACTTCCTGTCCGATGTAACACCCCTTGGCGTATGAGATTGTATCATCTTCAAGGCCTGCCTCCTGAGGCATCTGGCCGAAATGGAGCTCGGGTCCCCATCTAGGAATTCCGTGAAGGGTCCGGAGTCCTTCATAGTGACTCACCGAGGAAGCTTCAATTCCCTCGAGCGAGGTTCCGGCATGCGAAAAGATATCAATACCCTGTTCACTCAGGCGTTTTGTCCGCCATCCGAGCGTTCCGGTGGGAACGTCCGGTAAGTTTATCAGATGGGTAACCGCCCACTCATCAGATTCATCNGAGAGCTCAACGTCATCGGCTATAATGTAACGGTCGAGACGCTCCATCAGATGTCCTCGTAATTCAAGGGCGGCATCGATGAGGTAGCTGCCCTCGTGGACGCGGATGTGGCACACTGCATCGAGCTGTCCTCTGGCGTTAAGGATACAGGTATATGCAGCCTCTGTCTCGGTAGCGAGTGATACGTCTTGAGTTACCTGCCCGCTGAGAAAGCGGAAGCGGTCCGGTCCGCTCAGACGCAGGACTGTTCGTGGAGAGAGTGGAACTTGCAACGGTNAGGTTTCGTCCTCAAGAAAAGGCTTGTTCATTCCTTGCTGAATTGTCTGAAGAGAATGGAAAAGTCACTTTCACCCTCGCCGAGATCGTTACGTTTCTGCATCTGGGAAGCTGTATTTTCGATTCCCGGTGTTTCGAGACCAGCCCTTTCGGCTAGATCTATCATATAGCGGGCGTCTTTGAGCATGTTGGAGAGAGAGAAGTGAGGATCGTAATCTCCCTGCGCCATGGCTGGTCCCTTCATTTCAATAAGCGGGGATGCACAGGCATTCGGATCGATTGCCGCNAGGTAAGTTTCGGCTGAAATCCCATNGGCAATGTTGATGCTAAGTCCTTCAGCCAGGGCTTGTACGGTTGAGGCCGTGATAAGGTTGGTTGTCAGTTTCAGGATTGTCGCAGCGAGAGGAGATGACACCCTCATAATCTGGTTTGAGGTAGCCTCAAGGAAAGGATGCAGGCGGTTGATCAGTTCCTCCTCGCCGCCCGCGTAATAGACAAGAGAAGCATTGCCCGCAGCTATCTTGCTGCCCGTGAAGGGAGCATTCAGGAAGGCGCAATTTATCTGCGCGCACTCGTTCACAAGGTAATCGGTAGTCTCATAATCAACCGTTGCGTGGTTGATGAAGGTTTTTCCCGGTCCAAGGAAGGGCTTGATGCTTTCGAAGGTCTCCCTGACCGCCTTTACGTCTTTGAGGTAACAGACGATAATTTCAGCTTTATCCGCAGCCACCCCGGCGTCAGGCTCGAAGTCAGGCCTCTCTCTCCGACTGCGGCTCCATGTCACTGATGGGTAGCCTGCAGCAGCGATGTGGCTCGCGGCCTGCGATCCTATAATTCCGAGGCCAAGGATGGCGACGGTCGGCAGGGGTGGGTGATGGTTCATATGTTTCGTTTAGGGAGGACATCGCCCGGGTGCAAGATTCACTATGGTCGTAGGTAGGGCGCGCTACCCTAGAGGCCNCAGGCAAGGANTTCATAAACACGCCAAGCCAGTGAATAAAGGCTAAGAACTTGACTTCTCAGGCTCTATTGGGCANGAGCCGTCGTGACGTTCAACCGGGTCCTGCGGTCTTGAACGCATTGCCAGCCTTTCACAAGCAGCATGGAATTTCTCAAATGGAGCTGGTACGTCGCTTACGTTCTGGTCCTTCTGGGCCTCTCAGGCTACGGGTGTCACCGGTTATGTATTGTGTATCTTTACCTGAGGCACTCGTGGAGGCGCCCGAAGATCAAGACCAGATTTGCTGAGCTACCTCTGGTTACGGTCCAGCTCCCGGTCTTCAATGAAATGCACGTGGTGAAGCGGTTGCTTACCTCAGTGGCACAGCTCGATTACCCTAAAGACAAGCTNCAGATTCAGCTTCTGGATGATTCTACTGACGAAACAACTTCCATTGCTGAGAAAGAGATCCTGAAGCTTCAGCACGAAGGATTTGATGCAGAACTCATTCACCGGGAAGACCGGACGGGTTTCAAGGCGGGGGCTCTCGAAAACGGTCTNGAAACGGCGAAAGGGGAGTATGTTTTTATTCTNGATGCGGATTTCGTGCCGAATCCCGATGTGCTGCGGAAAACCGTCCACTACTTTACCGACGACAGGATTGGTCTGATTCAGACCCGGTGGGGACACCTTAACCGCAACTATAACCTCCTTACTCGGGTCCAGGCCATGTTTCTTGATGGGCATCTTGAGCTGGAGCAGACAGCCCGTAACCGGAGCGGTAGATTTTTCACCTTTAACGGAACTGGAGGAATCTGGCGCAAGGAGTGCATCAGCGATGCCGGAGGGTGGGAGCACGACACTCTCACCGAGGATATGGATCTCAGTTATCGCGCNCAGTTAAGGCATTGGCGGTTTATCTTTCTGAATGAAGTAGAGACTCCAGCGGAGCTTCCAGTCGACATGGACGGCTTCAAGAGTCAGCAGCACCGTTGGACCAAGGGGTCGATCCAGTGCTGTAAGAAAGTGCTGCCGGCTATATGGAGGAGCAAGTTTCCATTGCATGTAAAACTGGAGGCTACAGCGCACCTGACTTCAAACTTTGCGTGGCTGCTTCTCATGGTCCTGTGTTTCCTGATATTCCCAAACACCAAATATCAGCCGGAGATGAGCGTATGGGTTAAAGCGCTNATTCATATTCCCATCTTTATTTTTGCCTCGGGTTCCGTTGTCTTCTTCTACCTGATGTCCCAGAAGGCCCTCCACCCCAAAAGTTGGTGGAAAGAGATCGTCTATCTTCCCTGCCTTCTTGCGCTTGGAATNGGCATGTCGATAAATAACGCACGCGCCGTAATGGAGGCCCTGCTTAATATGCAGTCGGGTTTTGTTCGAACTCCTAAATATGGAGTGGAGAAACCCAAGAAGGAAAAATCGGCCTCCCCCCGTAAAAGTCGCTACCAGGCAATTAAGTCGGCGACTCCAGTGGTGGAGTTTCTCTTTGGGGTATTTTTTCTTTTCGTGCTGATAGATGCGCTCCTCAGTGGCAACTTAGTATCCTTTATNTTCCTTCTTCCCTTTCCTCTTGGGTTCTTTTACACTTCCTTATCTTCGTTCGTCATATCTTGGAATGCTGCCACCGGGGACCGACAGGTGGAATAGCCGCCAATTTCAGGTCCCATTCTGCCGTTTAATGATACGAAAACTACTTNCTCTCCGGGGATACCTGTTTCCCCTTGGGTGTTTGTNGTCTCTTCTTTTCAGCAGTTGCGCNCAGATCGACTCGGCGAATGAGGTTCTGGTAAGTGTGAGAGACCAGCGAATGATGGTCGTGAAAGAGGGGGTTCCAGTCAAAAGTTACCGTATTTCGACCTCCAAGTTTGGCTTGGGAGACAAGCCCGGGAGTATGAATACCCCGCTGGGTACGATGCGGATTGCCCGGAAAATCGGNGGCGGAGCACCCGCTGGCACGGTTTTCAAGAGTCGGCGACCAACGGGAGAGGTTCTCCNGCCNAATTCTCCNGGAAGGGATCCTATCGTCTCCCGTATCATATGGCTGAAGGGAACCGAACGGAGAAATCAAAATGCGTTCCGTCGCTATATATACATTCATGGGACCCCCGAGGAGCGGACGATTGGCAGGCCTGCCAGCTATGGGTGTATCCGAATGAAGTCCCGGGATGTCATNGACTTATATCGACGTGTTGGTGTTGGAGCTGAGGTGCGGGTGATCAGGGGAACACTTTTTGGTCTTTCCCTGTTCTCGGGTGGGGGCGGAGTNGCGGGATTGCCCTCCGAGGCAAAAACGGGACGAGNCTATGTTTTCAGGGGTGGGCCCTCGATTTAGCCAAGCTGGGATTGCCGAGGATTCCTTGATTTTCAGCTGAGCGTGCTTGACAGCGGAATCCTCTCGCCTAGGTTCGTCGCCCGCCCCGGGGAATATATTCATATGGCTAATTCAAAATCAGCGCTGAAGCGGGTTCGTCAGGCAGAACGCCGGACAGACCGCAACAAGACACTCAGAACGAGGGTCAAGTCCCTCCGGAAGAAGGCGCTTGAGGCAGCGGAGGAGGGGAATGCAGATGAGGCGCAAAGCAGCATGAGACTTCTTGCATCAGCTGTAGACAGGGCAACGCTCAAAGGTCTTTATCACAAGAACAAAGGGGCCAATATCAAGAGTAAGACTGTCAAAGCGATCAAAGCTGCAGCCAGTTCCTGACTCCCCTCCCTTTCCTNNGGATTTCGGGNTTGATCCTGAAANCACGCGAGGACTGACCAAAATCTCTTCAGCACTGTGGAATCCGCTTCAAGTGAACGACTCGCCAAGGCGAAGGAAATCGCCTCAAATCCCGACGAGTATCAAGTCTGCGAGGGCTGCGAATCNATCGTGGGCTTGGCGACCGTCGTCTGCCCAAATTGCCANAGCTATCGTTTCGACGGGAGTTCAGCCCGTGTCGTTGATCAGGCGCTACTCCTTGGCTCACGTGAAAAGCGCTCAGTGACCGCCGAAGATCTAGCCTNAGTCAGGGGCAGGCCACTGTTAGCGAAAGCTCACCGGAAGCATTTCTGTGAGATGATCCAGAGTCTTCTGGTGTGCATCATCGACCTCGTCACTCGTCAGGGTTCGGTCTTCTGAGCGATAATGAAATGTGTATGCGAGGGATTTCCTTTCTGCATCTAATTTGTTCCCCGAAGNATCCCGAAATACATCAAAGCAACCAAAGGACACGAGAAGTGGTTCATTAAGTTTCTGGATCGCCTTTTCGATTTTGGAATTTGGAAGATCTGAGGGGACCTCCATGGCGGCATCACGGGAAGAGCCAGGGAACTGGGGAAGCTCCGTAACNTGNGATTTACCCTGTCGAAGANCGCAGACTCGATTCAAATCGAGCTCTGCGAGGTAGACAGGAAAATCCAGATCAAGTTCGCGGCCGCGAGAGGGCGAGAGCTGGGCAAAAGATCCGATTGTTTTTCCGTTGCAAAGAATCTGTGAGTTAAGGAGAAAGTTGCCAGGATCCACCGGCGAAAGCTGAACCTCCACACCCGGAAGAATTGAGGACAGGACCCCTTTCAGGTCGAACGAATCTACGAGCTCATCGCCGGAGTTCTGCCACGAATCCGGAATTCGCTGCCCTCCAAGGATGATTCCGATTACATCAGTCTCCAGGTCACGAGCTTTTCCACCACCCGCGTTGCGAAAGCATCTTCCTGTCTCGAAAAAGCGTATTTGTCTGGCACCCTGCCTGACATTCCGGCTTGCAGTGGAGAGTAGTGCAGGGCTCAGACTTGGCCGCATCATGCAGTGATCTTCACTAAGAGGAAGCCGGACTTTGATCAGGTCTCCCTCCTGAAGCGGTCGGAGGGGTAAGGCATCGCGGAGCTGGCTCTCGGAAATCAGCTTTATACAGTTGGCTTCAAAAAAACCCAGAGCGGCCAGCTGCTTTTTCAGATCAAGCTCGAGATCATACCTTGCATCCTCTTTCCCGGAAGGCACCGCGATAGAGAGATTTCGAGAGGGAATGGCTTCAAGTCCCTGTACCCGGACAATTTCCTCTACAAGATCCACATGGCGCTGGAGATCCTGGCGGTAGCTGGGAATCAGCCACTCGTTGTCCTGCTGTTTTACGAGGCCAAGACGTCCAAGAGCCTCTTCGGCGGCCTCGAGCGGGATAGCTCCACCGACCATCTGCTCCAGGCGCTCAGGTTCCAGGCGGNCCCTTTCTTTCAGTTNCGGGGCTGATCCAGCAAAGATGGTCGCGCCTTCAACCGTGCCACTTGCCAGCTCAGTGATGAGTTTGACGGCAAGAGCCGAGGCCTTAGCGACCCCCCCGGGGTCGACACCCCTTTCAAACCTNTAGGATGAGTCGGAGTGCAGGTTAAGGCGGCGCGCAGTTCTCCGGATGCTGGGCGGATCAAACCAAGCCGACTCAAGGATCACCTCGGTAGTGGAGCTCGTGACGCCCGAGGTCTCTCCTCCCATCACCCCACCGAGGGCGAGGGCCTTCCCGGACTCGTCTGAGATCACACAATCGGAACTCTCGAGATCATAGCTTTGCTCATCAAGGGCGGCGAATGTCTCGTTGTCCGTCGCGTAGCGAACCCTGATNCCTCTCCCTACCTTCGCTGCATCGAAAGCATGGAGAGGCTGTCCCATCTCGTGGAGCACGAAGTTGGTGATGTCGACGACGTTATTGATCGGCCGTAGTCCAATGGCTTCTAGCTTTTCTTTCAGCCACTCCGGACTCTCAGTAACCTCTACGTTGCTGATTCGTGTCGCTGTGTAGAAGGGGCATGTGTCCTGTCCTTCGATAGAGAGGGTGTCATCGGCCTCTTCAAGCTGGAGAGAGGGAATATCAANACCCCTGATCTCGATTTGAGTGAGCGCCGAAACCTCCCGGGCCATACCGTGATGACTCAGCAGATCGGGGCGGTTTGGAGTGACCTCGATTTCGAAGATNGTATCAGTGTCTACGAATTTCCGGAGTGGCTTTCCAGTCTCCCACTCATCTGGAAGGATCATCAGGCCGCTGTGATCGGAGCCGAGNCCNACCTCAACAGCCGAGCAGAGCATTCCTTTTGATTCCACTTTGCGCATGATCGTTTCCTTGATCTCAAAGCCTCCGGGAAGTGAGGCGCCCGGAAGAGCGCAGGGAACCTTGTCGCCTACCTTATAGTTTTTTGCTCCGCAGACGATCTGGCGAAGCTCGGCTTCGCCCGTATCTACTTTTGTGACGCTCAATCGGTCGGCGTTGGGATGCTGTTCACTTTCGACCACCTGGGCGACGATGACTCGATCCGAAGATACGCCTTTTTCTGTGATGCCCTCTACCTCTACCCCTGCAAAGGTGAGGACATCATCGAAATCACTGTTGCTGAGATCCGTGACATCAAGGTGGTCATTGAGCCATTTTTTGGAGATGAGCATTGTTTCAGTTCTGGAGGTTTGTCGGCAGGAAGAGAGGTGGTCTTTCTCGGCAGCGAAGGAATTGGGTCAGGCGAATTGAGAAAGGAACCGTGCATCGTTTTCAATCAGGAGACGAATGTCCTTGATGCCCCACTGAATCATGGCGAGGCGATCGAGTCCCATGCCGAATGCGTATCCAGTTACCTTTGCGGGATCATAGAGATCATCGCCCCGGGCCGTGCAGATTTTCTCAAAGACCGCAGGATCGACCATTCCACAGCCAGCAACTTCGATCCATTGTGGCTTTTCTCCCTTGAGTTGAAGCAGGGCATCGATTTCAAAGCTGGGTTCCGTAAAGGGGAAGAAATGAGGACGAAAACGGACCTTGGTTTCTTCGCCAAACATTGACCGGTAAAAAAATTCCAGTGCACCCTTGAGATCGCCGATCTGGACATCACGATCGACGTAAAGACCCTCAAGCTGGTTAAAGGCAGGGAGGTGTGTCTTGTCCACCTCATCGCGGCGGTAACATGATCCGGGTGCGATAACACGGACTGGAGGCGCTTGATTCTCCATGGTGCGCACTTGAACTGTGGAGGTGTGGGTACGCAGTAACTTTCCGCTGTCGAAGTAGAAGGTATCCTTTTCGTTCCGCGCTGGATGCTCCGGGGGAGTATTGAGCGCATCAAAGCAGTGAAACTCCGTTTCAATCTCCGGGCCCTCGGCCAGAGAAAAACCAAGGCGTCTCAGAACCTTGATCGCCTGATCCTTTATCTGCGTAAGAGGATGAAGATTGCCCTGATGCAGCGGTATTCCGGGGAGAGAAAGGTCGAGTCCCTCTACAGAGGCTGCATCAGCCTTTTCCTGCAGCAGGCGGTCCTTGGTTTCAAGGGACTTGGTGATCACGGCCCGGGCGCTGTTTAGTAATTGTCCCATCGCGGGCTTTTCTTCCTTGGAGAGTTCCTTCATTCCTGCAGACGCTGCCGTTAAGCGTCCTTTTTTACCCAGAAACGCGATGCGGACTTCCTCGAGTTGCTGCTCGCCTGCGGCGGTCTCAATAGCCGTCAGGGCATCAGATTGAATGTTGGCGATCTCTTCTTTCATTGGGATGACTAAAGGCAAGTGTTTGCTCTCCGACGGGATTCATCAACTCTCTTCCCGTGGGTAGTCGAATGCGGGAGACATGGGCACGGCTCTGATGGAGGGGTCATCGGGATTTGCAGGGGAAGAGTGGGCTCCTGCCATAAACAGCAAAGGGTCGCGCGCGGCGACCCTGTAGGAAACTGCAGCTTCAGATTGGACTCAGGCTGCCTTGCCTTCCAGGGCCTTCTTGGCCTTGTCAAAAATGGCATCAAACGCAGCCGGGTCATTCACCGAGAGATCAGCAAGGATCTTGCGGTCAACCTCTACGCCGGCAGCGTTGAGGCCCTCCATAAATCGTGAATAGGTCAGGCCTCGCTCGCGCACAGCAGCGCTGATACGCTGGATCCACAGACGCCGGAACTGGCCTTTCTTCTTCTTGCGGTCATAGTACTCGTGTTGCTGAGCCTTATAAACCGCGTCTTTGGCATAGCGGTAGAGTTTCGACCGGAAACCCCTGAATCCTTTGGCACGAAGCAGCACTCTTTTACGTCGTTTCCGACTTGCTGGACCATTTGTTGCGCGTGGCATGTCTTTTTCTTTCTGAAGCGAACTGTTTTAGTAGCCCTCTCACAGTCTCATTCGCTCATATCCCGCGGGAGCGGGAAGGCTGTGTAAGAGGCGACGCCGGATGGCGTCTGTTGTTCCGTGGCGGCGAGCGAGAAATGCTTCTCAGGAGAAGGGAAGATTTTCCTTCACGTTTTTGATATCTGCTTCGGAGACAAGTGCAGCTTTACCGAGGTTTCGCTTACGCTTGCGATTCTTCTTCTGGAGAATGTGTCGCTTGCCTTGTTTCCGCCGCAATATTTTACCGGAACCGGTCACTTTAAAGCGTTTAGCGACCGCTTTCCGGGTTTTGGCTTTTCCTGCAGCGCGAGCCATGGGGCGCGGAGGCTATCCGCCAACCGTCGGATTTCAAGGGATTTTACTATTTTTTGCAGATTTCAGGGGGATTGAGGCCCTCGGCGGGGTAAAGGCCTTTCTGGAAAGAGCGGGGAAGCGGCTTCATGGCATCACAGGCAGGAGAATTTCTCCTCCGATCTGCTGATTCTCATGAACTTGGAGATAATGCAGCGCTTTCTGGGCCCTGCTGGCGGAGGGGTCCTCGAGGTGGGCTTCCAACTGGGTTGAGAGCACTCCGAAAACGGAAGTGAGATCCATTTTCCAGGTTCCGTTTTCCCAGATAAAGGCGACGAGGGCGTTTTCATGTTTCTCGCCTGGGGCGAGAAAGACAGTGGCGACAGCTTCCTTCCCGGGCTCTTTGATGAGAATCTCCCCGATGTCCAGAAAGTGGGGGGCGCCACCCGGAAAAGTCATGGAGTCAAAGGCCTCCCGAATGATCGTCCGGCTGTCCATAGTGACGAGTTCCTCCCGCTCGTACCTGTGACGAAGAGAGAGGCAGGCGAAAAGTGCGAAGGGAGGAAGGGAGCTCAGCCGTCGCTCATCCGCATGACGCAACTGGGGCAGGAGACGGTCATAGTATTCGAAGGTTTTCCGGCTGATGTAAGCGAGAGCCTGCTCGCCTTCTCCGGCATAGAACGCCCGGCTGAATCCCAGGAAGGATGCGCGGATGTCCGCACGCTGCTTGTTCGCCGATTCGTTACAGGAGGTAAGAAGCAGAAGGCTGAGTGCCACGGCGAGACGACTGAATTTCATTGCAGAAGCTCAAGCAGAGCCCGAGCAAGATGTTGATCCTGCGAGGGGAAGACCGTGCGAAGATTCAGAAGGAACCGCTCCTCGTGAACGTAGCCGACGATGGGAGGAGTGGCAGCTCTCAGCCGACGCGCGAGTTCTTCGTGGGAGACCCCAACGCTTTCAATTTCAAGAGCCACAGAGGGGATTTCGGCCTTGGGCATCGTTCCGCCTCCAGTCCGGGAAACGGCGTCTACGATGGTGACTAGAGACCCAAGATCCGCCAGCTGCGAGGTGATTTCCTCTGCACGCCCACGAAGCTCTTCGACCGATGTGGAGAGGCAATCGAGGACCGGGATCGGGGGTCTTGATTCTCCTTTGCAGGCCAGGTAATCGTCGATGCACTCTTGCAGGACGGTGAGGATAAGTTTATCGCAGCGGACTGCCCGAAAGAACGGCTCCGATTTAATGCGGGCCACAAGATCTGCGTTGCCGGCAATGATCCCTGCCTGAGGCCCTCCAAGGAGCTTGTCACCTGAAAAAATCACAAGGTCGATTCCATTGCGGAGCGACTCCTGCGGGGTCGGTTCATGATCGATGGGGGCCATTTGGTCAGTATTCATGATCGCTCCCGAACCAAGGTCCTCGACGAGGGGAATATCGTGGTCGTGGGCCAGGGAGGAGATCTCGGTCATATGAGGCTCCCCGGTAAACCCTTCGAGGTAAAAGTTTGACCGGTGGACTTTCAAGATCAAGGCGGTGTGATCACAGATAGCCTCGGCATAATCCTGCAGGTGAGTTTTGTTGGTCGCTCCAACCTCGACCAGTTTCGCGCCCGACGTCTCGAGAACTTCGGGGATGCGGAAGCCCCCTCCAATCTCAACCAGTTCTCCGCGGCTGACGATGACCTCGTTCCGATCGGGGGAGATGAGGGTTCGAAGGGTAAGGACGAGAGCCGCAGCACAATTGTTAACGGCAGTCGCGGCCTGAGTTTCGAGAAGAACGGCAAGAGCAGTTTCGAGGTAACCAGCGCGCTGTCCCCGCTTTCCGTCCAAGAGGTTGAATTCGAGATTGGCATAACCGGTCGCCACTTCACTGAGCGCTTCTGCAGCCCGCTGTCCCATCGGGGACCGCCCAAGGTTAGTGTGAATGACAACTCCAGTCGCATTGATCACAGGCTGGAGCCGAGAAGACCCAAAATCCTGAAGTGCCGATCGCGTAGCCTGTTCGATGGTCTCCCGGTCGGCGGTTTCTCCCTCGGAGAGGCGTTTCCGCCAGTCCGCGAGGCAGCCTTTGACAAAACCTGTGATCAGGGGGCGGGGAAGACTGCTCTTCGTGGTGAGGTCCGTGGTGAGTTTCTCCACGGAGGGCAGTTGGCTGAAGTCAGGCATGGGACGAAAAAAGTTCAAGCTTACTGGTCTAGGCATTCACTGCAAAGTTCCTGGTCCTCTCCGGTCACCCGGAACTCCCGTTGGGGATGCGAGATATCGGTAGCTCCGCACTGGGCGCAGTGGTGAAAGGCCTGACCCTCGGGGAGAGAGCTTTCTCGAAACTTGGCCCTGCGTGCTGCGGTTCTACCGCGTGTCACGGACCATATGAGCAGCCGAGGACACGCCCAGAACAGAAAGGGGAGGGCCGGAAGTAATGTCAGAAGAGCCGTATCTAAACCGGTGAAACAATAGAACAGCAGGATGGCCCCACTGATGAATCCAAGGACGCCCACCTTCACCGGGAAGATGAGGAACAACTGAAATTCCACTCGAGGAAAGAGGACCGCAAAGGCCAGAAATAATTGCGCGTAAAGAGTGGGCCCTCCGATTCCCTGTGGTGATTTGACAAGGAAATGGGCCAGAATCATGCAGGCGAGGGTAGAGTAGACGTAGATTGAGGCCCTTAACGCTCCCCAGGCTTCCTCAAGGCCATCGCTGATCAAGAAGGTGATTCTCATGACGAAAAACATGAACACGGCAGACAGGACAGGCATGCCGCCGGGGACAGGGACAACAGGGGGGAGGGCAGCAAATGAAATCACACGCCAGTATTCTCCAGACACAATTAGCTGGTAGTTAAAGACAAAGGAAAAACGGGACGAGGGTAGGAACACCAGAAGCAAGAATACAAAGACATGAAGAATCGCGATGGCCCTGCCGAGCCCGGGAAAGGCCATCCACCTGATTTTCGGCTCCAGCGAGTTGAAGAGGGACACAGGAGGAAGAAAGGGCGGGAAGCGTTCATTGACAAGCCCCATCCGGACTCACAGCATCCCNCCGTGAGCGGTGAGCTGAAAGAAACGCCACTTCGAGAGGTGCACCTTGAGCTGGGAGCCAAGATGGTGGGCTTTGCGGGCTGGGAGATGCCAATCCGCTACGGTTCCATCCTTGAGGAGCATCAGTCCGTCAGACAGGGGGCAGGTATTTTTGACATCTCCCACATGGGTCAGCTGCGTGTGGAGGGTTCGAAAGCGGCGAAATGGCTCAATCTGATGCTCACGAATGACGTTGAGGGACTTTCGCCGGGTGAGGCGCATTATACGTTTCTCCTCAATGAGAAAGGAGGGGTCATCGATGACCTGATCCTCTATCGCCTTGAAGAGCAGAGTTTTCTCCTCGTGGTCAATGCATCACGGGTCGATGAGGTGTTTGCCTGGTTGAAGGAGCACAATACCGATGAGGGCGTGAATCTTCAGAACCAGAGCGCAGAGATGGCAGGAATGGCAGTCCAGGGTCCATTCGTTGCGGAAGTGTATTCCCGGGTAATGGGCGGGCGAACGCTTCCGAGAAGAAATGGATTGGATTCTTTCGAGATTGAGGGACATCACGTCCTCGTGTGTCGGACGGGATATACCGGTGAGGATGGGTATGAATTATTTTGCAGTTCGGGCGCGGGGAGTTACTGGTTTCGCAGGGCTCTTGAGGATGGCGCGAGGGCCTGTGGTCTTGGAGCGAGGGATACACTTCGGCTTGAGATGTGCTATCCGCTGAATGGATCTGACTTGAGCCCGGAGCGAACGCCACTAGAGAGCGGGTTAGGCTTTTTCGTGGACCTCACTAAGGAGGATTTCGTGGGGCGGGAAGCGCTCCTCAATCAGAAATCGAAGGGGTTACGCGAGGTTCTGGTTCCGCTGAAATGTCTCGAGCCGGGGCCTCCGATCCGTCCTGGTTCTACAGTGTTTAGTGAGGACGGGGAGGAGTTGGGGCGATTGACCAGTGGCACCCTCTCGCCGTCGATCGGGGTTGGAATTGGCATGGCATACCTGCCGGAGACGATGGCGAGGGTCGGAGAGTTGTTGTCCGTCGAGGTGCGGGGACGGATGATTCCTGCAGAAGTATGGAAAAAGCCTTTTTACAAGAAGGGTTAAGGCGCTAGGAATACTATCAGCAGACGCAATGAACATTCCCGACAATCTTCATTACACACCGGACCATGAGTGGGTGAGCATCGAAGGTGATCTCGCTACGGTTGGTATCACGGACCACGCTCAGGAAGAATTGAGCGACGTCGTTTTTGTGGAATTACCTTCGATTGGTCAGGCCGTGGGGAGCGGAGATGAGGTTGGGACCGTGGAATCGGTCAAGGCCGCCAGTCCGATCTACTCGCCCCTCGGGGGGGAGGTCACAGCAATCAATACGGAGCTGGAGGGCGATCCCTCCGTGATCAACAGTAGCCCGTATGAGGAAGGATGGATTTTCAAGATTCGCCTCGAAGAGGCAGGTGATCTTGATGACCTGCTCGATGCTACCGCATACGAAGATTTGATCAGTTGAGACCATGGAAATTCCTGTTGCGCCTCCGAGTGTGCCCGTGGCGCCAGCGAGCCCTAGCGCGACCATTCCCGGCGGTTTTCCGCAACGCCACATAGGGCCTTCTCCGGAGCGCTGCGGAGAAATGCTCGGTGATCTGGGTTGCGAAACGCTCGATTCGCTCGTCGAAGAGGCCGTTCCTCATCAGATTCGTCTTGTTGAAGCATTGGTTCTTGAGGAGCCCATGGGAGAAACCGAGGCCTTGGCTGAGCTGAAGGAAGTCATGTCCAGTAATGAGGTGCGGCGCTCTCTCATCGGGCAGGGTTACCATGGCACGATCACTCCTGCGGTGATACAGCGGAACATTCTCGAGAACCCGGGTTGGTATACTGCCTATACACCCTATCAGGCAGAAATCGCCCAGGGTCGTCTAGAGGCCCTGCTCAACTTCCAGAGCATGGTGGTTGACCTGACGGGAATGGATGTCGCAAATGCCTCCTTGCTGGATGAGGGTACCGCAGCGGCGGAGGCGATGGCGATGGCTCAGGCAGTCAAGCCGAGAGCCCGAAGCTTTTTTGCGGACCGCCACTGTCATCCTCAAACCCTTGATATCCTGCGAACCCGCTCGGAAGCGATCGGGATCGAACTCGTCATCGGGAAGTGGCAGGATTTTTCCGCTGGCGAAGGAGAGTTTTCAGGCGCGCTCGTGCAGTATCCAGATACTCTTGGGTCCCTCCACGATTATGAGGGTCTCGCGCAAAGGGTGCATGCAGCGGGAGGTGTTCTGGTGGTGGCTGCAGATCCTCTTGCGCTCACAATCCTCAAAGAGCCCGGAGCCTTCGGGGCTGATATGTGTGTTGGCTCGACGCAGCGTTTCGGCGTTCCACTCGGATTTGGCGGTCCCCATGCCGCCTATATCGCCTGCAAGGATGCGTTGAAGCGCAAGCTGCCCGGAAGGTTGGTGGGAGTATCTGTGGATCATGTTGGGAAGCCAGCTTATCGACTCGCTCTTCAGACCCGTGAACAGCACATCCGCCGTGACAAGGCGACCTCCAACATTTGTACCGCGCAGGTCCTGCTAGCTGTAATGGCCTCAATGTATGGAGTGTATCATGGGCCCGAGGGGTTGCGGGCAATTGCCTCACGAGTTCACGCCCTGACCAGTCGGCTGGCACGGTCCTTGAAAATATCGGGTGTCAAATGCACAGGGAGCGGCTTTTTCGACACTCTGACTCTTGAAGTTGGGGACAAGGCGGAAGACTTGGTCGAGGCGGCAGCCAGCAAGGGATACAACCTCCGTCTCGTCGGATCCGGAAGGGTAGGGATTGCTCTGGATGAGACAGTGTCGGAGGAAGAGGTGAAAGAGGTTCTTGGTTGTCTTGGGATAGAACTGGGGGATGAGGAAGAACAGGGGCTTCCGCGGGACCTCATCCGGGTCTCGCCCTTCATGGATAATGAGGTTTTCAATCTCTACCATAGCGAGACGGAGATGATGCGCTACATGCGGAGACTTGAGGGAAAAGATCTCGCCCTGAACGAGTCGATGATTGCGCTGGGTTCCTGCACCATGAAGTTGAATGCAGCTGCCGAGATGGTGCCTGTTACATGGCCGGAGGTTGGGTCCATTCATCCTTTCGCTCCGGCAGAGCAGACCCGGGGGTATCGTTTGATGTTGGAAACGCTTGAGGGGTGGCTTGCAGAAATCACGCAATTCGCTGCGGTTTCGCTCCAGCCTAATGCAGGATCCCAGGGCGAGTATGCGGGATTATTGGCGATTCGCCGGTATCACCGGAAACGGGACAACCCGGAGCGGGACGTCTGCCTTATCCCCCTCTCGGCTCACGGCACGAATCCAGCCTCTGCAGTTATGGCAGGCTTTCGGGTAGTTCCCATCGAGTGCGACGAGGAGGGTAATATTGATCTGAGTGATTTACAGTCCAAGTGCGAGGAACATGGTGACCGACTGGGAGCCTTAATGGTGACCTACCCCTCAACTCACGGTGTTTTCGAGGAGTCGATTCTGAAGGTGTGTGAAACGGTGCACAGCCATGGGGGGCAGGTCTACATGGATGGTGCAAACATGAACGCCCAGGTAGGACTTTGCAGTCCCGCGAGCATCGGGGCAGATGTCTGCCATCTGAACCTTCACAAGACATTCTGTATTCCTCATGGGGGTGGCGGGCCCGGTGTTGGTCCGATTGGTGTTGCCAGTCATCTCGCTGACTATCTTCCCGGACACTCCGTGCTGCCCGGCAAGGATGGTGCTGTCAGTGCGGCCCCATGGGGTAGCGCATCTATCAACGTGATTTCATGGATGTATATCCGGATGATGGGCGTCGCTGGTTTGACAGCTGCCACCAAGGTGGCCCTCCTCAATGCGAATTATGTTGCTCATAGACTGCGGAGCTATTTCCCGGTTCTCTACACTGGATCGAAGGGCCGGGTGGCGCACGAGTGCATTATTGATCTGCGCCCACTCCAGAAAGAGAGCGGTATTACCGTGGAAGATGTCGCCAAGCGGCTGATAGATTATGGGTTTCATGCACCGACGATGAGCTGGCCTGTTGCAGGAACGCTCATGATCGAGCCAACGGAGTCCGAGTCAAAAGAAGAGTTGGACCGGTTCTGTGAGGCAATGATTTCAATCCATGGAGAAATCCAGAAAGTNATCAGAGGTGACTGGGATTCCGAAAATAATGCCCTGCGGCGGGCCCCACATACGGCAGAGATGGTTTCCTGTGACGAGTGGGATCGGCCCTATTCCCGGGAGTTGGCGGCGTTTCCGGTTCCCAGATTGAGGAGTCATAAGTTTTGGCCCTCAGTGGGGCGGATCGACAATGTTCACGGAGATCGGAACCTTGTATGCACCTGTGAGGGAGTAGAGGCATATCTTGAGGATTGATGAGGGCGGAAGAGGATCTCAGCCGCGGACCATCACCGATTGACTGGGACCATTGGAGCCCTGATATGCGGGCTACTCTGATGTTTATCCGGGAAGGAAACGATGTTCTGCTCATGCAGAAGCTCAGAGGAATAGGGGCAGGTAAGATCAATGCTCCCGGGGGCAAGATTGAGTCAGGGGAGACTCCACTGGAGGGGGCAATCCGGGAAACCGAGGAGGAGCTTCTCGTGACTCCTCTGAAGCCGCGTAAAATGGGAGAGCTATTTTTTGCTATGAGTGACCTGCCCGATATTTTTGTTCATGTTTTCATGGCTGAATCGTGCAGAGGNGAGGCAGGTGAGACCGAGGAGGCGATACCCCTCTGGACAAAAATTTCTCAAATTCCCTACGACTTGATGTGGGAGGATGACGAGCACTGGCTGCCTAGGATGCTTGAGGGCGAAACGTTCAGCGGGAAGTTTTATTTCGAAAGCGAGCGCATCTGCTGGATGANAATCGACTGGGGTGCAGGTTATCCCGGCTAGCTGCTGAGATGTGTAGGGCCGGGAACCNCGCTCCAAAGANTGGTAATGAAAAACCCGCTCGGGTGAACGAGCGGGCTTTTACGGTCATCCGCCGTGCCGTCCTTGACTACGCAAGCCACGTTCCCGTAGCCCAATAGGTTGGGGGCTTCCTTCGAGGTGACACCTTCCAGTAAAGGCATGATGTCACTCCGCCGGGGCTGCCCCCTTTGTCAAAGCATCGGTCCGGGCGCGAGCCAAGAATTGACGCACACAGTAGACTNNGGAACCNTAGCCCANAGAGGAGTTGATCGCAATGGGGTTTTCCAAACTTGCTCGAAATTCGACCCTTTTGGGTGTTTTGGGTGGATTTTCATCGAAAGNGGACCCTCGGACCAGATCTTGAGGGGAGTTACGGCTTGAAATAAAAGGTCAGGTAGGCCGTCGCGGTCATTTCCTCCTCTCGCATGCGTCGAGGAATGTTCATGCCTGCCCAGCTTTCGACGAAAAGCACTTCTCTTCGCTTCGGATTGTATCCGACAATAACAGAGGCGTGGAGAGGCGCCTCATCATCAGGCCATGAGTCCCGTGTGGAGAGATCTGGTCTGGGAATCTGGTATTCAGGATCTTTCGATGCCATCAGGGTCTGACGAGAGTGAATCCTGTTNCGGGTAGTGCTAAAGCGTCTCCAGATCACTNCCGGGAGCCCTTGGTCAATCGAACCCCGTAGTTCGTCGGGGGAAAAGTCGTTCGACTTGTGGAGGTCCAGTCCGGCTTCTGTGGCCACTGCGAGGTAGAGGCGTGGAAGCTGAGAGCCAGCGGCTGAACCCGTATTCTGGAACTTTCCAGCGACCGAAAGCCAGTCCTCGTCCACATGCAGTCCGAAGTAGCGAGCTGCCATGGTGAGGGTGTTGAGTCCACAGTATGGCTTGTAGCCCTGGGGGACGATCGGAAGAGTTCCAATCCGAACGTCTCCGTTAGGGGTTCTGGCCACCCGACTCTGGTAGAGCTGGTTGAGCGCACTCTGGGAAAGGGAAGAGCGATCCACGTCAAGCCACTCTCGGCTGGCGGAACTTGCAGGCTGGATGATAAGACGGATCAGGCGGTCACTTCCCACGAGGAGACGAAGGACGAGATCGTCCATGCGGTAATCGATCACTTCTGCCCGGAGAGCTCTCGTTTTTCCAATCTGACCGTCTTTTGGTCGCTTGTTCGAGAGATCACGCAGGGCCTCTCTGAGCGAGTTTTCTGTCCTACGGAAGAAGGAGGAAAATTCCTGCTGTTTCACTGCAAGCCGCCGTTGCATTTCTGCCTGCTGCTGGCGGCGGCTCAGCCCCCGGGGAAGTTTCTTGTCGAGGTAGCCGAAATAGGAACCTGCATCAGCAAAGGTGACAGCGAGCGAATCGAGCCTCTGATTACGGTGGCGGGCCTGGACCATGACTGCAGGAAGTCCCAGCACTTTCGGGCGGGCGGCCAGGTAGCTTCCTTTTACACTTGCGATGGGTGCTTCCTGTCGCCATTCACCAGGGAGTTCGCGTTCGCCGGACCAGACTGCCGGATCAAGAAGATGATTGCTGATCTCCGTCTCGTTGAGCGGGCTTTCCGCCTGGGCGAGAAAGCCCCCGACAGCATTGGGGATGGCCGAGGACGAAAGAGACAGGAAGGCCTGCAGGGCGAGGAAGATCATCAATCTCGGGTGCCAGCAGAAAAAAAGGAATTTTGTAGGCTGAGAGGAGAGTTTCATCAAAGGCATGGTAAGGCTTCAGGATGATAGAGACCACGCCTCTACGGCCTGAGAGAGAGAGGAGAAGGGGTCATCTGCCGTTGGAACAAACTCATGGCCGACATAACCTGTATAACCGGTTGCCGCTAGGGCCCGGGCAATGGCGGGGTAATTGAGCTCCTGATCGACCCCCAGTTCGTTCCGGCCAGGGACCCCTGCGGTGTGAAAGTGGGCGAAATAATCAATATTTCCGCGGATAGTCGAGATCACATCTCCCTCCATGACCTGCATGTGGTAGATGTCATAGAGGAGCTTGAAGCG
This sequence comes from Roseibacillus sp., assembly GCA_002723015.1. The sequence goes on along the minus strand of PBNG01000038.1, from coordinate 28,950 downwards.
GGGATGGCCAATCTTCCTGCAGAGGTTCACACCCCAGTTGGTATTGTCACACTGGTAGTCGGGATGATCTACCTTCGAATTCAGCAGTTCCATGACCAGGACGACATCATGCTCTTCGGCGAGGGGCAGAATCCTCTCAAGTCCGAGGGCGCATTGATCTATTCCGTGCTGATCGGAGAGCCCCTCACGGTTTCCGCTGAAGGTGATGACGTGAGGGATGCCGGCTTCCGCCGCTGCAGGAATAAGATCCCGGTAGATTTCGAGCAGGATCTCGTGGTGCTCCCGGCGATTGAAGGACCGCTCAATGCAACCCAATCCACTGTCGTGNTCAGGGGCGGCGGTAACCGGGCACGACAGTCCGAAGGGACGAATGGTGGCAACCTCATCNGGGTGAAGAAGGTCGATACCCTGGAGTCCGATCTGTGCGGCACGTTCGGCAAGGGCCTCGAGAGTGAAATCTCCGAAGCACCAGCGGCTGACGGATTGGTAATAAGACATGAAAGAGGAGGTGAGTTCAGCCCTGTTTCCGCCAGGGACGGAAAAACGCGAGAAGGAGACCGATGACTGTACCGCAGAGGAAAGTGAGGATGACAAGGACGGATAGAGCAACTTCGATTTTCTGTCCTACGAGGTCGATGGTAACAGGTTCCCAGTTACGCGCCGCTACGACCAGGAGCAGGGCTCCTGCAAGAAGCATGGCCCCGATCCTCAGTTTGGAGAGGAGAGAGCGTTTTGGGGGAGATTCGGATTCAGTAACCTCCTCGTCGACGCGCTCTGATTCGACTGAGGAATTTGTCTCGTCATTACTCATCGCCGTACAATTGCACGGTAGGTCATGGGTGTCAGTTCGGAATTTTATCCGGGTCCCCCGTGGTTTCAGCTCTACTTCACCGAAACCGGTTCACTGGCGTTCTCATGCTGAGACTCCTGACGTTCCAGTTCCGCCCGTTCCTTGGGAATCACCCGGATCAGCTTCTTAAGGGCCTTCTCCCAGTCGTCGAGGAGGAACTGAGCCCGCAGGGAGCCAGTCTGGCTGAGATGCTGTTCGATAAGGGCTTTTGCTTCGGCAATGTCCTCACTGCGTTTGATTGGAAGAGCAANTACCATCTCAGGGTTGATACGGGACTGGAGGCGACCATCNACATCATAGATGTAGGCAGTTCCCCCTGACATTCCTGCACCAAAATTCTTACCGGTCATTCCAAGAATGACCGCGGTGCCATTGGTCATGTATTCGCATCCATGATCACCAACGCCCTCAACGACCGCAGTGGCACCTGAATTTCGAACACAGAACCGTTCCCCTGCACAACCGCTGACAAAGAGAGTTCCCCCTGTAGCCCCATAGAGCACCGTATTTCCTACGATCGAATTGGACGCTGCTTCAAACTCCGGGGACATTGTATCCGGGGGATGAATGACAACTTCGCCNCCTGCCATTCCCTTCCCGACATAATCATTTCCCTCACCGATCAACCTGAGACGAATACCGCCACAGAGAAAACATCCGAAGGATTGTCCCGCTGATCCGCGGAAGGTGAGNTTAATGGTTTTGCATGGTAGTCCGTGATTCCCATAAATCTCGGCGATCCGACCGGACAACCTCGTTCCGATGTTGCGGTCGGTGTTTACCACCCCGTATTCGAGCGAAACCGGGGGTTTGTCCATCAATGTGCGGAACGCCTCTTTGACCTCCTCTGCGTCGCGCGTCCCTGTAGAAATTTCTTCATCCTTCGCCCGNTCGGCTGATAATTCCGCTACCTCTTGAATGATCCTGAGATCGAGTGCGGGTTTGTGAATGCCGTCATTGCGCTCCAATTGGCGGGTTCGGGGAATTTCCTCCACCGGTGTGCCGCTCTTCTCTGCGACGACCGGAGCCACATCCTTCAGGACTGCTGTAAGGTCGATGGTGTTCGCCTTTTTGTGGTCNGGTATTTCCCGTTGTTTCAGGTAACTTGTGTGCCCAATGAGATCGTCCATCCGCCGGACGCCGATAGTAGCCATGATTTCCCGAGCTTCCTGAGCAACGGAATCGAAAAACCGAATCACCATCTCAGGAGTTCCTTTGAACTTGGCCCGGAANTTCGGGCTGGTAGTCGCGATTCCTACAGGGCAGGTGTTNAGGTGGCACTTGCGCACATAAACGCATCCCATCGCGATCATCGCGATGGTTCCGAAATTGTATTCCTCCGCGCCCAGCAGCGCAGCGATAACAATATCACGTCCAGTTCTCATNCCCCCGTCNGTNCTGAGGGTAACCTTTTCGCGCAAATTGTTGAGAACNAGAGTCTGCTGAGTCTCGGAAACGCCAAGCTCCCAGGGAAGACCAGCATATTTGATGGAGGACAGAGGCGAAGCCCCGGTGCCACCATCATGCCCGGAAACAAGAATGACATCAGCATCAGCCTTGGCTACTCCGGCGGCAATTGTCCCTACGCCAGACTCTGCTACCAGTTTCACAGTGACCTTGGCCCGCGGGTTGATTTCCTTCAGGTCGTGGATGAGCTGGGCAAGGTCTTCAATAGAGTAGATGTCGTGATGAGGAGGTGGTGAGATTAGTTGGACCCCGGGCTGGGTATGACGGAGTCTGGCAATCAGGCCAGTGACCTTGTGGCCGGGGAGCTGNCCCCCTTCGCCGGGCTTGGCTCCTTGAGCCATCTTGATTTCAATTTCGTCGCAGTTGACAAGNTAGTGGGCAGATACGCCGAAGCGACCGGAAGCCACCTGCTTGATCCGTGATCTCGCCCAGTCTCCATTAGGGTAGGGTTCGAATCGACGAGGATCCTCTCCACCCTCGCCAGAGTCAGATTTTCCTCCAATGGCATTCATCGCGATCGCAAGCGTTTCATGAGCCTCAGGAGAAAGCGCTCCCATTGACATGGCCGCGGTTGTGAACCGACGCCTGATGTTCTCTATCGGTTCCACTTCGTCGAGTGGAACGGGTCCTTGGACACCCGGGACGAACTCGAGGAGATCCTTAATCGTGGATGGAGTCGTTTCAAGAGTTGCCCTTACATAATCCTCATAAGAGTCCTCATGCCCGGTCTTTACGAACGTATGAAAATTCTTGATGACCTCGGTGGTCAGAGCATGACGTTCACCTGTTCGCCGGTAGCGATTGTATCCCGGGTCACCGAGGTCGAGGGTTTCTCCTTCCGGCACTTCTGTTTCCCAAGCTGCCCGGTGACGAATGATGCTCTCTTCGGCGATATCTGAAAAACCTATCCCGGCGATTCGCGAGTGAGTGCCGGCAAAGCAATAGTCTATGACAGACTGCCCTATCCCGACAGCCTCGAAGATCTGCGCGCCCTGATATGAGTTGAGGACGCTGATCCCCATCTTCGACATGATTTTGAGCAGGCCCTTCTCCAGTGCCTTCCGATAGTTCGCCATCGCCAGCTGGGGCGTCATGTTCTCCCCCAGCTTCTTTCGGTTATCGGTGGCGACCACCTGTCTCACTGTCGCATATCCGAGNTATGGGCAAACCGCAGTTGCTCCGAACCCGAACAGGCATGCGATCTGGTGAGTGTCTCTCGCTTCTCCTGTTTCCACCACGAGGGAGGCCCGCAATCGTTTGCGCGCTCTGTTAAGATGATGGTGGACAGCACCTGTTACAAGGAGGGAGGGAAGAGGTACTCGTCTCGCCGAGAAATTCCGGTCTGACAGGATGAGAATCCCCACTCCATCGTCAACGGCCTTTTCAGCCAGTTGGCAAACCCGGTCAAGCGCACTCTTGAGACCTCCGGGCCCTTCCTCGAGATCCCACGTGGCATCGATGGAGCTGGTCAGGAATCCATGCTCTTCCCGGCTGCGCAGAGCCTCGAGTTCCTGCTCGAACAGGATAGCGGACTCAAGCTGGAGAANGCGTCCGNGTTCAGGCGTCTCCTCCAGAAGGTTCCGCTCTGGTCCAAGGCCCGCGGCGAGAGTCATGACAGCCCATTCCCTGATCGGGTCAATCGGTGGATTGGTCACCTGAGCAAAGAGCTGCTTGAAATAGGTGAAAAGNAGTCTGGGGTACCTTGAAAGTGGAGCCAATGGGATGTCATCNCCCATCGAATGGACTGCTTCCTGAGCAGCCTTGACCATCGGAGGGAACACCATGTCGAGGTCTTCCAGGGTTATGCCATGCGTGACTTGGCAACGGGACAGATGAAGAGGGTCCAGGTCCTCGGCAGGCACCTGTGGTTCAGGCGTCACATAATCCTTCAGCTCGACTCTGTTTTCATCAACCCACTTGGCGTAGGGTTGCTGGGAGGCAAGGGCTTCCTTGATCTCCCGGTCGAGTCTAAGTTCACCACTTGCGGTGTCGGCAGAAAGCATTTGCCCCGGGCCGAGACGCCCCCGGCGGATGATTTTCTCATCAGGCAGCTGAATAGCGCCGGATTCCGACCCTATGTAAAGAAGACCATCGTCTGTCAGGGTGAAACGTGATGGCCGCAGCCCGTTCCGATCAAGAGAGGCACAAACCTTTGTTCCATCGGTGTAAACGAGGCCTGCGGGTCCATCCCAAGGCTCCGCAAAAGACCTAAGGTAACTGTAGAATGCCCTCAGCTGATCAGAAATCTCAGGATCATGCCGGAAGGCGGGGGGCACAAGCATGCACATCGCGTGCTCNAGAGATCTGCCGGAGAGAACCAGTAATTCGAGNGCATGATCCAGGGAGGCGGAATCGGACTCCTCGAAGCTCAGAAGGTTCTTGAGCAATTCAATGTCGTTTCCCCAAAGGTCGGAGGCAAAGAATTCCTCACGGGATGCCATCCAGTTCCTGTTGCCTCTCACAGTATTGATCTCCCCGTTGTGACAGAGCATTCGAAATGGCTGGCCCAGAGGCCACGCCGGGAATGTGTTGGTAGAGAACCTCTGATGATAAAGCGAAATACCAATCTTGTAGTCGCTATCTTGAAGGTCGGCATAAAAGGCTCGCAGGGTTTCTGGTTGGGCGAGTCCCTTGTAGCTGATCAGGCGACTTGAAAGCGTGGGAACGTAAAATCCGGTGAGCTCGTTGAATTGTTTTTCCAGTTCACGCCGAACAAGAAACAGCTGCCGCTCGTAGGTGTCATTGTCCCATCCAGGCGGCTTTTCGAGGAGTAAGTGAAGGATTTCGGGCTGGGTTTCCCGGGCAACTTCGCCGAGCTCGTCAGGGTGCAAGGGGACCTGCCTCCAGCCGATCAAGGTGATNCCACGCCGGGCCACTATGGCCTCTGCGGCGGACTTCACTTCTGTCTGGCCGTGCTCGTTGTTTCGGGGGAGGAAGAATACCCCAACCGCAAGATCTTCATCATTTTTCAGTTCATGACCCATTGCCGAGACAGCCTTACGAAAGATGGGATAGGGAATCTGGGTGAGGACTCCGGCACCGTCCCCAGTCTTCATGTCGGCGTCTACCGCTCCCCGGTGNGTCATGTTGCAGACCGAGGTGATAGCATGATCCAGAGCCTGATAATTCCTTTCGCCGTTCAACAAGGCGATGGCTCCCATTCCGCAATTGTCGCTCTCGTTGCTCCATCTATGAAGGGAGCCAGCGGTATCGGGGGTGAAATCTGGATGGTAGTGACTCATCTGTGTCGGCCGGGAGGCCCCGCGGAAACCCTTGGTAGAGGCTCGTCTGGTCTGGCGAGCCGGTGGGGTTGCAGGGCTTTCGCGATCCTCAGTCACTGATTGTCCAGTGACACGCGAGGCAGGAAGCAACTTCCGTGCCCCTCGGGATTACAATCATAAAGCCCTCTGAGTCTCTGCCAAGTGGAGAAGTTCAAGGATTGAAAGATGTGCCAAAATGACGCGCGCTCCAGCCTGCTCCGCGAATTCAACGTGGTTAATTTGAGGGCGGGAACCAAGAATTGTTACTTTTCAGCCATTTTTGGAATCCTCCCAGCGAGCAGGTCGGCTGATCTCCTCATCTCCTCCGTGGTTTACGGACGTCATTCCTCAAGCGAATCAAAGCGCCTTCGGGTGCCAAGCAAAAGACCAGCGAGCGGTTCGCTGGTCTTTCTCGAATCGACCATTGCGGTCGAGTTGGGAATTAAGAGCCTATTGGACCATGATAGTGATCTTCTTGGACACCACGGCAGGCTTATGGAGAATGTGCGCGAAGTTGGCAAATGCGAGCTGGAGGGTGTGTTTGCCCTTGGGGAGATCAAGGGTTACCTGAGTCTGCCCTTTTCCATAGTGGAGGCATTTTCCCTCGACCGTAGGAATCGGTAGCTTTTTGTCGAGCTCCGAGACATCCATGTTGATAAGGAGATGATGGTGCCCCGTATCAGGAAGGTAGGTCCCGGCGGGACAGACTCCCATGCCTTTGAGCCCGAAGCGGATGGTGACCGGACTCTGGACGGTCTTGCCATCCTTTATACCCTGAATGTAGACCCGGGCTCCCTTGGGAGAGGGCGTTTCCAGAGGGTTCGGTGTTTTTGGGGCTTCGTCCTGACCTGTGGACGCGAGAAGAGACCCGATCATTGCAAGAGTGGTGAGTAGTGATTTCTTAAACATAGCAGGTTATAGTGTCACGGAACCTACATAGGGGCGCCTCTTGTGCAAGCCCGCTTCTCTTCGCGATTAGACAAGCTTGTGGTTGGGCCGGCTGGTCGGTCATTTCTGCAGATCGAGCCGGGCGATACGCCATTCCGGCATGATTTCGGCTCCAAGATGCTCATAGAAGTCAATGGCCGAAGTGTTCCAATCGAGAACCGACCATTCTGCCCTTGCGCATCCCCGGGACTGGGCCACCGAAAGAAAGTGAGTGAGCAACGCCTTTCCAATTCCCTGGTTGCGATACTCCGGGCGGACATACAAATCCTCGAGCCATAGGCCCTGGCGCCCGGTAAAGGTCGAGAAAGTCTGAAAAAAGAATGCCATACCAGTGAGGGAAGGGCCCTTGCTCTGCTCTGGCTGGCTGTGTGGGGTAATTTCTGCGACCAATGCCTCCACTCGCGGACTGTTGCCGAATAGTGCCCGGTGAAGGTCTCTCGGCGTTGAGGCTACCGTTTCGCGGAGGTTTTCAAAATCTGCCAGATCGCACACCAGCGAATGAAGCTCCTCGACGTCTTCTGGTTGTGTCTCCCTGATTCTCGAACTGTGTTGTTCTTCAAGCACTCTACTGGTTGCGGGATCTGCCCCTTACAGCTCGTTGGTAAGGGGGTCAGGTGCGAGAATTCCGAGGCTGACCAGAAAAGCATCGACCGAGCGAAGGGTCACTTCGTAATTCTGCTGATGGGAGTTGTAATTAAAGAAGGTGTGGCCAGCGCCTTTAAATTCCATCAGTTCGCAGCGATTTTTTTTCTTCGCGTATCGCTTTGCGAATTTTACGACCAACTCGACCGGAATCAGGCGATCACTCCTGCCATGGTAGAGCATGCAAGGGGGGAGACCCGGCTGCGGCAGGTATTCGGATGGACTGTAGCGCTTTGCCTCCTCATCGGAAGTGAATTTCTCCCCGCCCACCCCCTTGCGAGTGGTGTTGACGAGGGGACTGAACAGAAAAAGGGCAGACGGCTGGAAGTTCTTTCCGGGTTCGTTTCCGATTTCTGGAAGGGTCGCGCAGCAAAGGGCGAGGTGGGCCCCTGATCCGGATCCTCCAAGAACAATCCGTTCCGGGTCGATGCCGAGAATGGCTGCGTTCTTGCGCAGGAAGACTATTGCCATGGCGGCATCCTCTAGAGAATCGACGGGAGTATGAAGGCTGTCCTGTCCACCAACACGATACTCAATACACATACAGACTGCGCCGCGGGCCGCGAAGTGGAGGGCATGGGGCACAAACTGAGTAGCCATGGAAAGATCCCACATCCCCCCGTGCAGGAAAAGTATTACCGGTGCGGCAGCGGATTTTGGCTCGTGCCCCGGAGGAAAAAAGAAGTGTGCTGCCAGATCCTGGTCTGGCGAATGGAAGTAAATGAAGGAATGAGCCTTCTTAAGCAGTTCCTGTTCGCGCGCCTCACCGATGGGAGGGGCTTTGACGAGTTGGTCGATCACGTGAAAAGAGAGGAACGGGCGGATTTATTTTTCATTCCGGATGGAGGATGTCCATAGTTTCCGTCATGATCCGTATGCTTTTACCTTGTCTGGGCGTTGCCTTGCTTCCTGGGACAATGCAGGCGGCCCCGCAGAAGACGGATTCGGCCCTGGTGCGGCATCTGGATGCAGTTTATCAGCATTGGAGAGATGCGGTCATCAGGCGGGATATTGCGAAGTGGCAGTCCCACACGGCCTCCCATCGCCGGATTTCCATCCTCAACAGGATTCACTCAGAGCGTCGGCCAACCACCTTCGCCCTCTCCAGCCTTCCGGCAAGTCCGCCCGACAACCGGCCCCTGAAGCTTCTTGGGGTTAAGGTGAAAGGAGTGACCGCTAACATGATTTACTTTGGACCTGTGGATTTTGGAGTTGGGGGAACCCCACCCAATAATCTTCTCACTCTGTCGTTTGCAAAAGAGGGTAACCGCTGGAAGTACGATTCTGCGGATTATGTGAACCTTGCGAGTGTTCCAGCAACACGGAAACAGCTTGAGGCGGGAAACCTTGCCCATATCGAGGGCCCAGATTTTTCTCCCAAAGGCAGTTTGGAGAGTCCTGTCGTAGCTTTACGGGGTCCGGTGAAATATATCGCCAAGACCTATGTCTATTGCCCGGGTCGTGAGGTGAGGGTGATGGTGAATGGCGTCAGCCGGCACCTGTATCAGAACACCAAGGCTTCGGAGGTGATTATTGGAGGGGCGAGAGACGGGTTGAATGAGGTCCAGTTTACTGCCCGAAATCTTCCGGGCGGAGAGGGAAAGGAGCCGCTGGCAGTCAGGGTTTATCTGATGTCACAGGTGGCCGGAGTGAAGCCCTTAAAGATTTTCCAGTATCAAGCCGAGGAGGGAGAAGCCGTGAAGCCGTCGGGGACGATGAATTTTGTGGTGGGGCCCTCCGAGATACGCTGGCTCAAGGGTGGTTAAGCACCAGAGAATTTTCGTGGTCTGCATCCCGTGGAGCGTATTTCACGGGTTCGTCTACCGGGGCCGGTGCTCGGTCAGTACAGGGAATTCTGCGGATACCCTGAGCGGGTCAGGAGGCACAAGCGGGAGAGCATTACCTTCGAGGTCCAGGAAGTTCTGAAAGGCGAGGGGTATTACGGTCAGGCACAGTTCAGGCTCTTTTTCAGTGCCAGTCCGGGAGGCATGCAGGATGAGGGCCCTGTGCTCCAGATATTTCAGAGTAAACAGGTGGCCGATGGGGAACATTGATTCTGCCCGCGGTGAATCCAGAGGGAGCAGAAGTTCAAGGATCACCGGGTAGGGGCTAGGCTCTGCAAGCTCATCGGCTCGAACGATAGCTTCGAGTCTGCAGGCCAGTCCCGGTTGAAAGAAGTCTTCATCGGTGAGTGCGCGGACGCCAGTCAGCCGGTAGGTCCCCTCCACGTAATGAACAACCTCCGGTTTTGTGAAGTTGGTAATATAGTTCCGCTTAAAACGAAGGTTGTGAGCACTTAGCTGGGCACCCGAGAGAGAGTAGAATCTCGAGAGAGCTACCTGCGGATCCGAGCTGTTCCCTTCGGGAGCCTCGATAGGATCATAGGATCGGACGGGATCAATCCTTCCGAGCTTTCGAAGGGTTTCGTAATTCCAAGGTCGCTCAGGGACACTGAAGAGAAAAAGGCAGAAGCTCCAGCTGGCGACTGCAAAGGCCCCCGCGAGAAGCTGGGCAAGCATCCACCAGAACCAGGGGGGGCGCCGTTTGATAAACTTTTTGAACTCCTGCGGTCTGGGCATCAGCAGCTCGAAGGTTGGACTGGGAACCGCCGCGATGGCCAGAAAGTGGATGCATACAACCGACTAGAGAGCAACTGAACGGGACGTTTTGACGGGTAGGTCTTCAGCGTCTCCAGGAGGTTGCCCTTAAGTGGAAGGAAGGAAGTCATCTCTTCAGGATTCAAGAGCAGTTCTCTCCGTCGAGGGCTGGATCATAACTGGATTCCACACCTTCTTCTTTCGCTTCGAAGGATGTGCCGCAGCCACACGAGCGGGCAGCATTCGGATTAATAATTTTGAAACCCGCATCAGAAAGATCGCTCGAGTAATCAATCATACACCCCTTCAGATGCTCTAGGCTGTCCTGAGCAAGAAAGACCCTGACTTCATCCTGTTCGACCACCTCATCTCCTTCGGTCTTCGCAGCTACCTGCATCGTATATTGCAGCCCTGCGCAACCTCCGCGCTGCACGCCGAGCCTGAGGCCGGATTCAACGGGAGCCTGCTTTTCGAGCAAAAGAGCCTTTAGTTCCAGAACGGCGTTGTCCGTGAGCGTGATCATTAGGTAGCCGGGAAGAGAATGGAGGAAGGAGGAGAAATGCGCCAGCGTAGTTTGTATCGATGTTTGGAGAGGAGGAATATTTGACAAGACTCAACCAGCAATACTCGTTAATACCTCAGAAAACATAGAGTAAATTTTAAAAACCGAGGCTGATCAGATGTAGGGAAGGCCAATATTTTTGAGCATGAGCCCGAGAGCATCGTGCTTTTGAGTGGCTCGTAATTTGGTTCGGACCGCGACCCGAAAAATCCTAGGGTTTCTTCATGCCGGTTGTCCACGTCATGCCCGATGCCCTTGCGAGCCAGGTGGCCGCAGGGGAGGTGGTTGAGCGTCCAGCGAGTGTGGTGAAAGAACTCGTGGAGAATAGTCTTGATGCGGGATCTAGCGAATTGCAGGTGGAGAGCCAACGTGGGGGAGTAGCTCTCGTCAGGGTTACGGATGATGGCTGTGGGATGGACCGGGACGATGCATTACTGAGTCTGGAGCGCCATGCCACCAGCAAGCTTCTCCGGAAGGAGGGACTGAATGCGATCACGACCCTGGGATTTAGAGGAGAGGCCCTGCCCTCTATTGCCAGCGTTTCCCGCTTTCGGCTCATGACCCGCCTGAAGGATTGTGTTGCGGGAACGGCGATTTCCGTAGCGGGAGGAAAATTGCAGGATGTTTCCGAGGCCGGGTGCCCTCCGGGCACGTCTGTAGAAGTCCGTGATCTGTTCTATAATGTTCCCGCGCGCCGCAAATTTTTGCGAAGTGAGGCGACTGAGACAGCTCATGTTGATCATCAGGTCCGGCTTCACGCACTCTCAAGTCCGGAGACTCGGTTCGTGTACAGGAAGGATGGTCGAGTCTCCTTTGATGTTGCGGCTACAGACGACAGGAGAGTTCGGATTGCCGATCTTGGGGGGCGGCAGAATCTCGGCAACTTGCGGGAAGTGTCCCGCCTTGAATATCCCGGCATGGCGGTAAGTGGCTATCTGGGTTCTCTGGAAGATGCTCGAAAAAGCAGGAGGGGACAGTATGTATTCATGAACGGGCGACCGATTGAGGATCAGGTTGTCTGGCGGGCTTTGGGCGAGGCGTGCCGTGGATCTCTTCCTGGAGATCGGCATCCGGCCGCGTGGATCTGGCTCGAGATCGATCCTCTGCTTGTTGATGTGAACGTACATCCGTCGAAACGAGAGGTCAGATTTCATCAGCCGGGGGATCTGCGTAGTCTTTTGCTTGAGGCTGTTGGCGAGGCAGTAAAGAGAGGGAGTAGTAGGGGAGTGAGAGAGCGGCCGCTCTCAGGGAAAGACCAACCGGCAGTGAAGACCGGAGTATTGAAGGAGGGAGCGCCAAACTTCACCTATCCTCAGTTAGACGAGGCAGGAGATCGAGCAGGTGAAAACGTTGCCCGGCTCGCCTGCGCCGGGGTTGAGGCCCGGGTCAGGGACGAGGGGGTCAGCGCGCCAGAGCCACGGAGCTGGAGTGCCGAGGTGCAGCCGGAGCTCGGCTCGGAGGAAGGTCGACCGGAGGAGCCACCCTTTCGGATCGTTGGAATTCTTCATGCATCCTATTTTATTCTCGAGGGGGTCGATGGACTTGCTCTCCTCGAGGGACAAGCAGCCCGGGAGAGGATCTTGTTTGAGTCATTGCTGAGGATAATGGAGGCAGGGGCTGCGGTGTCGCAAGGGTTGCTTGTGCCTCTACTTCTAGAGCTTGATTCCCGGGATCTTGATGTCGTGGTCAGGAATGTGGATAACTTCAAGTCGGCAGGAATGGAGGTGGAGCCCTTCGGGGCCGGAACGGTACAGCTCCGCTGCATCCCGCCGGCGCTCGACCAGGAGGATCCCCGGGCCCTGCTCCTCGACATCGTGGACGAGCTTGTTCACAGCGCCGAGGGGAAAAGTAGCCGGGAACTGACCGCAGAGAAGTTTGCAGCTAAACTGGCAAAGGTTGGGGCCAAGGGGGTCAAGTTCAGGGAAAATGAGGGAAAATCACTGCTTGAGCAGCTTTTCGCATGTGACCAGCCCTACGTCACGCCCGGCGGAAGGCCGATTTTTGTCGAGTTCGCTCTCTCGGAACTGGAGCGTAAATTCGGAAGATGATTTCTGACTGTTCTGGCGAGAGGTGGTGTGCCGGCGGCTGGCGATGTTGGGCTTGCGGTCAAGCGCCTGCCTGTTACAAAAAAAGCGGATGGCCGACAAGCTGACCTACACAGAGGCAGGCGTTGATACGGTGAAGGCTGCGGCCCTGGTCGGTGACATTCGCACCCATGTGCAGCGCACTCAGAGGCAACGCCAGTTGATGGGGGGATATGGACTCTTTGCCGCAGCTCTTGAACTCAGCGATTACCGCGAACCCGTAATCGTCACGGGCTGTGATGGGGTGGGTACTAAGCTGGAGGTTCAACTGCAATACGACCGGATCGAAGACGCCGGCAAGGATCTCGTGGCCATGAGCGTTAACGATATTCTTACCACAGGGGGAGATCCTCTCATGTTTCTGGACTATATTGGAATAGCGCAGCTCGATGAAGGTCGGATCACGCGACTGGTTTCTGGAATGGCAGATTATCTGGAGGAGTGTGGTTGTATTCTTGCTGGTGGCGAGACTGCGGAGATGCCCGGGGTTGTTCCAGAGGGAGTCATAGAGCTCTCTGGATTTTGCGTAGGGTGCGTGGAGAAAGAAGAGATGCTGGATGCGGGGTCTATTGTCCCGGGCGATGTGCTGGTCGGCTATGAGTCCGATGGAGTTCATGCAAACGGATGGAGTCTGATTCGGCGGGTTCTCGCTGAAAACAGCGAGGCGTTCTCCTCCGACGAGGTTGATTCTCTTCTCCCTCCGACGAGACTTTATCATGATGTAGTAAGCGGCTTGAAAAAGAAGGGGATCAAGCCGAGAGCCATGGCGCATATTACCGGAGGAGGTCTGCCAGAAAATCTGGAGCGACTGCTTACGGATCAGGGGTATGGGTCCTCCCTAGAAGTTCCCGAATGGGAGAATGCGGCGGTGCAGAAACTTCTCCGCTACGTGGATGAGACGAGTTGCTGGCACACCTTCAACATGGGCTTTGGCTGGGTAGTAGTCGTGGATGAGTCTGACGTTGGCGCGGCGGTTGAAGCTGGTCCGGGCGGGCGTGTTCTGGGAGTGGTTGATCAAGATCCCGGAGTGCGCGTTAGCTCCCAATATTAGATTCCGGATGAGCGATCACCTGAATCACGAGTGTGGGATTGCGGTAGTACGCTTGCGGAAGCCACTTGCCTATTTTCAGGATCGTTATGGGGATGCCCTCTGGGGGTTTCGTAAATTATTCCTCCTGATGGAAAAGCAGCATAACCGGGGCCATGACGGAGTGGGTATTGGTAGTGCCAAGCTCAACATGCAGAAGGGGCAGCCTTATATTTTCCGCCGCCGCGACTCCTCGCGTGATTCACTGGCAAACCTTTTTCGTCTGGAACTCAAGCAGGTCAACAAACTTGCAAGAGCGGGAGCGCTGAAGCTGGATGACCCCGAGGCCCTCAAACAAAGATTCGATTTTGCAGGGGAAGTACTTGTCGGGCACCTGCGCTATGGCACCTCAGGTGAATTTGACTCAGGCTCCTGCCATCCTTACCTCCGGCGGAGCAACTGGCCCACGCGAACCTTAATGGTGATGGGCAATTTTAACATGACCAACGCACGAGCTCTCAATGAGCAATTAATCGAGCGAGGGCAGCACCCGGTCTTTGGAACTGATACTCAGACCGTTTTGGAAGAGGTCGGGTTCCATCTCGACGAGGCTCATACGGATATCTATCGGCGCCTTCGCGATGAGGGTGTCCCGGGACAGGAGATTCCTCAGCGTATCTCCGAAGAACTGGATGTCAGCCGGATCGTGAGCGAGTCCGCAGTCGGCTGGGATGGTGGCTACGCCATCTGTGGAGTGATCGGAAATGGTGATGTGTTCGTCATGCGGGATCCTCATGGAATTCGACCGTGTCATCGATTGGTTACCGATGAGGTGGTTGCCTTTGCCTCTGAGCGTGTGCCCCTGATGACCGTTTTTGAAGCCTCCGAGCAGGAAGTAGAGGAATTGAAACCGGGAGTGGTGGCAACCATTAAGAGTGACGGCGGCATAAGTGAGGAGAGGTTTGCGCCTTCCGTCAAGAAGCAGCACTGTTCCTTCGAACGCATCTACTTTTCCCGAGGAAATGATCCTGCGATCTATCAGGAGCGGAAGGCGATGGGTGCGGCTCTGACCGAGCAGGTGGTAGAATCCATTGATGGGGACTTCGGTGCGGCAGTAATTACCTTTATCCCAAATACTGCGGAGACAGCGTGGTATGGCCTGATGGATGGTCTTCGCCAATATCGACGTGATCGCGTGAGAGCGAACATCCTCGAGGCTGCGCGGTCAGGAGACCTTGATGAGGATCTTCTCAACCACCACATCATGGACAACTGGCCGAGAGGGGAAAAAATTGCCCACAAGGATATCAAGATGAGAACGTTCATTTCTCAGGAAAAGGGAAGGGCGCAGCTGGTTTCGCACGTCTACGATATTACTTACGGAGTCGTTGGAGAAGACGACACCCTTGTAGCCCTGGATGATTCCATCGTCAGAGGAACAACGCTCAAGACATCGATTCTCAAGATTCTTGGGCGAACGAATCCACGAAAAATTGTCATATGCTCGACTGCACCGCAGATTCGTTACCCGGATTGCTACGGAATCGACATGTCTGAACTTGGAAAGTTCATTGCCTTTCAGGCCGCGGTTCGGTTGCTCGAGCGGGATGGACGCCAGAGTCTGATTGAGGAAGTGCACAAGGCGTGCATTGAGGAGTTGCGCAAGCCGTGGTCCGAAATGCAGAACTGTGTTAAGAGAATTTACGAGCCATTCTCGGCAGAGGAGATTTCAAGTGAGATCAGCCGCATGGTTTTCCCCGAAAACGGATGGCAGGGCGAGGTGGAGGTGATTTTTCAGACCATTGGCAACCTTCATGACTCTCTGCAGGAGTCATGCGGTGACTGGTACTTCACAGGGAACTACCCGACCCCGGGCGGATACGCCACCGTGAATGCGGCCTTTGTGAATTGGAGGGATGGGGTCTCGGGCCGGAGTTACGACCTGCCCCTTTAGAAAAAACCGGAATCAGGGGTAGTGTTCTCCTGGGGGACGGCGCTTTGCAGACAATGGCTTCAGCTGAGAACAATGTCGACCGGACAATGATCAGACCCATGAATATTGGGATAGATTGAGGCTGATTCAAGACGGGGAATGAGAGCGTCAGAGATCCCGAAATAATCGATACGCCAGCCGACATTCCGTTGTCGAGCCTGCGCCCGGTAAGACCACCAGGAGTAGGATCCGGTTGCTTCGGGATGCAGGTGGCGGAAGGTATCGGTGAATCCAGCCTGGAGGGTCTCACTGAAACTTTCGCGCTCTTCGTCTGAAAAACCGGCTGTCCTCCGGTTTTGGCTGGGGCGCGCTATGTCAATTTCATGGTGAGCGACGTTCAGGTCCCCGCAGAAAATGACCGGCTTACCACGGTTTTCTTCAAGATGCTTGAGATAGTGACGGAAGGCCTTGTCCCATTCGAGACGATACGACAGGCGCCGCAGTCCATCCTGAGAGTTGGGTGTATAGACGTTGACGAGCATGAAGTCCGGGTATTCAGCAGTAATCACGCGGCCTTCGCTGTCGTGTTCCTCAAGTCCCATGCCAACGAGAACGTCCAATGGTTCTATTTGTGAGAAGATTGCGGTTCCCGAGTAGCCTTTCTTTTCGGCGGAATTCCAATAGTTGCGATACCTTCCCAGTTCGAGAGGAAGTTCTACCTGCTCAGGGCGGGCCTTGGTTTCCTGGAGACAAAACACATCCGGCTGAACACCGATGATGGACTCCGCAGCCCCCTTTCCGAGTGCGGCCCGGATTCCGTTTACATTCCAAGAGAGTATTCTCACCTCACGAATTGAAGGAAAAACGAAGCTGCGATGCTAAACAAAAAAGAAAAAAGCCGCAGGTCGGGGGAGACTCGCGGCTTGGATTTCTCGGGTCGAGAGTTCCCTAGCGTTTGGAGAACTGGAAGCGCTTCCGTGCACCAGGTTGACCTGCCTTCTTTCGTTCCTTGGCCCGGGGGTCACGACGTAGATGACCGGCGGCCTTGAGGCTTCCCCGTAACTCGGGATCCATCTCGGTCAGCGCCCGTGCGACCGCAAGTTTGATGGCGTCAGCCTGTCCGGGAATTCCACTACCCTGAACCACGACCTTGAGATCATACTTGTTGACCAGGTTCGTAGCCTGAAAAGGAGCAAGGACCTCGTTCTGGAGGGGAAGAGTTGGGAGATACTCTTCAAACGAGCGGTTGTTGATGACAATTCTTCCAGTGCCTTCAGTCATCCAGATGCGGGCAACAGCAGTCTTTCTTCGACCTGTGGCGGTGTAGGTTTTTTCGGTGTCAGCCATGTTTGGAAAGGGTATTCGCTTCCGGAGGGTGATTAGATCGTATAGGGCTCAGGCTTCTGCGCTTCTTGTTCGTGTTCAGATCCTGCGTAAACTCTCAACTTGCGCAACTGCGAGCGGCCAAGCCTGTTGTGGGGAATCATACCGCGAACTGCGCGCTCAAGGAGGAGTTCGGGTCTCCGGGCACGAACCTTCTTGGGCGTCTCAACCTTCTGGCCGCCGACATATCCGGAGTAGCTGGTGTAAATTTTCTCGGTTTCTTTGTTGCCGCTCAGACGGACCTTTTCTGCGTTGATGATTACAACGTGGTCTCCGGTGTCAACATGGGGAGTGAAGATCGGCTTGTGTTTTCCCCGCAGGAGGCGAGCAGCCTCTACTGCGACTTTTCCAAGGATCTGGTCAGCGGCGTCGATTACATACCACTTGCGCTCAACTTCAGTGGCTTTTGCAGAAAAGGTCTTCATTACAGGCGTTGTGGAGTCTTGACCGGGTTCGGAAAAGGGCGGAAACCTAGGAGCGAGCCTAGTCCATGTCAACGCTAATCCTCGGGGCTGATGAAGGACCCCGAGGTGTCGGGGAACACTAAATAAGGGTCTTTGGAGTCAGATTTCGATTGCGGGGATGAGAATATCGCCAATGATGTCGCCGCAGACCCGCGCAGGTGGGTTCAACCAACCCAGTACTGAGCTATCGCGGGACCACCAAGAAGACGAAGAGGCGGAGGCGGCCGCAGGAGGCGCCGCACTGACTACGGTGGCCCGAAGAAGGGAGCGGATGGTGAGGACAAGGCCGTGGAGGTAGAAGGCACCATTTCTGCGGTTCTTGCCGGGACGATGTTCAAGGTCAAGTTGCCCAGTGAGCACGAGGTGCTAGCGCACATATCGGGCAAGATGCGGAAGCGTTTCATAAGACTGGTGGTGGGCGACAAGGTGAAAATGGAGATGTCACCATACGATACTACCAAGGCGCGGATCGTCTACCGCGTGGGTTGAATCTGCGCTTCGGCCTGTGAACAGGCTCATGGTCCGGTTTCTCCAGGTCGTCCTGAAGGATGTCAGGAATCCTTTTCCGGATCGTAGAATATTTTGATGTCCGCCTTGTCAGTGCCAAGAATCTGCTGAGCTCTCTTCAGCGCGTCCCGGGTCGAAATGTTCGGGTTGCTGGGCATGAACAGGTACAGGTTGCTCTCTCCCTTTTTCCTATCGCAACCTTCCTGCAGGACCTCAAGGACCCCTGAGAACTTAAGGACCCGATAGACCTCCCGGGATGCTCCCGATATGATAATGTGCCTGCCTTCTGCCCGGGCTGAGCGAATCAGGTCTTCAAGAGCAAGAACGCTTGTGGCGTCCAGATGGCGGGCGTTCTTCAGTCTCAAGATGATAATCTTCAGGTTTTCATCAACGAAGGTACGTTGGATCTGGTTTCGAAACAGTTCAGCAGCACCGAAGAAGAGGTCACCCTCAACGTGGACGATGGAGATCGAAGGATTGGGACGCCTGCGTTTTTCTCCAAGCTCCCTGAGGTCGCCCTCATCATTCACCTCGTATTCAACAAGGTATGGCCGTGAGGCCTTCCTCAGGAACAGTGAAATCGACAGTGCAATACCGATGAAGATAGCGGTGTGGGGCGGTGCGAAGAGGGCTGCCAGAAAACTAACGATAAGGACGAGGGCGTCGTCTCTGGTGGATCTCAGGCATATACGGATGACTCGTGGAGAAATCAGGGATCCGGCCACTGCGATGACAAGTCCGGCGAGACAAGCTCGCGGGACGAACTGAACGAGAGGAAAGGCCGCAAGAAGAAAGATGCCTGCGAGGCAGAGGATCCCGCAGAAGAGAGAGGCAAGCCTGGTACGTGCTCCTGATTCGTAGTTGAGGGCAGAACGCGTGAGCGAACCGGAGGCCGGCATACCTGCGAATATCCCGGCGGCGATGTTAGCGGCGCCAACCGAAAGCATGTCCTGGTTGACATCAGGGCGATCCCCGGTGCGAGATGCGAGAGACTTTGACATCACCGTATTCTCGAGGGATGCGAGAAAGGCGATCGCGAATGCGATGGCCGAAAGCTGCGCAATCTTGTCAAGAATTTCAGGCTGAGTGAAAATGCCAAACTCAGGGGCCAAGTCCTGAAAGGAAAAGGACTCGAATGTTGCTACGTCTGCAAAACCAAGATCTGTGGTCTCCCCGAGGAACCATGTAAGAAAGGAAAATAGTACGAGGGTTACAGCAAACACCGGGATGCGCCGGAAGCGGGACTGGAGGAAGAGATAGCAAAGCAGAGTGCCAGCTCCGAGTATGAGGGGTTGCCACTGGAGAGATGAAATATTGCCCAGAACTTTAAGGAGGATCGTTACAAAGGTTGTCCCTCCGCCCTCGATCAGGTCGGTAATCCCGAGAATATGTTTGAACTGGTTGGCGATAATCAGCGTTGCAGCGCCCGCGATATATCCGACGAGTACGCTCCTGCTGACGAATTGGAGAAGATCTGCGACTCTCAGGAGTGCGCCAACAATGCAGAATGCCCCGACCATGAGACAG
This sequence comes from Roseibacillus sp., assembly GCA_002723015.1. Next base: position 9,699 of record PBNG01000038.1, on the reverse strand, counting down.
AGAAGGGGCATCAGCGCGATGATTTCTTCTTTTGAGGAGGCTATGCCTGGGACGAGAAAGAAGGAGAAAATCATGAATGCGGTTGCATTCGTTGGCCCCAGGATGGTGTGCCGCGAACCTGAGAAAAANGGAGCTACGATCGCGGCAACCGCAGAGCACGCAATTCCNTAGGCGATGGGAAGTTCCGCGATGGCGGCGTAGGCCATGCCTTGGGGAAGAGCAAGCAGAGCAACGTTGATCGCAGCCCGGAAGTCCTGCGCGAATTTCGCAGAGTTGTATCTCCGCAAGGGACCGCCGATCGGAAAAGGATCGAGACGGTTGGTGTTTCCGTCGTTCGCCTTTCGCACGCGGCGAGCANGTCGAAGGAAATTCTGCAGAAAACGGCTTGGCATTGTGGAGTTGTCGAAGAGGGCTCAGCGAAAGGTGGCGCGCCGGAAAAGCCAGATTCCGAGGAGGAAGCAGAGGGCGTTTGGAAGCCAGAGGATNCTGAGAATCAGNGGTAAAGGTGCGTCTTCGATTTCCTGAGCGAAGATCAGGAGCCCAAAGTAGGCAGCAGCTACCAGGAGGCTGATCAGGAGCCCATTGGATGTTTCGCGACGGCGGGCCGAGATGCCAAGAGGGATNCCAATCATGGCAAAGGAAAGGCATGCCATTGAGATCGACCGACGTTTGTGAATTTCAATATTGAGCTCTTCCTGAAAACGTTTTTCCCGGGCGATGACTTCCTGAAGTTCTTCGATTCTTCTGGAAGTCAGGATCGCAGCCGACGATTCCTCCTGTTCGTCGAGACCCGATGGAAAGGCTGCCCCAGTGGGGAGACTGGCGGACTGGGGAGGGATCTCACCGGATAGTTCCCTCCGAGAGAGGTCCTCCCGCTCCCGNGATTGCAATATACGGGTTGGCGCGTCTTTGTTGGTAATATCCGAAGGCTTATTTNTTTTCTTACTTGTAGCGGAAAAGTCGATGAGCACCGGCTCCATTTCAGTAGCTCGGATGGGGATTGGGGAAACCTCCTCCTTATTCATCGAAATNTCTATGAAGGGATTGGAGAGCTTGAGTCGCAGTTGCTTCTCCTCTTCGTTAACATAGAGATCCACTTCCTCAGCAAACATGTAGGCTTCCAGACTGGCATCCCGTCCCTCTCCTGAGAACTTGTAGATGTGGAGACCTCGAAGCAGGCCGGTTTCGTCCTCGGCTTCAGCGTAGACCCTCTGGCTCGGGAATCGTGAAATCACGACCCGGGGTTTNATCAACTTGCGGGGATCTTTACGNACGGCTTCGTAGATGAGGTTCCGGGAGGCGTCCTTGGCGCGGGGAGCAGCTGTTCCGGTGAGCCACCAGCACAGGACTGANAGACAAGTCGCCACAATGAGAACGGGTAAGGCCACTCGCAGCAGGCTTGTGCCGGCCATTCTGAGGCTGAGAAGTTCGTTGTGGCTGGAAAGGCGACCGAAGCTAAGGAGGGTCGAGGCAAGGAAACCCCATGGGAGGGTGAACATCAGGGTGAACGGGATGATCAGGAGAACAAAGCGGCCCATGAGCTCCAAGGGGGCAGCCTGTTCCACCAGCAANGGTCGGATTTTCCTGAACAGCTGCCCAAGCACCAGAACCACGGTGAGCAGGGAGACCCCGAAGATCGTGCCATAAAGAACCTGCCAGCCGATATAACGGTCCGCGATACGCATTGGACTGTCTGAAATTCTACGTTGGTTCGGGTCTGCTGACAAGCGGAGCTTCGGGGCACTCAGGACTGGGCTCGAATTTCCTCAAAGACCTTGTGAGAAAAATAACGTTCCATGCGATCAGGGAAGACGGTTGTTACCTGCGCACCCGGACCGAGGTGATCGAGAACTTGAAGAGACGCTGCGAAATTCAAACCAGAACTTGGACCGACCGGAAATCCGAGCGCCCACAGCTTTCGGGTCAGCTCGAGGCAGTCGTGGCCCGATATTTCCCACTCCCGGAGGTCNTCACATTGCCAGTTCTCATAAATTTCGCTGATCCCATCGGCAACCCCGGGGACGTCATTGCTGAATCGAAGGCTGCAGCACTCAACATTCGATCCGAAAAGCGCGCCCTCNCGGGGGATCGCGGCATGGGCAGTTACGGGGCATCCTGCGCTTNAAAATGCCTCGTAAAGACCGCGAAGGGTACCCCCCGTGCCNACTCCTGACACAACCGCATCAACAGTCCCTCCTGGAATCTGCTCGAGAATTTCAGGTCCGGTGTTGAGGCGGTGGGCCTCGGTGTTGTCTCCATTCGCGAACTGTCGGCCGAGAAACCAACCCCGGTCCTCACTGGTTTCCCTCGCGACTCGGAGCACTTCCGGCATGCCNCCCTTGATCCTNCTCACTTCTCCTCCATAGGCCTTGATGATCAGCTCGCNCTCAGAGGTGGCACTATCGGGAATGAAGGCGACGAAATGCAGTCCCATCTGGCTGCACGCAAGGGCNAACGCTATACTGGTGGATCCACTGGAAGCCTCTGCCACTGTATCGCCNGATTTAATTTGTCCCTGTTGCCATGCCTTCTCAAGAATGTGACGNGCGATGCGATCTTTTGTTGAACCACTCGGGTTGAGATACTCCAGCTTGCACCAGATCCCTGGCTTGCTGCCTCCGAGGGAAACTTCTACCAGCGGAGTGGTCCTGACCTTGTGCAGATAAGTGTTAATCTCGCGAAGCACACCGGATGCTTGCATGAGGGCACGCGACTGGCAACGCCATGCTNGGAGCCACTACTGCTGGAGGGTTATAGGGATTTCCCTTCTCTCATACCGAGACGATATGAGGAGGACCGGAGTGGGAGTAGGACAGAGGATATCTAAGTGGGAGTCCTGAGGGTCGTGTCCNAACGNCTCCGGAGCCATACCGATNGTTTTTTGGNCCCCGTGAAGAGAGGGCTGGCTCATTTTATTTCGGCCGTTACACTGTNGTCNATGAGATTCCTCAGATTGACCCTGTTAGCTCTTCTCATGCCATTGGGCCTCGCGGCTACGGCCCTGGCGGANGAGAAAAAACCTTCCCTGATTTACTACTATTTCGATGGATGAGTGCTTTGCGACAAGATTACGGTCATCGTGAATGATCAGAACAAGCAGCATGGCAAGAAGATCTCGATTTCCTCACTCAAGGTTGGAGAAGGCAAAAGCAGGGAAGACATCAAGGACGCAAAGCTGGCGACGCATGGTATTGTCGCGAGAGATAAGGACGGTAAGCTGGTGGCGGCGGTTGAGGGCCACAGTTACGGAAAAGCCAAGGTCGTGGAAGTGATCAGCAAGTTACTCAAGGCNAAGTAACAGGTTTGGAGCAGGGTTCGCTGAGTGAANAAATGCCGAAAGGTCAGAGGCGGGTGAATCCCGGAGAGGGAAGTCATCACGCAATGGATATCCCGGCGGAGAGCTATGGCTGAAAGGACTAATTTTCCCATGAGTCCCGGCACCAGCTTCTGGAGGCNCTGCATGCGTTGTCCNTTATTGCGGCTCNTCGTTTTTATTCTTACCNTGGNCCTACAACGGGCNGGTGCCGAGNGCACATTCGAGGAGGATATTCGTCCGATTCTCGAGCGCTCCTGCCTGAAGTGCCACGGAGGAGAAAAGGTCAAGGGTAGCGTTGATTTCGCAACGATCAGGACCGAGGCCGAAGCTGATATGCAGTTTGACCTCTGGCAGACAGTCGTGGAAGTCGTGGAAGCCGGAGAAATGCCGCCTCAGGATAGCCCTCAGCTTACCTCGGAAGATAAGAAGACCATTNAGGATTGGCACGAGGCCCGGCTTTCCGCGCCGGTGGAATTNCGTCCCGGGGTGTTCAAGCCAAGGCGTCTCTCAGGGCCCGAATACCGGAACAGCCTGCGATCGCTCCTTGGGTTTGACCTNAAGGTTGCCGTTGCCAAGGCTCAGCAGACCGTAGNCGGGGAAGAATCTCTGGTTCTCAAGTTACTCCCAAAAGACCCTCCGGGGGACAGTGGGTTTATCAACGATACTCACGGAGCTCCGCTTTCTTCCNCCTTGTGGGAACAATATGCGTTTCTTACCGAGGCCGCCCTTGAGAAACTGTTTGCTCCCAAGCAGCGCTCCAGGCTCGAGGTGCTGGTCGGGGGTGAGTTGCCGGACAACTGGGAGCTGGGAGACTTTTCCGAGCAGCAGGCGGAAGCCTTGCTGCGCTATGTTCTTCCCCGTGCGCTTCGCCGCCATTTGCCTGATTCCCGCTTGCACGAGGCGCTCGCTGAAATCAGGGGCCGCTCCGGGCAGGACCTTGTTGAGGCCCTTAAGTTTGAGCTGAAAGCTGTTCTCCTGTCGCCCGAGTTCCTTTACCGGGGACTGCTGATGCCGGTCGAAGAGAGTAGTCGGCAAGTGGTTGACAGTTACGAACTGGCCGAGCGACTCTCTTACTTTCTGTGGGAGGATCGACCAGATGATGAACTCATGGCGCTCGCCCAGGAGGGATCGTTGTCAAATCCCGAAACTCTCCAAGCTCAGATCGCGAGGATGTTGAAGTCCCCTGCAGCGCGGAGCCTCTCCGAGAGCTTCGGTGTACAGTGGCTGGGCATTGCGAACCTCGATGCGCTCATCAGCAATCCAATCGCNCATCATTCTCTCCGNACCCAGCCGGTCTTGTTNCTGAATTATCTTTTCACGGAAAATCGNCCCGTCATGGAACTGATTGATTCGAGGACAACCTTTATTAACACCGGGGTCTCGGGCTTTTATGGGGACGATCGCAAGCGAATGAAGCTGCATCCAACTCCCAAGGGTATTGAGCGGCAAACGACGCCATTTGAGCGATTNACCCTGGANAAGGCNAACTGGAGAGGGGGCATTCTTACCATGCCCGGCATCCNGACGATGAACCGGGGCCCNATCCAGCGGGGGACATGGCTTCTGCGCCGGGTCCTTGGCGAGCGACTGGGAGAACCTCCTGCCGATATCCCTCCAATCAAACCTGCCCCGCGTGGCGAGAAGCTCACCTTCCGCGAGCGGTTCGAGAGGCACCGGAGCGATGTCAGTTGTGCTCGTTGTCATGAAAAAATTGATCCTATCGGGTTTTCCCTCGATGGCTATGATGCCAATGGACGCTTCATCCAGCAGCCTGCTACAAAGGGATCTTCGTCCGGCAATGCGATCGACACTTCCGGGAAGCTGCCCAACGGAGAGGCCTTCGCGGACTACGCCGGGTTGAAAGCGATCTTTATGGATTCCCAGCGTGGCCGGATTGTCCGAAATGCGGTTGAGCGGACGCTTTCCTACGCGCTATGCAGAAAAATAATCCGGAGCGATCAGCCGGAGATTGATCGGATCACAGAAAAGATTGTTGAGAGCAACGGAACATGGAAAGATCTCTTTACTGAAATCGTTCTGGGGCCCTCCTTTCGGGAGACCACGATCGACGAGGAGCCAGAAAAATGAGCAATAAGTGGAAGATTGGACGCCGGACCTTCCTGCGGGGAGCTGCGGGTGCTCTGGTCCCCCTTCCCCTGCTGAACCTGATGAAGGCTCAGGGTGCTCCGGGAATTCATGGGGAGGAGGGGAGTAAGGACTCTCCCTTGCGCTTTGTGACCCTTTTCAAGCCTAACGGTGTGCATCCTCCTTCCTGGAACATCAATGGAGGAACGGAAAACGATTTCCGGATGTCCCCTCTGATGAAACCATTTGCGAGGCATCGGGATGATCTGCTGATCCTCGACAATATGGGGGACTTTGGTTTTTCCTCCCACAGCAATTCGACCCGGCGGTTCCTTTCCGGGCACCACGAGAACCGCAAGTCAGCCTCCGTGGACCAGATTATCGCGGGCAAGATCGGTAACGACACGACTCATCGATCGCTAGAGCTCACCACCGAGGGAATCTTCGTAAATCAGATCGGTTGCAGCTATATATCCTACGACGAAAAAGGAAAGCCACTGCCGCGGGAGAGTGATCCTCAGCTCGTCTTTGATCGTCTTTTCCGTAATCCCTCTCAGGATCCTAATCGCCGTAGGGAGATGGGTAGTCTTCTCGACCGGGTCCGGGAAGATGCGAGAGCTCTGGAGCGAAAGGCAGGAAGAGAAGACAGTGAAACCCTTGAGGAGTATTTCACGGTATTACGTGAGACCGAGAAACGCCTTGAGAAAATGTCTACTGCCTCCAATGGAGTGGTCGATTTTTCCAGCCTGGAGCGTCCGGATACCCCGTTCTCACTCGATGATCAGGTAGAGTCGATGCTGGATGTGATTGCGATGGCGCTTTGGACCGATTCCACGCGTTGCATCAGTTACATGCTAGGCAACAGTAACAGCCGTCTTATCTTCGATTTTCTTGGAATCAATCGACAGCACCACTACCTGTCCCATTTCTTCCGCAATTTCAGTCGATCAAATATTGATGCTCTTCTTCGGATCAGTCTGTGGCACATGGAGAAATTTGATTCCCTGCTCACCCGGCTGAAAAGCTACCGGGATGGTGAAGGTAGTTTGCTGGACCGGTGTGTGGTCCTTTTTGGATCCGGAATGGGGCATAGCGACAATCATACCGCTCAGCGTATCCCGATTGTTCTGGCAGGGAAGGGAGGTGGCATGCTCAAGACGGGTCGTTACCTGAGATACTCCGAGAATCAGGAGCTTGGCCGACTTCATCTCGCCCTGATGCAGAAGTTTGGAGTGGATGCAGATTCCTATTCGCGAGCATCTTCTCCTCTGCCAGGTCTTGATGGAGGCCCATTCGAGGAATTCCGTGAGCGTCCTTTTGAAAGCTGGGTGAAGCGGGGACAGGGCACGATTACCGCGCAGGGGCGCTTTCGCATGTCCGATAACCTTGATGAGGCCAAGGTCTTTTATATCGACGTGGAGGGTCAAACGCCGGTTCGGATTGAGGTTGGTTTCAGTGACTTTCATCGCTTTAACCTGGCCTATCATGTCGGGACTCCAATTCAGTTGACCGGCAACAGCGGAGAAAAGAACGGGCAACTCTTGATCACTAAGGTAACCGGAGTGACCTCTCTCTTCGGTAACAGCAAGCCCGGGAAGGCGAACGGGTGATTTCCCAGTAGTGCTGCCAGTGAGGAATCGGTTTCCTGCCGGATGGGCAAGGCGATTCCAAAAGGGAGCAGGTTTTGTAACGGGAGAAACTTTGAGACAGGAAATTTGATGTGCTAAGGTGTCAGCGATAATATCTTCTCAGAGCCTTTTTCCCGGTGAAAAAGCAGGGTTGAATCCCTCCGGGGGATATCTACCAGCAGCTGCCAGCCGGAGCGGGGACATTAATTAAATAAACTGCGTTACTTTATGGATTTATGGAACCTCATCATAGCTCTCAGTCTGGGGTTAGCATTATCTGCGGCTTGTGGCTTTAGAGTTTTCGTGCCGCTCCTTGCGATGAGTATTGGTTCCAGGGCAGGGCTAATTGAATTGGGAGAGTCCTGGGTCTGGATATCCGAAACATGGGTCCTGATCGCGTTTGCGGTAGCGACGCTCCTTGAGATCGGAGCTTACTACATTCCCTGGCTCGACAACCTACTCGACAGCGTGACGACTCCGGCAGCGGTTGTTGCCGGTGTGATCGTGTCCGCTGCCAGTCTTGGCCAGATCGAAGACATCAACCCTGCTTTGCAGTGGATGCTCGCTGTGATCGGCGGCGGGGGAATGGCGGGAACCATTCAGATTGGCTCCGCGCTGACCCGGGTTGCTTCCACCACTACTACCGGAGGAGCGGCAAATCCGGTGGTAAGTACTGCGGAGGCCGGGGGCGCAGTGGCATGCTCGGTTCTGGCAGTGATTTTGCCCGTTTTGGCAGTCGTTCTCGTGCTGGTCCTGATCGCATGTATGCCCTTAGCCGTTCGTCGTCTCGCAAAAAAGAAGCGTGCTGCTGGCCGGTCTGACGGGAGACTGCCTTAACCTAACCCCTTCGGGCAGATCAAGAATCTGCGTTTCATGGTAATCGAGAATCCTCGGGGGAAGAGATGCCCCAAGGTTCCGATGATAGAGTGATCGGTGTTGGATTTGCGCGCTGGAGCGGGTGCGTATGTCCTGAAGAGCACCTAAGGCAAAGTGACACTGACATCATCGATATAGAACCCTCCCCAGACGTTGCCGTCGGCGTTACTGGTAAAACGAAATTCTACTCTTATCTGTTTACCACCGACCTCACTTGCTGGAAGAGAGAGCGACTCATCCGTCCACCCTGCAGCATTGCCCTCGATGCCAGAAATCTCCAGACCCGCGATCGGGGTGTCATCGTTCTCGGCATCAAGGATGCGGACTGATCCAATATCGGGGTCTGTTGCGGCCAGGTCAGTATCGATAAATTGCCTGAAGGAAAGGAGGGCGTCAGCCCCCGGCGGAATCGTGACCTCTGGTGAGATGAGAGCGGCATCGGTATTGTCGAGGTAATCCCCGGCGATGTTTGTAGCGGCGCTGTTCTGACCACTGGCAGCGGTGAATGGGCTGTTGTCCCCGGCGGGCATTCCGACCTGCCACGCAGTACCGTTGCCGGAATCACTGGTAGTCCAACCGGCTGGAAGGGAAGCTGGCATGGCGTCGAAGTTCTCAAGCGGGAGGGGTTGGGGCGCCTCTGACTCCCGGATAACAAAGAAGCGTCTTGGTCCGTCTGGAGGAACGCCGGTCAGGAGATTGGTTCCCGTTCCGGAGGCAGGGATACCGCGGTAAATTGTGAGAGCCTCAAGGTGGACATTCCAGTTGGTCGGAGGCAGCTCCGAGAGCTCGGAGCTGCTGAGAAGGTCGTAGATCATGCCTTCCCTGCTGTTCCAGCTGAGGTCGTAGTTTTCTCCGTTACGAACAAGGGTAAGTTGCAGAGGTGCCAAAGGGTTGTCAGGTGCCGGGACTTCAATGATCTGGAAACCACCAATCCCGCCACCCCCGGTAGCCCCGGGAGCGAGGCCAAAATTGAGAGTGACTGTCGACGCTGTGAGGGGGGCGTCCTCTGATCCAAAAACAGCTACGTTGGCCTTGGTCGCTGTGGTTCCGGTTTCGTAGGTAGATTGGGTGGTCAGGGTCAGATCTTTGCTGAACGCCTTGGGATCCCAGTAATATGTGGAGGTGCCATCGGTAATATAAGAGGCGTTGTTCCCATCGAATCCTGTCAGGTAAACGACGATCTTGTAATTTGGATAGGGAATCTCACTGATCACGGTGGGAGCCGGGTTTTCTCCAAAGAATTGAATGCCTGACTTCATGGGGCTGAAATTGAGCGGCGCTCCCGAGAAGGAGCCCGCCCGGTTTCCTGGTGCCGAAATATCCGCAGTGGTAGCCGTTCCGGAGGCATCGGTCAGATCTGTTACATTCATTGCAGAGGTGTTGATCCAGGCTCCTGCTTCCCAGGCGGTAAATCCCGCGAAGGTATTCTGGTTGTTGCTGGTATTACCAGCCTTCAGATTGATGCTGATGACCCCTTGGGCCGACAAGGGGGAGAGTGCAAACAAGGTTGTCGAGATGAGGACCGAGCAGATCCCAAGTAGTGCTTTGTTTGTCATGGAGCTATTTCTGTCGCTGTCACTTACGCCGGGACCCCGGTGAATGTTAGGGTCTTTACCACGATTTGATCTCGAGTGAAAGTGCTGGCTGTCCGGTATTCTTGTGACCGCTAATGGTGATTTGCGCTCATGAGTGAAGATGCCGGTAACAAGAAGGAAGAAGAGAAGAGTTTCACATCGAACATGTCATCAAGGGGCGGGTGAGTTTCAGGTATTCATCTGAGGATTCCAGTTAATT
>PBNG01000037.1 GCA_002723015.1 Roseibacillus sp. | reverse complement strand
CAGGGGCAGGAGCAGGGGCAGGTGCAGGTGCAGGTGCAGGGGCAGGAGCAGGTGCAGGCCAAGGAAGCGGACAGGGTCAGGGTCAGGGTCAGGGCGGAGGCCAAGGTCAGGGCAACCCTCTCGACCTTCAGGAAAGCTCCGCTGCCGGGACATCCTCGACGGTCGCCCAAGGTGACGCAGTCGCACGAAGCCGCCAGTCAATCAATTCTCTCACCCGGCGCAGACGTTCTGCTGCCATTCAGAACTACGTGCAGCCTCTTCCCGTCGAGTTCAGGAAGATGGTTGCGGAGTACTACGAAGCCCTTGAGGAATGAATACCCGAACAATTCGCACCACCAGCATGGCCGCCCTCGCGGCAGCCTCTCTCATCAGCTTGACCCTCTTCCCGACCAGATCGGGGGCGCAGGATGAATCTGCCCCGACCCAGACCGTTGGAATCGCAAGGCTCACCCCGGAAGCAGAGGCCTCTATCAAAAAGGGACTAGCCTACCTCGCCAAGGGCGGGGTCCAGAATCCGGATGGCAGCTGGGGAGGTTCCCAGAATCCAGTGGCTGAAACATCTGTGGGCCTGATGGCCTTCATGCTGAAGGGTTACGTCCCCGGCCGAGGAGAGGAGGGGCGCGTCATGGACAAAGCCATCTCCTACCTCATCAACAAGGGCCGGGAACAGCGCGGTTTCATGGGTACCCCGAATAACCACGCCGGCATGTATGAACACGGACTCGCGGTGCTGGCTTTGTCAGAAGCATGGGGTCAAAGCAAAAATTCCCGCCTGAAAACTGCTCTCCGCCGCGCAGTCGACGTTATCCTACGAGCCCAGAATGCCGAGGGAGGATGGCGCTACAATCCGGAACCCCGGGATGCCGATCTCTCCATGACGGTCATGCACGTAGTAGCGCTCAATTCAGCCCGCGAAGCCGGCATCTCCGTTCCGGACGCGACAATCGAAAAAGCAGCCAAATATGTTCTTTCCTGTCAGGATGAGGACAGTGGGGGCTTTCGGTATCAACCCGGAGGCGGGGAACCGGGGTTCGCCAGAACAGCGGCCGGGGTGATGTCCCTGATCATGTGTGGCAAACTCCGTCACAAGGCCACCCAGCGCGGTCTCGCCTTCCTCAAGGCCTACCCTGACCGCAAATTCGAGAAGAATTACCCTCGCTTTCACTACTCTCACTACTACGCCATTCAGGCCATGTATCAGGCCGGGGAGTCGGACTTCCAGTCCTGGTATCCAAGGATTGCGGCAACCATTGTCTCCAAGCAGCAGCAGGATGGCAGCTGGAGCGGTGCTCACGGAACGGTCTATGGAACTGGATTTTCGATTCTCATCCTCGGGGTGCCCTACCGCTACCTGCCCATTTATCAACGCTAGCAGCCGGCCTCTTCCGGGCTGGGACACAAGAGCGCCGGGAGAGCCGAGGCTTCCAGCATCTCACTTGCTACGGTTACCCATGATACGACTTCTCGTCAGCCTTTGCCTTGGTTTGGTTGTCCAGTCAGGCAGCTGGAGCGAGGCGGCTCCACCCCCGGCAGGAGCTGGACGAATGATCCAGCAACTGGAGAGCGAAAGCTGGATTGAGCAGGCTGAAGCCCTCCACTATCTGGGCGAACATCGCGTCAGGATGGCCGCAAAACCTGTTCGTTCCCTCTTGGAGGCCAAAACCCTTCACCCCTGGACTCGCGGTCAGGCCCTCCTTTCACTCTCACATATCGAAGGTGAGGTGAATCCGGGAGAATTCGGAAAATGGGTCGCTCATGAGGAGGCTGCAGTCCGTTCGGCGGCGGCCGAGGTTCTTGAGTCCCACGGCGGTAATTCCGCTGCGACCTGGATCCAAATCCTGCTCAAGGACCCGGATCTGAGGGTCCAGTGCCATGCCGCGGCAGCTCATGCTAAACGGCGCGGGGCCGCAGCCTGGCCCGTGGTGGCCCCTCTTACCCTGGCCCCCCCTGTTTCGGCTGCGAGGGCCTCGGCCAGAGCCCTCGCCTTTACCGGTAGCACCGAAGCTCTCAAACGGCTCGGAGCGCAAGCTTCCAAACCCACCTTGATGCGGGAGTCCCTGAGGGGGATCCGGAGCATTCAGGACTCGAAGCTGATTCCGATCCTTCTCAACCTCCTCCCGGACCTTGAAGAGACAAATCTGAATTACGGCATGATCCTCACCGCCCTGCAGAACCAGGAGTGGAAGGAAGTAACTACCGGCCTTACCTCCTTCATTCAAAGCGGGAACGAACAGAAGGTGAAGACCGGAGCTCGCCTCATCACAACCCTGACCCGCTCTCCGGAACTTGGTGCTCCCCTGCGGGCGGCTCTGGGGAATGCCACTCAGAATGACACCATCGAGGCCGGCCTGATCGCTCTGGGTTCAGCAGTAATGAAGCCTGACGAACACCAGGCATTCTTCCGCTCCAAATTGAAACACGAGGAACCCTCGATTCGAGCCCTGAGCATTCGTTGCCTTGCGCACTGCAAGGAGATCAATCACTACGAAGTCCTGCGTGAGAGCCTTGATGATGAAAATTATGAGGTGGTTGAGGCCGCTCTCAGTGCTCTCAAGCGGCAGCCCGCCGTGAATGCCCCGAAGGGTCGCTTGGTTGACTATCTGGAAACTCCTCTTTCCAGTAACAATGAGTCCATTCGGGCCCTCGCTTACGAGGTTCTCGCTCACGCAGGCAGCGAAGCGGATTTCCGTCCCGCGATGGCCGCCCTCGAAGAGCTCCTGACTGGCACCGATGATACCCTTCGAATGGCAGCAGCGACTGCATTGGGAGCTCTCGCTCCCGAGGACCAGATAGGGGAAGTGGTTGCCACCCAGGGTTACCTCGCCCGCTGGATGGTCATTGGCACCTTCCTCAACGACAAGGAGCACAAGGCCTTCCACGAAATTCACGAGCCCGAGAAGGAAATCGATTTTGAGAAAAGCTACAAGGCAACCTATATCTGGCTCCTTGAGGGTCGCAGCGATAAGCCTATCGAGAGAGAGGTAACCTGGGGGGAAGGAATCGTTGATCAGACGGATGGGAAACTCTCCATGTCTTCGCAATTACCTCCTCCGGGCTCCTTTGCGGTGGGTTATGCGGTAGCTGATATCCACGTCGATACCGAACGGGAGGTGTTTCTCGATATTGAAGGAGATGATGCCTTCCGCGTGTGGCTCAATGGCGAAAAGATATCGGAAAAAATTGCGCCCTACCAACACCGCAAAGACTGCATCGCTGAAGAAAAGGGACTCAAGGTCAAACTCGTGGCCGGCACTAACCGGTTCATCGTCAAGTCAGCGAACATTGATTACCGATGGTGGATCCGGCTGCGTCTCACCGATTCCAATGGAATCCCCACTCCCTTCCGAACACCATGAGCCAGAGACTGCGATTGCTCCTCTGCTTTCTTCTCCTTCTCAGCGCTCAACTCTTCGCTGCTCCCGAAGCGGCGCTGAAGTCTGATGCGCGCTGGGCGGAGGCCCACCGCTGTTACAAGTCAGACAACTTGGATGAGGGCCACAGGCTACTTATATCCCTCGCCGACTCCCGCCCAGGGGATATGGGCCTCGCGGTGGCTTGCTATGCAGCAATCCTTGGAGAAGAGGGCAGGCCCCTGAAATCCAATCCATGGATAGACCTGGCCGCCGATCGACTCATGGCCCTTGAGCAATTCGGGGCAATCTCGGCAAATACCGAGCTTGTCCATGAGGCGGTCTCCCGCGTCATGGACAGGGACATTCGGGAAGGGAAGCATCTTGAGGCCCGTGCTGCCAGCGACCGGTTCCTGAAGGAAAATCCAAACGACCTCTACTGGCGTGTTCGCCATGCATACAACTACCGGAGAATGGATCTACTCGACACCCTGCCTCTCTACCAGAAGTTGAAGGAAGAGTATGACCCTGATCATCCTCATCCAGCAACGCGTGAGCTGTGGGCCTGGATGCAACCGGAGCTTAAGGCCATAGGGCAGCTTCCTAATCCCATCTACCCTCTTCCCAAGGGAACTCCGCTCCTGCTCATGGAACCGGATGACCCCGACGGTTACTGGAGAACCGTCCTCGATCGCTCTCCTGCCGATGTTCCGAGGATGGTCGATCGAGTTGCTGCTCTCTCAGCAAACCAAATTGTACCCTGGGCAGACCAGACCGGGCTCACTGACCCGCTCCGCGCCCTTGATTTCCATCTCCAAAGCAAGGCCCCAGCGCAACTGAAGGCACTGCGTGATCTGCAGGAAGACCTTTTTTCAAGAGAGAGGCTCCCGGCCTCTCTCACGGAGCGCGACATACTCTCTCTGAGTCGACGGTTTGCGTGGTCTGGCGCCGCGCACCAGAAGCTTCTTGCTCTGGCAAACGGGGCCCTCTGGGAAGGCCGCCCTGAATCCGCTCTCCGCAGCTTTGAGGAACTGCTCAGCCACAGCGACGATCCACGTATCAAGGAGAGCGCCCAGACAGGGCTCTGGATCGCCCTGAAGTTGATCGGGGATGTGAAAGAAATCGAAGCTTCGGCAGGTGTTGTCGACCCGGGGAAAACCTACCGCTGGATGGGTAAGACCGTGAAGGCCGCGGATATCAGGCGTGAGCTACTGGAGGGCCGCGAGGCTCCCCCGGAGATCTTCGCTCCCTCACTGGGAACCCTGCGTCAGCACGTCCTGCAGCTCCCTCCTGTTTCTCCATGGCCAACCGACACCCCAGCCGTTGGATTCGGGATCGATCTGCAGGTATCAGGGACGCAGGTCCTTGCCAGTGGACGTAACCTGCTCGTAAGCTACGATATCGAGAATCCAGGTCCTCCGCTCTGGGCCCAGCTTCAGCGTCATCCTGTTGAACATCACCGAAGAACCGGATTTCACCCCGGATATTTTCGACCCCTCGTCAGCGACGGGATCACTTACACCAGATGGGGACTTAACTCTCTCCCCGACGGAATCGCCGCCTTCAATCTGGAAGGAGGAAAGCCGCTCTGGGCTTACACTTACGAACGGGGCGAATCTCCGTTTTCCAGAGGCGTGCCAATGGGCGATCCAATAAAAGCGGATGGGAGTCTTTTCTACCTGCAATGGCATACCCCCGGTGATGTTACCGACCGGAACCGGACAATCAGTCTCATAAACTTTGACCTCCAGATTCGCAAACCCCGCTGGTCTGCTGACCTCGTAAGCTCGGGGAGAGCTATCGACATGGCGGGAAGCGTTCAAAAATCCGCTCCCCAGAACACCATCTACGGCAACTCTGTCACCGTCCACCGAGGTGCGGTATACTGTAATACCAACGCGGGAATGATCATTCGCTGTGACATTCGCGATGGACAGGTCGACTGGACTCACAACTACCGCAGGCAGAACTCCAGCCTTGTCTCGGAAAACCTGGGAACCCGCCCAA
The DNA here is from genome assembly GCA_002723015.1 of Roseibacillus sp. Next base: position 118,435 of record PBNG01000037.1, on the reverse strand, counting down.
TCATCAGCGGGAGCACAGTAATCTGCATGCCGCGGGATGATGGCCGGATTTTCGCACTCGACCAGAAGACCGGTCGTCTGGTCTGGGACAACCCACTTGTGGTGGGAACCGAAGTTGTCGGGGTTTGTGGAGATATCCTCATCGTCCGCGGAGCAGGAGTCATGGCGGGACTGGATACCAGAACCGGAAAAGCAAGATGGTTCCGGTCTCTTCCGGAAGGTAACCTGGGACGGACCCTGCTGATTAAAGATTCTGTGTATGCGGGCTCTGTCAGCGAACTCGTCCGACTGGATGGCAATACAGGTCAGGTTCTGGAACAGCGACCATGGGACCTGGGAAACGCAAGACCGCTGGCCTTCACTATCGAGGGGAGCCAGTTATTTGTGATCAGCGATAGCCCCGCTCCAGACCTCAGGCATCATATTGGAGAGCCACTGGTTCAGGCTGAGGATCCGCCCCGTGCCCTTGAGCTTCCTCTCAGGCGAACGTGGCAGCTCAACCGCAGCGACGCACGGATCGCCATCCCGTCAAGCACGTCGAACCTGAAGGAATCCGCCTTCATTCTTTCCGGGGGAATCCTCGAATCCATTAACCTCAGCCCAAGCGGATCGATCAACTGGCGCCGTTTTGTGGATGCCCACAAGGCCCAGCTGTCATTCTTCGACGATAAACTTCTCCTTGTGGAAAATGGGCGAAACCGACGGGGACACAGCCGTGCCGTCGCCTTCAGCGCAGAATCAGGCCGCTTCCTCTGGGAATCCATGGTGCCGTCCTCACTCGGAAACCCACTCTTCTTTGATAGCAAATTGATGTATCATGATCGCCGGGGAAAAATGGTGGTGCTGAACCTTGAAACTGGAGAGACCGTCTGGCAGCGCACCTTGGACGAGGGGGATCTGGTCGATCCCTACTGGGATGGAAAACAGCTCCCCATCTTCCACGCCTCATCGTGGCACGGCCCTCACCTGCTCGTCCTTGATCCTTCCACGGGAAACACGATTACGCGTGATTCAGTCATGATGGTCAACACCGCTGCTCCTAACATAGCCCAGCCCGTCGAAGATGGCTGGTTCGAGGTCCGCTTCCCCTCGAAGACCGCAAGCTGGATCCGTCTCACAGCCCTCTCCGAGGTCAACGGACAGGGCTGGGCTTCGGCCGCCGAGCTTCACGTTCTTGACGCCGAGGGTAAGCCCATCCCCAGAGACAAATGGGCTATTGAGGCCGAGCATGAACGAAACAATGGCCTGCGGGCCCTCCCTGGCAATTTGATCGATGGCGACCCTGCAACATGGTGGCACTCTCCTTGGAAGGATCCGGAAAAGCCGGTCATCGGGAAAATCATTCCCCATCCCCATTTCATCCATATCAACCTCGGCCAGAACTACAAAATCAGTGGATTCCGTTACCTTCCGGCCAAGATCAACAATAACAACGGCATGATCCGTGATTACGAATTTCATTCCCGGCAAAACCATCAGGACTGGGGAACGCCTGTTGCCGCTGGAGTCCTCGTCAATCGACTCCGGGTGCATCGTAACTATTTCGGCCCTCAAGCCGTCTTTTTCGATGCTCGCAACTATCCCGGCAGGGATCAGGCAGTTTTCCGCCACGACCTGACAAAAAAGACCACGGAACTTGTTGAAGCACAGGCTCAGCTTCTCTCCATGCACGGGCCTTACGCCCTGATCACCTCGCAGAACAAACTGATTCTGCGGCGCTCCGATGATCCTTCCTACCGGTTCGAACTCACCCCCCGGATAAACCATGGGCATCATGGACACATTGTCATTGAGGGGGACCGGCTGGCCATGGGCCGCCACAAGATCGCCATCGCCGACCTGCAGCAAAAGAAGTTCCTCGAGATCCCCGAAAGCCCGGGCTCACGCCGTGACCAGAACGGAGCCTTCGTCAGAATCCCAAATGGGCAGTTCCTGAAAATTGTCCACCATGGCAATAAGCAGGAGCTCACGCTCATCAACATCGCCGATGGCAGCATCACCGAAGCTACGATGGAAAACCAGACTGAGCGTTTCATGGAGGACCGGTTTCTCAAGGCGCCTGGACAGCGCCTTCTCTCCTTTGACCGAACGCTCCTGTTTTACGACAATTCAATCCTGAGCGCCTGGGTTACCGCCAACTGATCCTCTTTTCTGCCTGACACGGCCTGTGCGTCCACGGAAGGCCTTTCCAAGCCATCCCCGGGATCCTACAAGAGAGTATGCGTTCCTTCCTCCTCCCTCTGATCCTTTGCGTCGCTCTTGGCACCACGGCTCATAGCCGACCGCCCAACATCGTCTACATCATGTCGGACGAACTTGCCTACTATGAGCTTTCGCACATGGGGAATCCCTACATCAAGACTCCGCGAATCGATACCATGGCAAAGAATGGTATTCGTTTCACTCATGCATTCGCCGCGGCTCCGGTGTGTGCACCACTACGCTGCAATCTCATGACCGGAAAACACGCCGGGCACGCCTCCGTTCGAGCGAATGATGGAGGGACTCCCCTCCGAGCAGACGAAGTCACCATCGCATCCCTGCTGAAGAAACAAGGGTACGCTACGGGAGGGTTTGGCAAGTGGGGAGCCGGGGGACGGGACTCCACTGGCGTTCCGGAGAAGCACGGGTTCGATATATTTTTTGGCTACTACGATCAGGTTCATGCTCATTCGTTTTATCCGCCTTACCTGATCCGCAACAGCGAAGAGGTAAAACTTGAAGGGAACGTGGGTGGACGTAGCGGGAAAACCTATTCCCATTACGCCATCATGGAGCAGGGCCTCAAGTTCATCGAGGATAACAGGGATACTCCTTTCTTCTGCTATCTTCCAATCACTCCACCCCACGGCATGTTTGACATTCCCAGCGATGACCCTGCATGGGAGCACTACCGGAATGAGCCATGGATCAATGATGATCAGATCCCGCAGGATGTGAAGAACTACGCCGCCATGGTCACAATGGTCGATCGCAACGTCGGACAGGTACTCGACCTCCTTGAACAACTCAAACTGAGTGAAAATACCATCGTCTTCTTCTCCGGAGATAATGGAGGGCAGGACCGCTTTCGTAGTTCCAGCCATCCGAGAGGATTCTTTGGCCCCAATAAAAATCCGATAAGCGGAGTGGAATTCCGTGGAGGCAAGGGCAGCCTCTACGAGGGCGGCCTTCGGATCCCGTTTCTCGTCCAGTGGCCGGGGCGTATTCAACCCGGCCAGGTGAGCGAACTGATGTTCGCCCAGTATGATATCCTTGCAACCCTGGCATCTCTGGCAGGAGTAGATGTTCCCAGCGACACTGACGGAATTTCCATTGTGCCAACTCTGCTCAGAAGCGGAAAGACACCCGCAAAACAGAGAATGCATTCACATTTCTACTGGGAATTCGGCAACATGCAGGCGGTCCGAATTGGGAATTGGAAAGGCCTCCATATTCGAAATAAACAGGTTTGGGAGCTATACGACCTTAGGAAAGATATCAGCGAGACAACGAATGTAGCCGCGGACCATCCGGAGCTCATCACCAAGATGACAAAGATCATTCAGGAAAGCCATGAGCCCGCGCGCCCCGGCACCTACACCACNAGAGAACGACACGAAAAGGATCGGTGGGCAAAGTGGGGAACCGCCCGCCCCCCACAATCCCCTCAGGCCGGTAAGATGAACCGGATCAAGGAAAAGGGATTAATTCCTTTTGGGGNAATGAAGCTGGTGAGTTCCAGCAGCGAGAATCAATCAAACAATCGCAAGGCCATCTTTGCGATAGATGGCCGCCCGGATACGATATGGCACTCAAGCTGGTCCGATGGAATAAAAGCGCACCCTCATGAGCTCGTCATTGACCTCGGGTCCAGCTGCAGGGTCACAGGCTTCCGCTATCTTGCACGTCAGGACGGGGGGNGGAATGGATCCTTTGCCGACACCGAGTTCTACGTAAGCAATTCTCCTACCACATTTAATGAGCCCGTTATCAGGACCCGCTTCATCAAGACGAGAAAGGTTCAGTCCGCCCGCGCAGAAAGACCTGCTCTTGGCCGTTACGTCNAGGTCCGTGTCCTGTCGGAAGTCAACGGGAAGGCATGGGGTTCCGCAGCTGACCTTGGGGTTGTCGGAAGAAGGAACGAGTAATAGGGCCAGGCTCGCCCCTCACATCCAGGATTTCCGCACATNGACTTGCGCCCGGTATCCGAAAATCTCAGGGACCCCTCCGACCGGATCCTGCCCGGGTTTTCCTTGACCCCTGCTTCCCCGGCGGCACCCTCACTTGGCCCTCTCCTGTCATGTTCCTCCTGCGGTCGATTCTCTCAATTCCCCAGGGCCTCGTTACGGTCGCCATTGCGTTTTTCATAATATCTCCTGCCTCAGCACAGCTGATTCAGATCTCAGGAAACGGGAGAATCATCAGCAATGGAGACACAACGCCAAGTACAAGGGACCATACCGATTTTGGACAGGTTGAGGCGGGTGCTGGCCCGGTTGACCGGACTTTTGTGATCCGCAACCTCAGTCAGGTTCCCCTGCAAATTCTTTTTTTCCAGCGAACCGGCACTCACCCGGGCGACTTCACCATCATCGATCCCCCGGAACCGAGCATTCCCGGGAATGGGGATGCTTCAATCACGGTGCGGTTCCTGCCACCTGACATTGGGGGACAAAGGAGCGCCACCATCCGACTCGTGACCACATCCTCCGTCGACAGCGATTTCCAGTTCGACATAGCGGCCGAACTCATCCTGCCCGCACCGAATATTATCATCTCAGGAAATGACCTGTTGATCCCTGATGGGGCGACCTCTCCCCTTGTATCAAACAACACGGACTTTGGAACCGTTGGCCTCGAAAGCCCCGGCCGCACTCGAACGTTTTCCATAAGGAACGATGGCGATCAAACTCTCCGTATCGGTGTGGTCAGCGTGACCGGCATAAATAGTGATCAATTCACCATCGACAGAGCCCCTGCCACCTTTATCCCCCCCGGGGAGGAAAGCAGTCTCAATGTGTCGTATAATCCGAACCGCGAAGGCACGCACCGGGTCTCCATCCTGATCACCAGCAATGATCCATCACCGACCAAGCGCACTTACAGCTTTACCCTCCGGGGAACAGGAGTCTCACAGCAACCGTCCATTACCGTGACAGGTAACGGTCTCGAAATCATCTCCGGAGACGATTCGCCCAGCCCGGACAACCACACCCTCTTCCCCGACACCGACCTGCAGTCGATCTCGACCCGCATTTTTACCATCGCAAACACCGGGGACTCTACGCTCACGATCAGCAGCGTCGACATTCTCGGGCCACACGCACCCGACTTCGGCATCTCGGGTTCGCCTCCGTCGAGGCTTGCTCCTGACGAGACCTTTCCTCTCCGGATTACCTTTCGTCCCGCGGAACAAGGTGCGCGGCTCGCGAATCTCCGGATCATGAGTAACGACCCGTCAACCCGGGCGTTTGAGATCAGCCTGGAGGGCCTCGGTGGGCGGTTCAAGCTCCTCGGGGTCGAGAAGGTGGAGGATGACACGGTGATCACATTCAGCACCAGGACCGCTCCCGGAGCCTATATATACCGTATTCTCTACTCTTCCGATCTGGAGAGCTGGGATCAGATCGGTTCCATTTTTTCGGGAGGAATGGAAATTCTGCAGTTCCGTCATCGCAACAGCAGAAGTCCCCGAAAAGGGTTCTGGAAAGTAGAGGAAAGTCGTCTCTAGGTGATCTTCATTTGTGCCTCCGTCGCAATGAATCTACCAGCCTGTCCAAAAAACGGACATGGCATTGAACTCGGCGATAGAGTGAATACTCCGAGGGAGTTTCAAAGGTCAGGGCCGTGCGCGCATGACCCATAAAAAGATGAATCGCCTCCGGCTTCCCTCCAATTTCTTCCACGATCTTTTCCAGTCCACGCGTTCGCCGCAACACTCCATTCGTCGACGACCGCCCCTCGACTTTTCCCCGGTGGCGGGGAATAATTCTTTCCACCTGTCTGAGAATCATCTCCCCCAGTCTTTCCCCCCGGCGGGCTAATTCGTAGACGTAGACTCCGTTCGCATCGAAATCCTCATGGAGGCAGAGGGCAGCCTCAAAGTCCCAGCCTTCAATCAGACGGTGCACCGCACCGATCACTGGAATCTCCAGCTGGTCAAAACAGCGATTCAAATCCCTCCCCGCCTCATCCTCCCGCAGATTATTCCCTAACCCCCATGGATTGAGACAGGGAAGGATAACCACCGGGTGATTCTGCAGAAACGAGATGTTACCTTCCGCCCATTGAAGAAGCCCCTGTACTGCTGCAGGCTCATCACCATGGATGCCCGCACTGAGATACAGCCCTCGGCTGGTCTCTTCCTGTGGAGTTGACAGGGCAAGAATCCTCGACCGTTCTGCTCCCGGCCATCGACATACCTTCAAGCCTGCCTCCCGGGCAATCAGGCGCCAGCGCTTCATGAGAGGCTCAACCTCATGGCAACGATGGCCTGCCAGATAAGCGCGCTCTTCGCGGGTCATGCCTCTCGCTTCGCACAGTGGGGCACAGAGGTCCACCCCAATGGAGGAAAAAGCATCTCGCCGGGCTGCAGGACCCCATCTATACAAGGAGCTCTACTTCTCTATTCATGACTAGCACCCGACATATCCTGCTTCATTGCCTTGCCACGATCTCCTTCCTTCTTGCAGCCAGCGCCCCGCTCTCGGCACAGAAAAAGCAGGTCGAGGAAGAGAAGAAGCCGTGGTGGGATGCCCCGCAGCCTCGCTTCTCAAAGTCAGAGCTCGGAGGCGTCTTCACCGGCACGGTTGATATGCGGGGAGATGCCAAGGTCTCCCACCGCACCATTTACAAGGCTGTTGCGGTGCGGCTCGGAAAGGGGGGAAAGGCTGGCACGGTTCTCTTTGACACGGAAATGATGCGCATGGCATGTGCGATTCCCGACAGGCCGGTCATGTTTAACACTTATCGGGATGGCTTGGGAGGCGCAGGCCACTGGGTCGGGTCTCCTTATCTTTTTACTGCCCAGAGTGGTCCGGCCTGGGCCGATGAGGGGGGAAACTTCGAAGATCTCCGTGAAGGCAAGAAGGCAGGCCCTCTTCCAAGATCATGGGCTCACTACCGCGGGCTCTACCGCCACGGTGATCGAGTGGTTTTTTCCTACCGAATCAATGGCATCGACATCCTTGACATGCCGTGGATTGAGGAGCCCGGGAACCTCAAGATCTTCACACGAACCCTCGAAATCGAACCTTCGGACTCTATGCTGGTCCTCAAGGTCTGTCAGGCCCGGGGGGACACTGAGACCCCCACCGTAGTCTTGCCTCATGGAAAGCCGGACCCTTCCTTCGCGCTCGCAAAGGAAGGCGCGGAATGGCATCTCGGCATCCGGCCGAGGAAGAGCACGGTTCGAATCAAGCTCCTGATGGCCTCGGCCGTTGAGGGCCAGGCCCCTAAACTTCTAGCGACCACGCCGGCAATTACTCCGGCGGAGGATCTCTCGCAGTTAGTAAAGGGAGGCCCCTCTCGTCATCCTGCGCCCCTCCTTACATCAGGGACTGTCAGCACAGACACGGGCCCCTACGTTGTCGACACAATCACACCTCCATTTGATAACCCGGAAAAGATCCTCTTCCGATTTGGCGGACATGATTTCTTTTCGAACGGGGATATTGCCGTCTGCTCAATCGATGGTGACGTCTGGCGCGTTTCGGGAATCGACTCAAAGCTTGATAAGATCAGCTGGCGCCGTCTCGCCACTGGCCTTTTCCAGCCTCTTGGTCTGAAAGTCGTAAACGATAAGGTCTATGTCCTCGGCAGGGACCAGATAACCCGCCTGCACGACTTAAACGGAAACGGAGAGGCCGACTTTTATGAATGCTTCAACAATGGGTGCCGCATTGGAAAACACGTTCACGAATATGCCACCGGGCTGGAAACAGACCCCGAGGGTAATTTTTACTATGTCAAGGGCCACGGGGCTAATAACGAACATGCTGGCACCCTTCTGAAGGTTTCTGCCGATGGCTCTGAGATCAGTGTCGTTGCGACGGGATTTCGCTGGCCCAACGGATCCGGAGCAGGGCCCAATGGCGAGCTTACTGTTGCAGACCAGCAGGGAACATGGGTCCCTTCATCCCGGGTTGACCTAGTGAAAAAGGGAGGCTTCTACGGATTCATGAATGCTCATCACCGGAAGGAGGCGCCAACCTCCTACGACGGCCCCCTGTGCTGGATCCCCCACAAGGTAGACAATTCGTGCGGNGGACAGACATGGAATACCTCTGACAAATGGGGCCCCTTCAAGGGGCATATGATTCACTGCTCCTACGGAAAGTGTACTCTTTTCCTCGTGATGCAGGAAAACGTCGGAGGAGTTGATCAAGCAGGAGTCTTCCAATTCCCTTTCAAGTTTCAGTCAGGTGGGATGCGGGCTCGTTTCAACCCTCACGACGGACAACTTTATGTCAGCGGACTCAAAGGCTGGCAAACAAGCGGGGCTAAGGATGGCTGCCTCCAGCGGGTCCGCTACACGGGTGCCGAGGTCAAGATGCCCCGGAGCCTGAACATTCATGAGAATGGTATCCGTGTTGGCTTCACCCAGCGACTCGATAAGGAGCTCGCCGAAGACCTCGACAGCTGGCANATCGAACAATGGAACTACCAGTGGACTGGCAAATACGGGTCAAAGGAGTACAAGGTCTCAGAACCATCGACAATGGGACACGATAAGGTGGAGGTGCGCTCTGCGCGACTTCTCGCGGGGGGCACGGAGGTTTTCCTCGAAATTCCTAATCTCGCTCCAGTCATGCAGATGAAAATCGATTTTGATTTGGAAACCGAGAATGGCGACGAGATAATCGGAGCCCTGCACAATACGATTCACGCCCTTGGGCCTGCCCTTTAAAAAGCCCAGGCGATTTTTATCCGAGAATNTCCGCGAATACCTCTACGGTCTTATGGATATCCTCCAGGGAAATGTCCATATGAGTGACTAGTCGCATCGGATTCCCGGCACAGACAAGAATGCCTTCATCCTGCAATCCTTGAATTAGCTTGCCCTGCTTTTCTTCCGGAAAACCCACATAGACCATGTTGGTCTGCACGAGAGACAGATCGATCTGGCACCTGGTCAAAGTGTTCAGGCTCTCACCGAGTGTTCTTGCTTTGGCGTGGTCCTCTGCCAGTCGCTCAACGTGATTTTCGAGGACGTAAATTCCCCCTGCGGCGAGCAGCCCCGCCTGTCTCATTCCTCCTCCGACAACCTTACGCCATCGCCGGGCACCGGCAATAAACTCCGCGGATCCGGTCAGCACCGAACCGACCGGTGCACCGAGNCCCTTGGAAAGACAAACCGAAACAGTATCGAAAGGTGCCGCAAGATCCGAAACAGGCCGCCCTGACTGGACCGAGGCATTAAAAAGCCGGGCTCCGTCCAGATGGAGGCCAAGCCCGAAGCGAGTCGCCAACGCACGCGCTTTCCGGGCGTAGCCCTCTGGAAGAACTCTCCCATTGGTGGTATTCTCAAGGCACAGGAGACGAGTTCTAGCGTAGTGATAATCATCAGGCTTGATGAGGCTCTCCACCTTATCAAGGTCGAGGCTCCCGTCTCTTTCCTGATTCAGGGGCTGTGGTTGGATTCCTCCGAGTGCCGCGGCTCCTCCCCCCTCATAAATGTAGGTATGTGCCTGCTGCCCGACGATATACTCATCTCCTCGACCACAATGTGTCAGCAGCGCACAGAGGTTACTCTGCGTTCCACTCGCTACAAAAAGACCCGCCTCCTTACCAAGCAGGCCCGCCGCCAGACTCTCGAGTCGATCCACGCTTGGGTCATCACGGAAGACATCATCTCCGACCTCGGCCTCTGCCATGACCCTGCGGATCTCCGGGCCTGGCCTGGTCACCGTATCGCTCCTGAGGTCGATCTGACTCATTGCCAAGAGAAATAAGCAGGCCGGGAGCGCAGGGCAAGCCCCACAGACCGCTGTCCCGGGGATTGCCCCCAGCGCCGTTCCTGCCTAAATAAAGGCCTGCCCATCAAGATGTCCCGTTTCCTGCCATTCCTGCTTACGCTCCTGCTGGGACCATCAACTTTCTCGCAGGAGATCCAGTTCAATCGCGACATCCGGCCCATCCTTTCNGACAAATGCTTTCTCTGCCACGGACCGGACGAGAAAAAACGGAAGGCCGGCCTGCGCCTCGACCAGCGGGACGGAGCGCTTGCTGACCTCGGCGGATATTCCGCCGTCGTTCCAGGCAAGCCCGATGAAAGTGAGCTCCTCGCCCGGGTCCTCGCCTACGAGAACCCCTCCGAGCTCATGCCACCTCCCGATTCCAAGCGGGGACAGCTCACCCAGAGAGAAATCTCCCTCCTCCGTGTCTGGATTGAACAGGGCGCCGCCTATCAAGGGCACTGGGCATTCGAGCCAGTCGCCGATGTGGCGGTTCCCGACTCTTGGCCCGGCAACCCCATCGACTACTTCGTAGAGAGGCAACTGAAGAAGGCAGGAGTTACCCCCAGCACTCCCGCCGACTCAGAAACGCTCCTGCGCCGCCTGTCCCTCGATCTGACCGGCTTGTTGCCGGGGCTGGAAGAGCAGCAGTCCTTTTCGGATACGGGCTTCGAAGCTACTGTCGATCGTCTCNTGGCCTCTCCTCACTTCGGNGAACGCTGGGGCCGCCACTGGCTTGACCAGGCGCGCTATGCGGATTCCCACGGTTACTCCATCGATGGCGACCGCCAGATGTGGCCCTTCCGCGACTGGGTGATCAAGGCCATGAATGACGATTTGCCCTTCGACCAGTTCACTGTCGAACAACTCGCAGGCGACCTTCTGCCCAACCGTACGAAGGCCCAGCACGTCGCTTCGGCTTTCCACCGTAACACCCTCATCAATCAGGAGGGCGGGTCCGACCGCGAGCAGTTCCGGGTTGAGTCGGTAATTGACCGGGTCAACACCACGGGGGCAGTGTGGCTCGGTCTTACTGTCGGCTGCGCACAGTGTCATACCCACAAGTTTGACCCAATCACACAGCGTGAGTACTACCAGCTCTTCGCCTTCTTCAACAATACGGAGGACGCCAACAGCACCAGCGCCACCGTCGAGGTGGAGGAATACGAAATCCTGGGAAACGCACCAGAACCACCAGCCTTAAAGGCCTTACATCCCGGGAAGGCAAAATGGAATCCGGTGCGCTACCGGAGTTCTGTCACGAGTTCCGGCAAGCCTCTCAACCTGCAGAAGGACAACTCCCTCCTCGTCGACAAGTCGGCAGGCACGAATGACTCATATCGTCTACAGGCGACAACCTACCTCGACCGCGTAGCCGCCCTGCGCCTCCGCGTGCTGCCGGACAAATCTCTCCCCCGGAACGGCCCGGGCACTGCTACAAACGGAAATTTCGTTCTCACCAAATTACGAATACAGTTACGGGGGAAGCCGATCTTAGTGAGCCACGCCTTCGCCGATCGCGAGCAGCCGGGCTATCCCATCACGAGCGCACTGGACGAGGATGACATGAGTGGTTGGGCTATCAACGTCGGAGGGACCCAGAAAGCAGCCATGAACGCCCCGCACGAGGCCGTCTTTGTCTTCTCGGAACCGGTCGAAACAAGGGGGGAACCCCTTGAAATAACGTTGGAGCATAGCCGCAACAAGAGTTACCTGATCGGCCGCTTCGCGATCGAGCTCTCATCCACACTACCTCCCCTACCAGCCGCCAAAACCACAGCTACTCCCAAGCCGCGCAAGGGTAAGGTGATGGTCATGAAGGAACTTCCCAAGCCCCGGCCAACCTTCCTTTTCACCCGCGGCGACTTTACGAGACCGAGCAAGGAAACGGGCGAAATCTTGCCGGGAACCCTCTCGCAGGTAGGCCCAGCCCTTACGCAGGTCCCCGAGCGTGCTACGAGGCTCGAGTTGGCTCGCTGGCTGATCCACCCCGAGAACCCGCTAACCCCAAGGGTGACCACCAACCGGATCTGGATGCGCTACTTTGGGCGGGGCCTCGTGGAAACGGAAGAAGACTTTGGGACGCAGGGCACTCCACCCAGCCACCCCGATCTACTCGACTACCTGAGCCACCGCTTTGTGGAGGAGGGATGGTCAATGAAGAAGCTCCACCGTCTTATCGTCACCAGCAAAACGTATCAGCGCTCCTCGCATGCCCGACCCGACTTAGCCGAAGTCGACCCCGGCAACTATCTCCTGGCCCGCCAGAACCGGATCAGGCTCGATGCCGAGATTGTGCGCGACGCGGCTCTCTGTGCCAGCGGCCTGCTTAGTCCGAAAATCGGCGGGCCCGGCGTCTACCCCCCGCAACCCGCGGACATTTATTCCTTCACGCAGAGCAGGAAGAAATGGGAGACGAGTAGGGGAGCAGACCGTTACCGGCGCGGCATGTACATCTTCTTCTACCGGAGCGCTCCTTATCCACTGCTGCAAACCTTCGATGCCCCCGACTTTCAGACCACCTGCACGCGGCGAGTTAACTCAAATACGCCTCTCCAAGCTCTCACCGTAGCGAACGACCCCGCCTTCCTGGAGCTCGCTCAGGGCTTGGCTGAGCGATTACAGCGCGAATTACCCTCTGCCGATATCACTACCCGCATCAGCCGGGCCTACCAACTCGCGCTCTCCCGCTTTCCCAGCGAGGAAGAGCAGAAGCTTCTCACTGGCTACTTCGTGGCTCAGGCCGCCGACTTTGCCAATGATGACGCCGCGGCGGGTCAATTGGCCACTGATACCATGAAGGCGGGTCCAGAACCTTACGCCCGGAGCGCAGCCCTAGTGTGCGTGGCCCGCGCCATCCTCAACACTGACAATTTCATCACGCGCGAATGAACGACCAAGAGAACGTCACACATTGGCTGGCCGAGCGCACGCGGCGTCACTTCTTCCGCGACTGCGGAGTGGGCTTGGGAACGATCGCCTTCAATTCGCTGCTGGGGCAGCTGCAGGCCCGCCACCTCCCGGCCATCGATCCTGCCCAGCCCATGGATGCCCGCGTTCCACCCCTTCCGGCGAGGGCCAAAAACGTTATCTTCCTGCACATGGCCGGCGCTCCCAGCCAACTCGAACTCTTTGAGGATAAACCAAAGTTACGGGAGTTCCATGGTAAGACACCCCCTAAGAGCCTCATGGAAGGAAAGCGCTTCGCCTTCCTGAAGGGCAACGAAACGCTTCTCGGCAACTCACGTCCCTTCGCGCGCTACGGACAGTGCGGGATGTCCCTGAGCGATCAGATCCCACACCACCGCAAGATCGTGGATGAGGTGGTCTGGCTCCGTGGAATGACCACTGATGTTTTTAATCACGGACCAGCCAAGCTCTTCATGAATACGGGATTCCAAGCTCCGGGACGTCCAAGCATGGGCTCCTGGATCACCTACGGCCTCGGCAGCGAGAACGACAGCCTCCCCGGCTTCGTGGTCCTGCAGAGCGGGCCCCGGGGCCCACGCGCGGGCAATTCACTATGGGCCAGTGGTTTCCTGCCGACGTCTTTCCAGGGCGTCCCCTTCCGCGGCAAGGGCGACCCTATCCTTCACCTGCGTAGTCCGGCAGGCATGACCCGGGAACGCGAGCGCAGGTTCTACGACGCGGTGGGCGCCCTCAACCGCGCCCGTTTGGACGAAACCGGCGATCCCGAAATCCTCACCCGGCTCAATGCCTACGAGATGGCCTACCGGATGCAGACCAGTGCACCCGAGCTCATGGACCTGAAGCACGAATCTCAACGGACCCTGGATCTCTACGGGGTCAGGCCGGGAGAGTCCTCCTATGCTGCAAACTGCCTCCTCGCCCGACGGCTGGTAGAGCGTGGAGTCCGTTTTGTACAGCTCTATCACTCGAATTGGGATAGCCATGGCGGCCCGGGCGAAACCCTTGCGGATGACTTTGCGAAAGTCTGCAAGTCGGCCGACCAGGCCAGTGCCGCCCTTGTCCTGGATCTCAAGGAGCGGGGCATGCTCGATGACACCCTCGTCATCTGGGGCGGTGAATTCGGCCGCACCCCGATGGGAGAAAATCGTAAAACCACCGGGCGCGATCATCATATTGATGCCTTCACCATGTGGATGGCCGGTGCCGGATTGAAGAAGGGCCACATTCACGGCGAGACCGACGAACTGGGCTTCGGCGTAGTGAACGGCAAAGTTCACGTGCATGACCTTCACGCCACTCTCCTGCATCTGCTGGGTTTCGATCACGAACGGCTCACCTACCGCTTCCAGGGACGAGACTTCCGGCTCACAGATGTACACGGCCGCGTAGTGAAAGAGATNCTGGCGTAGGCTGACGGAAAGAAGGGCTTTCTCTCTCCGAATATTCCCCCTAGGTGATCCTTGCGAAGACCCGTCAATCAGGTTTGATTCCAACAGGCTCCCGCCCTCTTATGACCCCTTCGCCTCCAGCACCTGATGACAGCTTCAGCCTGTTCGTCCGGGAGCCNTCNGACGAACGTCCGGAATACCCTGTNAAATTCGCCCTGCTCGGGGCGCTCGGGGACCTTGCTCTCTCCCGGATCAACCATCAGGTTTACGAATACACTTCTACCATTCACCCCAAGTCACTACGTGAGGTCTACTTCTGTGACACGGTTACCGATTGCGACAAGCCGAGGTTTCTCATGGAGCTTTACTCGAGGTGCAGGGACTACCGGCAACTGGATTCCTACTTCACCCAGAGCTTTCTGGAAAGCGTAGAGCCAGATGAAGCGCCCGGACACGCCCCTGCCGGGGATCTTGAGCAAAAGATCTACGAAGCCCTTGCGGATCCCGGGAGGGAAATTCTGTCCCCTCTNGGGCAATTCCTCGCCGCAAACTATTGTGCGACAGCNACTGCCGATGAATTCAAAGCGGTGTTCACTAGCTCCCAGATCATCGATGCAGATTGGATCTTCTACCTCGCTCTTCCGCCGGCTGCCTATGCCAATACCTGCCGCCGTATCCAGGATCAGTTCCGGAACGCGGCCCCCCATTCCGAGGCCTCCAATACCAAGAAGCTCATTCTCATCGAGAAACCCTTCCAGAACACTCTGGAAGAAGCCACTGAGCTTGCCCGTGAACTGGAGTCTATGGAACAAGAGTCGCTCGGATTACAGTTCTACTCCGTCGATCACTATGCTGCCAAATGGACGCTGTCCCGCTTGCCCGCGATGGTTCGCGAGTTGCAGACCTTCCGTGATATCGTCTCCAACACCGAGCGGGTCGTCATNGATCTCTCCGAGACGAAGGCCATTCCCGTATTTCGCACAAGCTACATGGCGAGCACCGGTCTTTTTAATGACATGATGCCTCACGCTCTCGTCGCCCTGCAGTTCCTCTTTGCCGGCCAGAGCGTCACGGTTCGGGGAGACCGGACCAAGTGTCTCGCAGTCGGATCCGAGGAAGAATTTTCCTGTGCGGTAGAGAGGGACCAGGCCGGCAGCGCCGCCAATAATTGTAACCGGGAGACCTACTTCAGCATCCAGATCGAGCTTCGGGTTGGGGGACAGGATGAACGCCAATCCCGCAGTGTCGTCGTCTTTATCCGCTGCGCGAAGGCTCTCAGCAAAGAGAACAAGCAAGTCCATATCATTCCGCACNGGAAGGAGGATGACCTTCCATTTTTCACNATCGACATTGCACGGGAAGACTTCCCTGAGCCCACGATCGAGGATGTCTACCCCGGATCAATCACCGATGGGAACGTCTCCAAGGGAGAACAGCGGGGGTATTCGAAGATTCTTTTCGATGCGGTCAGCTTTCTCCGGAGAAACCACTCCATGGAGAACCGATCGCTCCCCCCACCTCTGGAATTTCTCACTCCGAAGCAGTCCGTCNAGGTGATCCGAAACATGGTCGAAATAAAGCACAGCCTAAGAAGGAACCATGCCCGGGATCACGGTGGTGTGGACCCCTTTCAAAACCCTCCTCCGTATCCGGCAGGAGTTTCCTGGCTCGACGAAAAAAAGGAGTGGCCGATTCTCTTTCCTCTGGGCCCTGACGAATGAATGGGAGCCCGCCACCCGGCCCTCTCCCCTGATCCGGCGACCTTCGGAGCCACGGACTTCCTTGCCCCGACTGCCCAACAGGCCTAGGACGGTTTCATGCGGTTTGTCTGCTCGGCTGTCATTCTGGCCATCTCCACCCTGCTCCCGGCCAATCCAGTTCTGGTCCGTGAGACCGGACCGCTCTCTCCCGAGGAAGAATTGAAGGGGTTCACCGTTCCGGATGGATTCGCGGTTCAGCTCTTTGCCTCNGAACCGATGATCAACAAGCCNATCAATCTGGCCTGGGATACAAAGGGCAGGCTATGGGTCTCCTCCACGGCGGAGTACCCCTATGCCGCGGGAAAAGACAGATGGGTCGACGAACAAGGGTCGCGAGTCAGGGACAGCATCGACGCCATCAAGATTCTCGAGGACATCGATGGAGACGGAACGGCAGACACTGTCACGGAATTCGCAGACGGGCTGAACATTCCAACCGGAATCCTTCCGTGGCACCGCCCGGAACACAAGGACGGTTGTATCGCATGGAGCATCCCCAACATATGGTATCTTGCCGATACCACCGGAGACGGGAAAGCCGATCTCAGGGAGGTTCTTTTCGGCCCTATGGGTTACGAACGGGACACCCATGGAATGTGTTCCAGTTTTCGCCTCGGACCGAATGGATGGGTCTATGCCACTCATGGGTTCAACAACGTCTCCACCGCTACCGCCAGAGATGGCTCACAAATCGAANTGCATTCCGGCAATGTCTTCCGGTTCAGGCCAGACGGATCACGCATCGAAATCTGGAGTCACGGTCAGGTCAACCCCTTTGGCCTCTGCTTCGACAAACGGGGAAACCTCTACAGCGCAGACTGCCACAGTGCCCCGATCTATCAGCTGATTCAAGGAGCCTACTACCCGAGTTTCGGCAAGCCGCATGACGGGATGGGCTTTGGCCCCACCATGATAGAGCATACCCACGGATCCACTGGAATCTGNGGCATTGTCCTTATCGATCGTAACCAGTGGGGGCGCAGGTGGAACTACCGAATGCTCATCGGTAACCCGGTCAATTCAGTCATCAACCACGATGGAATCAAATATGCCGGCACGACCCCGGTTGCAGTGGAGCAACCTGACTTCATGACAAGCAAGGATCCTTGGTTCCGACCGGTGGACCTGTGCCTTGGAGGGGACGGCGCGCTCTACGTCGCTGACTTCTACAACAGAATCATAGGCCACTACGAAGTCCCCCTCGACCACCCCGGTCGCGACCGGAAACGAGGACGGATCTGGCGAATCGTCCCGCGGGCAGGCTCCTTTGCCCCGGGGCCCATGAGCCTCTCGACGCCCGGCTCCAACCCGGTGCAAGAGCTCCAGTCGAGGTCTCCCCATATTCGTCGTGCAGCAGCAGCCGAGCTCCAGCAGAAACCCCGTGCAGGCGCCCTCGAGCCGCTCCTCGAGCTCTACTACCGGGAAAGGGCCGATGATACCCACCTGCGACATGTCATCCGCATGGCCATCCGTTCGCAGCTTGCCATCCCCGGTTCCCTCGGAGGAGAAACAGTATCCCGGCTTCTTCCNACCGATATCGCCCTCGCAAGCCCGACAGCCCCNTCCGCTTCCTTCCTCCTGCAACGCCTGAGCAAGAAGCCCCGTCTACGTCATACTCTTGAGATCCTCAGCCATCTCGCTCGCCATGGAGAGCAAGAGACAGAGGAAGGAGCTATTGCATGGATGCAGCGACAGCAGTCCCGGCCCCCGGACATCAGGGCCGCACAATTCAACGCTCTGGTTAAAGGCAGGCAGGAGCGCGGCGAGCTGAAACTTTCACCTTCGCTGGTAGGCATGGGACAGGATATCGCCCGCACTCTTCTGGCGGAGGGACCGGAGCGCCCATGGTCTTCCACTTCACACCCCGCTCATCCCGGAAGCGCTAGCCCATGGGTGGTCCAAAAAAGAACCTGCGAGGACGGAAAGACCGTAAACTTCATTTCCAGCCTCCCGACCGGCAAACCCGGGGCCGAATCCCGGACCGGGATTCTGCAAAGCAGCCCCTTTATCTGCCCCACCACAATATCATTCTGGATTTGCGGACACCGTGGACATCCCGACCAGCCGCCTCACCGGAAAAATTTCGCCCGTCTGCTGGACGTCAGGACAGGCAATGAACTGCAACGTGTCTATCCCCCGAGGAGCGATCAGGCCATNAGAGTTGAATGGGACCTCTCTCTCACAAACGGCCAGCAGGTCCAACTGGAGATCGTGGACGGAGACAATGGGTCCTCCTTTGCTTGGCTGGGGATAACCCGCTTTGCTCCTCAGGTCACCCGGGTGGAATCATTCGCCCCTTCCGCTGCCCATGGGGAACTCCTTGAGGATCTCGCCCGTGTCCTTCTGGTGAGCGCTCCTGCCGAGCTCCGCGTCCAGCNGAAACCCTTTCTTCACTCCCTCCCCACACCCTCCCCCAGCGCTCCAGCCGACGAGGAGCACAGCACACTCAAAGAGNTCATCAGGGAACGCATTGAATCCTTCGATAAAGCGCAGCCCAGAATGGAGCGGGGCAAGGTTGTTTTCAAGATCCACTGCGCTTCATGCCATCAGGTCGCTGGTGAGGGTGCGCTCCTCGGCCCCCAGTTGGACGGAATTGGAGCCCGCGGACCCGCGCGGCTGTGCGAGGATATTCTTGACCCCAACCGCAACGTCGATGCTCACTTCTACCTGACCACCCTTGACCTTGAAGATGGAACGACTACTGCCGGATTTGTCCGGGGAGAGTCAGGAGAAGTTCTTCTTCTTGTCGATCCCACAGGCAGAGAACACCGGGTCCCGAAGAGATTAATCACCAAGAGCCAAACCCTTCCCCGCTCCCTGATGCCCTCCACCTTCGGGCACCTGCTCCAGGAAGACGAATTTAACGACCTTCTGGGCTGGCTCCTCTCCTTAAAAAAGCAGTGATCCAGGAGATCTATCTCCGTGCCCTCTATCGACACAGAAGGCCCTTCTGNGCCACCTAAAATGGCAGATTTCTCAGTCTGATGATGAAAGAAACCCGTTCCTGTGCCTCAAGCCCTCGGTCATGCCGGTAAGTATGTCCGGCACCTTCCCGACCACATCCTCAGAACGAAGAACATTTGTCCGCANGAAACATATTTCGCAGATCATCATTGTCCTTGTTGTCCTCGTGCAGGGCTCGAGCCAAGTTTCTGCTGAGGTCGACACATGGGGGAAGACAACCCCGAGGCCCGCAGAATTTTACGCCGCCAGCGATGTTCCCGGAAGCCAAGTAGAGCTTACGCGGCAGTGGTATGAAATCGCCTCCCGGGCGTGGGGAAACTTCGGCCCTCTCGAATTCTGGATTGTCGGGAAAAGCGAAGAGGCTGCCCGGGAACTCGACAAACGGTATTGTGATCNCAGACGGCAGAGAGACCCGTCTATTCTTCTCAAGAACTGTCTCAACAGGAGCCANAACTTCACGGATTATGCCCGGGACGGCAATGCCGGCCTGAACACCCGCAGGAATGAACGGGATCAGTGGTCGGGATTCATTATCACAATGTCCGGAAAAAATCCCGGGCCGGAAGAGGAGGACTACAAGCCTGTTGTCTTGCATGAATACTTTCACGTCTACCAGCACGCGCATATCCGCAGCAGGAAGGAGCAGGTTCGNGANAACCTCAACCAGCCTAATCCCTGGTGGGGGGAGGGAGGAGCGGAATATATGGCCCAGTTGCTCTACTCACGACAGGAGGGAGTGAGCACCGGCTACCTGAAACAGGTCATGGGACGGAAGCTTCGTTCGGTGGGCAGCCTTCGGAAGGGAGAAAACATAAGGGATATTCCCTATGGCGGAAGGGCTCGGATCGCCTATGACCTCGGCGCATGGTTTATCGCCTTTCTCATCAGCAGGTCGAGTGAGGACGCCTATCGGGTCAAATTCTTCAAGCTCCTGGAGAAACGAGGTTTCGAAGCGGCCTNCCGCGATAGTTTCGGCTGGTCCTCGCATGCGCTGCTTGATGATTTTCATGAGAATTTCCTCTCCCTGGAACTCCCTNAACAGCTGAAAATCATTNCCTGACTGGCTTCCGTAGTCTTAAATCATACACCCTACTCTCTCCTTTTTTCCCAGTGGCGAAGCGCTTCCCGGTGCTGTAAGAGGTTCTCATGCTTGCCGCCTTGCGTTACCTCATTCCACTGGTNCTTCTCGCGGTCATCGCGGTAGGGTCGCTGGGTGGCGGGGCAGAAGACCCATCNCCGGTCAAGGCTTACGTGGGGGCCAGGATCATTCCCGTCACGGCCCCGGAAATCGCAGATGGCGTTCTCCTTGTGGAAGGAGAGTCCATCGCGGCCGTCGGCAAACGAGGCGAAGTCACCATTCCCGAGGGAGCCGAGGTCATCGACCTGAAGGGCAAGATCCTGTTCCCGGGCCTGATCTGCACTCACTCTCACGTTGGGAAAGTCCAGGGAGGCGACGGATCTTCTCCCATTCAGCCCGGAGTCAGNGTCCTCGATTCGATTGATGTCCTCGATAGCACCCTTGAGAAGGCGAGGGCGGGAGGTATTACGATGGCCAATCTNATGTCGGGCTCCGGTCATCTCCTCTCGGGCCAGACCGCGTATCTCAAGCTCCGGGATGGGGTTACTGTAGAGGAACTGGCACTCCGCAACGANGATGGCTCCATGGCAGGCGGCATAAAGATGGCCAATGGTACAAATTCCATCAAGGGATCTGGTGGATCCCCNGGGACCCGAGGCAAATCCGCGGCCCTGGTTCGATCCCAATTCCTCAAGGCCCAGCAATATCGAGACAAGCTTGCGGGGGATGAAGGGGACCCTCCCGAGCGCGATCTCGCCATGGAAGCCTTGGTTGATGTCCTTGAGGGAAGGAAGGTCGTGCATCACCACACTCATCGACACGATGACATCATCACCGTGCTCCGNCTCAAACAAGAATTTGGATTCAGGGTCGTACTCCACCACGTTTCCGAGGCATGGAAAGTGGCAGACGAGATTGCGGAAGCCGGGGTCGCCTGCTCCATCATTTACCTAGACTCCCCTGGAGGGAAGCTGGAGGCCCGGGATCTCGAATGGAAAAACGGGGCCGAGCTTGAAAAGCGTGGCGTCCTGACGGCATTCCATACCGATGACCCGATTAACGACTCCAGGTGGTTTCTTCGCAGTGCTGGACTTGCAGTCCGGTCCGGAATGTCCCGCCAGAAGGCCCTCGAGGCGGTAACCATCGCGGGAGCAGAGATGATGGATCAGGCAGAGAACACCGGATCCCTCACCGCGGGCAAAAAGGCTGATTTTGTTATTCTGAACGGAGACCCCCTTTCCATCTACACGCGGGTTCTGGAGACCCACGTGGAGGGGACCAAGGTGTTCGATCTTGAGGATCCCCGGGACCGGCTCTGGGCTGAGGGAGGTTTCGGCGCNGGACACCGCAGGCAGGCAAGTGGCTGCTGCTTTTACAGATAACAGGACGCTCCTATGAGAATTTACCCCCTGGCTGCCAGCTTACTTCTCATTTGTGTTCCTGCCGCGAGCTCTCAGTTAGCGGTTCAGGCAGAGATGCTTTATACCATGACCGGAGACCTGAAGCCGCTCCATGACGGTGTGGTTCTCTGCTCAAAAGACGGCAGGATCGAAAGAGTGGGCCCNCGTGCTGAGGTAGGCATCCCCGGGGGATACCGCCTCCTGAANGCAAAGGTCGCGACCCCTGGTTTTATTGATGCTCACACCACGGTAGGCCTGTCCGGAATCCTTAATCTGGATCGCCACGACCAGGAGCAACTGGAAACCTCGGCCCCTATCCAACCCGAGCTNAGGGCCATTGACGCCTACAACGGAAGGGACCCTCTGGTGCAATGGATCCGCGAACTGGGGGTCACCACCATTCATACCGGACACGCCCCGGGCGCACTGGTGGCGGGCCAGACCATGATCCTGAAGACCAACATTNGTGCTATTACCGACCCCGGGCAGAACACCCTTCGCCCTTTCGCGATGGTGGCAAGCACCCTCGGGTCGGCTGGCTTTGGAAAAGGAGGGAAATCTCCGGGAACACGGGCCAAGTCCCTTGCGATGCTGCGCGAGCATCTCCTCAAGGCACAACGCCACCTCAAGAAAAGAAATGAGGTGGAGGAGGGCGAGAAACCAGATCCCAACCTGAGGCTTGATGCGATGGCTGCGGTCCTTGAAGGGAAGGCCCCGTTGCTTGTGACTGCCAAGCGTCATCAGGATATTGCTGCCGCCCTGCGCCTCCAGCGAGAGTTCAATTTTCCGCTGATCCTTGACGGAGCCTCGGAGGCCTACCTGCTGCTCGATGAAATCAAGGAGGCCAGAGTCCCNGTGATCATCCACCNCACCATGGCACGTCCCTACGGTGAAAACGAAAATATTACCTTTACCCTTGCGGCCAAACTATATGCCGCGGGAATTCCCTTCGCCTTTCAATCAGGCTACGAGGCGTATGTGCCAAAAACGCGGGTGGTACATTTCGAGGCAGCGCTCTCCGTCGCCTATGGACTTCCCCATGAAG
Organism: Roseibacillus sp.; assembly: GCA_002723015.1. The sequence goes on along the minus strand of PBNG01000037.1, from coordinate 95,932 downwards.
TCGCACTGGCAGGGTGCACGTCGGCAGCAGCAGAAATTCTCGGCCTCGAAAAACGCATAGGATCTCTCCAGCCGGGCCTTGAGGCAGATCTTGCCCTGTTTGATGGCGACCCTCTTGAAACGGTAACCCACTGTACTGGAGTCATCATTGACGGCAAGATAGTCTCACGGAAGACCAAGTAGCGCGCCTCCTTCCTCCTCAGTCAGGCAGCAAGGNCAGTCTTCATCGGACGAGCTAGCACTTTTCCTGTCANCTTGTTTGGTGTATCCGCTTCTCTCATGAGATTGATACCTCTCGTCCTTGGCTGCCTGTTAGTCCTCCAGGCAACTGCCGAGACCTTCGAAAAAGCAGAGCGAATCGCCAACAAACAAGGCAAAAGGGCCCTGAAACAGTCGGCCGCCGGAATAGTAGAGGGGGATCTCCGGACATACGTCACCCGGCTGGCATCCGCCCAGTACGAGGGGCGAGGGACCGGCGACAAGGGCGAACGCATGGCAACTGCCTATCTTGCCACATTCTTTCGCGGACTCGGATTGGCACCGGAAGGCCCCGACCAGTCATTTTTCCAGACATTCGATTTCCCAGCCGGAATGCGCATGGACGGAGTGAACCAACTCACCTTTGAGGGCAGGGTTCCGGAGGGCTTTAAAAGCATGATAGCGCCTGGTAAAGACTACCAGCCTCTGTCGATTTCAGCTTCCGGGGAGACAAAGGCTGAAGCTGTTTTTGCGGGCTTTGGCATTTCTACGGGAGACTATGACAGCTTTGCCGGTATCGAAACCAAGGGGCGATGGATCATAGTTCTTCGTGGCGTGCCGGAGTCCCGCCCCGCGTTGCGAGGCTCCGGTCCCCTCATTGTTAAGGCCAACCTAGCAAAAGAGAAGGGCGCAGCTGGGATCATTTTCGTGAAAGGCACCAATGAAGAAATTTCAACAGAGCTCTTTCCGCTAAGTCAGGAGATCGGGGGAGGCCCCATCCTGCCCGCACTCTGCATCAGCGATCGCCTCGCCGCTCCGCTGCTTACCGGCAAGCCGGAACTCACTGCCCTGAAAAAGCTCTTCCGTTCCTATTCGGACGGGAAACAGGTAAAAGGATTTTNCCTTGAGGGCGAAATCTCGACCCGGATTGGCATCGTCAAGAACAGAGATGAGGGTCGCAACGTGATCGGTCGTCTCATTGTAGGAACCGAACCAGCAGCAGAGGCAATCATGATCGGGGCGCATATCGACCATCTTGGTTATGGCAACCGGGGCGGGACCCGGGCCCAGGGAGAGCAGGCCANGGCTCTTCATCTCGGCGCAGATGACAACGCCTCTGGCGTNGCCGTGATGATGGAGCTGGCCCAGCACTTTACCTCTATGAAAGCGGCGGGTTCACTCAAGATGAAGCGCGACCTCATATTTTCCGGATGGTCAGGAGAGGAAATGGGCCTCTTCGGCTCGACCGCCTATGTTGAAGAGGGCACCCGGGAAAGTGCTCTTTATCCCCGGATAGCAGCCTACCTCAATCTCGATATGGTTGGGCGACTCACGGAGGAGGGCNTGAACGTCCAGGGAACCGGATCCAGTGGCGACTGGCAAGCCGTCCTCGACAAGATCGAAAAACCAGACGAGATGAAGGTTCTCCGATCCGCCAGCCCTTTTCTGCCCACCGACTCCACGCCTCTCTACAACGCTGGAATCCCAATCCTCTCGATCTTTACCGGGCTCCACGATGATTATCACACTCCCCGGGATACAATCGAGACGCTCAACTTCCCCGGGCTGCTCGCGGTCACTGGGTATGTGAGGGAGATGACGGAAGAACTGGCCCGTCTCCCCGAAGCCCCCGGTTACGTAAAGGTGGAGCGCAACCGGAGACGAAATGCACCAAGGGTGCGTCTCGGAATCCAGTTCGAACCCGTTGAGAAAGGCATCCGGGTCACCACCGTCCAGGAGGGCTCGGCTGCCGCNCAGGCNGGACTGCAGGTGGGCGATATCCTCCGTGAACTTGATGGGGAGGCCGTTGGCAATACCGAGGAACTGGTTGCAGTCCTCCGCAAGCTTCAACCCGGGAAGGACTACCCTCTCACCATCAGCCGTGGGAATGACCAGGAGAAACTCACCATTGTTCCACAACAACGTTAGGAACTTCCACCCTCGANGAAAAATCTGGAAGCAGCACTTACCCTTCCTGAGGGCCTGCCTGCATTTCAATTCTCCTGAGCGCTCTCGGCAGATCGAGGGAAGCGGCAAACAACATGCAATACGCCAGCAGCTCGGAGAGCTCCTCGTAGAAGACATGATATCGGGACCCGAAGAGATCCTTCTCGAAAGCCCCACTCAGAACCACGAGGAGGATGGCTGCCAGAAGGAAGTAGATCCCGAGCGAGGACCGAAGGTATCGCATCCTATTGGCNAGGTAGTAGGTTGCATGCCTCAGCAGGAGCAACAGAAGCCCGAGGGCCATGACAAAAAAGATGGCCCTGCCCTCCTCCGCGAGCAGGAAGATCAACCACGCGGGAACTTCAAGTTCATCCACATCCACTTCCCGGAAGGAAAAGATGAAGCAAAGAAGCGCCAGCAACAGCGCCAGCACTCGAGCTCTCGCNTCATGGGAGAACGCCGAAGAAGCAAAAATTACGGCGCTTCCCAGTAGCAGCCCTGCCTGAATATTCTCGATCCAGCTGTTTTCTTCATAGAGGAAGGCCATCCCCCGCCCCACCGCTAGATACCAGAACAGCAGGTTCACAAGGAGGAGCAGCGAAAGGATAAACATATTCCTGCGATCGAGGAACATGATCCCTGTCATGAACACCAAGCAGAAAAGGACTATGATTATGAAGAGGTCCATCAGGGAAGGGAGGCATCCCTGCCCGTTGGTCGGGCGTGATGATTCATGGCAAAAAGGACAAACTGGGTTTCACAAAGGTCCGCAAGAAGAGCGGCTCTAGATGAAGAAAACGCACTNTGTATGTGTGATTTGGAGTATCATGGATGATGCAGATATCCAAGATAGGATCTGCCGCTGCGGGACTAGGAACTCGGAAGAGACCCCCGCCCCCAATCGGCCTTCTTCCTCCTCCACTCCCCGGGATCAGGAGCCATCCATGCCTCGGGGTCCACTCCCAGCCCGTCTGCCACGCGGTTTATATAATTGAAGTAGCCTATCACCTGCACGGCAATGGTAAGGGCCTCCTCGCTGAAGCCTTCCTCCTGCAACCGCTCAAGGTCAGGCTCTCCGGCCTCCCCCGGGGCAAGAGTCAGCTTCACCGCGTAGTCGCAGAGCGCTCGATCCGCAGGAGAGAGCCTCATTTCCCTGTAGTCAAAAACCAGTTGGTGTGCCCCGGACTCATCCCCTGATTCACGGCCGAACTCAGCCGCATGGGAAAGTGTTCAATAATAGCAATCGTTGATATTGCTCACGACCGCTGCCAGCATTTCACGCCTCATCGCAGAGAGCCCGTTAGGAGACTTCATGAGCTTGAGATAGAAGGTCATGGAGCCCGCCAGAGCCTCCGGTTCCCGGCTCATAACCTTGATAATGTGCGCTACTCCACCAGCTCGTGTTCTCGCCGCTTCGTAGATGTCAGACAAAATCCCCTGAGCCTCCTCCTCGCGAACATATGCTATATAGGCCATGGCTCATATAACCTCGGATTGCGGGCCAAAGCCATCTTGTATGCTTCTTCTTCCAGCTCGGGAGGACCATTACTCCCCATACCACAGGCGACCCCTTCAGGGATCTTGAGAGTTGAACTTTATTGAATTGTAGGCTGCGGCAGGGAAGGCTCCTCCGCACCCTGAGTAATCCCGATAAAGCCATATCATCACACGATAGTGTAGGGTTCTCCGGCGGACCTTTATTCTTTCACCCCAAGAATGAGCATGACAGCCCCTCGCTCCTTGGTCAGGGTGGGAGTGATGGCGAAAATAACATGCAGCAAGTCCGCAATCATTTGCATTCTGCTTCTCGCCTTTCCGGTGTTTCACCCCGGACAGCTCCGCGCGCAACAGAAAGATCCCGCCCTCGATCTCTATTACCTCGCGACAGGAGCTTACAACCGAAAGCTTTATCCTGCGGCCATAGGAGGTTTTCGGGAGTTCCTTCAGAAGCACGGCACTCATCCCAAAGCGGACCAGGCCCGGCAGGGACTCGCCCTCAGTTTCTACGCGCAGAAGCAGTATGTTGAAGCGATCCCCCTGCTGACTGCCCTGCTCTCAAAACCCAATCTCCCGAAAGAAGTGAGCCGGGACCGAATTATCCTGATGCAGGGACAATGCCTCCTGCGAAGTGGCCAGAAAGATCAGGCGCGCGACCACTTCATCAAGGAACAGTCCCGCCTCCAGAACCCTGCCTACAAGGCATCCGCGCTGGCCGCAATCTGCGACATTTACTTCGGAAAGCGAGAGTGGGACCAGGTCAACACCTGGGCGACCCAACTTGCTAAGGCCCAGCTGACTGCTGACCAGGCCGCCCGGGGGCTCTACCAGCAGGGCTTCGCCAATTACCAGTTGAAGAACTACGAAGATGCTGCCGGCCAACTCGAAAAGGTAGGTTCTCTGGAAGCCGCTGTAATCTGGAAAATCAGGTCCTCTTACCTCTTGGGCGAGTGCTACACGATCGTTAAAAAACATGCGAAAGCTGAACCCGCATTCGTGGCCGCCCTGTCCGGGCTGACGGGATCAGACAAAACGGAATGCCACTATCGGCTCGGGGTCACCAGATTCATCCTCGCTAACTGGGCCGGAGCGGCAGAGCAGTTTGAGGCCTTCCTGAAATCGGAACCTGAAACCCGGCCCGAGGCCCAGAAGCAGGAGAACCCCAATATCAGGGAGGCCCAGCTCTACATCGGAAGGTGCCTTCTGGAGCAGGAGAAATTCAACGAAGCCCGCAATAGCCTGTCGAGGCTCACCGGTCTCGATGGTTCCTTGGGAGCTCGCGCAAACCTGTGGTTCGCACGTGTGTTTTCTCGCCTCGAAAAACCAAATTACGATCAGGCCGCGGCCACCCTCGAGCCTGCGGTCAGGAATTACCACAATATTGCCCCAGTTAATGACGACCTGCGCTTTGACTATGCTAACGCCTTGATGAGTCGCAACAATCCCGACTGGAAGACTGCGGCCGATGCTCTAGGACGCATCAACGGCGGAGTCTTCGGTCAGTTTGCGGAAGTCCTGGCCCAGAGGGCCACCTGCTACCATAAACTCGGCGACTACAATACGAGCCTCAACCTCGCTAATGAACACCTGTCCAAGTTCAAGGACCATGAAATGTCTGGCGACACCCGTTTCCTACGGGCTGAAAATATGTTCCTACTCGGCCAGGCCGATAACGCAATCAAGGCCTATCAGGAATTTCTCGCGGCCCACGAGGACCATTCCAATACCCTCGCAGCGGCATTCCGGATCGCCCAGATCCATCACCATGAAGGCCGCTGGGATCAATCCCTCGCGGCTGCTACGCCCCTCCTCGCCAGCAAGCCTGAGGGCCCCCTTTTTGCACAGCTGGCTTTCCTGGTGGGCAACTCCCACTTCCAGAAGGAACAGTGGAAGGCGAGTCTGGAGCCCCTCGAGACGTTCATTGCCACCCGGGTGGAAAAGAAGGGAAAGAACAGCCAGCGGGTCTCGACCGAGCCAAACGTCGACACCGCCCTGATTCAACTTGCCGTCGCATATGACCGGGAGGAGGAATCCGGCAAAGCTCTCGAGCATCTGGAAACCCTTACGCGCTTCTACCCTGGCCCCACGCCACACCTTCCTATCGCCCTTGCAGAACAGGGGCGGCTTGCCTATGAGGCCGAAGATCTCTCTCTTTCCCGGCAGTCCCTTGAGCGGTTCCTCAATGAGGATAAACAGAACAAGGACCCCTTCAAGAGGGGGGCCCCCCCGCAAAGGGTTCGGGTGAATTATTTCCTCGGCTGGGTCAATGCCACCGAGAAAAAGCATGAGCCTGCCGCCCTGCATTTCGGTGAGGTGGCCAAGCAACATCAGCATGAACTCGCTGCCGATGCGGCTTTACAACAGGGCCTTGCCTACATTCAGCTGGAGCAGTTCGACAAGGCCGGAAGCCTCTTCCCTCAGATACTTCAACGCTATCCCCAGCATGAGAAAATCCAGCGGGTCACCTACTACGCCGGACTTTCTCTCGCGCGACTGGAAAGGTGGGGTCCTGCGGCGGTTCACCTGCGCAAGGTCTCAGACACGTGGCCAGATTCTGAATTTGCGGATCAGGCTCTCTACGAATGGGCCTGGTGTGAGCGGAAGCAGAAGAGGGAACCGGAAGCTACCAAACTCTATGAACGTTTCCTGAGCAAGTATGGTGACAGCTCTCTCGTGGTGAAGGTCCAAAGTGAACTCGCGGAGCTGAATCTGAAGGGCGGAGCTCAGGACATGGTCATTGAACGCCTTACGAAGGCTCTCGCCGACGTCAAGGAGGAAGCCCTCCGGGAAGATCTGCTCTACCAGCTGGCTACCGCTCATTTCAGCAAGAATGACTACCAGACCTCTGCCGGGATGTTCGAGGAACTGCTCGTCAAATACCCCGATTCCAAGCTCCGGGCTTCCATGTGCTTCCAAGCTGGAGAATCCCGTTACAAGTTGAAGGAAACCGTGGTCGCCCGGGCGCATTTTGCCGAGGGCATTAAGCAGGGCAACCTGCGGCCCGTCCTCGCGGAGTCCATGCTGATGCGCCTCGCGGAAATGCAGAGCGCAACTGCTGAACATCCCAGCGCCTACAAGTCCTATCGCGACTTCATCGGGCGCTTCCCGGAAAGCAAGTGGAGACGCAACGCCCAGTTCGGACTAGCGTGGTCGCTTGAGAATTCAGACAAGCCGGGGGAAGCCATCCGCCAGTACGCCCCCCTCCTTGAGGCCGACAAGTCAGTAGACCTCTGGACAGTCCGGGCCCGGTTCCAGACCGGAGAGTGCTATTTCAACATGCAGAAGTACGAGGAAGCGGTGAAGGAGTTCCTGAATGTTGAAATCCACTATAAAAAGTATCCCGCGTGGCAGGCCAAGGGCATCCTTGAAATTGGCCGCGTCCTCCTCGCGCAGGATAAGCGCGGGGAAGCCAAGGAGCGCTTCAAGGATGTCATCACCCGCTACCCTAATGAAAAGGCGGCAATTGTGGCCCGCCAGTACCTCGATCAGCTCCGTAGCAGCGGATAAACGAAAGACCCCTTGATCACTCAATTTTTCCCATGACCAACTACATTAAAAATCAACCTTGGAAAAAAGCTGCAGGCATATTTGTCCTCTTCCTCATGGCCCTCACGACCTCAGTCCTCGCCGCAGAGGCCGGGGCGGATTCCGGGGTGGAGAAAGAAACCATGTGGACCCTGATCAAGAAGGGAGGACCGATCATGATCCCGCTCGGTATTGCCTCCATCATCGCCCTGGCACTGGCCTTGGAGCGATTCATCTCCCTGAACCGCGACAGGGTTCTTCCCAACGGTTTTCTAAAGGGGCTGGGAGAAGCCTGGGACTCCGATCCCTCCGGCAGGTCTGCAGAGCAGTATTGCGAGGAGAGCACGGGTAGCGCAGGGCACGTTTTCAAAGCGGGCCTTCAATGGCGTGGTTCGGGACATGAAGCAGTCGCCAAGGCGATCGAAGACGCCGGGATCCGAGAAGCCGACAAACTGAAGAGGAGCCTTCGCGGCCTTTCCATCATCGCCGCCGTTTCTCCACTTCTGGGTCTTCTAGGCACTGTTTATGGGATGATCGATGCGTTCCAGCGCACATCCCAGAGCGGTGGAGCTGCCAAAACCGCAGATCTTGCAACCGGAATTTATGAAGCCCTTGTGACAACAGCTGCAGGCCTCACCATTGCCATCCCAACCCTGCTTCTTTACCAGTTCCTGCAGTCGCGCGTTGATAAAATAATTGATCACATCGACGAGGTCGGAACCGACTTCATCGTCAACCATGCGAGAGAGAGGAGCACTCCCGCCGATCACGCAATCGCCTAGGGTTCACCACCTAACCAACCGAATTATGAGAATTCGCAGCAGGGACAGCGAGCAGGGCGAGATCATCAATATCTCGAGCATGATCGACGTCATGTTTATCCTCATCATTTTCTTCCTCGTCACCACCACCTTCAAGGAGGAAGAGGTCGATCACCTCGTCAAACTTCCGGTGGAATCCCGCAATCAGTCCCTCACCCAGACTGCAGGAAACCTGATCAAGGTAAATATCCGCGACAACGGAGCGTACGTCGTAATGGGGCAGGCCGTGACGGAGGAAAAACTCACCGAATGGATGAAGGAGGAGCGCGAGAAAAAACCTGAGATCAAGGTCCTCGTTCGCTGTGACAAGGAATCCAAGCACCTCTATCTGGCCAACGTGATGTCCATCTGCCGTTTTGTGGGAGTCCCGGAGGCCAACATCGCGGTCCGAACTGAAAAGTGACCTGATAAGACATGAGCCCGCAGATGCCTATACCCAAAGGGGACGATCCCAACCCTGAGCGGATGATTCTCGGGGTCACCCGGAAACAACGATTCCGTGCCTATTTCTGGATGGCGGTGGTCCTCGTGTTCGTGTTTCTCCTTTGGTCTCTTTTCTATCTCAGGCCCGACCGTTGGCACACATACACCGACCAAATAGCCTTTAATCAGGTCGCCCGCGACGTTACCCCCGGATATGTTCTCTGGGAGGATGCAGAGCCTGCCGGAAGCGGATTCGGACCGGAGGAGGACATTGGAACTCCTGTTATCTCGTCGAACGGAGCCCGCATGATCTACAGCTCCGGGAGGGACAGTGGCAACGCCAGCCTCTTTTTGCGGGAGTGGGACGGCAACAACTGGAAGGAACCCCGGCCCATGCGGGCACTCAACAGCGCATTCCATGAGATTTCACCCTCTCTGAGTGGCAATGGGGAGCTCCTCTATTTCAGCAGCGACCGTCCCGGAGGACAGGGGGGATTTGATATCTGGGTCTCGAAATGGGATGGTGCCGAATACGCATGGCCTCTGCCTCTGACGCCCCGGGTGAACACCCCCTTCGACGAAATTGATCCTGATATCGCACCCGACAATCTGGTTCTTTACTTCGCCTCAAATCAGCCACGCCGCGCTACCGACACTTCCGAGAAAGTAGCTGCCATGCTTGAGGACGTGGAGGACCGCAAGGGCAACTTTGACCTCTACGCTGCGGACAGGGCTGGGGAAACCACCTTTGACCTGATCGTGGAGCGGCAGTTGAGCATGCTCTACTCGCTACGAGAAAGTGCGCTCGCTGACCCCGAAATAATGTCAAAACTCGGCGGGAGCGTGGAAACCGAGAGTGCCGTCGACAAAGGGCTCGCCTATCTCGCGAGCACTCAGGAAGAGGACGGCCGCTGGGATATCAGCAAGTCCGGGGGCCAGGGCGGTCACGATCAGGCGGCCACTGCTTTCGCCCTTCTCGCCTTTTATGGCCGGGGGGAAGTTCATGACGAGGAATGTAAATACCAGGACACCGTAAAGCGGGGAATCGAGTGGCTGGTAGGCCAGCAGAATGGGGCAACCGGTGATCTCCGGGGCGCAAAACCAAAAAGCAATGCCATGTACGACCACGGGATCGCGGCCCTTGCCGTAGTGGAAGCCTACGGTGTGACCAAGGACACCGACCTGCGCCCGAAGGCTCAGGCTGCCATCGACTTTATCAGCGAGACCCAGCACGAGGGCGGCGGATGGCGCTACAAGCCCAATCAGGCGGGAGACCTCTCGGTCACCGGCTGGTTCATCATGGCTCTGGCCAGTGCAGAGATGTCCGGCCTCATTGTTCCAGACAAGACCATGGAGGGCGCGNCGAAGTTCCTCGACGACGTCAGTCANGGCAAAAACAAGGGTGCTTACGGCTATACCGGAGCGAGTGGAGGAACCGCGGCGCTGAATGCTGCGGGATTCTTCTGCTCCCAGCTCCTAGGCCGCTCCTCCAACACGGCCAAGGCCTATGAATCCTCTGCCATCGTTGACCGGCAGGGATTCAATCTGGACGATATTTATCACGCCTACTACGGCAGCGTGGCCTCCTACCAGCACCAAGGTCCCGCCTGGCGGAAGTGGATGGAGAAAATGCACCCGGGTTTTGTGAACTCCCAGAATCCTGATGGATCCTGGAAGACCGGCAGCGGGCACGGCGGACAAATGGGAAAGGTGATCGTCACCGCTCTGGTGACCCTCTGTCTGGAAGCGCATTACCGCTATAGTCCGCTTTACGGACTGGGTTGGGAACCCGATGCCAATGGGCCTACCGGCACGAGCAGAGACCTTGCCGACCTCGCTGAAACTCCGCTGTTTCGCCATGCGAGGTTCCTTGAGGATGTCAGTTCTCCAGCCAACGATACCGGCCCGGTCCTGACCGACCATGGAGACTTCCTCTACTTTGCCTCTGAACGAGACGGCGGAGAGGGCGAATCAGATCTCTGGCGCTCCCGCCTTGGGCGGACGGAGGCCAACAAATACGGTCAGCCCAAGAACCTTGGGCCTGAAATCAATGGAAAGGGTGACGACACAAACCCCGCCGTTCGTAATGCCGGATTTCACCTTCTCTTCAACTCTGACCGCGACGAAAATGGGAATGCNCTCTACAGTNCCAGAAGCAAAAGGGTAGTCCGTCGCTTCGATCTCACCAAGATGCCCGACCTGAACTGGATCATGGGCAATCTTCCCTGGATCCTTCTGCTCCTCATCTCCCTAACGGGGTTTGTATGGCTCACCAAGNGAGCCGTGTCGACGGGCAAGCGACCGCCTCGCGGATCCCTGCCCGAAAAAACTCCACCTGACCCTGCCTCTTAGCCCTAACCCAGGCAGACGGCCATGTCCGAACCGGAACAAAAGAGACCCGAACCACCACCGGCAACCAAGCTGCCTTCCAAGGCCCGCTGGCTCCTGCCGCTGGCTGCTCTTNCGGTCATGCTTGGAGTCGGACTTTTTCTCCACGACAAACTTCGTAAGGAGATCTGGTCTTATTTCACGGACGACCAGGGAACCAGAGTCGAAGTCCAGGACGGCAAGGAGCGGTATGTCCTCTGGCAAGATCCAAGACAAAACCTCTTCAGGGAAGAAGGATCCCCCGAGGAGCCGGATCCAGTCAACCAAGCCTCAGGACGTCTGGAGGCTGCCTTCTCCCCTGATGGCACCACCATGATTCTGGTCCGCTCGGATCCCGGGGCCATCCAAGCCGATCTTTACCAGTCGACCTGGAACGGAAGAATATGGNCCCGCCCCACCAGGGTGGCCTCCCTCAACTCAGAATCCAACGAGCGNGGGCCCGCCTTTTCGCATGACGGAAAATCTCTCTACTTCAGCTCTGATCGCGAGGGGGGACAGGGAGGCGATGATATCTACGTGGCCCGCTGGAATGGTCAGGAATGGACCGGGGTGGAGGCCCTCGGAACCGCGATCAACTCGCCCGCCCGGGAAACCGGACCGGCGCCCACTGCCGACGGCAAGCGCCTTTACTTCTCCTCCAATCGCGCCGGCAGGAATGACATTTTCGTGGCCCAGCTCCTCGAGCAAACGCCTCTCGCGGATACGGAACCCGATGACAACCAGGCATCCCCGACCGAAGACAAAAAGACCCCNGCACAATCAGAGAGCACCCTTGCCGGTCCGTCCACCCCGCCTGTTCCTCTGTTCGGCAAGGCAGAGCCAGCGGACCATCTCAATTCCACTGCTGACGATCTCCAGACCGCCCTCACAAGGCGCGGAGATCACGTCTTCCTCGCCTCGGATCGCGACCGCAGTGAAAACGTCGGATTCGGAATCTACTTCAGCCGTGTGATTGGCGGGAAGGCTCTTCCCCCCGAACGGATTGACCTCTACTTCGACGAGGGGAGCGTTACCGATCCCGCGGTCCGCATGGAGGGATTCGACCTTCTTTTCAGCACGAAGCCCGGAATCGAGACAGAAAACGAGGGATTCAAGCTTTACCGGTCCACGACCCGGGAGGTGATTGGCTACACCAATCTTGACCAGTGGGAATCCTTCAAGGAGCTCATGGAGGGCATTGGTTGGTGGATCCTCCTTGGCCTCCTCGCTCTTGCCGCTCTTCTCTACCTTCTGGAAAGCTGGCAGGACCTCACCAACCTTTTCCACAAGTGCCTGGCTGGATCGGCGGCAGTCCATCTCGTCATCCTCTTGCTTCTCATGGCATGGCTGATCGCAAAGGAGGTGGGAGGCGATGAACCTCAGTCACCCGAAATCACGGTGAGCATCGAGGCGCTCATGGAGGAGGAAATTGCTCTTGAGAGTGAACCCGAGCAGGCCGAGATCGCGGAGACCAAGGAACTCGTGATGACGNAGAAATTCGAAAGTGACTTCAAAATACCCGCCTTCAAGCCGCGGGAAAACACCAAGGTGGTTCCCGTAGTCACCCGGACCTCCCGTTCCTCCTTGGTTCCCAGCGTTCGTGCTTCCAAGCTAAACGAGTCAGAATCAGAACAGGAACAGAAACAGCCGACCAAGGAGCTCACTGTTTTAACCGCTCTTCCCGAGACCTTCCTGCCCGAGCCCGAAGACCCCACCCTCGAAGAGGAGCAGGTCACCGAACAGCAGCTTGCCGAGAAACCTGCCGATCCCACGGACGCTGAGTTCAAGCCTACTGAATCTCTGGATCAGGTAGAACCCGAGCAAGCCAGGGAACGCGCCATTGCGGACACTGCGGTCGACAACGAGTCCGAAGTAAAGGATGTCTCTCAAACAGATGCAGCCCCGGAGACTACGGATACTGGAGGCGACACTGTTAATCCCCATCGAGGCCTCGAGGCCCTCGGCGCACCTCCCGAGCTCGATGGAGCCGGCGACGCGATTACCAACCTGCTCAACCTCCCCGGAGATGACCAAGCTAATGACCCTCTGATTCCTAACGAGCTTGCAACACCCAAGAACGATCTTGATGCTCGGGCGATTACCAAGCTCATGACCAAGCGTCGTGGGAGACCCTCGCCTGAGACGATCGAGCAGCTGGGAGGATCGGATGCTACCGAGCGGGCCATTGGCTCGGCCCTCGAATGGCTCGCCCGCAATCAGGAGGGAGACGGTCGCTGGGACATGCGCAAACATGGAGCCAATGGAGAATTCGATACCGCGGGGGCCGGACTAGCGCTCCTCTGTTTCTACGGCTGGGGCGAAACTCATAACAAGGGAGGGAAATATCAGGCCAACGTCAAGCGGGCCCTCGAATGGCTCCTCAAGCAGCAGAAGGAGAATGGCGATCTGAGGGGCGGGGGACGGATGTATTGTCATGGGATCGCTGCGATAGCACTTTGTGAGGCCTACGGGTTTACCAAGGACCCGAAGCTGAAANAGCCCGCCGAGAGGGCTATCGACCTCATCGTGGCCTCCCAGAGCCCCAGCAGGGGAGGCTGGCGCTACAATCCAGCCGATGCAGACGGTAAGCCCAGTGACGACTCCGATCTTTCCGTGACCGCCTGGCAGTACATGGCCCTGCACAGCGCGCGCCTCGCCGGCCTTGAGGTTGCCGACGAGCCCTTCCTGCGAGCCCAGAAATACATGACCTCGGTGTCCTCCGGAACGCATGGCGGGCTCTACGCTTACACGGGCGGCGGCCCTAACCCCGCCATGACTGCCAGCGGGATGTTCTGCCGGCAGCTGGACCTCGTTCCTCCAACCGACCCCCGGATGCCTGAGGGGGCTGAATACCTCGGACGCCACAAGTTCAACAACAACCCGGACTATTATTACGTCTACTACGCCACTCTCGCCCTCTACCAGCATCAGGGGCCTGTCTGGAAGGAGTGGAACGACAGGCTCAAGGATACTTTTCCCAGAATCCAGAACAAGATCGGCGCTAACCGGGGGAGCTGGGACCCGGGCGGGCGCCACTCAAATGCAGGGGGCCGCGTGGTCTCCACGACCCTCTCGGTTCTCAGCCTCGAGGTCTACTACCGCCTTCTGCCCATGTATGGATTCCGGGGCGCCAGCGACCTGCCCGCCGCCAAGGAGAAGGGGCAATAGCCTGAGGTCCAACGGGAACCAGACAGGGGTCCCTGTCGTCGCTCGCGCCTAATGCGCCTTGACCTTGATATTGCGCACCCAGAATGGCTGTCCGTGATCCTGAATGGCAATCTTCCCCTTTTCCGCCAGCTTCTTGTTAGGACGCTTCTTGGCCACAAGATCCAGTCCATCCTGGACCTTCTTCCCGTTCAGAATCACGGTAAGCTTGTTGTCCTTCAAGGTCACCACCATGCGGTTCCACTCGCCTGGCTTCTTCGCAGCGTTGACGAGGGGCCCCGAGGTGCCGATCACTCCTCCAAGGTCATGGGGCCCAAGCTTCTTTTTTCCGAAGCAGTCGAGGATCTGGACTTCAAATCCATGGGCCGTGGCATCTGACTCGTCGTAGATCCGGAAGTAGAGCCCTGAGTTGCCTCCCTTGGGATGCTTGTATTCAAAATCCACGGTGAAATCCTTGTAGTCATCCTTGAGCCAAAGGTAGGAGCCGTAGCGGGTCCATCCCCGCTCGCCCGGACGTGGCTCTAGGAACAAAGATCCATCATCCTGGATCTTCCAATTTCCCTCCGTCTTGATGTTGGTGAGGTCCTTGCCGTCATAGATGGTCTTGAACTCGTGGTGGTCGGCCAGGACACAGGTCCCGGGGATCAGGGCGGCGGCAAGGGCGAAAAAAACTAGTTTCATGATCCTTCGAGCTAGCAACAAATCGGCGAGCCCCGAAAGCAGAAACTGCAACCCGATTCGACGACAGGAAGTGGAATCCACTCTCAGGACCCAAAGGACCAGAGAGTGAGACGGTTGAGGTCCTTGATAAGAATCTTGCTGTCGAGAAGGACCGGGGGAGCCCAGGTCTGATCAGGGGCCACCTGGTAGGAGGCCCGGGCACGGTAACTAGCCGGATCAGCCGCAATGATGCGGAGCTCCCCATTGGAGCGCAGGGCCGCCACGTGTCCCTCGACGGAGAGAAAGGCCACATTCTGGCCGATCCTCCCTTCACTGAGCCAGCGGATCGTCCCATCCCGGGGGTCGAGGCAGAAGATCTGGCCCATCTTGAAATGCGACATTCCATAGAGGTAATCTCCGTTGATGACCGCCGTGCTCATGTCGAGTGCCACCTTACGCTGATACCAGACACGGCTCACCGTCCACCTGCCGTCCTTCAGTACCGGCTCCAAACACTTGATTCCCCGGTTCTCGCCCCCGAGCAGGATCCGGCCCTTGTGGAACACGGGCGTGGGCATGTTTTGGTTATGACTGCGGTGGGGGGCGGGATACTCCCAGAGCAACTTACCGGTCCTGCTCTCTACCCCCGCTAGGGTCTCATGGTTCCACTGCACCACCTGTCGCACCCCTCCGATCTCAACCAGGAGGGGAGAGGAATAAGACGTGCCATGTTCTCCCTGCTCCCACACTTCCCGGCCCGATTCTACGTCAAAGGCCATGAGCGCACCCGCCTCGTCATTTCCGAGGTGCACAATGAGGCGTTCCCCATCCACGATGGGTGAAGTGGACACCCCCCAGTTGGGCTGGTTTCCCTCCGCCCACTTCTTCCTGTAATCCTTGCTCCAGAGCAGGCTACCGCTCTGTGCATCCCAGGCGTGAATCGTTCCGGTGATACTCAGGGTAAAGAGACGGCCATCCGCCAGCACTGGACAGGACTTTGGTCCCTTCCCATGACGCTCCCCTCCACCACCGATCTTGAAGGGCGCGGCATAACTCTTACGCCAGAGCCGTTTTCCGCTCACCAGGTCGAGGCACCACACCACCTCTTCCGCTCCCTGCCGGGCATGCTGGTAGACCCGCTGGCCCACCACCAGAGGACTACCGTATCCAGTTCCTACCTCCACACTCCAACCTTTTTGCAATTTCTCAGGCCAGAACTCCGGGACCTTGAATTGGCCGGCCCAGCCATTCCGGTGTGGCCCCAGTAATCCCGACCACCTAATCTCAGAGGCAGGAAGAGCAGAAATGAATGCGCCTGCGCAAACGACCGTCCATAATGATTTCATGGTCTGCCTCTCCTAGGCCATCTTCTCCCCGGGAGCGAGTGTCAAGTTGCCCCTCCGCCCGTCTCGCCCGCAAAAAGAACCGGAAATACTCTTTTGCCATAGGCTTGGCGCTCTTGCTGAGTCAAAATTCCCCCATGATCAGGTCCGCGTTTGGCTTCCTATTCCTCCTTAACACGGGGCATCCTGTGATCACCTAAGCGGACCAGTTCCGGCTTGGTCGATGCCAGAGCCTCCTTCTTCCCATGAACTCCCTTCCTATCGGCGTATTCGATTCCGGCATCGGCGGGCTCACGGTGGTCAACGCAATCCAGAGGCACCTTCCCAACGAGGATATCATTTACGTTGGCGATACTGCCCGGGTGCCCTATGGCTCCCGTAGTCCGGGAACGGTTATCGAATACGCGACCCAGATCGCCTCCTATCTCGACAATGCCGGCGTAAAGGAAATTCTCGTTGCCTGCAACACGGCCTCCGCCGTAGCCCTTGAGACCGTGGCCTCACAGACGTCTCTGCCGGTGTCCGGGGTCATTGTCCCCGGAGCAGAAGCTGCCGCAAACCTCACCACTACCGGTCCTATCGGAGTCATTGCGACCCGGGCCACAATAACAAGTAACGCTTACCGGAATGCACTCAGGAAAACCGCTCCCGCGACCGAAGTGGTATCGGTAGCCACCCCCCTGCTTGTCCCTCTGATCGAGGAGGATTGCATCGATGAATCCTTCACCATGGAGATTCTGCAACATTATTTTGTGTCCTCGCGCCTCAATGAATGCAGCTCCCTGATTCTGGGTTGCACTCACTATCCTCTTCTTGTGGAACAGATTGCGAGAGTCTTCGGAAAACCAGTGGCAGACACCCCCACCGCCACCGCTCTCGCTCTCGCACAAAACCTGAGCCAGCGGAATGCCCGGAACAAGTCAGACGAGCAGGGATCTCTCTCCGTTCTTCTGACTGATGACGCCGACCGCTCCCTCGAAATCGTGTCACGTCGCCTCGGCGTACGTATCACGACAACGAAAAAAATAGAGCTTCCCGAACTTAATGTCCGGGAAAGCCGACCGTCAGACTCAAGCGGCGTATGAAGCTCCTTATTGCCACCTTCCTCGTAATATTCCCATCTTGCCTCTCCGCGAAGGCCCTCCCCAATCTGGTCCTCATCTTCATCGATGACATGGGCTATGGCGACATTGGCCCCTACGGCTCCAAGCTCAACCGCACACCAAACCTGGACCGTATGGCCAGGGAGGGCCGCAAGCTTACCAGTTTTTATGCCGCCCCCGTGTGCTCGGCCTCGCGCGCACAATTGATGACCGGCTGCTACGCACCACGCGTGGGTGTGCCCGGGGTATTTTTTCCCGCCGGAGGCAATGGACTCAACCCCGAGGAACACACGGTAGCCGACTACCTCAGGGAACTGGGATACGCCACCATGTGTGTGGGCAAGTGGCACCTCGGAGACCAACGGGAATTCTTACCCACGCGCCACGGCTTTGACGGTTACTTTGGTATTCCTTACTCCAATGACATGGGCCGCACCGCGGCGGCGAACGGCAAGCGGGTTCATCCCCTGATGCGGGACGAACAGGTGGCTGAACTCCTCGAAGATGAAGGCCAACGACGCATCACCCGCGAATACACCGGGGAGGCCGTGAAATTCATGGAGGCCAGTCACAAGGAGGACCGGAACTTTTTCCTCTACCTGCCCCACACCGCCATGCATGTGCCGCTCTATCCCCATCCGGATTTTGCGGGGAAATCCAGAAATGGCACCTACGGCGACTGGGTGGAAGAAGTCGACTGGAGCGTCGGACAGGTGCTCAAAGCCTTGGAACGGCTGGAGATCGAAAAAAATACCCTTGTCCTCTTTACCAGCGACAATGGTCCGTGGGCTTCCAAGGGCAAGGCCGGCGGGGTCTCCGGGCCCTTGCGCGGAAGCAAGGGCTGCACCCTCGAAGGCGGGGTGCGCGAACCCACCATCGTCTGGTGGCCAGGAACCATTGCTCCCGGCACTGAATCTGCAGGTATCGCCGGCACCACCGATGTGCTGCCCACCTTTGTTTCATTGGCTGGTGGCAGGATTAAAAAAGACATCCAGATCGATGGCATTGATGTCTCGGCGTGGATGCTCGGTAAAACCGAGACGTCCCCACGTGAGATCTGGCACTATTTTCAAGGGACGCGATTGCAGGCGATCCGACAAGGCCCATGGAAACTGGCACTCACTGCCCAATCCTTGGGAATGGGAATTCGCCAGCGCAACGCGGATCTGGCGCAAGGAGGTCGGCTCTATAATCTCGAAGAAGAAATTGGAGAACTAACCAATCTCGCGGAAGAGAATCCCGCCATTGTTGCGAAACTGGAGGCACTGGCAACGCAGATGACCGCAGACATGGCCGCCAATAAAAGGCCGGCAGGCACAATACAGAATCCAGTTACCCTCTATCCCACGACCAACCGCAAGCAACCCGCACGAAGAAAGAGGAAGTCACCGGTCAAGCCAGTCCAATGGGCAGAGGCCAGGCTGGGTGATACCTACGCCAGCTCATCTCTGCCTGATATGTCAGGCAAACCCTTCACCATCGAGGCCACCGTGGAAATCGAGGAAGGCAAAAAGCCCCATGGCATTATTGTTGCCCACGGGGGCTCCTCAGTGGGCTATGTTCTTTACGCAAGGGATAACAGTCTCTTTTTCAGCGTTCGCATCGGCACAAACTCCGTCCAAAAGATCGCATTTGGTTCCCCGGGCAGGAAAATGGAGATCTCGGCCTCCCTGACGGGGGAAACGCTCTCTCTCCGGATCGGCGGAAAATCGGTTGAGGTGAAATCGCGCGGCCTGCTGAAAAGACACCCTCAGGAGAGTCTCTGCATTGGGTCTGATGATGCAAATCCGGTCGACCCGGAAGCTCCCCGGACCCGTATCAATGGACTGCTCTCGACCCTGAATGTGACCGTCAGATAATTTGTTCCGCTCGTGAAAGTCCTCTTCTCTTCTCTTATCGTGCTTTTCCTACCGCTCGCCGTCTTTGGTGGAGAAAAGAGAAAGCCGGATATCGTAGTGATCCTGGCAGATGATGCCGGCTACTCAGATTTTGGCTGTTATGGTGGGGAGATCGAGACTCCAGTCCTCGACGCCCTCGCTGCCAATGGCCTGCGCTTTTCCCAGTTCTACAACACTGGACGCTGCTGCCCCTCGCGGGCCTCCTTGCTGACCGGTGTTTATCCACATCAGGCGGGCATGGGCCACATGGCCAGAGACCGGGGTCTTGCCAGCTACCGCGGAACCATCCTGCCTCATGTGCCAACTCTGGCAGAGCACCTGCAGAAGGGTGGTTACCGCACCATGATGACTGGCAAGTGGCATCTTGGCACCAAGCCTGCCCAATCCCCGATAGCCCGCGGCTTTGATCGCTTTTATGGCACCCGTAGCTTTATCGACTCCTACTTTACCGTCCTCAAGGGATGTCAGGTCTTCCTGGATGACAAGGAGGTGTTACCTGGGACGGAAACCCCAACCAATCACCTGCACCCGGAACAGGAGTGGTACACCACGGATGTGTTCACTGACTATGCACTGCACTTCATGGACGAGGCCTTTGAGGATCATCCCGATCAGCCTCTTTTCCTCTACCTTGCCTACAACGCTCCGCATTTCCCTCTGCATGCCCGGGAAGAGGACACCAGAAAGTATCGCGGCCGCTTCCGGGACGTGGGCTGGGATACGCTGCGTGAGGAACGCTACGAGCGAATGGTCAAGCTGGGACTGATCAAGCCGGAATGGGGCCTTTCGCCACTGGATGTTCCTGGATGGGGCACCTACGATACCAAGCTGCGGGATGAGCTGGATTTCAAGATGGCACTCTACTCTGCCATCATTGACCGAATGGATCAGAATATCGGGCGCGTCGTGGAAAAACTGAGGTCCGCAGGAAGACTGGAAAATACCCTGATTTTATTCATGGTGGACAACGGCGTGCCCGGCACGGGCGTCCACGATTGGCGCGGCCTCTCTGCGAAGAATGGCAAGCATCCCGAAACCCGCGTGGACAATTACGCGGAATGGGCAAGGCGCGGAGGTTGGTCNTCGAGTTCCGGCCGCGGGTGGGCCAACCTGAGCAACGCACCCTTCCGGATGTACAAGCGCTATACTCACGAGGGTGGAGTGGCTACCCCTCTGATCGTGCACTGGCCGGATACGGTCGGGGCCCGGGGAGAGCTCCGCCACACACCTGGCCACCTCATCGATATCGCCCCCACCTGTCTCGCAGTAGCGGGATTGCCAGCTGCAGACATGGAAGGGAGGAGCTTATTGCCCGTTTTTACCNGGGAACAGAATCAGGAGCGTACGCTTTTCTGGGANCACGAGGGCAACCGCGCGGTGCGGCGGGGTCCTTACAAGCTGGTAGCGATCCGCGACGCTCCATGGGAACTCTACGACATGAGCAGGGACCGCAGTGAATTACACGATCTCTCAAGTTCCATGCCCGGGAAGGCCAGGGAACTACAGGATGCCTACGAAACCTGGGCNNGAAGAGTAGGAGCAGAGCCGTGGGATGAAGTAACCGCGAGGAGGAACAAGAAGGAGTGAACGTCTTTTTGTTCACGCTACCTCCTCTATCGCTCTGCCCAACGCTTCGCATGCCGNGGCAATCTCTTGCTCCGTGCTGCAGAGGGGTGGCATCATGACAATGGTATCTCTGATCGGACGAGTAAGTAGTCCATGGCCACGGGCCGCGACACAAACCCGCTCCCCCATGCGGTTACTGTCACCAAAGCGCTCTCCAGTCTCCTGTCGCAACTCAAGCCCGGCAATGAGACCGCATTGGCGAACTTCGTGAACAAGAGGGTGGGCAATTGCCTTCAATCCCTGCTCGAGTGATTTCACCCGGGAGGGAAGCGTCTCCAGCACACGTTCTTCCTCGAAAACCCTCAGACTGGCGAGAGCCGCCGCACAACCAAGCTGATTTGCGGTATAACTGTGGCCATAATGGAACGTCTGATCGCGTCCACCCAGGAAGGCGTCGAATACCGGTCCCGTTGTCAAGGTAGCCGCGAGGGGAAGATAGCCCCCGGTCAACCCCTTCGCCAGACAGAGGAAATCCGGGATGACCTCCTCCTGCTGACAGGCAAACATGGTTCCAGTTCGACCAAACCCGGTCATGACCTCGTCCAGGATCAGGTGCACTCCCTGTTCATTACACCATGATCGGATCTCCGCCAGTTGCCCACCTGGCCAGGGGCGCATCTCGTTCACGCCCTGGATAAGGGGCTCCATCACAACGGCGGCAGTCCGGTCGACCTTGCCCGGGGGCAGGGCACGCATGTCCGCCACTGAAGTCACCCTTGTGGCAGAAAAACCGAAGCTGCTGAAACGATCGAAAAAAAGTGAGACCCCACCGAGAGACGCTGCGCCCATGGTATCTCCGTGATACGCATTCTCGAAGGCGATAAATTCCTGGCGCTCTGGCTCACCGCTCTGCTGACGATACTGGATGGCCATCTTCACTGCCACCTCCACCGCAGTCGATCCATTGTCGGAAAAGAAGACCCGTCCGAGGCTATCCGAAGGGAAAAATTCAGTCAGCCGCTTTGCCAGCTCCGCAGCTCTGGGATTGCCGAACCCGAGGAACGAGGTATGAGACACTTCGTCAAGCTGCTCCCTCAACGCCTTATCCAACCTCGGATGGCAATGCCCATGAATATTGGTCCATATGCTCGAGTTGCCGTCAAAGTAACGCCTCCCCTCAGCGTCAATAAGCCAGGGTCCTTCACCGCGAACGAGCATGAGTTCCTTCTCTGATTCCGCCCATTCAGAGTGCTGAGTAAACGGGTGCCAGCAGTGATTCCGATCCCACGCTGTCCAACTATCCGCCTCCCTGCTCACAACTGTTTGCCCGGGCCTCCCTCCCCGTTCATCGGGTCTTCCAGCCGCTTGTCAATTTTGTCGATCAATTCCCAGGGACAACGTCCCCGTTGATATTTTTTCCATAGAACCTCCCTTAGTTTTTCCCACTCGACTTTGCTGATTGGCTGGTGCTCTTCCCATTCCTCCTCACCTTTTAACTGCGAATGCAGCACCCAGCTCGAGGCGTGGTGGGAGGCCCGGTAGAACCGGACCCCATGATCCGTCCTTTCGCGCCATGAGTGTCGCTGCATGCCCTTCCCATACGAACATGCAGCCAAATCCCAAGAACAAACACGATTTGACTTTTGACCGGTGCACCCTACAGATCGCCACGGAATGAGAATTATACGCAGTGACGCCTCCAAGCTCATCCTGTATCTCATTTCCTGCTTTCTCCTCGCGGCCCTGATGACCCCCTGGCTCTACAACGCCGGGACTCTCCTCGGTGAAATGACCGAGGACAAAAGTTTCAACCGAATCATTGATTATGTTGGAGAGCACGCTCGAGGCGCAGAATTACCCAAATACTTCAAACGCTGTCTTCTGCTTGCAGCCCTTCTCCTGTTGCCTCCGCTCATTTTCGCCTTAAGGCTGCGCAACAAACCGGCACCTCTCAGCGAATCCCCATGGGCAGCATATCTTCCCTCCCNTGTGGTGGCTCCCTCCGGAGGGCAACCCCTTCGTAACAGCCGATGGGGCCCCCTACAGCTTCTGACCGGGTTTCTGCTCGCCGGAGGTCTTCTCTCCGGCACCGGGTGGCTTCTTGTCTCCATGGAGTGGTTTTCCCTCAAGGATCCCGTCCCGTGGGATCTAGCGTTGCAAAAAGCCGTGGGACCCGCGATCTCTGCATCCCTTTTGGAGGAAATCGTNTTCCGGGGGGTGTTTCTGGGCATTTGCCTCCGGACCTTCCGCCCCGCGACCGCAATCATTCTGGTTTCCGTTCTCTTCTCGGCACTTCATTTCCTGCAGCCTCCGAGCAATATCGCGGTCTTCATCCCGGGAGAGCCCATCCCGGAGGGTGCNGTGTNTATCGATCCACGAAGTCAATTCTCTGGTTTTNAATTATTGCAGGCCATCCTGATGCGGTTTCAGGATTTTGAACTCGTGCTTTTTGAATTCATTTCCCTTACCGCGATTGGGCTGATTCTTGCCTATGCCCGCTACGCGACGGCTTCGCTCTGGCTACCGATCGGTCTCCATAGTGGATGGATATTCGCCTATGTCTCCTTCAAGAAAATCTCCATTCGTCTCCATCAGGCAGATGAAATCTCGGGCTATCTGGTCGGATCCAGTCTTAAGGAAGGCCTGATCCCGATGGCTACCCTGGCCCTTACCGCCATTCTGGTTGTTCTTTTTGTGAGAATATTTCCATCCAGAGGCATTACTCCCACCCAGAAGAGCCTCCCCACGGATGATTGAGGGAGCATCTCTACCGGAGCCTCCGGAGACTCCCCCCTCCAGCCGAACTCATTATCGATCGAATTACGCGGGAATACCATTCGCTCGGTGGCTCGACTTGCTCTACCCCCCATCCTGCGTGCTATGCCAAGAACCCATGCGGAACGGTCGTTATCTCTGTTCCGCATGCAGCGATGACCTTCTACGGATAGAAAAGCCCTACTGCATGAAATGTGGTGAGGACATAGAGGGACACGTCCCGGANGATGTATTGTGCGCACNTTGCCGGAGGGTGAATTATTCCTTCGACTTCGCACTCTCTGTCGTCAGAGCCGAGGGCCGGGCCAACGAGATTATGCACGCCTATAAATACGGCAGGCAAATCCACCTCCACCGTGAACTAGCTCTCCTCATGGAGGAGCTCTGGAACGATCCACGCCTTACCGTGCAGCAAACTCATCCATGGGTAATCGTTCCTGTTCCCCTTCATGGTAAACGGGAAAGGTGGAGATGGTTCAATCAGTCGCATGAAATTGCACAAACACTAGCACGACGTTGCAAGCTACACTGCAAGAAAGTCCTGCGAAGAACCCGCAACACCAGCCAGCAGGCTCTGCTCGGCAGGGAGCAGCGCCTTGCAAATCTGCAGGGCGCGTTTCGCCTCAGCACCCGGGAGCGACGCGTAAAAAGTATCCGGCAGAAGCCCGTTTTACTCATCGATGACGTCTTCACAACCGGCTCCACGGCAGAAGAATGCGCCCGTGTTTTAAAGCAGGACGGGGGTGCCGAAAAGGTGGTTGTCCTGACTGTCCTGCGAGGATAGGCTGACCACCAATTAAGTAATTTCCGGTTAAGCGCCTCCCATCCTGGGCGGAGATCAAGAACCTCTTCGCGTATCCTCCAAACAATTGCGCTCCAAGCCATGGGTATCTTTGACAAGCCGAAACTCCGTCGTGGCAGCAAGAAGAAGGATACCGTTCCTGATGACCTCTGGAAGAAGTGTCCGGATTGCGGGGAGTTGATCCACACCCTCGATCTGAAGCAGAACTATCAGGTCTGCACACACTGCGGTCATCACTTCCTGATGAGCGCTTACGAACGAATCAACCTGCTGGCAGACCCAGACAGTTTCANGGAAACAGAAACCTCGCTGGAGTCCACCAATCCTCTCGAGTTCGAGAAATACGAGGACAAGGTTGCCCTCCTTAAGAGCAAGACAGGAATGAATGATGCCGTCATCACGGGTCGTGCCAGTATCGGGCGGCATCCTGTTTCTCTGGCAGTCATGGACTTCCGATTTTTTGCCGGTTCCATGGGATCCGTGGTAGGTGAGAAGATCACCAGAGCTATCGAAATGGCCACCATCGAGAAACGTGCTCTGATCATCCTTTCCTCCTCCTCCGGGGCTCGGNTGCAGGAGGGCATGCTTTCCCTCTTACAGATGGCAAAGACCTGTGGAGCCATTTCTCAGCACAACAACGCTGGTCTCCCCTACATTTCAGTTCTGACGCATCCGACAACTGGGGGGGTAACGGCCTCCTTTGCTACGATCGGCGACGTCAACCTCGCCGAACCAAGGTGCATGATCGGATTTGCCGGCCCTCGTGTTGTCAAGGAGACGACACATCAAGACCTTCCCCCCGGATTCCAAACCGCTGAATTCATGCTGGCACACGGCCTTATCGACTCCATCGTGGAGCGCCGCTTCCTGCGTGAAAGATTAATACAGCTGCTGGGCTATATGATGCCCGAGCAGGAGTAGAAAAAGCCCCGTGAATTACTCTGAGGCTCTGGACTGGCTCTATTCCACCCAGTTTTTCGGGATCAAGCTCGGTCTGGAGAGCCCGCGGCGCCTTCTCCGCGAGTATCTGGCCTTCCCGCCGCGTAATACAAGGGTCATTCATGTCGCAGGCACCAACGGCAAGGGGTCCACCTGTGCCTTCATCGAATCCGTCGCTCGGGCAACTGGATCGCGTACTGGCCTTTTTACTTCACCCCATCTTGTCGAATACTCTGAGCGAATCCGCGTCTCAGGTATCGAGATCCGCAAAGACGAAGTCGCTCTTCATCTATCCGCACTACGGAAGCTCGTAGCAGGATGGGACCCTCACCCAACCTTCTTTGAGATCAGCCTTGCCCTCGCCATGAAGTATTTTTCAGAGCACCAATGCGAACTGGTCATTCTCGAGACCGGAATGGGGGGACGTCTGGATGCGACCTCGGTAGTCCCTGCCGACGTCGCCGTTCTGACTCCGATCGGAATGGATCATCAGGAATGGCTTGGAGACACCCTGACAAAGATTGCGTCCGAAAAAGCGGCCATCATCGTCCCGGGAAAACATGTCCTGTCTTCCACTCAGCTTCCGGAGGCCACCACTGTCATCAAGCAGATCGCAAACGAGCGTCGGGCGCCTCTCGCATTCGTCGAGGAACCGCTGGAGGGCTATGCCCTCGGGCTCAGTGGAAGGCACCAGCAGGACAATGCCGGCCTCGCCCTCGAGGCGCTGCATGCCGCTGGAATCACTCTTAGCTATGAAACCGTGAAGGCTGGACTGGCCTCAACAAAGTGGCCGGGACGGTTTGAAGTGCTTAGCCCATCNGCAGGAGGCAATGCGTCAACCCTCGTTCTCGATATCGCACACAATCCTGCTGCCGCCATGGTTCTCGCGGCGCACTGGCAATCGGAGTTCGGCGATATCAAGGCCGAGCTCATCCTTGGGGCAGTTGAATCCAAGGATATCGGGGGGATCCTTGCCGCGCTGGTTCCAATTTCGCAACATATTCACCTTGTTCCAGTGAACTCACCCCGGGCTCTCCCGCCCGAGGATCTCGTCTCGTTTCTTCCCGGAGAACATCCNTCTTTCACCGTGCACAAAACCCTTCAATCCGCCCTCGACAGCCCGAAAAGCCTTCCCACTCTGGTTACTGGATCCGCGTTCCTCGTCGGAGAGGTAAAATCTCTACGGGTGCAATCTTCTCACAGGACAAGTGCACAGTAACAAGGGAGACATTCCGATTCACAGCGACTGCTCGCCAGTATAGAAGTTCCTCAGGAGGCTCCATGCGTGAACCAATCCGGATTGAAACTGACGGTGGACTCTATCTTCCCGGGCTAGAGTTGTTCCTGGACCTGCGTAAACCCCGCGAAAACGGATTCATATCGCATGCCCACGCCGATCACTTTGCACGGCATGAGAATATCCTTTGCTCCGAGGCGACCGCTCGCATCCTGAAGGCGCGCTACAATGTGGCCGATGAGCGTCTTAACCCGAGGCCCTTCCACGAACCTCTCGATGTCGGCCCATACAGTCTGCAACTACTCCCAGCAGGACATGTCTACGGATCTTCCATGCTTCATATCACTCGGAAATCCGATGGGGAATCACTTCTCTACACCGGCGACTTCAAGGTGCGGGCGAGTCTCACGGCCGAGGATCCCGTGTTCCGTCGGGCAGACACCCTTATCATGGAGACAACGTTTGGATCCCCAGAATGGATCTTTCCCGGTAGAAACGAGATCACCGGAATGATCCTCAATTTTGTCAACGAATGCCTTGAGGAGGAAGTGACTCCAACTCTTCTGGCTTACTCACTGGGTAAGGCTCAGGAGGCCCATGCCATCCTCTTCAATGCCGGCATTCCAGCAGTGTCCCACCCCACGGTCGCAAAAATGACTACTGCTTGCCGTGAGGCTGGGTGCCCGTTGTCTGATGCCCTCGTCTTTGAGGGTACCGTCCCTCCCAGGCATGCCTTCATCTGTCCTCCCAATGCGCTGCGCTCTGAGCAATTCCGGGCAATGCCTAACCTGCGAACCGCAATGCTCTCCGGATGGGCCCTGAAAAAGAACGCTACTTACCGCTTCGGTGTCGACGCCGCATTCCCCCTGTCAGATCACGCTGACTTTCCGGGACTTCTTGAGGCGGTAGGGCGAGTGCGTCCTAAACGCGTTGTGACCGTCCATGGCTATACCCGGGAGTTCGCTGCCGAACTGCGCAGGCGAAATCATGAGGCATGGTCTGCCGGAGGAGGAGACCAGATGGAGTTTGACCTTAACCGCTAGGACACAGCCCTCTTCTCTCAGTGCTGTTCCGTGTAGGGGTGCGGAAATGCCTGAGGATTGCGTGACTCGCTACCCCGGAAAAGGCCACGGCCCGCAAGAAATCCCACGATGAGGCCTCCCACTACCCCGGCCACCACTACCCATAACGAATAACGAGATCCCATGCAGAGCATAGAACCGCAATGTCCCGGCCCTTACAACAGCGCACTTCCGGGATGGTTCCCAATTGCTCCCCCCTACTCCACGATGAAAAATGGATTAAGAAGGTCCCGCTTGTTGTAGCGCAGCGGTTCCCGGGTCTGCATGTCAAGGACCTGCTTCCCAGCTGCACTGACGACCGCATGCGCGGCGCCAGTATCCCACTCCATTGTAGGTCCAAACCGAGGATACACATCAGCTGAGCCCTCGGCCACAAGGCAGAGCTTCAAAGAACTCCCGGCAGAGAGGAAGTCCACCTTCTTTCCATCCTGTTGCATCCCATCTACGAAGGCCTCGACTTCGGGGCTGGCGTGTGACCGGCTCGCGACAACCTTCACTCTTTCCATTTTCAGGTAATGCTCCCCGCCTGTTATCTTTTCAGGACTGCCGTAACCCGATATTTTCCAGGCTCCAGAACCCTCCACCCCGAGGTAGAGGGTGTCAGTCACCGGGCGGTAGACAACGCCAAAAACAGGTCTTCCATTCTCGACCAAAGCAATGTTCACCGTAAACTCGCCGTTCTTCTTTATGAATTCCTTGGTTCCATCAAGCGGATCAACCAACCAGAATCTTCCCCACCCGGACCGTTCACTGTAGGGGATCTGGCGGTTTTCCTCCGAGATGACGGGCACGCTCGGATAGTCGGCCTCAAGAAAGGTCATGATCGCATCATTGGATTCCTTATCTGCCTCTGTGAGAGGCGAGTCATCTCCCTTGTATTCTACTTCGAACTCCCGTCCATAAATCTCCAGAATCCGGTTCCCCGCGAGGCGAGCAGCGTTAAGCACGCCTTCGATCCGGATGCCGTGGGCTTCTGTAATCACCGTCTTTCCGGTATCACACGTTGTGTCATATCCGCACCTGGGAGCACCCTAGTGCGCGCGACAGAATTCCTCGAAGCGGGTAACTCCCTCGTTGATTACATCCAGGGTTGTACAATAGCTCAGGCGCAAGGATGAATCGTGCCCGAAGGCGATGCCAGGCACGGCCGCGACTTTGTACCGAGTCAGCAACTTGTCACAGAGGTTCTGTGATTTCAGTCCCAGTGGCTCACAGTTAACGAAGAAGTAAAAAGCCCCACCTGGATTCTGGATGGTGATATTGGGTATCGCACTGAGCCGGGCATGTACGAATTGCCGGCGTACGTCATACTCACTGCGCATGTCCTCCACAAAGTCCTGCGGACCGCTCAGGGCCGCAAGTGCGCCATACTGAGCAAAGGTCGTGGCATTGGATGTGGTATGGCTCTGTATCTTGGCAATCGCCGCCGCCATTTCGGGTGGAGCCGCAGTATAACCGATCCGCCAACCGGTCATCGAGTATGCCTTCGCAAAACCATGACAGACCACCGTGAGACTCTTCAACTCCTCACTGATCGAAGCGATGCTGACATGCTTATGGTCCCCGTAGATGAGCTTCTCGTAAATTTCATCTGAAAGAATCACAATATCCTCGTAGGAAGCTACTTCCCCAATCGCCCGCAACTCTTCTTCAGTATAAACTGCTCCAGTTGGATTTCCCGGTGAGTTGATGATAACCATTTTTGTTTTTGGCGTCATCGCCTCTTCAAACTGCTCAGCTGTCATCTTCCACCCATTCTCCTGACTCGTCTCCACTATCACAGGCTCTGCACCGCAAAGTCGGACCATCTCCGGATAACTAACCCAGTAAGGCGCAGGAATGATCACCTCATCGCCCTCATCGCACATCGCCATTATCGCGTTCATGCAGGCCTGCTTCCCACCGGCAGTGACGCAAATCTGCTTCGATTCGTAGCTCAGGCCATTGTCTTCAAGAAGCTTCTTCGAAATGGCTTCACGCAACTCTGATATCCCGGCAGCAGGGGTATACTTGGTCTTCCCATCCTGAAGAGCCTTTATGGCTCCCGCCTTGATATGATCAGGNGTATCCATTTCAGGCTCGCCTCCTGCNAGCCCATAGACCTCGTCTCCCTGAGCGCGCAACGCCTTGGCTTGATTCGTAACAGCAAGGGTGAGGGAGGGGGTAACCCCTTGGACACGTGCGGAAAGAGAGTCTGGATCCATCTGGAAGAGTGTTTGTGAATGCCGCCCAGAGAGGCAGAGTCACGGACGCTGGGCGAACACACTCTCCTCCAGAGCGGGAGGAGTTGATAGCGCTGCTCCTCAAGGATGCAAGCGGAATTCGGTAATTACGGTATGGCTAAGGCGCCTGACCGTACTTCTTCTTGTAGAGGGCCCGGGCCTGTTTCTGCCATTCGTCACGCCGTATCCGTTCCTTGAGGTTGAGATCTTCACTTATCGCCGTAACCTGGGAAGCCTTCCATTCAGCGACTTGCCGGTAGGTATAGATCCCTGCCTCGTGGAGGCGACGGCATATTACCTCTCCTACCCCCTGCAGATTAGTCAGATCGTCAAGGTCCTTGGGGGCCTGCCGGTAAATACGCCCAAGCCTCGCGTCCTTTACCAACCTGCCTTTTCCACGTTTCCCCCGTGATGGCAGCTTCACAACCTCTTCCCCGGGACGCGACCGCAGGGCCGCCGGGTTTCCTGAACGCTCCGTGGAACGCCTCATAACCTCAAGCTCCGCTTTCAGCGCAGCGATCTCCTCGGCGCGCCGTTCAGACTGCTTTTTCTCCCGGTCCAAAGTCTCGCGCAAGGACCCTTCAACGGCTTTTTGATTTGATTCCGCCTCTGCGGCGGCGTCCTTCCGAGCCTTTGACACGGCCTTTTGCAGCACTTGTTCACTTTCTCCCCTGACGGCCTCAAGCTCCTTCGCGAGGCGGGTCTTTTCTTCTCCAAGGGTTGAGGCAACTTTTTCAATCGAGGACAACTTCTTATGAAAGGAATTCTGCTCCTCCCGCGATCTCGTAAGTTCTGTCTGGGCCCGCCGAAACCGTTCCTCTGTGGCCAGCAGTTTCCCCTGCAACACATCCATCTCCGCGATCCTCTCCTCGGCTTTCACCAACTCGATCCGCAATCCGTTAATTTCTCTGCGCAGAATTCGGGCAGCATCTTCTACCTGTTGACGCTCGCGCTGCTGATCACCCAGCTCATGCTGAATCCGGTTTTTCTCATCCTTGATCTGTTTGAGGAGGACCTCTGCCTTACTGTCGCCCGAGAGCATCGCCATATGCTTGTGGAGTTCCTTCTTCTCCTCGCGAAGACGATGTAATTCGTCTGACCACTTCGTTTCCGCTACGCGGCAGCGTTTCAGCTCCTCATGTTCACGCTCCCTCTCCTGCCGCGCCAGATCAAGATCGACCATTACCTGCTCCATCTCACGACGAGCAGCAATAAGCTGGTCTTCCAGAACGGCCCCCTTTCCAGATGAATCCTCAAGTTCGCTGGTAACCCGCTGAACCCGCTCTTCAAGCTCCCCAACGGTAACAGCCAGCACCACCTTCTCTTCATTCGCCACCANCATCTTTTCCTCGGCCTCCCCGCATCTAGACCGTAGCTCTGCACTCTCGGCTTCCAGCTTATTTCTCTCGGACTCCACTTCCCGCAAACGCGACTGCGTCTTTTCTACGTCCTGCCTCGCAAGACCAAGATCACCTTCGAGACGAGCCCGTTCAGCTGCGAGGCCGGCAAGCTCGCGTGCTCCCACATCCTGCTGCGCACGAATTTCCCCCAACTGTTCCTCAAGGTCACCCCTCGACCTCAGCAGCTCCTCCATCTCCAAAGAGCGTTTCTCTTCCTCCTCTCTGTGCGCCCGCGCCTCTGTTTCCATCCGGGTCGATAGCTCCTCCTCATTTTTCTTCAATCGAGCCAGCTCTCTCTCATCGCTACTGCGAGCAACCGCAGCTTCCTCCAGTTCCCGATCAAGGGCCTCCTTGCCCCTCCGAGCCTCATGAAGCTCTTCTGAAATTTCGTCTAATCGCTTCTTCTGCCCTGCGACCTCGTTCTCCAACCGGGTTCTGATGTTCTCATGGCTCACCTTCTCCTCATCCCTCGTGCTCCTCCCCTCATCACGCTCCTTTACGGCTGCCGCAAGCCTCTCCCCGACAACCTCAAACTCATTTCTCAGCTCCGCGAGATCCTTCTCCAGCCGGCCCCGTTCCCCGGCCCGCTCTTTTTTCATCCTCGCCATCGTTTCCCGAAGATCCTCATGCTCCTTACGCAAGGAAGACAGGACCCCCACTTTGTCCGCCCGATCTGCCTCAAGTGAAGATAAAGACTCTTCCAGAGCGGCGCTGGATGCTCGCACGGAAGAGACCTCTCTTTCCAGCCGATCCCGGTTCTTCCTGCTCTGATCCGCTTCTAGCTCCAGCTTCTTCTTGAGATCATCAGACTCCTTCTGCAGCACCGAGAGTTCTGCTGCCTTTAGGTCCCGCTGCTTGCTGACCTCTCCCAGGCGGTGCTCCGCCTCCTCTCTTATACCTTGCAGTTCACGGAGCTCCTCCCCTGCTTTCTGCATTCCAGCTCTCTCGTTCATGAGATCGGCATCCAGCTTCTCCCCTGCTGTCGACAGGCGGTCCACCTCTGCGGCTTTGTCCTCTAACTGCTTTTCCAGTCCGCGGGTTTTCTTCTCGAGTGTTTTCAGCTGCCGGTTG
This sequence comes from Roseibacillus sp., assembly GCA_002723015.1. The sequence continues at coordinate 63,892 of PBNG01000037.1, read as the reverse complement.
GCAGACTTCTCGGCAGCGGAGAGCTTTCTACGTAGATCCCGTTCAGCAGAGGCCAGTTCCTTTTCGAGAGCCCGCTTCTCCANCTTGAATTTCCTCCTCTCATTTCTGGTCACGGCGGCAAGCTCCCGCTCCTCCGATCCCCCTCCATCTTTCTTGCCCGATTGCCCTGAGGCAGACGCCCCGGCGGTGGCCGATGCCAGCTCCTTTTCCAGTTCCTCCCTCGCGTTTTTTACCACAGCAAGCTCCTCCTCTATACTCGTCTTCTCCTGAGCCATTGCGGCAAGGCTCGCCTCGACTTCGGACCTCTCCTTTCGGGCCACCTTCAGGATTTTTTCGAGTTCCTCGTTATCCCCCTGCAGGTCCACAATTGTTCTTTCGAAATCTGAGGAACTTCCCGGGGACCCCTTTAATCCAGCTGTCTCCCGGTAGGTCTTGAGCCGCTCCCGCTCCTTGCTCAGGGCAATCTCCGCTTCTTCAGTTACCTGCTCTGCCTCCTCAAGGCGCTGCCTTGATTCAAGCTCCCCAGCGCGATATTTGCCCCAGGTGAACCACCCGAGGCCAGCTCCCAGCAATGCTGCCGGAACGATCAGCAGGAGGCTGTAAAGGCCATAGTTGACCATGAAATAAGTAATCGCGTCCATGGGGATTTGTTCTCTTCGATGTCGCTTTCTTATTTAACCATGATCTCCACCTGATTGTCCCGGTCACCCACGGACACTACCCCGAAGGATACTGTCTCAATTTGCCCGGCAGGCACACCGTGATCCACGAGAATTTTTCCCACCACCTCCGCTCTGAGACGCGCAACCCGGCTGTTTTCGGTCGCATTACCGTCCCGCGCCGGGTGCCCGCCTACCGCATAGCGAGCTCCTTCACCGGCAGTAATAATCGCACGCGCCGCCAAGATGACCTTATCACGGTCTGCCCTCTGGAGCTCCCCACTGTCCGGGCGGAAAGTGACCACACTGTCATTCAGCTTCCGCCGCAATTGCTCCAATACAGTTTTATCCCAAACTGATTGGGGCTGGTATCCTGGAAAATGGTACGGAGACGAAACCAGGGTGAAATCTTCCGAAACCATGTCCTTGGGAACAACTTCACTGGCCTTGGAGAGCCAATCGACTCTGAGCCCGCTACTCGTATCGCCTCGCATGATCAAGCGGCCCTTACTCAGCTCCACGCTCCTGTTACCCTGTTCCTTGAAATAATAGGTCAGAAATTCTGCCCAGCTTTCGACACCGTCGGGATCGACAACAAAAGTCCTCCTCTCAAGGCTAGCATCCCACCCCGGCTCTGCCTTGAGAGGGCCATTGAGTTTGACTTCCAGATCTTCAGAAACAACGCCCTTCGCCACAAAGCGCCCCTCCTGTCTCTCGATTCGCAACCACCCTGGGGCGCGCAATTCGCTAACCTGACCAATGACTCGAATTCCCGGCAGCGCATCCACCCGAGCAACCACCCTTGTTCGCTGCTCCTCCGAGTCTACCGCTCCTGAGATTACCGCATCCAAGTAGTCCAGGCGCACCCCCGGATCCACCACTCTCTCCTCCCTGAGGAGCCCCTCCACCTGCTTCTCAAGGCCAGGCTGAAGCCGTTCGAGGAATATTTGCCTTTGGAAATACCCGACACTGGGAATCAGCAGCAGGATTGCCAACAAAACGAAGCCCTTCACGCGGGAATGCTCACCGAGGGAAAGGCTGGCGACAAAAGAAAAATTTCATCTCCTCGGCAGGACCGGTGACACCCCCTCCTTTTACAGCTCCTTTCCATCAGGAAATCCGGCGTCATCCATACCCCGGACTCAAGCCGCTCCGCCCTTGGCCGAAATCCATTTCCCCCTTTGGTGCACGACTTCAAAAGCCAGCCCTGCAGCCTGAGCGGCCTCCCTCGTATCGTCCCACTGATCCTCCAGCACGCCAGAAACTACGAGAACACCACCTTCTCTGAGAGTCTTGGCCATTTTTTCAAAGGAGCGCTGAAGCACTGTGGCAAAGAGATTTGCCATCACGACGTCATGCAGGTTTTCGGGGATCCAATCATCTAGGTCTGATTGTGATATCTGCACTCCGGACGCGCTATTGCGCTCAACGTTACGACGCGCCACTGCAACCGCGTTCGGGTCAGAATCTATTGCCTCGCACTTATCAGCGCCAAGAAGCCTCGCCGCAATGGCAAGAACTCCGCTACCGCAACCAAGATCCAGCATGCTCCAGTGCCCCCCTTGTCGCGCTCTCGCCTCATCCGCGAGAAACCTCAGGCAGGAGGATGTGGTGGCATGGTCCCCAGTGCCAAAGGCCATTTCTGCAGGAATCATGACAACGATTCGATCTTTATTGCTCTTCTGAAGCTCTTGCAGCCTCGCCGGGGCTGTTTCCGAAGTAACCAGAAGGCTGTCACGGATTTTCAGCGGAGGAATGGAGCGCGCCGATTCCGCCACCCAGTCCAGATCCTCCAACCTCCGGACTGCCCCGCCAAATTCCTCCACCAGCCTCAGGGCTTCAGCCTCAGCCTCACAATAGAGGTCAAGCCGCAGAGACTTCCTGCCCCTCAAAGCCGTGATCACTGCATTCTGATTGCCTTGGACGCGCTGCTCCCAGAGGTCTTGCTGACCGTCCGCCAGATACTTCAACCAAACCCACATCGCTGAGGGAGTCCCTTAGGCCAGAGTCCTTCAGATAGCAAAAACGAATCGTCCGCAAATCCCCGACCATGACAGGCTTTTCGCGTTAAGCAGGCCGTCCTCAATCCAAAATTGTGAATTTACTTGTCTGCCACCTTCGCGGCCGGAGCGCCTAGGGCGTCTCGGTGGACAGCTGGACCAGCATACTGACAAGTTTCCTCTGGTCCCCATCGAAGTGAGCCTGCACCAGAGCGGCTTGGTATTCAGTCCCGACGTCCCAAACATTCAGNGTCTTGCTTGCTCCAAGGAAGGCAAGAATCCTAAGGGGATGGTCGCAGGAGTACGAANAATGTGCTCGGCCCGCACGCACCGGCATCACCTGAAGAATTCGATCCCCATCGATAAGTTGTAAGCCGGGAGGACATCGATCCCGGCCCCCCTCCATGGCCTGCTCATAGGAAGACAGTTCACTTTCCCAGTCTTGGGACTGCAGCAATTCAAGACATTGATCCGGGGCAGGTTCTGGAACCGCCGTCAANGTACAGTCATGCGCCTGAATCCATGCTTCCACACACCGCTTCTCAGCTCCTNCGCCTCCTAAGTCCAGCCCAGAAGACACGAAGGGGTGAGACTTAGCCCGCTACTCACCCATCTTCTGAACAGAGCGTGTCCCAGAAGCTCTTACCCACTGGACATCGCCCTTAGGAAACAAGAGGCCGTTGAGAAAGGAATTGATTGTATGAAAAAACGCCTCCTTTATAATTTCAAGGACCCCGGGAACATTCACCAGACCCGTTTGCCGATGAGACGAATTCTTCTTCTTAGTTCAGTTGCGGCACCATTCGGATCGCTCGTGGCAGACGAGCAGGAATACTGGGCTTTCAAGCCACTCATCCAGGTAGAGGTTCCCGCTGTCTCAAACAGTCAGTGGCCCCGTAATGCGATCGACCACTTTGTCCTGAAAAATGCGAGGGAGAATCAGCTTTCTCCAAATGGCCCTGCCCCCCGAAACTTGCTGATCAGACGAGCATATTTTGACCTTATTGGACTTGCGCCCTCGCGGAGGGAGGTGGAAGAGTTTGCTGCGGACGAGTCTGCAGGAGCCTACGAGGATGTCGTCTCGCAACTTCTCACCAGTCCTCATTACGGAGAACGATGGGGCCGTCACTGGCTCGATGTCGCTCGTTTTGGTGAAAGTCACGGCTACGAAAGTGACAATGAGCGACCAACCGCATGGACATATCGTGATGCCGTAATTCGAGCTCTGAACGAGGACCTTCCTTTCGACAAGTTCACCCGCTGGCAGGTCGCAGGAGATTCCCTGCAGGGGGACGATCCATTGGCTCACGCGCTTACAGGCTTTCTTACCGCGGGATCAACGGTAACCAACGTTGATGGAATCGACCGCGAAAAGGCGATGTACGACAAGATGGATGATATAGTTTCGGCGACCGGATCGGCGTTCCTCGGACTGACCATCGGCTGCGCAAGATGCCATGATCACAAGTATGATCCGATCTCCCAACGTGATTACTATCGCCTCGTCGGTTTTTTTCTCCCCGGGAAGCCAGGCGATCGGAATGTTGCCATCGGAAGCGAGGGCTCCACGGTAAAGGCCCTNATCTGGAACGGAGGTAGCCCCCGGAAGAATCCGCTCTTGAACCGGGGCGACGTCGAGGAGAAGGAAGGTGACGTCGGGGCCGGGGTGTTAACCGTTCTGAGTCCCGCAAGCAGTGACGTCACGAATTGGATCCATGAAACGGAAAACAAGGGAGGAGACGGGAGGCCCGGGCTCGCACGGTGGCTTACGGATGTCGAGAAAGGAGCGGGAGCACTGTTGGCAAGGGTGATTGTAAATCGTCTCTGGCAGCACCACTTTGGCACCGGACTGGTGAAGACCAGCAACAACTTCGGGACCGTTGGAGACAAGCCTACCAATCCGGAGCTTCTTGATTGGCTGGCCTTGGAACTGGTCAGGCAGGGCTGGCGCCTAAAGCCGATCCACAAGCTGATCATGACCAGCTCGACCTACATCCAGACTACAGAGTGGGACGAGGAGCGGCATGCGATTGATCCAACAAACGATCTCCTTTGGCGACGGCACCCTAGGAGACTCGAGGCTGAAATCCTTCGGGACTCGATCATGAACACGGCTGGAACCTTGAACAGAAAGCTCTATGGTCCGAGCATCAAACCGTGGGTCTCCAGCGATGCGGTCAAGACCGGCTCTACCAATAAATGGCCCACGAACGTCAAGGACGGGCCAAAGACGTGGAGGCGAAGTATTTATGTCTTTATGCGGCGCTCAATGAGAGTCCCCTTCTTTGAGACCTTTGATGTCCCCGATGCCATGCAGAGCCGCGGTGTCCGGGAAAAGACTACTGTCGCAACACAGGCTCTGCTCTTGTTGAACAACCAGTTCGTCCGGCAGCAGGCAGCCCATTTCGCTGAAAGGGTCAAGGAGGCAAGCAAGGCCCACCCGAACGAAAATCTTCCGGGGCAACTGCGCGCCATCGTGGAAGAGGCTTACTGGCTGGCATTTTCGCGGAAACCCACCGAGACCGAAATCGCATTGGGTACTGAATTAATGTCAGAGGAGGGACAGACTATTGAGAATTTCTGTCACATCCTTCTNACCTTGAACGAATTCGTCTATGTCGATTGACACCAACAGCGCCGCACGGTTGATGACGCGCCGGGATCTCCTTGGCAGCGCCGGGGGTGGATTCGGCTCGCTCGCCCTCGCCGGCCTCATGGCCGATCAACAGCTCCTCGCGGACCCGGTAAGTTCCGCNAGCGCACCGGACTCGCCCCTCTCCCCGCGACAGCCTCATTTCAGCTCTCGTGCAAAGAGAGTCATCTTTCTTTTCATGTNCGGAGGACCTAGCCACGTGGACCTTTTTGATTACAAGCCNGCNCTCGCGAAATATGCNGGGAAGAACGTGAGCGACGTCGTTNATAACAAGGGCGCGCGGAGCNCTGGAGGTCTTTTNCCTTCCCCNTANAAATTTNCCCGCCATGGACAGAGCGGGCACTGGGTCTCTGACCGCTACCCTCACCTTTCGCGGATGATTGACCGGACCGCGATGCTCCGGGGCGTTTATGGCCATTCCATCAGCCACGCCCCTGCACTATTCGAACTCAATACCGGAATGATCCGCACCGGTTTTCCTAGTGTTGGCTCTTGGGTCACCTATGGCCTCGGATCGGACAACAGGGACCTGCCGGGATTTGTGGTTCTCTATGACTACCGCGGTGGGCCGATAGGAGGGGCCCCTAACTGGGGATCTGGCTTCCTCCCTGGGGCCTTTCAGGGAACCCCCGTCCGCTCAAAGGGCACTCCGATCCTGAACTTGAACAGGCCCACCAGTTTGGGCTCCCCCCAGCAACGGGAAATGCTCGATTACGCGGGCAAGCTCAACCGCCAGCACATGGCAGGCTATCCTGCTGATAATGCACTCGAAGCACGCATCCAGTCATTCGAGCTCGCCTATCGGATGCAGTCCGCAGCTCCCGAGGCGCTCGATATCTCACAGGAGAGGGAATCCACCAGAAAACTCTACGGAATTGAAGGTGGAAACCCCGGAGAGTATTTCGGGAGCCAATGCCTCATGGCGAGACGCCTCGTTGAGCGTGGGGTGCGTTTCGTGCAATTATACTCAGGGGGGGGGCACGGTGACAACAACTGGGACGCTCACGGCAACATTGTGGGAAATCACGACAAGCACTGTGCGGCTACCGACCAGCCAATCGCAGGCCTGCTCCAAGACCTCGAACAACGTGGCCTTCTCGACGAAACCCTGGTGGTATGGGGAGGAGAATTTGGACGAACCCCGCAAAAGCAGGGAGGTAATGGCCGGGACCACCATCCGTTCGGATTTACCATGTGGATGGCTGGAGGAGGCATCAAGGGAGGGAGCAGCTATGGTGAAACAGACGAGATAGGATACCATGCCGCCGTCGATCGCACTTCTGTGCATGACATACACGCCACCATTCTCCACCTCATGGGCATTAATCACAAGGAGCTTACCTATCACTTTAGCGGGCGGGATTTCCGCCTGACGGATGTCGCTGGCAAAGTGATCGATACGGTGATTTCCTGAACCCACGCTCCTCCCGCCCAAGACTGCGAGAAGCGGTCCCTATCCAATAAGGCCCAGCTCGTGCCCTGTTCTGGTGAAGGCCTCCACAGCCTGGTCAAGTTGCCCCGTGGTGTGTGCTGCTGAAATCTGAGTACGGATTCGAGCTGTGTCATGCGGGACGACAGGGTAGAAAAACCCCATGGCGTAGACCCCGTGTTCAAGAAGCTTCCGGGCGAATCGCTGTGAAAGCGCGGCATCGCCAAGCATGATGGGGGTGATAGGATGGTCAGCACCCGCAATGGAAAATCCGGTTTCGGCCATCGCTTCCCGGAAATAGCGAGTATTCTTCTTCACACGATCAGCAAGCTCGGTGGAGGATTCAAGCATCTCGAATACATGAAGCGACGCTGCGACAATTACCGGAGCGAGACTGTTGGAAAACAGATAGGGTCGCGAACGCTGCCGTAGCAGTTCAATGATCTCCCTACGCCCCGAGGTGTATCCTCCCGAGGCTCCTCCGAGAGCCTTTCCCAGAGTCGACGTGGTAAGATCAATCTTCCCGAAGAGCCCACAGTGCTCGTGAGTTCCACGGCCTCTTGGCCCCAGAAATCCAGTGGCATGACAGTCATCGAAATGAACAAGGGCATCATACTGCTCGGCCAGCTCATGAATTCCGCCCAGTTGGGCGATGACTCCGTCCATTGAGAAGACTCCGTCCGTCGTAATCATGATCCTCCGCGCCCCAGAGGTCTTTGCCTCCTTTAATCTTGCCTCGAGATCAGGCAAATCGTTGTTGCGGTAGCGGTATCTCCGTGCCTTACACAGACGCACCCCATCGATGATCGACGCGTGGTTCAGACTATCGGAGATCACAGCGTCATCGGAAGTGAGCAGAGTCTCATAAAGCCCTCCGTTGGCATCGAAGCAGGATGGGTAAAGGATGGTATCCTCAGTCCCCAGAAACGCAGTGATCGCCTCTTCAAGCTCTCGGTGGAGAGATTGGCTCCCACAGATGAACCGTACGGAAGCCGTTCCAAATCCCCAATTCCCAAGAGACTTGCGAGCCGCTTCCACCACCTCCGGATGGTTCGCAAGGCCCAGATAATTGTTCGCACACATGTTGAGGACTTCCCGACCATCCTCCAGAGTGATCATCGCGTCCTGCGACGATCTGATCAATTTCTCCTCCTTGTGAAGACCAGCGTCCCTGATCTCTCCCAGGAGAACCCGGAGCTCAGATTGTAAGTCGGCGGAAAACACGCCGGAGAATAGGCAGACTGCCAGCTCTGGGGGAGGTCTAAATTACACCCGGGGCATCCACCCGATCATGTCAGGGCGGATTGGGTCACGAACCCCTCTAACCGGGCGCCGTACCCAGCTCAAAAACCTTGTGAACCACGCGGGCAGCATCCTCGATGCATGTCTCGTCAACCGTAATTGAAATCTTGATCTCGGACGTACTGATCATCCCGATGTTAATCCCCGCTTCTCCCAGAGCTTTGAACATCTGGGCAGCAACCCCTGAATGAGAGCGCATCCCGATTCCAACTACCGAAAGCTTCGCGATCCCAGCCTCGGTTTCGAGATCGGCTTCTCCTCCGAGTTCGGACAGAACAGGCTTGAGCGAGGCCTGCGCCCGGCCCAGATCATGAGTATGCATCGTGAAGGAGTGCCGTGCGTATCCATCATGGGCAATGTTTGAGACAATCATGTCTATATTGATCTCATCATCCCCCAGCACGGCGAGGATACGCCCGGACATTCCCGGTTCATCGGGAATGCCGGTGATGGTAACGCGGGCCTGGGAGCGCTCGATGGAGACGCCACGAATGACGACTGCTTCCATTGCTTNATGTTCTTCAGTCACTATTGTTCCGGGGTTATTATTGAGAGAGGAGCGCACTTCAAACCTTACGCCATATTTCTTTGCAAATTCCACCGATCGGGACTGCATGACCTTGGTGCCTAGGGAAGCCAGTTCCANAAGCTCGTCATAGGAAATCTCTGGAAGTTTCCTCGCGTCAAAGACAACCCGCGGGTCTGCGGTATAGACCCCGTCTACATCAGTGAGAATCTGGCAAAGATCCGCATCTATGGAAGAGGCAAATGCTATGGCGGAAAGATCTGAGCCCCCCCGNCCCAACGTCTGGATAAGACCCTGCTCGTTCACTCCCTGAAACCCCGCGACGATAACGACCTTCCCTTCCGCAAGGTAACTCCGACTGAGAGTGGCATCGATGGCATCGATGCGGGCGCGCGTGTGGGACCCGGAAGTTTTAACACCCGCCTGCCGCCCTGTTATGGAAACCGCTTCCACACCAATCTGCCTGAGGGCCATGGTTACAAGCGCGATGGATTGCTGCTCTCCCGTGGAAAGCAGAACGTCCATTTCCCGATCAGGNGGCTCATCACAAACTTCCTTTGCCATCCCTATCAGTTTGTCCGTGACGCCCCCCATGGCAGAGACAACCACCGCGATCTGGTGCCCCTCATCTATGAGGGACTTGATTCGCCTTGCTACGCTGCGGATGCGATCAAAGGACCCAACGGATGTTCCTCCATATTTCTGGACGATGAGCATGAGTGTTCGTAATACATGCGTTCCCCACGAAAACCGTATCCGCAGCNAAACGCNAGACCCAGCGGGGTTAGCGGCCCCAGCGGAGGAGAGCAAGCTTCTGTTCCGGAATTCAACCCTCCCTCGTCAGCCCACNCGGGCGAAACCTCTCGGCTGGCACCTTTCAAACGCTGCCTCCAAAGCAACGCCCCATTACTTCGCAAGGGGCACGATGGGCGTATCCCAGCCTGCCATATCTGCCGGAGTAGTCCCTGACTTGCGCCGTCCGCCACCCTTGCCCCAGGTGGGGTTGAACGGTCCTACAAATGCCACCTTGGCATCAGGAGCGATTTTATCCTCTAATCCCGCGGCCCAGAAACAGGCATTCACAAGAAGCCGCCGATAGCCTTCGTTCAGGATATCATCCGAGGCTCCATAAGTGCTCGTAAAGACCCTCCCCAAATTTCCTCCTTTGCCCCGATAATTCCTTGTCCATGCTCCCGGCACNGGCGGCATCTTCTCGTTCGGAGGTGAATCCGGAGTCATACCCTGCAANGGCTGAGCCATGGCNAGCACCCTGCTCGGCTGCAGNGGGGCGGCCCGGTAGCCCCCGCACTGAGCCCACATCTCCTTTACCCCCCTCAGGATCGGGTGGGCCTTCTCTGCCGGCACGATATCAAGGCGCGTGCTCTNACGGTGGTTTCCGCCATAATGGCCAGCCCATTTCTCACCCAGCACCTGCCGGCCCCATCCCCCTTTATAATCCTCACCGTTGAATCCGTTCCCATACTTGGCCCACTTACTGTTCCCGGGGATCTGGAAACCGTGCGTCGCCGTNCGGAGCCCAACAATCGGCCCACCCCTATCCAGATAGTCGACAAAATGCTGCATCTGTTCGTCCGGCCAATTCTGGAAACGGGTAAAGACCACCATGAGGTCCGCGGACCGGAGTGCCTCCATGCCTGGGACATTGGACCTCCCGGGCACAATCTCACCCTTCTCGTTCAGCCCAAACAATACCGTGCACTTNAAGCCATGGTGATAGGCAAGAATCCGCGCCAGCGCAGGCAGGGTTTCCTCGGATTTGTATTCGTGATCGCTAGCAATAAAGACGATGTGGTTTCCTTTCCCCGCTCCGGTCGATCCCTCATAGGACAATGGATTGGCGTTGNCTGTAACGAGAGGGATCCCCAGAGANAGGATGGCGAGAAAGCATCGCGCTATGTTCATAGCCCCAGACTACTAGCGACACGAGGATCCGGGCAAGCCCACACGGCCCCGTAAGTGCGGATTCNGCTCACCTTTGTCGGCCCGCCAAGACCAGGTGGAACAATTGAGGTAGGGCCCTGTTAATTGCAGGCTTGCAAGTTCGTAGCACAGGCGCTGGTCTAGTGGAGGTTTCACCTAAATCCTCTGCTTCCTCCTTTCCNCGATGAACAACCTACGCAGACCAAATCCAGCTTTGCGNCCCGGAAAATCCCATATGATGCAGATACTGGTTGGGGCTGCGGTTGTCGTCATTGCTATCGGCATCGTGGTCACCATGGCAAAGTCTGGAAAATCAAAAAACAACGAGGCGGAAGCTCTCCGCAAGCTGCNGGNGATCGGCACGGCACTTACGGGATATCTCAATGACAATAACGGAGAATTTCCACTCGAGGATGCCGCCGGCAAGGATAATTGGCTGAATGCGGCAAAGCCTGAAGCCGAGACCGTGTGGTACAATGCGCTACCCGTGANAATGGGAGCTTTGCCTGTAAGCGACCTCGGAGATGATCCAGCTCCCAGATTCTACCAGAAGAGCTATCCTCTCTTCCTTTCGGGGGCCGACTATCCGCCCAGTAAGAAAGAGGGCAGGCCCTACTTTGCTTTTGGCTTCAATAGTAGTCTTCAGGTCAGAGGTGAGGACGGCTCGGAAAGACCTGCCAGTCTCGCGGGGATCCAGTACCAGGACCGCACCGTGGCTTTTCTTGAGCGGGGCGTGAAGAAAGCCGAGGAGACAAGCAAGCTACAGGGTGGGTTTGACGGCGGTCCGAAAGCCAATGCCAAAAATTTTGCCCCGCGCTACAACGGAAAAGGGCATCTCCTTTTTGTTGATGGCCACGTAGAGAAACTCGGCTTCGAGGACATCACCGATGCGATGGGGCAGGCCGTCAACGGNCAGAATAATGTCTACTGGACTGGAGATCCTGACCGGCGGCCCAACTAAAAAACCCCACAGAATCCCAAATCTCAACACGAGCGGTCCCGGGGNCCCCTCAGAGGGTTTCAATCCGAAAGACCACCGGACGTTCCGTGACACAATCGAGTCCCTCAATTTCTTTCAGAGCTGATTTCAAGGTTCCGAACGGGCATGTATGAAGGAGAAANACCATGTCGAGAAAGGCCGCATCGGGCTCGGAAGGATCAACCGGAGAATGAGTCCCACTGATGCCGATTCCTGCCTTTGCAAGTATTGAAGCGATATCCGCGACAACGCCTGGCTTATCCATCACAGGAAACCGAACATAATATGCTGTCTCGGTGTCATCGATCGGCTTGAGAGCNCCCTCCTTGCGATAGGGGAGAAACCCGGGAGCATTTCCCCCGTGTCGCGNCCCCAAGGAACGCCCCGCATCAACAAGATCCGATACCACTGATGAGGCTGTCGGTTCCNGCCCTGCACCGCGACCGTAAAATAAAGCATCCCCAAAACCATCGCCCCTGACAGCAACCGCGTTGAAGACATCATTTACAGACGCGAGGATATGAGTCTTGGGGATGAAGGATGGTTGCGTCCGGATCTCAATAGAGCCGTCGTCATGCTTGCGAACGATACAGAGAAGTTTCACCACGTAGCCGAGATCCTTCGCGAAGCGGATGTCCAAAGGCCGTACATACTCAATCCCTCGGACATAGACATCTCCGGGATCGATCAGGAACCCATGAACGATCGTCGCAAGCAACATCGCCTTGTGAGCCGCGTCCCAGCCATTGACGTCAAGAGTCTCATCTGCCTCGGCGTATCCCAGTTCCTTGGCCTCCCGGAGAGCAGAAGAATAATCCAGCTCCGCCTCTGTCATCCGCATCAGGATGTAGTTAGAGGTTCCGTTAATAATACCCGAGATGAGGTCAATCCGGTTCGCAACAAAAGACTCCCGGGCAGCTTTGATAATCGGAATTCCTCCCGCGACAGCGGCCTCAAAATACACCGGGGTCTGATGCAGGCGCGCCAGACTGAATATCTCCGCTCCGCGCTCTGCCAGAAGTGCCTTGTTCCCCGTGACTACCGGCTTGCCTGCCTCCAGTGAGGCCGAGACCAGTTCAAACGCCTCCGTAGTGCCACCAATCAACTCCACGACGATCTCTACCTCGGGATTCTNCACCATCGATTTCCAGTCCGTGGTAAACAACTCCGCCGGGGCCTCTGCCTCACGNNGCTTTTCTGGATCGCGAACAACGATTTGCCTGATCTCGAAATGCAAGGNAGGCCCAACGCGCTCCGAGATGAGCCCGGCATTCCTCGCCAGTGTGTTCCAGACTCCAGAGCCAACCGTGCCGAATCCGGCAAGACCGACTCCAACGACGCCCTCTTTGTTGATCACCCCTGAGCGATAGCGGATAACGTCCGTGGCGCAAAGGCCCAAAGGACCCCTTGTCAAACCTCGAGGGCACGTAGCGCCTCATCTGTGGCCTCGACATGCCAGCAAGAGAAGATCACCCTTNGACATATTTTCGCATCCGTGAATCGGATTTTAGTGATTTTCGTCTGGATAACCGCTTTTCTCTGAACGGGGACTGCTTCCGGCAGCGTTATAATAAGGAGACCATATGAGTATCGATTCGCGCTATACTTGGGATTCCGTCAGATCCGGAGGAGAGGGCGAGCCTTATTCGCGGCGACGGAAATTTGGCTTCTGGGTTCTCCTCTCCGTAACAGTGGCCGTCTTACTCCATGCGGCTGGGCTATGGGCCNTTGGAAAATTCAACCTGCTCCTTGAACTAGCCGATTTCGAATGGACCTCCCANACCTTCCACGTGAGCGAAACTCAGGAATTACCTGCNGACGTTGTNGCACCCACGACTGAGCGTGAGGATGCCACTCCCCCTTCCAAGGCAGAGACCCTTCTGACGGAAATTGAGGAACTAATCCCCGCGCTNGACGGCATGGAGGTTGATATTCTTCCCGAACTCGAAAAGCCCACGGTCTCTCTGGAGCCGCTGAAGCCAGCTAAACTCGGAGAACAGAATGCCCCATNGNTGGAGCCCCTGAAAGCACCCGAAGTTCAGGCCTCCCTTGAAAGCCTCGGACGCAATGAACCTCTCTTCACGGAAGTACCTGANGGGCGGGTTGTTATCGAGGAGGGCAGCATCTCCGCTGACCTCCCGGATCCTGACTCGTTTCTCAAGGACGCAGCCGTTCGTGGCGCGAACGGGCTGGACGAAAATGGTCTCCTGGAAGGCTACACCGAACTTGGGCGTTATCTCAGCCTCGACGTTGATCAACTGGACAAGGGAAGAGCCGCCCTACCCAGTGATCTGCTCTTCGANTTCAATCAGAATGAGCTCAAGCAAAATGCCCGCCTCGGGCTCATGAAACTTGGGATGCTCATTGATCGAAACCCCGAGATGTACTGTATTCTCGAGGGCCACTCCGACCTTTTCGGAAGTGAATCCTACAACCTTGAACTATCACGCAAGCGAGCCATGGCCGTAAAAGGATGGCTGGTTCGTTCCCTGGGGCTCGATGGGGAGCGCATCATTGTCCGTGCCTATGGTCACTCCAGACCCAAGATCCTCACAGGGGGCCAGAAGGAGCAGGCCATCAATCGGCGTGTCGACATTCTCATGCGGAAAACTGTCCCGCTGCAGGAAGCCCTCCCNGTCCGAGTAAGACCGGCAATCCCAATTCCTGAACCAGATGGCNCATCGAGACCACGCACGCCTCCGAAAGCCCTTCCTGTTCCGGAGGAACTCCTGCCTCCACCTCCTCCACCTGCCGAGGCAAGACCAGAACCTTCTCCCCCTCGTGCCATTCCAATCGAAGAAGCCCCTCCTGCGAGAGCAATCCCAATTCCGGAAGAAGCTCCAGCTCCTCAAGGAGTGCCTGCGCCGCGCCCCTGAGGTCTCGTCAAAGCCGGGTCCCTGCTTCAGTTCCGGTCCGTTGCTACCTCGTCCTCCTCGACACCATTTTCCTGAGGCCCAGCATCCTCAGGCCCGGCATCNTCAGGATTAGAAGCTTCCGGCATAGCCTCTTGCTCTTCTCCCGTCTCTCCCCGTGCAGCGGAATCAGAGGCAGACATCTCTTCCTCTTCCGGGGGGGCCTCGGGCTCCGTCTTGAGTCGCACGCGATCATCATCGGAGAGCAAATCTTCAAGGACTTTCCATCCCCCGGCTCTCTGGAGGTTAAAGAGGTGCAGGTAGAGCGATACGATCAGAGGGTTAAACTCTGCATAAAGAGTATCGACGGTTTCACTTAGTTTTTCAGCATCCAGCTCCTCGGGAAGTGCTCCCTCTACCGACCCCTCTCCATTATGCTCAATTCCCATTCCATCGCAAAATTTGATGAGCAGCGGTTGTTGGAACTTCATAAACCAGACTTGGAGAAGGTGCTCTGCTACGGCATCACTCCCACGAAGCTTCAAGGTCTTGTGCATCCAGGCAATCTGATCCGTAACCGACTTTCTCTGGACGAAGACCGGCCGCAGTTTTCGATCCTGTGCCAGGCTGGCCAAGGCACTCTTGTAAACATCTCGATCCTCGTCCCGGAAAGTGGTGAACAGGTCCGTGACGATGGCCGGCTCAACTTCTCTGAAAATCTCGTATGGTCTCACTTGGATCTGATTTATCCCCTCTCAACCGTTCCGGGTCAAGACGGTCTTCCCTCGTTGGAATCCGAGATCGTCAGGGAGAGGTAGGAATGAATCTCTTCTCCCGGAACATTGGCCCTCATCAGAGACTCTCCTACGAGGATGGCATTCGCACCCGCATCGAGGGCGAACTGCGCGTCATTGACCCCNCTGATTCCAGACTCTGACACCACCGTNACATCATCGGGCACCTCATCNACAAGCGTCTCTGTTGTCGAAAGATCTGTCTCAAAGGTCTTCAGATTCCGATTATTAATTCCTATCAGATCCGCTCCCAGATCAATAGCTCGCTCCATCTCCGGGAGATCGTGTACCTCTACCAGAACATCAAGCTGAAGGTCCCTCGCTACCTGATAAAACCGGTGAAGGTCCTCATCGTTAAGACAGGCCACAATGAGTAAGATCGCATCCGCTCCAGCTATCACTGCCTCATAAATCTGAGCTTCATCTACCATGAAGTCCTTGCGAAGGAGAGGTATTGAAGACTCTTTCGAGATCTCCGAAAGATAGGTCAATGATCCTTGAAAATATTTCTTGTCCGTCAGGACCGACATGCACGAGGCCCCTCCATCAATATACATTCCCGCCTGGCGGAGAGGGTCGAAGTACTTGTCAATCACCCCGGCTGAGGGGGACGCTTTCTTGACCTCAGCAATAACCCCAAGCCGATCGGGTCCGCGATCCAGCGCAGACCGGAAACCACGGAAATCATTCCTCTGAAGCGCCTGAGCCTTGAGCTTGGCGGAAAGAGGAACAAGGGGCTCAACCTCTAAACGCTTATGGGCGACGATTTCATCAAGCTTGTTCATGCGGCTGCAGGGGTTTAACCGGGAAACTACCCTCATGGATACGAGATTTTTCAGCCAAAAGAGCCTGATNCTTCATATGTCAGAAGGAAAAAGGACTTGCCGGTCGTTTCCCGCGGTGTATCTAGGCGCTTAACGGATGCGGGTGTAGCTCAGTGGTAGAGCGTCACCTTGCCAAGGTGAATGTCGACGGTTCGAATCCGTTCACCCGCTCCATTTAATCAGCCGGGAGAGGCCATCCTCTCCCGGCTGGCTTGTCTACGCGAGAGGCCGTTCCTGCGGATCAGCCCTGTCTTGATGTCCGATCATAATCAAAGAGACCCTCACTTTTCGCCCACCAGCCGCAGCAGTCTCTTGCCAGACGACATATTCATCCGGTATCTACCGATGGGGAGGAACATGACGGATTCAGCGTCGGAAGATCTCTCTCACTGATCGCTCTTCTTCCCATGCCGAAGTCCAGAATCATCCGGGATATCTGTGCTCTTCTCGAGAGTCAGCTCACGGTCATGCAGACCGCCGCGAAAGAAGCGCATCAGAATGCCACCGGAGACGAGACCCGGTCCGAGGGGAAGTATGATACGCGAGCCATCGAAGCCTCTTATCTGGCAGGAGCTCAGTCGGTCCAGGCAGAAAGGATCGCAACCACCATCAATACTTTGCGAGGCTTTCATCCCTCTCCCTGCAAAGAGCAAGAGCCGGTCCGTTCAGGAACGCTCGTCGAGACCGAACACAGGGGACAAATTGTCTTCTACCTGCTTGCTCCTGCAGGGGGCGGNTANACNGTCGANCACGAAGGCTTTGATTGCACTGTTCTCGCCCCGGATTCANCCCTCTACCAGAACCTCCTTGGCNCGCATGTTGGCGATGTTTTTGACGACATTTCTCTGCTGGTNCTTGGGGTAAGCTGACTTCCGCAGAGGCCCGCGCTCCGGAGCAAGGCGCCTCTGCTGAATTTCGCTTGATTCTCAACGGGATCTCTCTTGGTTTCTTGCATGCTCAAGCACTTCAGCCTGCCCATCGCTCAACTCTTCACGGCGGCATTCCTCGGGCTCCTGTCGGCGAAGGCTCAAGAAGCTCCAGCCGGCTTCGGTCGAATCGACCAGAACATCGTTATTTCGGCGATCCGGACCCAGATGAAGTATGATGTCGAATCCTTTACGGTGAAGCCTGGTGCCAAGGTCCGATTGACATTCAGAAATCCGGATGAGCTTCCGCACAACCTGATTATCTGCACCCCGGGAATTACCAACGGGAGAGACAAGGGAGAAGAGCTCGTGAAGGCGGTCCTAGCACTCGGCGCCAGGGGAGAGGAACTGGGATGGGAGCCCGAATCCCATCCGAGGATCCTACACAGTTCGGGTATGATTCAGCCGGGGAAGGAGTCAGTNATATGGTTTCAAGCGCCGACTACGGANGGCAAGTATCCCTACATCTGTACCTACCCCGGGCACTTCACTCTGATGAATGGCATGATGAACGTCTCAAAGCGTGCCGCCGTCGGAGTTGTGCGCGGAAAGCAGCGGAGTGACCCCTTCTATGCGTCTCCAAGCATGCGCAGGCGGCCCCAGGTAAAGCGTATCTTCATGCCCGAGGCGGGACCCGCCGCGATCGCGGTGGCTGTGAATGACGACTTGCACTANTGCTGGGATGCAGGCGAATGCCGGCTGCGTTACATCTGGAAGGGAGATTTCATCGACGGCTGGAGCGTCTGGAAAGGCAACGGCAATGGTCTCGCCGCTATCGAGGGAGATGTTCTTCTGCGGGAAGACGCCAGCCCCTTGAGTGATTTGGTCTCCAGCGGGAATGCNCCTCCACAATTCCTCGGGTATTCCCTCACCGACGGCCTTCCCTCGTTCCGATGGAAAGTCTCAGGAATGGTGATCGAGGAAACCATCAGGCCTACCGCAAACGGCCGAGCACTCTCCCGTAGCTTTGAAATCAAGAGTGCTCAGGGCAAATACCCTCTTGCTCTCAAATTCCAGTCCTCCGAAAAATTATCGGTCTCCAGCAATCGCCAGATCCTCAAGGGTCCAGGGCGCCTGACCGTCACCCTTACTCCACGCCATGATCCGTAGCATCCCCTTAGTCATTCTCGCCTCGTGTCTCGCCTCTGCTGACGTNTGGACCGACTCCTTCAGCATAGAAAAAGTGTCTCCTCCTCCCGGGGTAGACCCGCAGGTCGGTGGAATTGCAACCACACCCAGCGGCAAACTTGCGGCATGTTTTCATCGCGGTGAAGTCTTTATCTACAGCCCCAAGGCCGACTCTTGGAAGCAGTTTGCCGCAGGCCTGCACGAACCACTTGGTATCGTTGCCGAGAGCGACTCCAGCTTTCTGGTCATGCAACGCCCTGAGTTGACCAGAATCAAGGACACCAATGGCGACGGAGTCGCAGACCTCTACGAGACAGTCTTCGATGATTTCGGAATGACGGGGAACTATCATGAGTTCGCCTTCGGCCTCGCAAAGGATAAGGAGGGCTACATATACCTCGCGCTGGGCACAGCCTCGAACGGTGCCGGCATTCGCGAGGAAATTCGTGGCCAGTGGAGCACGATCGGCCTTGAGCGAAAGTATATGCTGAACGGAGCCGGGTGGGGAAAATACAAAGGTCGTGCAGGCCGCATGTATTCNCGGGTCCCTTACCGTGGGTGGGTCCTGAAGGTTTCTCCTGATGGCAGTAGCTGGCAACCATTTGCGAGCGGTTTTCGCTCCCCGGAAGGACTTGGGTTCGACAAAGACGGACGTCTCTTCGTTACCGATAATCAGGGGGACTGGCTGGGAACGAGCAAGGTCTTCCACGTGCGAGAAGGCAATTTCTATGGACATCCTGCCTCGCTGGTGTGGAAGAAGGGATGGACCAGAGAGCCTTTGGAACTTCCAGTAGCCGAACTTGAAAGATTGCGAACTCCGGCCATGGGTCTGTTGCCGCAGGGCGAACTTGCGAACTCTCCCACCGAACCCCGCATGATTCCGCAAGGCGTCTTCGGAAGGCTGAGCGAGCAGATGCTCATCGGAGAGATGAACAGCCCCACCCTCGTGCGATTCATTCCTGACTCTGTTGGAGACGTCTCTCAGGGNGCCGCCATCCCATTTCTGCGAACCAGAGCGCTGGGCGCCGGAAACCATCGACTGACCTTTACTCCTGATGGATCACTCTGGGTCGCAAAAACTCACCTTTCGTGGGCCGGGGGTGAGGGGTTGGTCAGGGTTCGTCTCAAGGAACAGGCTGCCGACTTCCTTGCCATTGATCGGGTTAAGTTAACCCCAAAAGGCTTTTCCATAGGATTCACGCAACCGNTCCAGTCAGAAAGTCTCCGGGATGTCGAAATTACCCGACATACATATACGTATCACGCGAAATACGGGTCTCCAAAAGTGGACAAGCAAAAGGTTTCTGCGGCAGTGACTGGCTTCTCCGCAAAAGACCGTTCCTGCCTGATCAATTTCGAAAATACCGCTGATCTCAAAAAAGGATATCTCTACACCATCAACTTCCCTGGAGTCCTCTCCGTCAAGGGCAAACCCCTTCTTGGGAGTACCGTCTATTATACGCTGCACGAAAAACGATAGAAATCCCATCGAGGCTCTCTATCGCTGATGACGACCCTTGACAGGTTTCGCAGAGCAGTAATCTCCTGAGGGCTGGGATTGGTGGAAATGGCGGTGTAGACTACTCGGATGCGGAGGTTCNTTCTGCGAGTTTTCCTTTCCCTTTTATTTATTGGCATCGGCTTGGCGGCATGGGCCCAGCGACACCGGATCTCGGCGGCCCTGGAGCAATTACGTATCTCCAACCACATCTCCGATCCAGCACCAGATCCCGCTACTTACACAGTCCTCTCCCGCGACCTAGAAGACCATCGGCAGCGCCTCGGCCGGTCATACGATACGGCAAACCTTGATAGGGACCGTACGCANATCCTCAACCAGGCGCGGGAACTTCTTCAATTGAGCCTGCCTCNACTGATGCAATGCTGGCTTGGAACACCATGGGATTTCAACGGCACNGCACATGAGCCCGGCACCGGCAAGGTCGCCTGTGGTTATTTCGTCTCGTCAGTTTTGCAGGATGCAGGTTTCCGTGTTGAGTGGGCGCCTCTGGCCCAGCAGGCTTCACAGAATATTCTNAGGACTTTTCTTAGTGCTGAGGAAATGAAGATCAGGGTGGGAATGGACTATGACCGATTCCTCAATGAAGTCCTCTCAAGCGGACGAGGGATTTACATTGTCGGCTTAGACAGCCATGTCGCTTTTCTGGTCGTTGACGCCAAAAGAGAGATGCGGTTCATTCACTCCTCTGGATCCAGTCCCTACTGCGTTGTCGATGAGTCACGGGAGCGGTCACAAGTCCTGAGAAGTTCTCACTACCGGGTGACTGGAAACCTGACCGCTAGCGATGAGGTTTTGCGGAAGTGGATCCGTGGTGAGCAGTTCAGGACACAAACGCGGTAAGGCGAGAAGCTCATCATGATCTGGCCGCATGGCCCCTCAGGCTGCTNACCCACCANCCAGCAGAGCCAGGCAGTCCTTGCGGGCAGGAGGCAATCTGCCGAACGCCCTTTCGAGGGCTGCTCCTGCATTCACCCCATCGTGCCCAACCCCGAGCAGTTCGGCTAATCTGCGCTCGTAATGGAGTAAAATCCGTCGCTCTGCCGGGGATTTCGACAGGTAGCGAAAGGAGCCTTGCAGGAGATCGTACAGCTCCGGGACAGGGTGCTCTCGCTCGACGAACGTCTCAAGAAGCTGGCAGAAATATGCCGCTACCATGGTTTCTGCGTATCCGCGCCTCAGCTCAGGGTAAAAGCCCGAAACCTCAGCTTCCTTCAGAAGGTGAAGATCGCTTTTACGGCTGGGCGACCAGACAAGGTCTGCCTCCACGAAAAGATCAAGCTTCCCTGCAAAGGGGCTCGTTGGTCGAAGAGCCGCTTTCGCAACGGTTTTCATCAATCCTGCTTCCCGGCTGCACCAGTGAACAATCAGACTCGTATCGCCCAGCTTGGTGACTCGAGTTACAATTCCATGCGCCTTTTCCATCAGCAAACTACTACTTCTCTCGATACCGGGTATGTCCCGATCTCNGATGCGCGTATTCGCGGAACATGCCAGNGATTTCTCCCAGAAACGACTTGCCCCGCACAACTTCCCGATCCTGATACTATCTGTCAAGATCGCTCAAAGGGAGCTCGATCGCTTGACGGTTTCGATAGCGCCAGTGGTTCTTCTCTGTTAAGCCGTCTTCGGCATCAGGTTCATGTCTGCGCTCGTCTCTCTTCTCGGAATCGCCGTTCTACTCGGCGTCGCGATGATTTTCTCCTCTAACCGGCGTGCCATCCGGCTTCGCACCGTAGCGGGAGCCCTGCTTCTCCAGATGGGACTAGGTGCATTCGTTCTTTTCACCACTCAGGGCCAGGCAGTCCTCGGGGCACTCTCCCAGCTGGTACGTGCCATCATTTCCAGCGGGGACAGGGGTATCGAATTCCTGTTCGGATCCCTCGCAGAGCAGGAGTCGGTNGGATTCATCTTTGTCGTTCGCGTCCTGCCGGTAATCATTTTTTTCGCGTCGCTGATTGCGGTTCTTTACCACCTCAGGATCATGCCATTGGTCATTCGCAGTCTCGGAGGCGCTCTGCGCAGACTGCTGGGAACGAGTCGGGCCGAGTCTCTCTCGGCTACCGCAAATATTTTTGTGGGGCAGACCGAAGCTCCCCTCGTCGTACGNCCCTACATTCCACGGATGACCCAGTCAGAGCTCTTTGCAATCATGGTAGGAGGCCTCTCCTCGATTGCGGGATCAGTGCTGGCAGCATATGCGGGCATGGGAGTGAACCTTGAGTATCTCCTTGCCGCCTCATTCATGGCCGCACCGGGCGGGTTGCTATTCGCCAAAATCCTTTTCCCCGAAAGCGATATTCCTGAGGAAAACCTCCCCGGCGATGAGGAGGAGAACAAGCCGGTCAATGTCCTTGATGCAGCGGCTCAGGGAGCCTCTGCGGGATTGAAGCTTGCCTTGAATGTCGGAGCCATGCTCCTCGCATTCATCGCGCTCATCGCCCTACTTAATCTTGGTCTTGGAACACTGGGCGGCTGGTTTGGATGCCCCGATCTTTCCCTCCAGCAGATTCTCGGAGTCATCTTTGCTCCATTGGCGTGGATTCTTGGAGTTCCCTGGGAAGAAGCGAGCCGGGCCGGTAGTTTCATCGGACAAAAAATCATCCTCAACGAATTCGTGGCCTACAAGGCCCTCCTTGATGATGGATCGCTCTCTCCTCTCTCAGAGGGTATTGTAACCTTCGCCTTATGCGGTTTCGCAAACCTCTCCTCCATCGCCATTCTCCTTGGCGGTCTGGGCGGGATCGCTCCAAGCCGCCGCCCGGACATTGCCCGGATGGGCCTCAAGGCGGTTTTCGCTGCTTCCCTCGCGAATTTTATGAGTGCCGCCATAGCGGGGCTTTTCCTCGCGCTCGGCAATTGACCCCTTGATCCATCTACCGCCCATGGTCAGCACTGTAAACACCTCAAAAAGAACAATGATTGAGATCCTTCTCGCTTTCGCCGTCGGAATCCTTGTCGGCATTATTTTCAGCGCCTGCAAACTCCCGGTTCCTGCCCCCCCAGCCCTTGCAGGAGTCGTTGGCATCGCAGGAATTTACCTCGGAGCCCATGCATGGCCTCTCCTCGCGAGAATATTTTCCTGAGCTCACCCCGGCATCGGCCCCAGTCCCATGCACTTTCTTCCCCAGGAAATTATCCGCCGAAAACGCGATGGCTGCATCCTGAGCCAGGATGAAATTAATTGTCTCATCCGGGGTCTCACCGACAAGAGCCTCAGCGAAGGACAGGCAGCGGCATTCGCGATGGCGGTTTACTTCCAGGGCCTGAGCCCTGAGGAATGCGTGAGCCTTACTCTTGCTATGCGCGACTCGGGGGGCGTCCTTGACTGGTCGGACCTTCATCTTGAGGGCCCAGTAATCGACAAGCACTCCACAGGCGGAGTGGGAGATCTGGTTTCCCTGATTCTGGGTCCCCTGCTGGCTGCCTGCGGCGGTTACGTCCCGATGATTTCCGGGCGGGGCCTCGGCCATACGGGCGGGACTCTGGACAAACTGGATGCGATACCCGGATACGATACGCATCCGGAAAATTCACTTTTCCAGAGAGTAGTTGCCGAGACAGGCGTTGCCATCATCGGACAGACTGATCTTCTTGCTCCAGCCGATAGACGACTCTATGCAATCCGGGACACCACCGCTACGGTCGAATCGATAGGGCTTATCACAGCTTCCATTCTCTCCAAGAAGCTTGCCGCCGGACTCGATGCCTTGGTAATGGACGTCAAGGTCGGAAATGGAGCGTTCATGGCTACCACTGAGCAATCCCGGGCGCTGGCACGAAGCATATCCGAGGTGGCAACCGCGGCCGGAACTCCCACCTCCGCACTGCTGACTGACATGAATCAAAGCCTCGCCTCCAGCGCAGGGAATGCCATCGAGGTGCGTGAGGCGATTGATTTTCTGACAGGTAATGAGCGCAACAAACGACTGGAAGAGGTAACTCTGGCTCTCTGCTCGGAAGTTCTTCAGACTTCAGGGCTGGCAGTCTCTGCGAGCGAGGCCCTCGAAATACTCCAGACCGCTCTGGACTCCGGGCAGGCAGCGGAGCGCTTCGCGGAGATGGTCTGCTCACTGGGAGGCCCTCCGGACCTCCTCGACCGTCCCGCGCACCACCTTCCGCTTGCTCCGGTCACAAAGGAGGTCCTTCCCCCTCATGATGGATTCGTCACTTCCATAGATACCCGTGAACTCGGCCTGGTTGTCGTGAAACTGGGAGGAGGCCGGAGCAAGCCAGACCAGACCATTGACCCCGGGGTAGGCCTTAGTCGCATTGCCGGCCTCGGGGACAAGTTAAACCAGGAAACTCCCCTTGCCTTAATTCATGCGTCCACGGAAGAATCCGCCCTCAAGGCCGCAAACGAACTGCGCTCGGTATTTACCGTCGATTCCCGTCTCCCGGAAATTTCCCCTGTTGTTCACGAGCGTGTTGCATCGACATGAACCGCGTGATTCTCCTGATCATGGACTCTCTAGGAATAGGGAGCGCTTCCGACGCCTCCGCCTTTGGAGGGCCCGGCTTTACGGATGAAGGCGCAGATACTCTTGGTCATATCGCAGAGACATTCTCCCTCACTGGAATCCCTCTCCAACTCCCCAACCTCGCGCGACTTGGACTTCTCGAGTCGTATAAGCTCAAGAATGGGTCTTATCCTGCGGGGATGGAATCCCCTGAGCGGATCGATGGAGCCTGGGCCTCGGCCCGGGAATTGAGCCACGGAAAAGATACCCCTAGCGGTCATTGGGAAATCGCCGGAGTCCCGGTTCCTTTTGATTGGTCATACTTCCCCCGGAGCATCCCATTCTTTCCAGAAACGCTTGGCTGCCAAATTACCGATCGCTGCCTTGTTCCAGATTCATTGGGGAACTGCCACGGATCAGGAACAGAGATAATCAATCAGCTGGGGCAGGAGCACATAACGACCGAGAAGCCCATCTTCTATACTTCCGCCGACAGCGTTTTTCAGGTTGCTGGCCATGAGGATCATTTTGGACTTGAGCGACTCTTCGAGCTTTGTCGGTGCCTCCGTCGCCTCCTCGACCAGAGCGACCTGACCATCGGCCGCGTCATTGCTCGGCCGTTTGTCGGCAGTAGCGCCGGCAGTTTCAAGAGGACTGGCAACCGCCGCGATTTTTCCATGGCTCCTCCTTCCCCCACCATTCTCGAGAAAGTTAGCAAGGCGGGCGGCTCTGTGACAGGGGTTGGCAAGATCGCTGATATCTATGCCGGCGCAGGTATTACCCGGGAAATCAGAGCTCATGGACACCCCGCACTCTGGAGGGAAACTCTCTCCGCCATGGAGCAGAGCGGAGACCATAGCATCGTGATGACCAACTTTGTGGATTTCGATGCTGTCTACGGCCACCGCCGGGACGCCCGGGGTTATGGCGAGGCTCTTCAACAGTTCGACAGCTGCCTGCCTTCCCTGCTCTCCGCGATGCAACCACGTGATCTCCTGATCATTGCCGCAGATCATGGCAATGATCCTACATGGCCGGGAACTGACCACACGAGGGAGGATATTCCTGTTCTCTTGGCCGGTAACAGGGTTGCCGCCGGAACCTGCCTCGGAGCACGGGAAACATTTGCCGATATCGGACAGACCATCGCTGAATATTTTTCTCTGGAGCCTTTGCCAAAAGGAACTTCTCTTATCTGAATCCCATTCACCAAGATGCCTCTACCAACACCCCACATCGAAGCTCGTCCCGGAGACTTCGCGCCGACGGTTCTCATGCCCGGTGACCCCCTCAGGGCGAAACACATTGCCGAGGCATTCCTGACCGATGCGCAGCAGGTCAATGGGGTGAGGGGCATGCTGGCCTTCACCGGTGAATACCTCGGCTCCAGGGTCTCGGTCATGGGAAGCGGGATGGGCATTCCATCCATTTCCATTTACGCCAAGGAACTATGGACCGAATATGAGGTGGAAACAATTATCCGGGTAGGAAGCTGCGGGACCTCTCACTCCGGGGTCGGCCTTCGTGATATCCTGATTGGCACGGGGGCATGCACGGACTCCAAGGTCAACCGGGGCCGGTTCAATGGCCACGACTTTGCGGCAATCGCTGATTTCGATCTTGCTAGGAAAGCGGTCTCCACAGCTGAGGGCCTTGAAATCCCGGTCAGGGCTGGAAACCTCTTTTCGGCAGACCTTTTTTATTCTCCGGATCCTGGCATGTTTGACGTCATGGAGCGGATGGGGATTCTTGGCATTGAGATGGAAGCTGCCGGGCTTTATGGATGCGCTGCGGAATGTGGTAAGAGAGCCTTGGCGATCTGCACGGTCTCGGATCACATCCGGACCGGAGAAGCGACCTCCTCAGAAGAACGGCAAACAACTTTTAACGATATGGTTCGGGTTGCGCTGGGAACGATCTCCTGAGAGTGCCGCTCATAGAACTCCTGCCAGTTTCCTTATCCGCCGCAAAAGGACTCTGGCCCTGCCGCCACCATCCTGAGTGATCTCAAAATTCTCCCCGTTGCCTGCCTCGAGAAGGCAGGATACCCGATGGGTCCCGAACTCAACTTCAATCAGGGTCACCTCCGCCCTCAGGAAGACTCCGGACCCGAACCAATCCCCGAACCGTTCCTGCCCGAGGGAATCACCCTCGCGAATAAAACGAAATGTTCCCCTCATTCCACTCCCCGGCTCCATTTCAAAACCATCCCCCCGAAAAACAGTGATAATCGCCCGCTCTACATTGTAACGGGGTGCGAACTCAATTTTCCGGGAAAGGACTGCATCTGGCCGCGCCCGATCCCCAGTCGAACTGCACCCCCACATCAGCACGACCGAAGCGAAAAGAAATGTCGTTCTGGTAATTTTTATGCAGTCGTTGAACACAATAGTCACCCTGGGCAAGATCTGCAGCTTCGCAAGGATTGGTTGCCCCGGTAAAGAGTCCCCCCCTGCTCAGGCTGCTTCAAGAGCTCCTTGACTACCCATGAGCCAGGCCCACACTCGCGGAGAGATGGCCGAAAATACATTCAGCGATGACCTCCAGGCGCTCGACACCGCTGCTCTCAAGGGCCGGTTGTCGGAACTCCGGAGGTACCTTTGACGTCCCTCAGCTGGAAGACACCATCGCTGACATCGATAAGAGGATGGAGGCTCCAGATTTCTGGAACGACCAGAATGCAGCCCAGAAAACCGTTCGGGAAGCCAGCCGCCTCAAGGGAAAGCTCCATCCTTTCATGAAGCTTGAGGAGCGCATGCAGAATATTGAGGCGGGAATCGAACTCGCGCGGGAATTTGACGATGCCGATTCAGCTCGAGAAGCAGTTTCCGAATTCCTTTCTCTGGAGGGGGATGTGGATGGCTTTGAGCTGGTCACCCTGCTCGATAAGCCTTCGGACCCTAACAACGCCTACCTCTCCATTCAGGCAGGGGCAGGCGGAACGGAGGCCTTTGACTGGGCCCAGATGTTGCAGCGTATGTATATGAGATGGGCCGATAGCCGGGGCTTCAAGGTTTCCATCACCGATGAGCAGGAAGGAGAAGGCGCTGGGATCTCAAGTGCGGCTCTCAAAATTGAAGGAGAATATGCCTATGGATACCTCAAGAACGAGCGTGGGGTTCATCGTCTTGTTCGTATATCCCCCTTCGATGCCGCAGGGAAACGCCACACCTCCTTCGTCGCAATCGATTGTACCCCGGAGATCTCAAATGACATCAACATCGAAATACCCGAGAGCGAGGTCGAGATCCAGACCACCCGCTCCGGTGGAAAAGGCGGGCAGAATGTGAACAAGGTGGAGACCGCGGTAATCATGAAGCACAAGCCATCGGGCATCATTATTCGTTGCACTCAGGAGCGGTCACAATTGCGGAACCGGGAGCTGGCTTGGGAACTCCTGAAGGCCAAACTCTACCAGATTGAAGAGGACAAGCAGAAAGCAGAAGCCGATCGCACCTACGGCGAAAAAGGGGAAATTGGCTTTGGGAGTCAGATCAGGTCCTACGTCTTCCAACCATACCAGATGGTCAAGGACCTGCGGACAGGATGCGAAACCGGTAACATTCAAGCGGTGATGGACGGCGACCTCGACCCATTCATCGAGGCCATGCTCCGCGGCAGGAAAAGCTCATGAGTTCCCGACGATTGGAAGTTGGCTCCCCCGCAAGATCTGCTAGTATTCCCGACTGATGAAGAAACTCATCTTCCTCCTCCTTGTTTTTGGTCCCCCCGCCATGGCAGAGATAGAGTGGCGCGATTTCGAAAATGCCGACAAGACCAAGTCCTTCCAAGGACGCCTCGTTGGCTATGACCCGCTTGCCAAGAAAGTCACCGTCCAGAAGAAATCCACCCTGCGACCCGTCACATTCAGAATCGACCTTCTCTCAAAGGAGCATCGTATCTTTGTAGAAAGTCGTGCTGTGGAGCTGGAGGCCGCCGGAGGGTTGAGGATGATGTTTTACGAGAATGTCACGAAGACGGGGAGCGCACGAACTGGCAGCACCAAGACCAGCACCTACAACGGGGGATACAAAATCGAAATCAGGAATTACCTGCGACGGCCAATCCAGGATGTCTCCGTAGACTTTCTGGTCATTTATCGGAAGGACTCAACGAACGGCAATGGCGTCAGGTCCATCAAGCGCGGCAGCAGAGATCTCACTGCACTCGTGCCTAATTACGACGAGAATATCAGCATCGAAGGCATTCCGCTGACGAGTTATTACAAGGCAGGGACCGTGACCGCGGTGGCCGGTTCAACATGATGTCGCGGGAGTGGCGCGGTCAGCGCCACAAGGTCGCAAAGGAGCCGTGACGCCCTGATAGGATGTATCGCACGGATCAAGGTAGGTGGGCGCGTGGTCAAGACCGAGGCCTCAAGTGCGGACGTCCTGCGGAAGTATGGCGATGCCTTCGAGGGCGGATAATTACCAGGACGTGCCCGCCAGCGGGAGCCGGTTTAGAATCTCCCTAGCGCGAGGCAACATCCTGGTCCGAGGCCAGAAGTTCGCCCCATAGTTGCTGAGCGGAATGACCAGGGCGGGTCATGACAAAGTGGGGCACACAGCGCTGCCCCATCCCCAGCCCTGCTACAAAGTCACAGAACAGATCCCTGAGGCCGTCCCTGACTGCCGGGTCAGAATTCGCGGGCAGCAGGAAAAGCAGGGCCCTCTGCCCGTTTTCATGATAATTGCTCAGGAGTGTCTGCGTTGGCAGCATCTCCAGAAGCTCGCAAAAAGCCTCCCGGGGATCCGTTTCGCTTGAAAAATCAAAGGGAACTCGGACGAGGGTCGAGGGGATCGCATAGGAATCGTGAGTCCTGGAAGCGCTCTCCAATGCCGCATAGAATTCCAGCTGGTTAACGGCCCGGCTGTCAAGCTCCTCAGGGATGAAGGCTTTCGAACTACCTCCCACGCGGTCGCAGACTGCCTTCATCAGGTCGAAGGTACTGGAGCTGATTTTCTCGGTGGGCAGATCTTGTACGATCAGAAGATGAGAGGGCGCGTTCCCGGATCTGCAGATCGGGTAGGCGGCAAGATACCCGGCTCTTCTGGCCGAGGGCGTTTCCAACAGAGATTTTTGCACAAGAAAGCAGCTCCGGTCCAGAGCCTCGGAAACAATTGGGTGGTCCTCCTCACGCAGATACTCAGGAAAGGACTCGACACCACCGATCGAGCTGACCCGAGTGAGACTTGCGAAGCTCCGCGCGCAGGGCAGCTCGTAAACAGCGGCGTGAGTCGTTTGCGTTAGCTGGGCCAGCCCCTCAAGGATCGCAGCAGGAAGAAAAAAGCCCGGAGCCTCATGCAACCCCGCAAAGTTCTCGTCCATGGCACTATCGTCGATTCCACTGAGCTCCAGCCTTTGCTGGAGATCCTGCCGGGAAAGAACAAGCAACTCACGCTCAGCAGCGTATTTCTGCTTTTCCTCAAGGAGGAGATCTCGCTCCGCTCGGAGTTGCCTTCCATACTCGTTTCTCTGTCTTGATCCACACCCCACAAGGGCGCCAAGAAGGGGCAAGGCAACCAGAGCCGGGTAGTGGTCAGAGAGCGCTCCAGCCTGCCCACTCCAGTATCTTCCCAACAAAAGAAGTCCCGCGACTAAAAGCCCAGCTACACATCCCCCGAGGGTTCCATGCCTCAGGCCCAGGAGAACCGGCAGGATCAGAAAGGGAGTTGCATTGAGAGAGAGCCAGCCCGCATCCTGAGGAGCCACGAGAGCGTTCAACACGACCAGCATGGAGAANAGGGTCGCAAAACAGATGGAGAACGCACGGAGCCCGCGCGAGGGCGCGAGGACGAGCGCTACGGGGATGGCAGACAAGGTCTGGGCAGACATTGAAAAGATAAAGGACAAGGGTGAATTCATCCCCCCTTCGCCACAGGACGTCGAACAGGGACCTCCAGCTAACCGGACCACTGCAAGGGGTCCAAAGAGAAATTTAGAAATGAAATTAAGGGGGCCTGATATCTCGATGTGCTTTCAATATCTCTAGTTATTCACTTAATCCGAATGATCAATCAGTAGGAAAGAAATCAGTTTACGAGCCCACAAGGTCTGGAGCCTTCAAAACTCGCATGCCATCCCTTNGGTGGATTTCAGGACTATCCGGCGACAACAACCACGAGGGCCCTTAATCCATTCTTGAATGACTACCTTCACAGGTAATCACAAGGGACCGAAAATAAGCTCAGCTTGGATCCACCAGCATCACTTGATGTTCGGCTCCCTTAACAAAAAATCACTGTCTCGAACCGGGAGTCACCTCCAGAGTGATTTTCTTCCCTTTCCGCACCACCGTAATCTTGACCATCTCCCCAACCTTCAGGGACTCCAGAACGTAGGTGTAGTCATAAATATTCTTTACCGCTTTCCCCGCGACATCGACTACGACATCGCCCCCCTTCACCCCCGCCTTGTCTGCCGGACCGCCCTTGGTCGCGCCCGACAACTTAACTCCTACAACGTCGCCTTGCGAATAGTCGGGAACTGTCCCGAGATATGCTCTCAGGTTGGCTCGCCTTCCCTGCCCCTCCGGGCGCTCCACCTTGACATAGTCTGGCGCCTCCTCCGCTCCCGCCAGCCCCCGGGCGACAAGAGCCATGAACCGGGTTACCTGCTCAGTTCCCGGATAGTTGATCTTGTCGACCGTATCCCGCGGGGTGTGGTAGTCGTCATGGGCTCCGGTAAAGGCATTCAGGATCGGCACTTCCCGCAGATAAAAGGACGTCGCATCTGTCGGAAGGTAGGCATCACTCTGAGTCTTGATTGGAAGTCCCACCGGGACATTCCTCTGTTCAATCACCTGCGGCCAGATCGAACTGGATCCCGTTCCCTGCAGGACCAGGGATTTGTCTAGGCGTCCAACCATGTCGAGATTGAGGTTCGCCGCAAAAACATCGTTTAACTTTGCGTCCTGATCTCCCTTGAGCTTCTGGGCCACATCCTTCACGAAACGTGAGGAACCAATCAGTCCGATTTCCTCTCCTGACCATGCCGCAAAGACCACATCCCGCTGGAGACGCAGAGCTCCTGCCTCCTGCTGCGCAGCGAGGTATTGAGCTATTTCCAGNACGGCGGCGACCCCCGAGGCGTTATCGTCGGCGCCATAGTGAATCTCCTTTGCCTCCTTGCCAGTGGCCCGTGAACCACTTCCATGAGCTCCAAGATGGTCCACATGTGCACCAAGGATCAGCGCGGGACGGCCGCGCGCCTCGGCCTCCTTTGCCACCAACCGCCCCACCACATTGCGTCCCGTTCGCTTTTGCTGAACAATGTCAATCGTCGCCTTGGCGGTCGCCTTCGGNACCTTGATACCCATCATCATCTCCCCCTTGTCCAGAGCAGTCTGNATCTCCTTCAGGTTTTCTCCTGTGGCTGCGANCAGTTTCTCCCCGATCTCCTTCCTCAGGGAGAAGGCGGCGATCCCCGAGTCTGCCATCGAGGCATCGTATCTCAGACCCACCAGCTCGTCCCTGACCTCGGTATTCGGCCCTGCTATGAAAATAATGCCCTTCGCTCCTTTTTGCCGGGCTGTCATCGCCTTGTAGCGCATACTGGAATACCGAGCAAACTGACGGCGGCGCTCCGCACTCACATTCTCCGGCATGAAACGCAACACGACTACCCACTTGTCCTTCACCGCAAGATGGTAATAGCTGGAATACATGGCGCTCTTTTTCCCGTCGGCACCCACCTGACCCTCCGGAATTTCGATCCCATATCCGGCAAAGACGATTTCCTCGGCCTTGATCTCTCCAAGCTGGGAAAAGGACAGTGGCTTCCAGTCCTCGTTAACCTTCAGCTCCATTTTCTCGCCGCCAACGGTGAGCGTCAGCTTATTTTTTTCTCCAAGATCGACGCCCGCCGTAAACTCAAAGGGGTGGAAATAGTCCTCCGCGAGGAAAGGTTTTAACCCAAAACTCTCAAACGCTCTGGCCACATAGGCCGTCGCCTTCTGCTCCCCGGGGGTTCCCGTCATCCGGCCTTCCAGCTCGGGTCCAGCAAGATACTCAAGGTGATGGCGCAGGTCGTCCTTATCGACTTTGGCAACCGTGGATGCCAGCCCCTTGAGGGCCTCCGGGGAAGGCTCCAACTCTGGAGCATCTGCCCTCTCGGAGTCCCCCCCTCTCCCCGGTGCAGCATCCAGCAACTCAAGGGCCGCCTCGTGATTCCATTGCGCGAGAAAGATCTGCGAACCTGTCAATCCAGCACGCTTGCTGGTCCACGAAAGGCGTTGCCCATCCGGGGAAAAAGCGGGCAGCCCGTCGAAACCCTCAGTCCAAGTTACCCTGACTGGCTCCTTCTGCCCGGCAGCGTCAACTAGATAGAGCTCGAAGTTTGCGAANCCATTCAAATTCGTTGCAAAAATGAGATACTCACCGCTGGGGTGAAAATAAGGAGCCCATGACATTGCACCAAGAAATGTAAGCTGCTTTTCCTTCCTTCCCGCAAGATCCATGGTGAAGATTTCGGCCTGATCTCCCTCTCTGTTGAAACGCCGCCAGCAGATCCTCTTTCCCTCTGCGTCAAAGAACGGACCGCCGTCGTAGCCCTCCTTTGAGGTCAAGCGCTCGACGTTCGACCCATCGGCATCCATGATGAAGAGATCCATCAGGAATGAAGGGTTCAGTTTGAACCAGTCTCGATCCTCCGCATTCAAATCCTCCGCACTAGAGTAGCCGAGGCGATTGGAGCCGAAGACAATCCTGCTCCCATCCGGAGAGTATGCACCCTCCGCATCATAACCTGTGGTCTTGGTCAGGTTACGGGATTTCTTTGTTTCCAGATCATACTCGTANATTTCGTAAAAGGGGTCGTANTCCCATGAATATCGTTTTTGGGTGCCTNCTGCCCGACGCTTCAGCGCTTCTTCCTGTTTCTTACTCGCGTCAGGATCACTATGAGTAGACGCGAACATCACTCTGCTGCCCGAGGGATGAATCCAGGCACAGGTTGTCTTGCCATGGCCNGGAGAAATGCGCTGGGTGTCCCCCGTTTCCAGGTCCANGAGGTAAATCTGGAAGAACGGATTATCCTTCGACCGTTCACTCTGGAAAATCATCTTCTTCCCATCGGAACTGAAATATCCTTCGCCAGCCCGCTTCCCTGCGAAGGTAAGCTGTCGCGCCGAACTGAGAAGCCGCTCCTCTTGNTCTGCAGCATCATCGGCAGAAACCGCTAAGTTCAGGCCCAGCAGGAGGAAGATATGGAGGAAAAGCGCTCTCATGGTCTGCAAACCTAATAGAACCACGCAGGTGATCAGTCAAATATACGCTGGGAATTGCTTTCCCTCCAGAAATGTACGATGAGGGGGTGCATCATGCGCATTGATATTGTCACGCTCTTCCCCGAGATCGCCCAGGCTCCACTGCGCGAGAGTATTATTAAGAGGGCTCAACAAGCAGGGATAGTGGAAATTCATGCCCACGACCTCCGAGAATGGGCTTTCGGCAAGCACCGCAAGACGGATGACTATCTCTGCGGTGGGGGACCAGGCATGCTCCTTAAGCCCGAACCCGTCTTTGCGGCAGTCGCAGAACTGCGCCAGACGAGCACCCGGGTCATCCTGACCACGCCCCAGGGGCGGCCTTTCAGGCAAAAGGACGCTCAAAGGCTAACCACCTGTAATCACCTGCTCTTCATTTGTGGACACTACGAGGGCGTGGACCATCGTATCGTGGAACATCTTGTGGATGAGGAAATCAGTATTGGAGACTACGTCCTGACAAATGGAGCACTGGCCAGTGCCGTGATCTGCGATGCCATTGTCCGCCTTCTTCCCGGGGCCCTCGGCGACGAGAGGTCTCCTGCGGAGGAATCCTTCTCCGACCCTGCCCTGCTGGAACCTCCATCCTACACGAAGCCGATTGATTTCAAGGGTCTCAAGGTTCCTGAAATCCTCCTCTCTGGTAACCATGCTGCAATCGCAGCGTGGAAGAAGGCCCAAGCCCTCGAACGCACCCGCAGGAATCGCCCGGATCTCGTTGACGAGCAGCGGTAAGTCGGGAGCATTTCCTCATCCCTCCCGACCAGTTTAGCTCTCGCCACTGCTGACCCCCCACTACTACAATCAGTCATGCAAAGCATGACCGGATTCGGGCGTGGCGCCTGCGCNACTGAACACATTGCTGTTCGAGTGGAAGCGTCCTCGGTCAACCGTAAACAGGGAGAGGTCCACCTCTTCATGCCGCGCAATCTGGCAGAGCTCGAACCCCGCCTCCGGAAGCATGTCCTCNGACGGATCACCCGCGGGAGAGTGAATATAAATATCTCTCTTGAATATCTAGGGGGACCGGAAGAAGGCATCAGAATAGACATGGCCAAGGCACGCAGCCTCCAGTCTGCTTTCAAGCAATTATCTGAGGGCCTCGGCCAGGAACTTTCTCCCCAGGCTGCAGACTACCTTCGGGTCCCGGACATCTTCGTCTTCAGTGAGGGCTCACAACTGGAGGAAACGCTCGACGCCCTCCTGCCCGCTCTTGATGAAGCATTGGATAATCTTATCCAGATGCGGACNGAGGAAGGCTCGGACCTCAGGGAAGAACTCGCACGCATCCTGACGATCCTTGAAGAACTAACCGGAGAAATCGAGGAACGCGCTCCCTCCATCATTACCGGACATCGGCAAAATCTCCTTTCCCGCCTCGGAGATGCGGGACTCGAAATTGATCTTCAGGATGAGCGGGTCCTGAAGGAGATCGCACTCTTCGCTGATCGCTGCGAGATAACAGAGGAGCTTACCCGGCTGAGGTCCCATTTCCGCAAGTTCCAGTCCTACTTCGAAGTATCAGAAGTAGTGGGACGGTCGATGGATTTCCTATGCCAGGAAATCAACAGGGAGTTCAACACCATCGGATCAAAAGCGAACAACGCCGCCGTTGCCCAAGCNGTTGTAGCCGCCAAAACCGAATTAGAAAAGATCAGGGAGCAGGTGCAGAATATCGAATAACTCCCGAAGCGCGGTAGTTGTCTCTCGCCATTCGAGCTGCGGCGGATAGAATCCTGCTCTCCATGCAGCGGGATTCCCTCCCCCGGTTCTGCCATCGAACAGCNGGAACAACCCGGGAAAACCNACGTATCATTCCCTCTCACGATGCAGTTTCCTGTTCCCCGGCACCTTCCTTCCCTTGACCCGGATTTCGTCCCGGCCGCACTCTGGCACAGAGCTTACCTNCACCTAGCGGNTCATGATTCCGCCAGCCAGAGCCTGCATCTCGCACTCACGCGGAAAGATGGCACCACTTTCCGGCATCAGTTGCAAATCCTGCCCCACCAAGGAGCGGCCAGAGAGCTCAATAAGCGCTACGTAGAACGAACGATTAAATTTCTCCTCTGGATGAAAGGTGGAAGCCGTCTGCTTCTGGCCGGAGAGGACGACATCGTGAACTACCTCTCCAAAACNTATTCAGAGAGCGGCCCCCGTTCTTTTGACCGGGAAATGATCGGACAGGGGATATTTGACGAACCCATCACTGTGACAGCCTGCAGCCGGGAAGAACTTCCCTCGGGCTCGGAGGANAACATCTCCTTAGGGAGAAATCTAAATGGATATCGCATCGGTTTTGACCTTGGGGGATCCGACCGTAAGGCAGCAGCCCTGATTGATGGCAAGGTAGTGTTTTCCGAGGAAATACCATGGGATCCGTATTTCCAATCAGACCCGCAGTATCATCTTGAAGGGATCAGGCACAGCTTGCGAAGGGCCGCTGCACACTTGCCCCGGGTAGACGCCATCGGGGGATCTGCTGCGGGTGACTATATCAANAATGAGGTAAGGGTTGCCTCCCTTTTCCGGGGCATCAAGGACCCGGAGGTTTTTGAAAGGGACGTCCGCCCTATCTTCAATAATCTTCGGAAGGAGTGGGGAGACATTCCATTCGTCGTGATCAACGATGGCGAAGTCACAGCTCTTGCCGGTTCGATGAGCTTGGGAGCTAATGCCGTCCTTGGCATTTCGATGGGAACATCACTTGCGGCCGGCTATTGCACTCCCGGGGGCCGCATTACTCCCTGGATCAATGAACTGGCTTTCGCCCCCGTGGATTACCGTGACAATGGACCCCGGGATGAGTGGTCTGGAGATAGCGGGTGCGGAGTACAGTACTTCTCTCAACAGGCCGTGGCCCGTCTCGCCCCGGCTGCTGGTTTCGATTTCAGTGGGATGGCGTTCCCGGAGCAGCTGGTAGAAGTCCAGAAAGCAATGAAACAGGGGCATCCGGGAGCCCGGCAAATTTACCAGTCGATCGGAAGTTATCTTGGTTATACCATCGCGCATTACGCCGATTTTTATCGAATCGAGAACCTTCTTGTCCTCGGAAGGGTTACATCCGGACAAGGTGGTGAGATCATACTTGAAAAAGCTAAAGAAGTNCTCCGGGACGAATTTCCTGANCTGGCAGATCAGATCACGATGACGACCCCGGACGAAAAGATGAAACGACACGGTCAAGCAGTTGCAGCCGCAAGCCTGCCTGTCTTCTCTCCGTGATAACCCGATACTCTCATGAATCTTTCAAATCCCACTGCCACCATTTTCATTCCATCCGGAGAACAGGAGCAATCCGCCCTCGCCCGGATCACACATCTTGGAATCGGAGCTCATCAGGACGATCTGGAGTTCATGGCCTTTCATGGGGTCGAGGCATGCTACCGGCAGAGCGATAAGTGGTTTGGCGGTGTAACCTGCACCGATGGAGCGGGGAGCTCGAGGATTGGCCCCTACGAGGAGCTCTCTGACNAGGAGATGTGCGAGGTTCGATCGCGAGAGCAGGATAATGCGGCGCTTGTCGGTGACTATTCCGCCATGATTCAACTCGATTATCCCAGCCACGTCATCAAGAAGCCTTCCAACGTCTCTCCGGTCGAGGACCTGATTACCATCCTCGATTCAACGAAACCTGATATCGTCTACACCCATAACCTCGCTGACAAACACTCTACTCACGTAGCAGTGACCGCAAATGTCCTGAAGGCGCTACGTGCCCTTCCCCCNGAGGACCGTCCCGGGCAGGTGCTGGGCTGTGAGGTCTGGAGGGGCCTTGATTGGATGCTTGATTCCGACAAAACCATCCTCGATGTCAGCCCCCGCCCCAACCTCGCATCTGCAATTGGAGGTATCTTTGACTCCCAGATAGCAGGGGGAAAACGATACGACCTAGCTGTGGAGGGGCGGCGAGTGGCGAACGCCACCTTTTATGACTCTCATTCGGTCGACAGCGTCGAAAAGCTCTGGTTCGCCATGGACCTCACTCCCCTGATCCATGATCTGAGTCTCGATCCCGTAGACTACGCTCTGTCCTTTATCAGGAGGTTNGAAAATGACGTCCGCGAAGCGATCGGCACGCATTTCCCATGACGGCCNGGACCGCGAATATAAACACGGCAGNTTCTACCCCATTCGGAGTTCGCAGGAAGTCACTCCAGCGAATGGCTCTTTGACTCTTCTCCCGTTTAATTCATCCTGCCACTTCTCACCCGTTCCCACCGGCAATGCGCCCTCTCTCCATTTCCTGGCCAGAAACTACGGTGTTGGCACTCTGCGCCATCATGATGCCCGCTGGCGTCCTCACGGGGTCCGGGCTGGAGAATGGAGAAGTTCAGGCTAACGCGCAGTTTCTATCGGGGGGCGCTACGGTAGGGCGGGAGGAGCAGCTAACCATGGAGGTGCAATCCCCGGGCTCCAGCCAGGTCCCTCCTCCCTCTAATGCAGCTCCATCTCTTGCCAGACTCGACGCCTCCATGCTCTCCGTGAGCCATCAGGTAACCGCTGGATCAAACAGCGCCCTAAATCAGTTTAATTCGGCAGCCCAGACACTGGTGGAATACGTTGACAGTGTGGTGGTGAATGCCGAGGGAGTCACTGCCGGGACGGAGCTTATTCTGACCGTGGCATGGGATGTTTCGGGGCAGTCAGTCTTCAATGCTCCGGATCGAATTCGAACTCGCAGCAGGCTTCTTCTGGATGCTGAGGGTATTGATCTCGATCCAGAGCCCGACGCACCGGAGCCTCCGAGACAGAAATGGTCTCGTGACGTTTCAAACTACGAGGAAACAATCGAGGGAGAATTCGGGGAGGTCCAATTTGATTTTCTCGTGCGGGCAGGGGTCCCTTCCCAGGGGAACATTCGCATGCGCAGTGCCACCGGAGTCATTGTCGGAGCCCGGGGATCCAATTTCACCGGGAGCTACGAATGTCAGGCAACAGGAGAGCTCACTGCCGAGGTCATCGGAGCTGTTGACCTCAGGACAAAAGATGGCCAGACGCTCTACCAGTGGACGACTAATTCACAATCCGGGATAGATTACGGAGCCCGCGACGACGATCCACCCGAGGCACCTGAGCTTACCGTCAGCCCTTCCGGGGCAGGGGAAGGATTCAAGGCCCTGTCATGGAGTTCAAAAGAAAATCACTACTATCTGATCGAATCGACCACGGGTAGTAACGTCTGGCAACGTCTGACTGAAGTCCCCGGCACGGGTCAATCGATCAGAATTGACTTACTCATTGATGCCCGGGTCACGGGATATCGTATCCAGGAAATTTTCGGATCTCAATCTACAGATCATGCCGTGGAGGCCCCAGCCCTCCACGTGATGAGAACCAGCGGCAGCGACCTGCAGATACGTCTCGCCTGGAATACTCATCCTCAGGAGATCTACCAGCTCAATGAGATTCTTGCCAACGGGAGTGAATCACCGGTTTTTGCTGCATCTGGAAACGGCGCTGCTGTCTGGTTTGATTTTCAAACACAGGGCCAGACCCGTGTGTTTCAGGTCAGAGCTATCAAAAACTGACCAGCCTGCACCGGCAGTGGGAGGATATCTCCTCAGGCAAGCGCCCGAGCCGCCTCCTTCGCAAAGTAGGTCAGAATAAGATCTGCTCCAGCTCGCCTGATCCCCGTCAGGCTCTCAAGGACAACCTCTTTCTCATCAAGCCATCCTGCGGCACTGGCAGACTTGATCATCAGATACTCACCGCTTACCTGGTAACCGGCGAGGGGAAGAGTCGTCTCACCCCGCAAGGTGGCAATAATATCGAGATAAGGGCCGGCGGGCTTGACCATGATCATGTCTGCCCCCTCTTCCTCATCGAGAAGAAGCTCCCGAACTGATTCTCTGACGTTGGCAGGATCCATCTGATAGCTCTTCTTATCTCCTTCCTTCGGAGCAGAATCAAGGGCCCCACGGAATGGCCCATAATACGAAGACGCATATTTAGCGGTATAGCTCAATATGGAGACCTGCTCGTAATTCGCACCATCCAGCGCTGCCCGGATTGCTCCGACTCGTCCGTCCATCATGTCACTGGGACCCACAATATCTGCCCCTGCATCTGCATGGCACAGAGCCTGACGGCACAGAACCTCAACTGTCTCATCATTCAAGATCTCAATTACTCCGTTTTCTCCCCGACTTAGCAACCCATCCTGACCGTCAGAATTATAGGGATCCAGGGCCACATCCGTAATAACTACCAGAGTCGGATGAGCAGCCTTGAGTGCACGGACGGCCCTTGGAACAAGGCCCTCAGGATTCACCGATTCTTCAGCCGCTGGGCTTTTGAGCCCACTGTCAATTGCAGGAAAAAGTATGACGGCAGGGATCCCCAGCGCATGAGCCTCCCCTGCCTCCTTGACCAGACTATCAAGCGACCACCGCACGCACCCAGGCATGGAGACAATATCTTGATCGTCTCCCTTATCATGAATGAAGAGAGGATAGATCAAGTCTGCCGGTGTGAGAACGGTTTCTCTCACCATTGCCCGAATTCCCGGGGACTTCCGATTTCGCCTTGGTCGCTGGTACAGGTTCATGACTATTTTCTATAATGGTTTCAATTCGTATCCATCCTGCCCGTCCTTGACGGTCCAACCCTGATTTTTGATCTCCTCGCGAAGGATATCCGCTCCTTCCCAGTCCTGGCTCTCACGGGCCATCTGACGCTTTTCGGCAGCGGCGATGACTTCGGGTGGCGCATCGGGGACTTCCGGGTCAGGTAAATGCAGTCCCAAGGCTGCTAGAATACCATGAAACCCATTCCAGTTCATCACCGGGTCGCCCTCAGTAGCTGCGGTCCGAAGGCCCCTGAAGAGCTGCCCCAGACCCTCGGCGGTATTCAGGTCATTCTTCAGGGCCGCTAACGCAGGGTTAAACACCCCAAGGTCATCCAACCCACAGAGGTCCCGGTAGGCAGGGGCATCCTGCCCTTCCTTTCCCGCGGCCCGGGCAAGAAGCGCCCCCGCCCGAGTTAATTTTGATAATGCTTCTCTCGCCGCGTGGAGCCCGTCGAAGGTAAAGTTGAGCTGCTTCC
This sequence comes from Roseibacillus sp., assembly GCA_002723015.1. The sequence continues at coordinate 23,591 of PBNG01000037.1, read as the reverse complement.
GATAATGAGCTCCTATCAGCGTATAGCGTACTTCCATCGGCGTTGCTCCTGGATCACTCTCCAAGTCTTCCAAGGTATGGAGATTGTTCAAGGACTTGGACATCTTTTCGCCATCGACCATGAGAAATCGCGGATGGAACCACGCCCGTGCAAACTCTCCGCCACACGCGCACCTTGACTGGGCAATCTCATTCTCGTGGTGAGGAAACTTGAGATCCTCTCCCCCACTGTGGAGATCAAAGCTATCGCCAAGGTATTTATAACTCATTGCGGAGCACTCCAGGTGCCAGCCTGGCCGGCCTTCTCCCCAGGGACTGTCCCAGTAGTTTTCGCCATCTTCAGGACGGCGCCCTTTCCAGAGTACAAAATCGGAAACGCTGTCCTTTTCATATTCATCCGCATTTGCTCGCTGACCCTGCGTCTTTCCCAGTTCAAGATCCTGCTGATCCAGACGGGCCAGTTTGCCGTAGTCCTCATAGGATGCGATCCGGAAGTAGACTGAGCCGTCCTCTGAAGTGTATGCGTGCCCACGTTCCAGCAGCGACTCAATCATGACGATCTGCTCAGGAATATGCTCAACAGCGCTCGGCTCGATATGAGGCTCAAGACAATTAAGGGCCTCACAATCCTCATGAAAACGCCTCGTCCATTTCCCCGTAAATTCCCCAAGAGGCATTCCACAAGCCTGTGAATCACGTATTGTCTTATCATCGACATCAGTGATGTTGCGAACGTGCTTCGTCCTCGTCCCGCTGACCTCCATGACCCGCCGGAGAACGTCATTCAGAACGAATGTCCTGAAATTGCCGATATGTGCAGGCCCGTATACCGTGGGCCCACAACAGTAAAAGCCGAAGACCTTGCCATCGGCAGGCTCCAACACGCGCATCTGGCGCGTCATGGTATCGAACAAACGCACGCCGTGCTCTAACGGGGGCACCCCTCCTCCGCAAGCCTCGGCTTGCCACGTCAGGATATGCGAAGAGGGCAATCTCCGGCATCAAGCAGTGTAAATCGCCTGAAACTGCATACAGATCGCGGAACTTCTGCCCCTCTCACTCACGAAAACGGCCCCTTGCAGTGACCGCTTCTCTTGCTACACCTTCTGACGTGGCCTCTCCTCAAAAAGCCTCGTTCACACCAGAGCAGAAACGGGCTCTTCTCATCGGTCTGGGGCTGATTCTCGTGGTTGCTCTATTTCTTTTACTTGTTTGGCTGGGCATGTTCCTTCCGGGATTCGCAGGTGAGGTCTTCAGGAAATTAGCAGGGCTGCTTTGGACCCCACTGATTCTTGATAGCTCCCTGTTCATCCTCGGGGTGATTCTGGTCGTCTCTATGAATTGGTATATTCGTAGGAAATCAGGAGATGAATGCGTCTACCTCGAGCAGGTCGAAAACCCACCCTACGGTCTCCCTGAGAGGGCTAGGTCGGCGATCTTTGACGAGGAGCCTGAATCTCAGGGGATCGCTCCGAATCTTGCCGCTATTGAGGGGGCTCTCGCTCTGGATGATCTCTCCGAGGCAACTAGCCTTCTTTTTGAGCTCCCGCCCGACCGTCTGGAGGATCCTGAAGTCCTCGCCCTGAGGATAGCATTGGCACGACGCAAAGGGCATGAAGACAGAGCCAGAGATCTTTGGCGGCAGCTCAAGTCTCAGGCTCCCCAGCACCCTCTGTGCGAGAATGGGGAGATGCCTGATCTCTCTCCTGGGGATTAAGACGTTCACCGCACCGACGACAATAGCGGGCGTCAAGCAAATGCCCTTGGACACCACATGAGGGGCAGGCATCCGTGGACTCATCCTGCCTGTTCATCGCTGCATTAACCGTTTCCCCGATCACAATTCCCGTAGGGACAGCCATTATGGAATATCCAATCAGCACACAAAGCGCGGATAGAAACTTTCCCTCCACGGTCAGTGGAGCAAGGTCTCCGTAGCCCAAGGTCGTAACGGTCACGATCGCCCAGTAAATACTGACCGGGATATTAGTGAACTTGCTCTGGGGCTGACCCGACTCAAGGAGATAGGCGATCGTTCCCATGAGCGTGGCGAGAACCACCATCGCAAAAAAGAAGACTGTGATTTTAGCCCGGCTCGCAAGAAGGCCTCGCATGATAATGCTGGCCCCTCGCATATGACCAACCATCTTAAGGACCCGGAACATTCTCAGCAGGCGGAGAATACGGATCACCAGCAGGGACTGACTGCCTGCGAGGAATATCCCGAGAAAGGTCGGAATCCATGACAGGAAGTCAATGATGCCGAAAAAGCTGAAGATGTAGCGGGCAGGACGACGTACTACCCAGATTCTAACAAAATCCTCCGCCATGAATAACACGGTAAACGCCCACTCCGCAGCTTTGAGGGCGCCTCCCCAGCGAGCAGCGACTGAATCAATGCTGTCTAACATCACTGCCACAACGCTCAGGCCAATCGCCCAGAGCAGCAAAACATCAAAGGCCTTCCCCATCTTTGTTTCTGCTTCAAAGATTATCGCCCAGAGACGTTCTCGTACAACGCTACGCCCGGAAGGAAAAGAGTCTCCAGCCATCAGGGTTCATCATTGAAGATTGATCCCCGCTTGCAAACCGGAACCAGAACAGCAGAGCCATCCGCCTTAGAGCAATACTGGCGATCGCACGGCCTCTGCCTGCCCTCAATGAACTTACTCATCACGTCCCAGAAGATTCCGCATCTGCTCGACCGATCGACGATTGTATTCGTCATCACTGATAATCAGCGGCTCGGGAAATACCTCTCTTCTAAACTCGGTGTGACGGTTGGCCGGCTTGTCCAACGGAGCGGCCGCTCCCTCCCGGGCCCCCGCCGCAGGCAAGCTTCCGGTTTTCATTCTCTGACCCTGGAATCGTGACTTGCTCGCAAGATGAGCCGGGCTCGTAATTTGAACTCCAGGCTTCTGCTGGAAACGACTTCGAAGATTTCCCTCCTGGTAACTCTCCGCAGTCAGCTTGCGCGACACCCGCTGCCCGGGAGACCGGTAATCATCCACCCTGTAGACAGCCTTCCCCACTCCTCCACCGAAGGAAACATTCCGCTTCTGATCGTATTGACTTCGGACCGGGCCGGTAAAATTGCCCTTTTTGTCCTTCTTGAGGGACTGCGCGTCAAAAGCGAAGCGCTCCTGAAGCGCCTTGAACCCTTCGGCCTCTCCCAGTGCAATCACCTGCTTGTCCCTTTTCCGAGACTTCACGGCGTCCGCTCCACCATCCGTATCAGGGCCGCCGATACCAGAGCACGAGCAGACAAGCGCCACGCCTGCTGCGAGGCATCCGATAGGAAGGATGCGGGGGGGGAAATTCAAAAAGGAATCGTGGAGGCCCTGAAATCCCTTGTCAATGGCACAGGCAAGACCCTTTGACCTTTCCGAATCAGAAATTTGATCCCCCGGCCTCAACTTCATATACTACCGTGGTGAAGCCCTCCCTTTTCAACCAGAACCCGGCAGAACTTTCCGCGGTTCTGAGTGAACTGGGAGAACCCACTTACCGGGGCAAGCAGATTCTGGACTGGCTCTGGAGGAAGCGAACAAGCTCGATCGACGAGATGAGCAATCTTCCCGCCAGGTTGAGGGACCACCTAAAGGCGAGTTTCACCCTGCAGCCGCTCAGTCCGGCTCACGCGCAGGGATCCTCGGACAGCACCCGTAAGTTCCTCTTCCGCCTGCATGACGACCGTTACGTCGAAAGCGTCCTCATCCCAGCCTCTCCAGCGTTGTATGGAGAACGCTCGGATCGACGTACGCTCTGTGTGTCCTCGCAAGTAGGGTGCGCATTCGGATGCAAGTTTTGTGCATCAGGCCTCGATGGCTTCACTCGAAATCTTTCTGCCGATGAGATTGCAGGGCAGGTGCTCCTCGCCGAGGAACTGACCAGGGAAAAGGTGAACAATATCGTTTTTATGGGCATGGGGGAACCACTTGCCAATCTGACACAACTCCTCCGGGCAATCGAACTTATGACTGCCCCCTGGGGACTCGGTATCGGGGCCAGGCACCTCACCGTCTCAACCTCCGGACTGGTGCCTCAGATCCGAAAACTGGCAGATCACCCCCAGCAGATCCGCCTCGCGATTTCCCTCCACGGTGCGAGCGACGAGGTGCGCAGTCAGATCATGCCAGTCAACCAGAAGTGGCCGCTTTCCACGCTCTTCGAGGCTCTGAAATACTGGACGAGGCGCAAAACCCAGAAGATTACCCTGGAGTATATTCTGATCGACGGCATCAATGCGGATCTCACGCAGGCGCACCTGCTCGCTAGAAGAGCGGAGTCCCTTCGCGCCAAAGTGAATCTTATCCCCTACAACACGGTTGAAGGTCTGCCGTGGAAGCGTCCCAGCGAGAAGGCATGTCGTGCCTTCCGGGACACCCTCGCCGAACACGGGATTTCCGCGACCCTGCGCCTCGAAAAGGGGCATGACATTGATGCCGCATGCGGTCAGCTTCGGTTAAAGGAAGAACGATCCTCAAGAATATCTCGAGCCTAGAAGGGGATTACAGTCCCCTCATCGTCGAAATCATCCGCTGCGGGGGATCCCCCCTGTGGCCGGGAGGCGGGGGGCGCAGATTGCGGCTCCTGAGAGGATCCTTCATTGCGAGTCTGACCCCCGCCCCGGCCATCGGACAGGAACTGCATGTTCTCTCCCACGACCTTGAGCTTACTTCGTTTCTGTCCAGTATTCTTATCATCCCAGGTGTCCATCTGAAGACGACCTTCAATATACACGGGCCGACCCTTACCAAGATATTGCTGGGCGAGCTCAGCCTGCCTCGCCCACAGGGTAACATCGATGAAAGTTGTCTCTTCTATCCGCTCTCCCTGGTCATTGTTTCGAACCCGATTAACCGCTAAACCCAGTTCTGCAACGGCGGTTCCCTTTGGCGTATAGCGCAATTCGGGATCCCGGGTAAGATTCCCGATGAGCATCACCTTATTCAAATTAGCCATAGCCGGGACGTTAGCTGGGGATAGGCCGCCACCAAGGAAAATTTGATTCTGTCGCGAAGGACAAGCTCCAGATCAGGTCGAAAATATCAAAAACGGCGCGCTCACGCGCACCGTTCCCCCCTCGCAATCCTTCTCAGGTTACGGGACTCCGTTCCCGGGCTATCCCCGCTAGCCGACCCTCTGGTAATGCTGAAGATGAACCAGGGCGTTAAGCTTCAACTTCCCCTGGATTTTCTGCACCTGCTGGGTATCCGCCTCGAAGATGTAGTTCACATAGTGTCCGCCATCAAGGTGACGGGCATTGTAGGCAAAATTTCGGCGGCCCATCTGCTTGATTTCCTCAAGCTTGGCCCCCTCTGCCTCCTTCTCCTTCGCGACGGCTCCGACGAGCTCATCGACACTATCTTCCTTCCCTTTCGTGTTCAGAACAATCAGGCCTTCGTATTTCCTGTCCATCGTCTGTTTTCTTGGGTTTCGATTCTTGTTCGGGTTTTATTTTTTTTGCCTTGGGGCGCGTATTAAAGCGATTGGCAGCCTTGCTGATCCCTGCGGCGAGGGCAAACTGCACAGCATCGACAGCGGTGGCAAGCGCCTTTTCCACTACCTCCTTCTCCTCTGGTCGAAAACGGCCGAGCACATGTCCGGAGAGCCTCGAGCCGGGCGCCCCACCAATCCCTACCTTGAGACGGGGAAATGACCGGGAACCCAGATCAGAGAGAAGGCTCTCAATCCCGTTATGCCCTCCAGATCCTCCGTTCATTCGAAAGCGATGCTGCCCAAGGGGCAGGGCCACGTCATCATAAACCACGAGAATCCTTTCGGGAACAATCTTGTAAAAATGCGCCACAGCTGCAACAGCCCGGCCGCTCAGATTCATATAGGTCTGGGGCTTGAGAAAAAGGAGACCGTCTGGAGCACGGCAGATTTCGGCCTTCCATTTCCTCTCGGGACGGAACTCCAGACCCATCGCAGTCGCTACTCTCTCAAGGATCTCAAAGCCAACGTTATGCCTTGTCCCGGCGTAGTCCTTCCCGGGATTTCCCAAACCTACCAGCAATTGCGGAATTTCAGGCACTTATGATCCTAGATGATTGCCTGTGAGAAAAGTACCTCAACAAATTTTCCTGCGGTGTCCCCTCTTCCTCAGCATGGAAACCCCAGAGGATACCCCGGGTGCGGATCGAGTGCCCTCCGGGCAGGTCATTAAAATCAGTCTCCAGAATTTTCCGCTCCAGAATCCTCCCCCGCCTCACCAGCAACGGCCTCGCCTGCTTCCTCTCCCGTCGCTTCCTCGCTGAGCGCTACCCGGGTTTTCGCTACCAGAGCTACAACCACATCTTCACTGAGAGTTGGCGAGACTCCTTCCGGCCAGCTCATGCCTCCGACGTTCAGAACCTCTCCGACGTTCAGCACACTTGCATCGCCCTCAATTACCTCAGGAAGGTCCTTGGGCAGACACTTTATCTCAAGAGTGTAGATCATCTGCTCCAGTTGCCCGCCAAGCTTCACTCCAACAGCTTCCCCGATGAGAGAGACCGGAATCTGTGCCGTGATCTCAGTCTTGTCATCAACGGCAATGAAATCCGCATGGAGAACATTCCCGCTGAGCGGGTCGTGCTGAAGATCTTTCAAAAACGCCAGCTGACTGGTGCCCCCATCCAATTCGAGGTCAACCAGCACATTAGTGGAAGCACTCGCAGCCAGCATCTCACGAAACCCCTTTGCACTTACCTTGACGTTCCGGTTTTCGGCGCCACCTCCATATACCACGGAGGGGATGAATCCTTCCCGGCGCATGCGCTTGAGCACGCCACTACCCGTGCGCTGGCGATCTTCCGCTTTGAGTGAGTGCGTCTTGGACATCAGTCTGTGAGGTTGGTTGCTTCCACGGCCGCTTGCTACGATCCGCAGGGGGCGGTTAGCTACACGGATCCACTGTCGATGTCAAAGAGAGAACTAACCGATTTTCCATTGTGGATCCTCTGTATGGCCTCTCCCAGTAGTGCGGCCACATCCAGTGTGGTCACCTTGGAACGACAGGCCTCAGGGGGAGGTGGTGTCGAATTTGTGGTAATTATCTCATCTATTGCAGAATCCATGATGCGTTTGCACCCAAGATCCCCCAGAACCGCATGGGATACACCCGCGAAAATGCGACCTGAGCCGTTACTCCTGAGAGTCTCAGCGGCAGCGCAAAGAGTGCCCGCAGTCTCAGTCATATCATCAACGATAAAAGCATCACGTCCCTCTACCTCCCCGATAAGCTTCATAGGTTCTACTACGGTAGCTGAAATCCTCTGCTTCGCAACGATGGCGAGCTCCGCCCCCAGGGCGTCAGCATAGCTTCTCGCAATCTTGACCCCACCTACATCCGGCGACACCACCGTGAGTTCGCGCCCGGAATCCTGCCGCTGCTCGAGAAGATGCTTGAGAAGGACGGGCTTGGCATAGAGATGATCAACCGGGATATCAAAGAACCCCTGCACCTGAGCGGCATGCAGATCCATGGTGAGCACTCTGTCCACCCCCGCAGCTTCGATCAGATTAGCCACCAGCTTCGCCGTGATCGGGGCCCGAGGCTTGTCCTTACGATCCTGTCTCGCATAGCCGAAAAAAGGGATCACGGCGGTGATCCGCTCAGCACTCGCACGGCGCACTGCATCAACCATGATCAGCAGCTCCATGAGATTCTGGTTTGTTGGAGGACAGGTGGGCTGGATCAGGAAGACATCCTGCCGCCGCACGTTCTCGTCGATCCTGACATACGTTTCTCCATCAGGAAAACTACTAACCTCAGCATTGGCCAGAGGAGTTCCTATCTGGTCTGCAATTCCCTGAGCAAGAGAAGGGTGGGCGTTCCCGGTGAGAAGTTTCATGAAGTTGCTGCGCCCAAGTTGGTTATTCGTTTCAAGCCCACAGGGCGAGTAGAATCGACTGAGGCTTACAGTCTGCCCAGCAATCCCCTCGACCTGCCACTTTACCTGCTCCCCCGCCTCATGAGCACAACCGGGATGGTCCGCAGGAGGATCCTGAGGTCTAGACCCAGAGACCAGTTATCGATGTACTCAAGATCCAGCCTGACCCACTCCTCAAAGCTGGTAATCTTGTTCCGACCTTCGATCTGCCAGAGACAGGTAATTCCCGGTTTCACGCTCAAGCGGCGCCGGTGTTCCGACTTTGCAAACTGCTCGACTTCATAGGTCGGCAGCGGCCGTGGCCCTACTAGGCTCATGTCTCCGCGCAACACATTGAGGATCTGGGGCAACTCATCGATGCTGCTACGACGGAGAAAGCTTCCGAATTTGAAGACTCTCGGATCATCCTCGAGCTTGAAAACTGGGCCTGACATCTCGTTGCCCCGGGCCTCCTTGACCTCGTCAAGCTGAGACTCCGCGTCAGGATGCATCGTCCGAAATTTCCACATATTGAAGGGTTTGCCATGCCGTCCCGCGCGTTTCTGGCGAAAAAACACCGGGCCTCTTGGGCTGCTTATCTTGATAAGGAGGGCGACCCACCACCAGATCAGGACGAAGGAAACTACGAGCGCAACAGCAGACAACAGGACATCCACCATCGCCTTGGCCCATAAGGCCCATGATAATTCAGGGGTAGAGCGGAGAACCAGCATCGGGTTGGTCCCCATGCTATCAAAATCTGGTCGCGCAACCTGGGCCTGTAGAAAGCCTGCTGAGATCCAGGCCTCCACGCCCTGCAGCTCACAGATCTCAATCAACTCCGCCAGCTCACCAAACTCGGTCTGCTTGGGAGCGAAGATTACCCTCGCAACTGATTCACGCTTGAGAAGGCTACTGAAATTGTCGGGGTTATCCTCGGAAGGGTGATAATGAGCCACCACCTTGTATTCGGCGAGAACATCCGCCGAGAGGCTGGCCTCAAACTCTGAAATGGACCCTTCCGATCCAACATATATCACCGCCTCCTTGGCATCTTCTGCCCGAACTGAATGCAATACGAAGCTCCGGACAAGGCCCTCACGTAGAAGAACCAGTATGACAGCTATGGGCACGGCCACGCCCAGCGTCAGTCTGGGAGTGTCTCCTAACTTCAGGAAAACCACCAAAGCTCCCACAACGACCCCGACGATAATCAGGGATTTGAACATCTGGGACAATGAGTCCCTGACCCGTTTTCGCAGCGGGTGCCGGTAAAAACCAAAGGCCCCAAGTGCAATCGGAGTGAGGGGCACAATAACAACCAGCAGGGGGATGAGATCCGCAAGGCCCAGTTCAACCGGATCACCACCTCCCGGCCGCAGGCCCCATTTTGTCAGCATCCTGAGAAGGCCCTCCCGGACAGAGGCACTGATCACAAATGCCAGATACACGAGCCCGGCATCGACAAACTGCAATGCCTGCACGGAAAGAGCTTCTTTGCGTCCCTGAGCCATCACTCTTGATTGACGTCATCCGGCCTTGGAAACCGATTGAGAATATCCTCCGGGAGGTCAGGCCGGATTTTCCCATCCTGCAATGATTTTATGTAAAATTTCAGGATCGCCCTTCTTTCCCGAAACTCCTGTGGCTGACTGAAACGATAGCCCCGGCGTATTGAAAGCTCGAGGTATTCCCTCGAAAGCAGGAAACACCCGAGGGCCTCCTCCGGTCTCCGACCGTACCATAGCTTCTTTCCGCGAAGCGCTAGGTGATGCGAGAGACCCGCAAATGCTCCAAACTTGCGCTCTCTTCGCCGGGCGATCCGAATCGCTTCCCGGTGGACATCCGCTGCTTCGTCAAAGTCGCCGAGCAAATCCAGGACCAAGCCCAGTTCAACAAGGGCCCGCGCATCCTGAGGATTACGTCGAAGTGCTATCTCCAGTGCCCACCGGGCCTCCTGTAAACACACTCCAAGCTCAGAGCGATTATCCTCTGCCGTGCGGGTATAAACACTCAACTGCAAGCGCCCATAGAGCTCGGCAATGGAATAATGAGGACTGCCTTCCACGAGCTGGCGCAGGTGTGGCATTTCAGCAAGCCCGACTTCGTATTTTGCCGCCCTTTGTTTTTCCCATCGCAGCCATTTCATGACCTGCAGGCTCTCCTTGCCTGTAGCAGAGAGTCCCAGGCAGAGGATGACGACCAGAAGAGAACCGTGTATAAGCCGGGCCGATATTGCACGCCTGAAGGCAGGAGCGGGCATAAGCAGTCCTATCACGAGCGCAGCCGTCATCAAGACAGGCAAGAGGTGTGTCTGGAAATCAAAGGCTGCGTGGAGCATCCCGCCTCCCAAGGCCGCCATGCATCCTGCCTGCAACCCCCGCTCGAATCGAGAAAGCGAGGCGCGCTCCCGGGAGATGCTGACCAAGGCTCCCCCAAAAACAACAAGGAGGAATCCGACGATGCCGATCAACCCAACAATCCCGTAATCACAAAGAACCTGAAGGTATTCGCTATGAGCCAGCTCAGGATCGTTTACCCAGCTCGGAATATCAGTATCCCAATGCTGGACCGAAAGATAACGGTAGCTCTGGCTCCCGTTGCCAAACAGAGGTTGTTCCTGCCAGATTTCAAACGCTACCGCGGCCAGGCCCAATCGAGAACTGGAGCCCAAAAGGTTGCCCATCTCCGTGTCCTGGCCCCGCTCTTCGCTCAAGGCCGAGGTAGAAAGGGAAACAACGGCGATAGCGAGCAGTCCGAGAACCGCGAGGGCAACGCATGCAACCAACCATGCCCCCAGGGGGCGACTTCGGAGACGCAGGAAAACCAACACCGCGCCTGCACAGAAAATCCCTCCGGTCATGGCCGCGAACCCAGCGCGGGATTTCGTCAACCAGGCCAGCCAGACACCCACAAGAAGGAACAGAAGAAGCGGGCCTCTCTGCTTCCACGAGGGGGCACCCAGGGCAAGCCCGGCAAACAACGGCATAACGATTGCCAGAAGGCCCGCCAGATTGTTCCACTGCCAGAAAAGTCCACTGACTCCGCTTCCACTGGGACGCGGATGCCGAAAGAAGGTATAGTCAGGATCCAGAAAGTGCTGGTAGAGCCCTGCCAGCAGTTGAACCCCGACAACCGCTCCGACCCCGACCACAACAAGGATCCGCTTGCGGCGCTCGGTGGCACAAGTCGACACCGTGGTCAATGTCAGCCACCCCATGCACATCAGGTGGAGGTCATGTCGTCCGAGATCCCAGACCTCCGAGAAAAGTGCCCTCCCTACGAAATAAAGCAGAGCCGTTACCCCTCCGATCAGAATCGGCAGGCTTAGCACCTGGCCGGACCGGATTGAGTTCACCAGCCCCAGCAGTGCGCCCACCACTACGAGTGGAACCGCAACCCCACTACGATGCAGCTCAAGACCTCCGCCAACAAGAACCGCAACAACCCATCCTGCCATGAGGAAGAGCAAGGCGAACAGGCCAAGCCATCCGCTTTCTGGCTGTTGGTCTTGAACTCTTTGGAAATTCATCACTTACGAGCTTGGTGCTGACAAGGATTCTCCTTCAACGAATTGCGGTGAACCAACCAACCAATAATAGCCATCCCACGAGGGAGATTGAAAGCCCCCGGCTTCTCAGAAGCAAATACTCCGGGGTCTCCACCGAGGCCGATCCCCACGCCAGTCTGAGATAGCTCGCCAACCCTGTCAGGGCCGGAACGGCGGTAAAGACAAATGGGAAGCGGTCTGGCCGGCTGAGGCAATAGGCGACATAAATGAATCCGGCGCACATGGCACTTCCTCCGATCAGGACGTTCAACAGGTCCGTGGTATAGCCACGCAGCGCCCGCCGCGTGACCCCAGGGTCCATTCCCGATACCTCCATGAGAAGCCACTCTCCTTTTCGTTTCCCAAACCCAAGCAGAAGGGCAAGGAAGTAGGTGCACCCAACAAGCCATCCGGTCGGACGGGCCGTAAAATCAAAACTCTGCAGGGCGAATGCACCGGCGGCCACCCGGGCGACAAAACCCAGCCCGATGACGAGAACGTCGACAAGCGGAAGACCCCGGAGGAAGAAAGAATACAGCCAAGAGAGGAGATAATAGGCAACAATTACACGGGTCACGTTCCCATCGCCGTAGCACAGAAATGACACTCCCAGCGATATCGCTACAAGAGCGCAGACCGCGGCCCAGGCCCCACGAATGGAAATGTATCCCGCTGCAATCGGGCGATCTCGTTTCGTGGGATGACGGCAATCCTCATTTCGATTGAAGATATCGTTCGCAAGGTAGACTGCGCTGGAAATTAGACAAAAGCAGACTGCGCAGGGGACAACAGCAAGCCAGGCCGAAACATCGGTAGCAGCTCCATGGAAGAGAAGTGCCGCCAGGCAGAATCCACTCTTCGACCAGTGATGTATTCGCAGGGCAACCAGCCACCTGCAGATCAATGTGCGGGTCACTCGCTCTGTTGTTTCTTCTGCCATTTATATTTCCCCGGAGACCATGACTTGCTCCGGGATAAACCCAGCATGATCAAGGTGAAGACCCAGATCCAGCATACTTCCTCACATCCATGAAGTCTGGCAAGGTTCCAAATGCCATCCAGAGATGCTCCTTTGCGGGCCCGGAAATCCGGACCAGGCTTCTCAATTCTTCACCCGTAATGGGCACCACCCACCAGGGGGATGGATCGTATGGGCTCCCGATCTGTGTCAGCTTACGAGGCAGGTCAAGGCTCCCTATCAGTTCCTCCAGAGCATCCCTTTTTCGCGCAGCCACAACCCCCAAGTGGCCTGTCAGTTCTTCGGGACGCCACCCTTTCCACTGCCAAGGCCGGACCCGGAAATCATTACCTTTAAAATAGCCATACAGGGCGAGCTTGACGCTGACGCCCTCATCAATCCGCCCTCCCGGGCCACCCTGCCTCTCCGGCGTCCATAACAGGATGCGCTCCCCGATGACGCCTCCCATCGCCCGCAGGTGCCCACGCTCCAACAAGGACAACAGCACCCTGCGATTTGAACCCTCGGTCGCATTCACTCCTCGCTGCCGCTTGCCGAGAGTGCGCTCGTCAAAGAGAATATAGTCCGCCTCATCAATCGTAAGTGCCTTCTCTCGACCAAAAAGCGTCAGGTGGAAGGTGCCATAGGAGACCAGCCCGCTGCTAAGAACACTCCCCTTTCCCATGGGGACATTCTCCGGAGCAACCATGCTCCAGGCCTTCCACACTCGCTGATTGTGGTCAATGGGGTTATTCACTCCGTCAGCTAAGCGCCCAAGAAACCAACCGTATGCGCCCATGGGCCAGAACCCATCGGTTGAAGGGTAGAGAGTCGGGGCCGAGGTGACAACCGCGCCCTTTTTCCACCCAGACATCCTCACCCCGACAACCCATGGGACTGCGGTGCCCAAAAGGGTAACGAAGACTGCCATTCGGCCGAGTCGCCAGTGCCCAAGGGCATTCCAGCAATCGCGACCACGCTCGGAAAAGAGTGTCAGGAGAACTGCCAGAGCGGGCAGGAAAAGATGGCGAGGAGTATAGAGCACGCAGCCATAGAAGATCAGGGGGAGCAACACTGAGAGAGCCATGAGAGCCCGGAAGAGCGAACCCCGGGAGACAAGACCGGCCGCAAAGGTAAGCAGCAGTACAAGAAGCACCCCCAGTCCTCCCCCTACAAACGCAACAAACGTCGGCAGGACAAAAAACGGTGTGGGTAGCAATGCGAACTTCGCGCTCAGGACTAATCCGAGAATAATGGCAAACCCGGTTCCAACCATCATGGCCTGGACACGCTGATCCCGGAGTGTCGCACGCAGAGACTCCTCCCGGGAGGCGAAGAGCGCCAGCAGGGGCATGAGGAGCAGAGCGTCCTGACGAGCGGCAGTAGCCGCCCACGCCAGCAACCCGACAAGGCATACTCGAACCCTTCCTGGGTTTCCTGCGGAAGTTTCGGGTTCACTTCGCTCGCACTCGTGCCGCAGCATCACCGCAAGCAGTAGAAGAAACGAGGCCGAGAGCATGTTCGAGGACAGAAACACCCCCGAGAGGGAAAGAACGGGCGTAAACAGCGCCCCGTACAAAACAGCAACATGGATTCCCGACCACCTTTTCCGGCTACCAACCGCAGCGAGAAGGGCAAGCGCGAAGAAAGTGACAGCAAGCAGATTGCCCTCCCGAACAATCCCTGCTGATCCTTCGACCGCAGTCATCCGCAACTTAAGCCATCCTGCTGTGATCCAAGATGACAAATACTGCTTATCGTAGTTATAGCTATCATTGCCGGCCACTGCTCTTTCCCCGGACACCAGTTGCAGAGATCCCTCTAGGAGCGAGGCTTGATCGCTCTCACGCATGACCGGGCCGACCGCCCATATTTCGAGGCAAATCCAGAAAACCGCTACCACGGAGGCAGCAAGTCGCATTGTCCCGTGCCGGGTCATTCGAATCCTGACGTTGGAGGGTTCAAAACGACGAAATATTGCAGTTTCCTTCCGAACAAGGCGTTCACCAGAGGTGGATAGATATTGAGCGATCGCCTCTCCTCGTGAATGGATAGCCCCGATTCACGGAAGAGTTCATGCCACCCGCCGAGGTCAGGATAGCGGTAGAGGCACCGAACGCCGTATCCGGCATTTGCAGCCCAGTCAATAAGACTGATCCGCGGCCAAGCCAAAACCGGACCAGTCTTGTGGTCTTTGACGATAACTCTCTTCCCTGCACCCCGGCAAGCCTCCCTGAGAAGGCGCAGGGGATGTTCTTCATGGTGCAGGACGTCAGCCAGAAGCACGCTATCGAAGGAGTTGTCATCATGGGGTATCGCCTTTCCGTCGTAGGGATCGACAGGAATCGCGCACTCCGGCCGAGGGCAGGTTTCTAGCCCCCGGGGCTCAATTCCATACTTCTTCGCGAGCACCCCGGAGAGGGCTCCCCCTCCGCAACCGACATCGAGCAAGGACTCCCCGGGAGAAAGGAAGTCCCCAACGAGGCCAAGGAGGGCCTTCTGGCGCCGGCCATATACCGGCGCATGGAGTCTGCGCAACAGGGCTTTCATTCAGCCTCGACCGCTCCGAGGGATTTCTGAAACATTGGCGCATATTGCTCCACGAAGCCGATGGCCCGCTTGAGCGCATCCTGATCAGCATCCTTGATTTCGTCCGGAGTCATCCCGTCTTCCAACTGGGCGTAGACCATCACGCTGGGATATCCCCACCGGTTGTTTATATTTCTGAACATATTATCCAGAACGGTAAAAAGGATACGCTCGAAATCCGAGGGAGTGGAACGCTTTGCCCCGATCCACCAGTAGAGATAATGGGCACGGACATTTCGAATCGATCCATCTTCCTCGTTCACCTTTCTGGTGAGAGCGAAATCCGCAACCTTGATTTCATTTCCCGCGAAAGAAACATCCACGGTCTCCTTGCCCGCAATCCTCCATCCCTGCGCCCGCAGGCACACCTCGGGTCGATGCAGACTCCGCCGGTCAGTCCCACTGAGAATAAGGCTCGCCGAAATCCCTGCCTCCGTCGCCTCGGCTTCATTCGAAACCTGAAGATTCTTCGGCACGTAAAGCATCTTTAGAATTCCCGTATCTCCAGGGAGCCACTTTTTTTCCTCCTTCGAAACCGGCCTCGGAAATCCAACATGTCCACTTACTCCGTCCCTGTCGGGAAGCCGCAATAGCATCCCTGATGCGGAATTCTCTGCTGCGTTAGGGAAGCACACGCAGAGAGCAATCGTCACCGAAGCGAAGAGCATAACTACCCCACTGCGTATCACGGCATGTCTGGTTGTCATCATTCCGATGTATCCTCCGGGATTTGCTCTTCCAACCCTACAACACGAGACCGAACGCGTTTTCTACCTAACGACTTGAGCCCCCGGTTGAGAACTTCTACCAGAACCAGCATGCACAGGAGCGCCACGATAAAGACCGCGATTCCTGCTCCCGTGTGAAAGGCCGAGGGGTGATCATCAGAACCAATCGCAAACTCCTTTGAGACCCAGATGGTTCCATAATAAAGGAGAAGCATTCTTACGAGGTTCCCGAAAATCGCAAAGGGAACTGCACAAGCCGCGAGCAGGAGTCGATGCCATCCTTTCCTCAGGGAAATATACCCATAGAGAAGACTTACCATGCCGAGGGCAAAAAGGGACCGGAGACCCGAGCATGCCACTGCTATTCCAAGAGAAAACCTCTCCCCAGCCTCCATGGTTTCCGTAGGCGGAGAATAAAGAGACGTTCCCGAGCGAATGACATCGACGCCGGTGAGCTTGAGATAGCCCTCTGTCAGCTTGGTCATGAGTAACTGAAGAGGACTGGCAATCGGCTCGATTAAAAATACCAGCGGCCAAGTCAGTCCGAAGAGAATCCACAACCACAAGGCGCGCTTGAAAAAATCAACCCCGAGGAACCAGAGGGCAAAGCCTGCCACAAAGAGCTGGCCGGCAAAGTAACCGACATATTTTTCATTGGCCTTGTATCCACCAAAATACACAAAGCAGGCGAGCGCCAGAACCACCAGCCCGAGATAACTGGGCCGAGGGATGATATCTGCGAACCGTTTTCTTGTGACGTGAAAAAGAATCAGCACCACTGGCGGCACAAAGTATCCAAAGGCCCACTCTGCCTGCTCCATCCTGTATCCCTGCCGCATGTTGCTCCACAGCGTCGATCTCTCGAACATGTATCCCGTGGAATAGCCAAACCCGAAGTAGAGGTAGCCCATCACAGCGACCGCGCAAAAGAGCATGATCGCAAACGGAACACGATGTCCTTTGTCAAAGAGACTATGACTACTGCTCATGAGAGGGGCATACCCAAGACGGAACGGCCATGGCTGGCAAGAAATCAGTGGCAGAGGAAGCTATTCACCGGTAATCAAAAAGCTCTAAGATTCCGGAGAGGGCCTCATTGAGCTCATCCACCGTAGCGCGCTTAAGCTTCTTCAGGTGGTTGCCGGGTTTAACCGATCTTTTGTGCGAAAGGATATTTTCGCCCGAAACCTCGAAATCCGCCTGTTTAACAATACGGTCAATAACCTGTGTTTTCTGATGCAACCCGGCATGTTCAGCAATCTTCAGGATAAATTCCGGAAAGGCTGTAACCATCTCCTCGTAGCGAAGAAACAAGACTCCGGGCTTCCCGACAAGCTGATCATGGAACTGACGGAAATCCTCCGCGTACTGGCCAGCATGCCGGATGACCCACTGGTCGATATCAATTTCGAGCGCCTCCCTGCGGGCTGTTAGATTTCCAAGGTTGTTCAGGGTGTGCGAATCACGAACCGAATAATAGTGGGAGACCAGACAATCCCGGGGATCTCTTAGCAGGAGAACGGAGCGATAAAGTTGATGTGAGGGTATCGGATAAGCCCTCCGCAGGGTTCCATAATAACATCCCTTGGGGTGAAAAGCCCGGGAGAGAATCTCTTTGTCGAACAGCTTCGACCCTTGCTCTGGATGAACCTTGACGAAATAACTGCAATAATCGAGATGCTGGAGCCCGTTGGCCAGAGCGAGGTCGCGCAGAGCTCTTGAGAGAAACATCGAACCACACCGGTAATAACTGTAAAATAACACACTCGGTGCCCCTTCCGGGCGGATGCCACCTTCAAGGCCTTGTCGCTCACTCTTCCAGAGCCGGGAGTTATAAGCCCGGGAAAGCCTCACGTATGTTTCTGGAAACTGCTTCATGGCCCAGATCCGGGCGCGACGTGAAATGCTAATTGACTTACTCATGATTCAGGGAAGTCCCTTTTGTGGACACCACGACACTAGGTTTTCGCTCCTTCTTTTCGAACTGCCAAGCGACTGACGATGCTCTCAAAACTCCGCTTCCAAAGCTCGGGGTCTGCCTCTCGCTTGAGCCATTCCCGGCCCGCCAGACCCATCTTGCATCTTTGCCCGCGGCTCATGGTCTCCATCGTTTCCACAGCTTCCGCGATCGCAGCAGGATTTGCGCTTTCATACAGCATCCCGGTCACTCCGTGTTCAACGGTTTCGGTCAACCCCCCTGAGGCTGATGCGAGCATTGGTTTCCCATGATCATAAGCCTCATAGGTCACCAGACCAAGCGGCTCCCACCACACCGAAGGAGCCAGCATCGCGCGACATCCTGCCACCAGATCATCCTTGTTACTTCCATCAACATAACCCAGGTATTGCACCTTTTTACTCCTTGAAGCAGCCGCCCGCACCATGTGCTCCTCAACCCCGGTCCCACCAATCTTCAACACGGGCGTAGAGTCGCCCATGGTTCTCTCCAGTCTCTCCCATGATTCCAGCAAGGTCCGAACCCCCTTCTCCCTGACCAGCCTTGCAAGATACAGGTAGTATCCCTCATCCCTATCCTCTGGCTCCTCTTCCCGGCAATCCCACGAGTGCCGTAACGCAAACACCTTTTCGTCAGGAAGCCCCGCACGGAGCAGAGCATCGCGCATGAAATCGGAAATTCCTATCCATCCCTTGATAGCCTCCAGCCAGCCACTTTTATGCAACCGCTTTAAGGCCAGCGCAAACAGACCTGACTTGAGAATCGAACCCTGCCATGAGCCTGCCCTGATTTCCGCCCAGTAATTCCCCTCCAGGCTCTCCTCTGCAACCCGTCTCCCGGTCCACAAGCTGCCCCCAACCGAAAAGGGGCGGAAATTATGAACATACTGGATAACCGGAACTCCAGCCGCCAAGGCTTCCCGGTAGACCGAAGGGGAGCCAACCGGATACAGATTGTGACAAAGCAGAAGATCCGGCTCGAACTTCTCAATACGTTCTCTCAGGGCTGTGGCAGTATCCTCATTACAAAACATTCTCCGGACCTGCCCCAGCTTCCCGGGGCCGCCGGGCTTATCCCAGTCGCGGCTGTCCCACCATAGCCGGTCAACCTCAAACGCCTTCCCGGCGTGCCGGAAAATCCTCTCTGCCGATTTCTCTTCACCCCCCCGCTGCCGGTAGCGATTGAATACCTGTAGAACTTTTCTCACGACCAGTGTTTCTCTCTTTCAAAGCTGACATCAGGGCTTTTCTGCCATCAGGCCCCTG
This sequence comes from Roseibacillus sp., assembly GCA_002723015.1. The sequence goes on along the minus strand of PBNG01000037.1, from coordinate 4,686 downwards.
TGCCCCGGCATTACCCTCAGGCAAGAAGCTCCCGGTAACAGGCGAGATGGCCCCTCATGGTGCGGTCCCAACTGTAACTGCGACTGTGCTCCAATCCCCTTCTGACAAGCTCAGCCTCGCGGGAGAGCGCCTCAAGGAGGGCCGCAGCACCCTCGGCCGGATCGGACGGATCAAAATACAAGGCGGCATCTTTCCCAACCTCGGGAAGGCTTGTGGCATTACTGCAGACCACGGGCGTCCCGGCCGCCATTGCCTCGATGACGGGCAATCCAAAACCCTCGTAAAGAGAGGGAAAAAAGAAGAGAGCCGCGTGTTGATAGGCAGGCACGAGAATCTCATCCGGAATCCTGCCCAGCTCGATCAGGTGGTTCTCACCACACAGGCGGCAGAACCTCTCCCGCAGTTCCGGGGGCAGGTTCGCCCCGGCCCGCACCAGAACAAAATCTGGCTCCTCCGCCAGAAATGCCGCGAACACCTCTGGCAGGATCTCAAGATTCTTGCGCGGAATTGCACTTCCGACACTGAGGACATAGGGCCGGTCGGAGAGTCTTGCAAAGGCCGCAGGAAGATCAACGGGAGTCCGGAAGATCTCCTGGTCGATCCCATTCTCCACCACTCGGATCCTTTCCCGCGGGATTCCCGTTAGCTCCATCACTTCCCCCGCGGTAAATTCGGAGACCGTGGTGAGAAGGTCAAAGCGACTCAGTCGATCGGTTTGTCTGCGGACGCGGGCCACCTGGGCTCTGGTCAGCTCTCCCGGAAACCGAAGGGGAATAAGGTCGTGAACCGTGGCGAGAGTCCGCGGGGAACCCCGGAGGTGGCAGAGGAGATGCCCAAGGCCATGAGAGAGCCCATGCACCACGTCGTAACTCCCTGCCTGACGGACACGCCAGCGGTAGAGCGCCCACTTGTCCAGAGCCCGGACAATCCTGGAAGGGGAAGCGGCCATCAGTCCCTCATATGGAACCAGAGGTGTGATCTCGAATCCCCTGAGCTCCTCCAGAGCCTGCTTACAGACCACCGCATGAAGAACCCCGAAATAGCGCTGCATGCTCACGCTCCCAAACGATGGAGGGGTGGGAATCCACAGAACGGATGACATGAGCATCAGGATTTGCAACGGGTGCCCGGAGAGACCAACGGATGGAAGCGCAGAGGCCTCTACTGAGGTTGGGCCTCCCGAACACCACCGGGGCTGAGAATCGTCACTTGGCCAGACTCTCTCCCGGAAATCAGGGCCGCCTCCTCGCGGCCCTGTCGCTCCCGGGTGAGACCCAGTGCCGCCACACCGAGGAAAACCCCGAAGAAGAAGGGGTTCGGATAGGCTGCCAGTGAAAGAACCCCAAGAACTGACGCCCCCAGAATGGAGAACGCCAGGGAAGCAACCAGGCGCAGCAGAAACACATCATAGGAAGCCCCTTTAGACATCCGAATTAGACGACGATGCAGGAAAAATAACGATGGGATCAGGACCGCGAAGGCAGCACCAATAGGCACATAGCCATATTGCAGGATGAGACGTACCGGTAGCACGTGCGCCCGGTAACCGTCTTCCCCTTGGGCGATGTCGGCCCCAAAAGGAGCCCAGTTGCCCGCTTCCGACATCATATGGAATTCCATGAGGCGGACGTGGAAGGTGCGAACCCGCAATAGATCTGCCTTTGCCCCCGAACTTCCAAACAGGTCGTAAAGAGCGCTTTGCCATCCAGGGAGATTATCCGAGATGTCATCCCCGATGACGACAAGGAGCGCCAGCACGGTCGCTACGAGACCATAGGTCGCCAGAGTCAGGATCCGGCTCCGCAGAACCACCAGCCCGAAAATCACTCCCGGAATGATGAGAAGGGGCCCCCGCTTCAGGGAAAGAACCGCTGTGGTTGCAAAGAGCAGGAAGAGAAGCACCATCACGACCATCGGAAAAAGTCGGTAGTCCCGCGGCACTCGCCCACGAAATAAGAACGGGGACAAACAGATTGCAGCACAAATGGACATCGAGGTCGAAAGGGGCCCCTGCGCGGAGAAAGGACCAAAAATTCCCTCTCCCCAGAGAAGGTATTTCAAGTTAATGGAAAATCCGGAGTGCATGTAATCATGCTCGAAATCAAAGAGGCCGAAGAAGAAGTGCCCAAGAGCATGGAACGCTGCTGGCACCATAAGAATGAGGACGAATCTGAAGAATTTCTGGACGTCCACAACTCCAGGCAAGGCCAGCGGTAACACAAAAATCAGCCCGTAGTAGGCCGAGCTGTTAGCAAGTGGCTTGAGGGCCTGCATCCCTATCCCGGAGCGGGCCAGAGCCATAGCGGCGGTTACCCCGACGAGCAGAATTGCAACACTCATAAGCGTGGTATCCCTGCGCGTCATCGGCCGCACCCGGAGGGCAAATCCGGAAAGATAATGGATGACCACGCCCAGCAACATGACCGGGGGAATCGCCAGAATGAAATAAACGTCCCGGAAATCCATGTGGAGCACGTTGGCTGTCACGAGAAGCTTCTTGGGCAGATCCAGGAACACCGCAAAGACTGCCAGGGCGTAGATCGATGCACGAGGAGCAACACACCCGAGAATCAGGGCCGGTATCCAGAGAAAACGGTAGGTCGTCCCGATGACGTTTCCGGTTCCAGTCAGGATGGTCATGACCACGAACAGGCCAAGGGCCATCATCGAGATCATCAGGACAATTGGTCCTATGCGGATAGTTCCCATCAAACGGTATCAGTTGGTCAGAGCTGCTGGCACGACCCTGACGATTCAGGCCGCGCCATTTGGGGCAGGGAGAGAGTCCCACACCTTTCTTTCCGGTTCCACACAATTCAGACCCGTAGGGCGCGGGGCATGAGGCGCTCATACATTGCTTCCGCGTCCTCACGACGACACGCCGTGGTTTCACGCAGGTAGGATTCGGAAATTTCCCGTTTCTGGCGATCGCCTTCCTCTTGTTCCGCTGACGTCTGCCTTAATCGCGGTTCAAATTCGGCCATCCGCCCCGGGGCAAGCTGCGTTTCAAATGAGGTGCCGAACTTGGAATTGAGCCCCTCCACAACCCGCGGAAGATCTTTGGTAGTCAATGGGAAATCACTCAGGATCATGTGGTCGAGGTGAGGCTCAATCGCCTCATAAAACATCACGTACCATCTCAGGGCAGATTGAAAGGGCACAAACGGCCACCTTCTGACCATCGAAGTCACGGAATCTGCGGGCTGCCTGAGGGTCATCAGCACCGGAATCCCCATTCGGGCCGCCCGAACAGTCTCTGCCGGGCTATGGTAGTGGTTTCCCACGAGAATTTTCCTCTCCTGCATGGCCCGGAACGCCCGGGTTGCAAACGAATTGGCCGAGCCGGGAAACCCATCGATCACAAGATCAAGATCTCCCGAAACGCTTGCTTCCTCCGGTAGCGACTCTCTCCTGGCTCGGAACCTTCTTCTCCTTTTCCAAGCAAACGGAATCATCAACGGCCACAGATGACACCGGCAACTGATCTGAAAGCGGACCTCGAGGGAGCCGCTGCGAAGTCTTTCTCGGAGAGGCTTCATTCGGAGAGAAAAGAGGCCCCTCGGTCTCTGGGAACAAAAAGATAATTTGTCAGGGACATGTCTCCATGGACCTTAATCTCATCCAGCAACTCACGCCTTCCATCAGGGTGAAGTCGAATTATGGAATACCCGAGATTGTCCATCATGCTGATCAGGGTGTCCTGCCGTTTCTTGCGAAATGAGCCTCGCTCGGTACTAGCATCATAGACGGGTAGCAACTCTGAGATAATGACAGGCCTGTTTTTCTCGATCAGGGGAAGCATCGCTTCAAAGACCTCCAGTTCTCCGCCTTCCACGTCTACCTTGAGAACCCCAATTACTTTTTCGGACAGTTCCGCCGGAAGGTCTTCCGGCCCCATCACGGGCACCTTTATGCGACGCTTATATTCCGACTCGGGCCTAAATCCAGGCACGATGCTACCCTCTCCGCCCGTCAGTGATTTCAACCGCAGATCCACTGTTCCGGTTGATCCGGCGATTCCGAAAGGATAGATGACACATCGCTCCAGCTGGTTGAGCTGAATCAGGTTCATGACATAAAAGAGGCACGAGGGATTAGGCTCAAAGCCTACGTAGTCCCAGTCATCCTCAATCGATTTCACCGCCAGCAGGGTCTGCCCGAGATTCACTCCTACATCAACGAAGGCCCCCCCGGCCTCCCCTGCAATTTGTATCAGGTTCTCCAGCATCCAAGGCTCGTGATGCCGCCGCATCGCTCCTCCAAGCCCCGCCAGCATGGGAATCCGGAAACAGCGTCCGTTCAGATTTTTACGCAGACTGAAGTTAACTTTCTTGAGTACCAGTTGACGTAGTTTTTTTATCATCTCTCCCGGAGTCTATTCAGTTTAATGGCGCCTTTTGCCAACTCTATAGCACCAGACTGAGACATTCCGGCTCCGTGACCAAAACCTCCACCAGAAAAAAGCCATTTATCTTCTTTAATTTCTTTAACAACAAATAATGTGCTTGGTAATTGTCTAAAAACACGTCGAATGTCATCAAGGTTGAGCAATATATCTGAGCCAGTTTTGCCTTCAATTTTTAACGAAGTCACTCTGCCACTAGTTCCTCTGTCTACAGCCTTTATTTTTTTTGGATAAAAAGAACTAGAAGCTTTTTGAGCTTGCCTTAATTGTTTAGAAATATC
>PBNG01000036.1 GCA_002723015.1 Roseibacillus sp. | reverse complement strand
GGAGGGGGCGGTTCCAGACGGTCTCAATGTCCACCCGGGTATTGAAATTAGCGTGGCGGTTGTAGCGCATCGAATGCCAGTCCCGGAGGTAGGTTTCCCATATTCCCTTGATAAACCGGGAGGTTTTTTCGGGAGAGACGTCATGAAAGAATTCATAAAAGGGGAATGTTTCCTGGAGTTCAAACTGTTCGCTGCCCCTGCCGTCGCTGTAGGCCTGTCCCTCGACGAGGTCGATTGACATGTGGTTTCCAAATGCCAGTAATCCGCTGCGGGGGTAGATGTAGTCCTCAAACATGCAGATCATGGAGTCCATGACCGTCTCCGCATACCTTGCGTCACCCGTGAACAGGCTCATGGAGGCGAGGAACCTCAGCAAGTTCTGGGAGCGTTCGAACCGCGAGAGGATCACGGGATGGTCCGGGCCGCCATGGGCCGGCTTCAGCCATCCCAGGGTGGCGGGGGCCTTGAGAGTTTCCCGGTTCAGATGTTGCACGAACAGGGCGGAGTTCTCCGGGCCGTAGTTGTCCCGCCCGTGAGTGATGGCGGTATCGGCAAATTTCCAGGCTGCAGACAGGAATTCGTCCTCCTGAATTTCTTTTTGCGAGAGCTTCTTTTCTCCGACCCAGTTCTCGTGGATTCGGTTCCGGGCGGCGTGCCGGTCCACTTTTCGTGCCAGATTTTCCGCCTTGGTCAGTGGTCCAGGGTTGATGAACCGGGCCTTCCGGGTCGCGGCGGGGAGGGCGAGGGTTTGCAGTTGTTTCCGGTCGGTGATGAGCCTGATGCCCTGGAGAACGACGCTGGAGTGGTTTCCGTCTGGGTTGCGGTTGGCCACGATGTGGTAGTTTCCCTTCTCCCTCTTGTTGATGCCGAAGGTAGAAACCGGGACGACGTCCCAGAAGAAGGCGCTTTCCCTTTCCTCGACGGCCGGATGGGTGCGGACGGTTTCGTTGCCGTTGACGGCCACCTTCATGGAGCGGCTGGAGCCGCGGCCGGGGTTTTCCTTGCAGAGCCACATGAAAGCCAGCGAGTGCTCCGGGTCCGGATCGGCGTCCAGATGGACCTCCAGTCCCCCTCCGGAGACAAAGTACATGGGGTAGCCGTTAAAAAGGGAAATGTCCTTGTCACTTCGACTGAAATGAATCCAGGCGAGGGGTTGGGAAGAAACGTCTGCTGCGGAGGATGGGAGGCCGAGAGAGAGGGCACCAAGGCAGACCGCGAGGAGCTTTCCCCGGTGGTTCCGGAGATCAGGGAGGGCATGATTGGTCATGTAAAAAGATCAGGTATTCTCGGGCATTCCTCCCAGCGCCCGGGAGGGTGTCACGGCCGGTTCCCGGGGGATTGCGGCTCTACTTGAAGGAAAGGCTCAGGCTCTCGATCATGGGCTTGGATTTGTTTGTAGTGGTGTCGGTGAGCTTGAGTTCGATCTGAAAACCGTGTCCGGCGGGCAGGTCGGAGAGGTCGAGCTCGGCCGGGGTGCGCTTCACCTGCTTGGAGAAGCCCTCGATGTAGTCATAGCGTTCCCTGAGTTCGCCCCACTTGCCCCAGATATTGATCTTGCCGTCGTTATCCGTGTCCACGCCGACGCGGCCCTCGATAGATTCCACCCATGGGCCCGGGCTGACGTAGTCGGTGCGCTGCTGGGTGGCGAGGTAGAAGCGGCCCTCGGCGAAACAGATATCAGGATCAGGGTGGCCATTGCCGATCTTGTCGCACCAGGTGAATTGCTGGTCGATGGAAGGAGAGGTGAACCAGCCCACCGCCATCTGGTGGCCGCCGGCGGGATCGTAGTCTCCAAAGAGGTAATACTGGCCTCCGATGCAGATGGCGGCCCAGTCCCCGTAGGCTTCCTGCTCGGGTTCGTGAATCTCGTATTCGGCGATGTTGGAGGGAAAGCGCTTGGGGTCTTCCCTCATCCAGTGAGGATGTTTGTAAGTGGCTACCTTACCGGTGGGCTTGGTGCGATTGTCGACCGCAGGGGGGCCGAACTTGAACCCGTTGAGCCCGTTACTGCTGACGGCATGCCCGGCGAGAGGAGAATCCCAGGAGCGTTTGTTGGCGGAGATGGGGCTCCAGTCCTCGATGATGACGTGCATCTTACCATCGAGATCGCGGATGAATCCGGCATCAGAGCCGTGGGACGGGTCGGCCACTGCAAGCCCCATGTTCATGCCTGGTTCGCCGTCGGTAAGATCTGAATCAACGTAGACGTGCGGGTCCTGGTCGTTGGGAAAGTCGTAGTAGATGTAGGCTTTGCCGTCGACCCACTCGGCGCTGGTGACCCATCTGGAGAAGCCCTCGGTGACGGGTCCATGATGAACCCAGGTCTTCATATCCCGGCTCTGCCAGGCATGATAGCCGCCCTTGCCTTTCTTCAGCCCCCCCGGCGCGTTGTACTGGTTCTCATCAGGCGTGGTCTGCAGGGAAGTATCGAAGCCCTCAAGCTTGGCAGGTTTCGGAGTGAAGGCAGTCTTTGGTTTCTGGCCCTTCTTGCGCTTCGGTTGCAGGCCGCCGTAGCGGCCGAACATCCAGTAGTTGCCCGGACCCACGGTGAGAAGGACGGGGGCATCGCGCAGGTTGGCAGGTCCGAGGTTTTCGATCGGGTTCCAGTTCTGCCAGATGGTGGACTGCCTGATGACCAGGGAGGAAGCAGAGCGCTTCTGGTCGAACTTGTGGATCCTGGTCCTGAGGCTACCCGTCTTGCNGGTGGGTTCGGCCACGCCGCTGCGGATGACGATACCCTCGGATGCGGAAATAGCCTTCTTCCAATCGGCCTCGGAAGCGATGGTGAGTGGATCGGCGGCGAGGAGGGAGGGGGCCAGCAGGAGGGTAGTCAAACTTGTCGTGATGATCTTCATAAGGCGATGTTGGGACAGGTTACTTCCTCTGCTTCCCGATCAGGTCAACCATGGCCGTTGCGAAGGAATCCCCGAGCCGGGCAAAGAAGGTGCCGCTACCGAGGTAATGGTAGGGCCGGTCGCTACCTATCGCACGCCACACGGCAAAATTCTTGGCCCATCCCTCGTCGTAGACGGCCCGGGCTCCCAGATCGTAGACCTGGTAGCTTTCCACCGAAGCGACATTGTCCTTGAACTCCGGCGCCTTGGCGGCCTCCCGCTGGGCGACCGAAACAGCATTCTTGTCCACTCCTTCCTTGGTCATGTTGGTGCCGAGAACTCCGATGACAAAGGGCATTCCCGGGGCATTATATTCCTTTCGCACGTCCTTGATGAAGTGAACCATNATGTCGCGGTAATTGTTCCGGAATTCATCCGAGAACTGGTCGTTGAATCCCTGGAACCACACGAACCCGGCCATTTCATGCCCGGCGGCGGCATCATAGNCGGGGTGGNATTTCTTGAGGTCCTTGAGCACCGCCCCGATCGCTTCATTCATCATCCGCCAGTTGAGGCCGGCATTCTTGCGGATGTCCGCGGCGTTCTTTGCCTCCTTCTGTTTGTCGTTCAGCACGTAAGCCTCGGCGGAGGGCGGCCGGAAATCGTAATTGATGGACTTGCCTCCCCAGGACGTCTTGATCAAAAGAATGGGGCCATCCAGCTTTGCTGCCATNGAAAGGCCGAAGCTGAATTCGGGGCCGATCTTGGCGGGGTTGCCTCCGAAGCCCACCGTCAGTGGTCCCGAGCGTTTGTTGCCGTCGGCAATGGAGGAAATGTAAACTCGGTCGGATACCACGCAGGATGAGATGACCTTGTTCGTGTATGCGTCATAAGCCTCGTTGAGTTTTTTTAATTCCGCTTCCACGGCGGCCTTCTCGGGTCCATCGCTCATGGTCTTGATCTTCTCTTTGGAGATTCCGCCTGTGAGTTCATCGATCCTGCGGGCTCGTTCGAGATGTTCCTCCAACGCTTTNGGGGTGAGCCCACTATCAGGCTTGAAGACCAACCGGGTGAGCCTCTTGTCTCTCTCGTCCCCCGGGCGATAGAGAGTGGCCAGGGTGTGCTGGTTCGCGTGACCCACCGTATTGGACTGGCCAGCGAGGATGAAGATCCTCAATTTTTCCCCGGCGCCTACCGAGCTGGGGATCGAGAGAATCGAGGTTATTGCGGCTAAAATAATGCCTTGCGTGAGTGGTGTGTTGAGCATGTTCGAGTGTCCTTCAGGATGGGAGCATTGGATCTTGGGGCGGGAGAAGCTTCAAGCAAGAGTTTGTCAGATGGCGGATCGCCTTCATGGATTGCTTTCGGGTGACTTCGTCGAGGTCGGAGTCCTCACTCTTGTATGGAAGAGGATGTTGTGCTCTAACGTTTTCAATCTTTAATGAGTTTTGTGGAAAGGAAAAATATGGACGATACCGAAGACTCGATCAGATATGCAGGATTCTGGATTAGAGTCGCAGCTGCGATTATCGATTCCTTACTGTGGGCGGTGATTACAATCCCCATTCTCATTGCAATATACGGGATAGATTGGCTGCTGGGGGAGCATCCTGCTTACATGATTCACGGTNCCTGGGAGCTCCTGCTCTCATACGNACTCCCTGCAATCGTGGTGATTGTCTTCTGGGTCTGCAAGTCAGCGACTCCCGGNAAAATGATANCAAGGATCAAGGTCGTTGATGCCGAAACCGGAAACAAGCTCTCANCCGGACAATGCATAGGACGATATCTGGCATACTATCCGGCAACGCTCCCTTTGNTCTTTGGTCTGATCTGGGTGGCATTTGATAAGAGGAAGCAGGGCTGGCACGACAAGCTGGCAAGGACCCTGGTTGTAGAAGTCTGAAACCTTCAGTCATGGGAGGAGCCCGGGCCATGAGATGCATCGCAGTTTATATCGNCATTTTACACTATGGATGGCTCGGGGCCTTGTCCTTGNGTGCGGATCTGGTGCCTGTTTCCGTTGAGTCGGGGACTGAGGTGAGTTGGCAGTCTCCGAGGGGATTCGAATACCAGGTTCAATATGCCGGAGCGGACGGAGCAGATCCATGGCAGGATCTTGGTCCGCGCGTAGCCGGGAACGATGCGAGGCGCTCCGTCGTGGATCCCGGAGCGGAGGTGGCGCGGCGCTACCGTGTCCTTCAGATGCGNCCAGACTTCGTTCCGGCTTCCTCGGTGGTCACGAACGGGGGTTTCGAGCAGGGNGATGCCTTTCTTGCCGATAGCTGGATCGGGGCGTCCAAGCCTCCCACCCGGAGCGCGAGGGAAGCCCGCAGCGGGTCGTTCAGCATCCATTGCAAACTGGTGAACGCNGGGATGAGCCCCCAGGAAGGACGGATTTCCCAGCGGGTCGGAAAAGAGGGAACGATGATCGAGGGGGGAGAGGTCTACAGCCTCTCATTCTGGTCAAAGAATGTAAGCGCAGGGCCTTCCTACGTGCAGCAATATCATCNCGAATGGCTGGGGAAGGCGGACGAGATTCTGGCGGCCGAAAATTATGTTTCCTTTCCGAGTCATCCCGGGGAGTGGAAAAAACATNCCGTGTCAGGTCTTCGGGCGCCGGATGCGGCCGTGGGTGCGCTCGTTCGATTTCGATTTGTGACGGGAGCGATTGCGGGAGCTCACGGAGAGGTTTACCTGGATGATGTTTCGTTTGAAACCGGGACCACCGATCCAGCCGGGCAACCAAGACCCGTCAAGTATGAGACCAGTGTGGTTTCCCGTGTCAGCTGGCCGACGAGGAAGAACTGGATTTACCTCCCTTTTGAGACCGTTCTCGACCCCTCCGGGCGAAGGTCTTTGTTAAAGCCGGTCACAAAGGGAGATGGCAGCCCCGCGTCGTTCAAGGTGCCCCCGGCCCTTGCAGCAGGTCTGGCGGGCTTTCCAGAGCCCCGGATTTCTCTTCTGCCGCCGGGTGACATTTCAGTTGGCGAGGGAGGCAGCTCAAAGCTGACCCTCGAGTGGAAAAAGGTAGAAGGAGAAGGGGTAACTTATATCATTCTTCATGGTGACCGTCCGGGATCTCTTTCCCTTTCAATAAATACCGGAGAAGCCTCTTCCGGCGTGATCGGTGGAGTAGAGGCTGGAGCGACGATTTATTTCGCGATCCTCGCCGTTGAAAGAGGGGCGTGATGAGATTGTTCGGAGAGGATGCTCCTCACGCAGGTGAGTGAGCAAATTCGCTCTCGAGGGAGGAATGCTTTGATGTTGAGTTTGTTCTCTGCACGGGGCAGGGTGCGCCCGCCCGGGGCAAAAAGCAGGTCATGATCGCAGAAGGAAAACAGGTGTCCCTTTATGACACGACTCTCCGTGATGGAACGCAGGGGGAGGGGTTCCAGTTGTCTGGACTGGACAAGTTGCGCATTGCCCATCGTCTTGACGAGTTCGGGGTGGATTATATCGAGGGCGGCTGGCCTGGTTCGAATCCCAAGGACGTTGAATTCTTCAAGGCGGCAGCTGATGAGGAATGGAGCCATGCCCGGATTGCAGCCTTCGGATCGACTCGCCGTCATGACCGGGTAGTGGAGGATGATGCCCAGGTGAAGCTTTTGATCGATGCCTCCACCCCGGTGATCACGATTTTTGGGAAGAGCTGGAAGCTTCATGTGACCGAGGTGCTCAAGACAACCCCGGAAGAAAACTTCGCCATGATCCGTGACACGGTCCGTTACCTGAAGGAGGCGGACCGGGAGGTGATTTACGATGCCGAGCACTTTTTTGACGGCTACAAGGATGATAGTGAGCATGCGTTGGAGACTCTGGAAGCCGCGGCGGAGGGAGGCGCGGAATGCCTTGTCCTCTGTGACACCAACGGAGGAACCATGCCGGATGAGATCGCCGCGATCTGCACGGTGGTGAAGGAGCGGGTCACGGGGGTGCCCTTTGGGATCCACACCCACGACGACTGCGGTGTAGGGGTTGCCAATGCCATCTCGGCGGTGGATGTCGGGGCAGTGCAGGTGCAGGGAACAATCAATGGCTACGGGGAGCGTACCGGGAACTGCAACATGACCTCGGTCATTCCGATCCTGCAGCTCAAGCGTGGGATCGCGGTAGTCGAGGATCTCACCAAGCTAAAGGAGCTGTCCTACTTCGTGGATGAGATCTCCAATAATTCCCCCCATCACCGCGCGCCCTTCGTGGGTCGGACTGCTTTTTCCCACAAGGGCGGGATGCATGTGAACGCTGTGCAGAAGGTAGCGCACAGCTATGAGCACATCAGGCCGGGGGAGGTGGGCAACGCCCAGGTTATCCTCGTCAGTGAGTTGTCCGGGCAGTCGAATATTCTGATGAAGGCGGAGGAGATCGGCCTTCCGCTAGAAAAAGGCAGTCCGGAGGCCAAGGCGGTGCTGAGCAAGGTCAAGGAACAGGAGAAGGAAGGATACTCCTATGAGGCGGCGGGAGGATCACTGGAGTTACTGATCAGGAAGGAAATTGGCAGGCACGAAAAGCGCTGGGCGTTACGGGAGTATCAATGCAATTTCCGGCAGTATCGGGATGGGCACAACCCGGTATGTGAAGCTACTGTGAAGATGGAGGTCGACGGGGTGGGAGAGTATACCGCTTCTGAGGGCCATGGAGTGGTCAATGCCCTGGACAAGGCTCTGCGGCAGGCCCTGATGCCTCATTTTCCGGCAATCGAAGGAGTCTCGCTTATTGATTACAAAGTCCGAATCGTTGACGGTCATGCGGCCACCGCGGCCAAGACCCGGGTTCAGATTGTGCACACCAATGGGGAGCGCACCTGGGGAACGGTAGGCGTTTCCGACAGTATTATTGAGGCCAGTTGGATTGCTCTTACCGATGGGATCGACCTCTTCCTCCAGCGTTAGAGACAGGGAGCATTTGCCTTGTAGACATCCCCGGCTGTTCAGGTAGAACAGAGAGATGAAATCCGCTCTTCTCTTTCTGTTAGGTTGTTCAACCTTCGCCCTTGGTGATGATCATGAAAAAGGAGGGGGCTCTCTCTTCAACGGGAAGGACCTGACGGGCTGGAAGATCCCCAAGAACAATATCTGGTGGTCCGTGGCCGATGGCGCAATCGTGGCCAAGAGTGGGCCGAAGAAGCGTGGAAGTAACCTCTGGACAGAAAAGCATTTTTCCAATTTTGACATGAGCTGTGAGTTCCGCTTTGACGGAAAGGGAGACTCCGGGGTGTTCGTGCGGGACGGAGGGCAGCAGATTCAGATTGGGATCTCAGGATCTCTCAGGCGGGACATGACGGCCTCTCCTTATATCGCGGGCAAGGGATATCCCGTTGAGGCCGAGGAAAAAGAGGGGGTCAAGGGGGTGAAGAACCTGCTGAGGATCAATGAGTGGAACACCCTGCGGATCGTAGCGGTGGGTCCGAAATACGACACGTGGCTCAACGGGGTTCATGTGATGACTTACACTTCCGAAAATGCCAAGGACGAGGGGCCTATCGGCCTCCAGCTCCACGGCAATAAGGTCATGTCCATCGACTTTCGCCACCTGAAGGTGAAGGAGCTTCCAAAAACGGAGTGAGGTCATGGGGGTGAACTCCGTCATGGTGGGTTCCCTGATGTTTCGCCATTGCTTTTCCGGGGAATCGATGCCAAGGCCCCCCGCGCATGCTGACCATCCGCAACTTAACCATGGCTTATGGTGGGCGAACTCTTTTCGAGGAGGCCGACCTGACCATTAACTGGGGTGAGCGTATTGCTCTGGTAGGACCTAACGGGGCGGGGAAGTCCACCTTGTTCCACATCATCCTGGGCGATGAGGAGGCCAATGCCGGGACGGTGGACCGCGACGAATATGCCCATGTGGGATATCTCTCGCAGGAGGCAGGAGATCCGGGCGAAGAGACAGTCCTGCAGATCGCCACCGCCATAAATCCGGAAATGCGAGAGGTTCAGAGGGTTATGCGTGTGCATGAGAAGGCGGGAACTCTGGAATCGGACGAATATGCGGAGGCGCAGGACCAGTTCACCCTTATGAACGGATTCCAGCTGGAACCGAAAGCCCGGAAAATCCTATCGGGCCTCGGATTCAAGCAGGAGGATTTTGACCGGCCGGCTCATGAGATGTCGGGGGGCTGGGTTATGCGAGCTCATCTGGCTCAAATTCTCTGTCTGGAGCCGGACCTCCTGATGCTGGACGAACCAACCAACCATCTTGATCTGCTGGCGCTTCTTTGGTTTCAGAGATACCTCACAAATTATCCGGGAGCGATTCTGATGATTTCCCATGATCGTGATTTCATGGACGCCATAGCGGAAGCTGTTGTTGAGATTGATGAGCAGAAGTTAATTTCCTACCAGGGAGATTACAGCAGCTATCTCGGGGAGCGGGAACTCCGCTACGAGCAGAAACTGTCGGCCTGGCGAAACCAGAAGAAGGAGATTGACCGAGTCCAGGAGTTCATTGACCGATTTCGTTCCGTTGCATCCAAGGCGTCCCAGGTGCAGAGCCGGGTCAAGCAGCTGGAGAAAATGAAGACCCTGGAAAAGCCAAGGGCACCCCGGAAGATCTTCAAGTTCCACTTCCCCGATCCACCCCGTAGCAACCAGAAGGTCATTGAGCTTGATAAAGTGAGCCAGTCCTATGGAGAGACCCAAATCTACAGTGAGCTGGACCTCGTGGTTGAGCGCGGTGACCGCACGGTGCTGGTGGGGCCCAACGGTGCCGGCAAGTCTACCCTGCTGAAAATTCTCGCGGGCACCGTTCCTATCGACGGAGGAGCGCGGAAGGCTGGGTATGCAACGAGGCTGGGGTATTATTCCCAGCATCGCTCGGAGTTGCTCGACGAAAGCAAATCAGTTCTGGAGGAGATCTGCACAACAGGCGCAGGAATGCGGGAGGAGGATGCCCGTGGTCTGCTGGGTTCCTTTCTTTTTCGACGGGAGGACGTTCACAAGAAGGTCAGAGTTCTTTCAGGGGGAGAGAAAAGCAGGCTGAACCTCGTAAAGTTCCTCGTCGATCCACCGAATCTTCTCCTGATGGACGAGCCAACCACCCATCTGGACCTTCTTTCGGTCGAGGCCTTGATTCAGGCCCTGAAGCAATTTTCGGGATCGCTGGTGTTCATATCCCACGATGTGCACTTCATCCGAAAGTTGGCAGAGCAAACATGGCACATCTCCGACGGGAAGGTGACCAGGTACAGTGGAGGATACGATTACTACCTCGAAAAATCGGGACTGCTGGATGATGAGAGAGGCGGGGTGACGGCCTGATTCCGGCGGATGATGGCGTCTTGAACTGAGTCAGTGGATCGCAGGAGGAGGCGGAAGAACCGCACTCCGGGAAGTTTTCGCTGCAAAAGTAAAAATGAGACTCCTTACACCCGGTTGGGAGGGGGATGCTCCACCTGCAGACATGCCTTCTTCTCCTGCTTGGTCTTGAAACGACCCTCGCTCTTGTGGTTGACGGTCCCTCGATCCGCCAGCAGGAGATCAGGCCATGCAGTGAGACTATTGCTCTGATTCATGATCCGAGGGAACAAATTGGATCGGGAATCTTACTTCCGCGAGGGCCCTATGTTCTCACTACGGCACACGTAACGGAGTCCTCTTCTCGAGCGAATATTGGAGGAGCCTCAATCTTGCCAGGCATCGTGGCGCTATGGCCACCGACCGTCGACTGCACCGATCATTTGGAGAGCTGGGAATCTCAATTGATGTCTCGCCACTCCTGCCGTGGTTCCAGCCGATTCTCTCCCAGCCACGGTAAGCACCGATCAACTGAAACAGGAACCCATCACAGGATAAAAATATGAGATTACATTTACAACTTCTCTGTCGCCTTGCCTACTTTGCTTTCCTTGGGGGCATGCTGGCAGGCGGACTCGCTCTTGCTCAGGAAATCGAATCAACGGAAGTTGACGGTGATTCCCTCCGGGTTCGTATCCGAGCTCCTCGGATAGAATTAGAGCGAATCAATCTCGACGGGACGACAACCACCGAAGCAGCTGCTTCCAACAACCAGCAGGTTGTCGAACTTGAGATCCCCATGGACTCACCCACTAAGCTGTTCCGGGCGCGCTTACGCCTCGGCGATCAGGCCTTCGGATCTCCCCTCCGACCCATNGTAGAGCAGGGGGCCATTCCCAGCCTGGACGATATCAGACCCTCTTCGATCAATCTGCAGGGAAACTCCCTGACGCTCCAATTCCCCCCGCATCATACCCGGGTGCGGAACGGGGAGTTCTTCCCGGGAGGGTTCCCNCTCTTTCTGGAGGAAGGGCCCATCAAGCTCCAACCCGGGCGGGCTCCGGGTTCATTCAGCGCGGTGCTGAATGATGGAGTCGTGAGGAAATTCCGCTTCGAACTCGAAGCGGCCCTGAACCGCTTACGGGGGCTCGGGGATGGCACGGTTCCGGTATACGCAGACCGGCAGCTGACGGGCAGGATCCCCGTCCCGCAGTTGCATGGAGTGGGCGACAGCGTAGACCTCTTCCCCTTCCTGAACAATCGCGAGATTCAACCGCGGGCTACCGGCGGAGGCGCTATTCTCGGATCTTCATCGGCAGTAAATCCGGGGAAGTCTCTTCTGATCACGGACCTCTCAGTCGTTAATGACCCCAGCCGGACCTGGGATCCCTTCAATCCTGGAGCGTTATCCTACATCGACCCGGCGACCGGGCGTCCCCGCAAATGGACCTTTGGCTTCCTGATGGAGGAAATGTGCAATTCCGCACTGACGGGGGTAGACCCAAAGATCTTTGCGCGGCGCTGGATTGACCATTTTGAACAGTTCCAGACCATCAACTTTGATGATGTCCCCGACCGACAAGGTGACGTCCAGGCTGCCCTCATTGATAAATGGGAAGCGGCCAACCTCGCAGAAGGTCTCGATCCCCTGGACCTGAAGAACGCCCCTTTTCGTCTGACTGCGATCGTGAATCGAGTCGACCTGCGGAGTGCCTCGGGATATGCGGCGGGAGATGCCGGGGAGTGTCGTTTTGTGTTCTGTGCCTACGATCTCGATACCGGAGCTCACAAGCCGATGACCGTGATCTTTGAATATGGAGTGCCGCTCAGCACCTGCGCCCAGATCAAGAACTGGTCCCAGCAGTGGCAGCAACTGAGCAGCCTCGACTTCGTGTCCGCTGATCCGACCAGCACCTTCAACGCCGATCTGGAGGCTCTTACCGACGTGGTGGCTCTGGCGAATGCCAATCCAGCCAAGCCGAATGGCAGCGCCATCAACCAGCTTCGTACGAATAATTTCATCGAACCCTTTACTCTGGATTGGACAATGCGGGAGTGGCAGATCACCGGGGCCGGAGTGGCGCCCAGCCATCTCACCGCGGTTACGACCAAGCAGACTCCGGCGAATTCCAAGTGGAACACCTCCGATCTTGCCAGCTACCTCAACACCTTCGAGGCTGATATCGTGGCGGGCACTCATACTGTTCCCTTGTCCTTCCCGGGAGCCACCCCTTTCCTTTCTGGGCAATCAGCGGTTCCTTCTCCCGCCTTTTTCTGGGACGCGCCTGGGATCGCAAATAATGAGGGTCGTCACCACTTCTCCCTCAACACTTGTAACGGGTGCCATGGTGGGGAGGCCGGTGCTCAGCTCCCCACGGTGGGAGGGCTGCCACTGGACCCAGTAACCGGGATGGGGGCAACAGGCCCATCGAGCAATGCTCCCAGCTTTGTCCATATTGCGGAACGCAACGCCATGANNCAGTCTCATCTCTCCCGGTTCCTCACGGGGACCGGGAGCGCGCTCAGTGACCCCGTCAGCGGTGTGCCCCGAGTGTTTGATGACCTGACACGAAGGGCAGCCGATCTTGATTTTGCCGCCAACATGCCCTGTCTGATGNTTTCCCTGACGCCGGCTCTGGCCACGAGGTCTCATTAAACACCCAATCGGAGTTGATGGATTTTCCGATGAGAAAAGAGACGGAAACCATCCCTTGTGCCGGGGGTCCGGGTGGATCGTCGAGGTCCCGTAGCTAGAGCTAAAAAGAGACCAAACTCTCATGTCCTTACAGCGCGGCCGGTTGTAATCGGCCGCGCTTTCGTATCTTTCGCCCGTGAGTCATTCCATCCCGCGGGATTGGCGGAGAAAAGAATTTCGTGTTCAACCGGGCCGTTCCGTGGTTTTCCTCCCTCGCAGATGGGCAAGAACAAGACAGCTATCACCCCCACGAGAGAGGAAGATTTTCCAGAGTGGTATCAACAGGTCGTTCGCGCCGCTGACATGGCGGAAAATTCCGAGACGCGCGGCTGCATGGTGATCAAGCCGTGGGGCTTCGCGCTGTGGGAGAATATCCAGGCGCAGTTGGATGCGAGGTTCAAGGAGACCGGGCACCAGAACGCTTACTTTCCACTCCTGATCCCCCTGTCCTATCTTGAGAAGGAGGCTGAACACGCAGAGGGTTTTGCCACCGAGTGTGCAGTGGTCACTCATCACCGGCTGGAGGCCGAGAAGGACTCGGAGAGCGGAAAGACCAGAATGGTGCCGACTGGAAAGCTCACCGAGCCCTATGTTATCCGTCCCACGTCGGAGACAATCATCGGCGCGGCCTTCTCCCGCTGGGTCGAAAGCTATCGGGATCTCCCCCTGCTGATTAACCAGTGGGCTAACGTCATGCGCTGGGAGATGAGAACCCGGCTATTCCTTCGCACAGCAGAGTTTCTCTGGCAGGAGGGGCACACTGCTCATGAGACGCAGAGCGAGGCGGAGGAAGAAACGTGCCTGATCCACAAGCTCTACGAGGACTTCCTCCGTGATCATCTTGCGATTCCCGTGGTTCCCGGAGAAAAGACGGAGGCGGAGCGTTTTCCGGGTGCGCTCAACACCTACACGGTGGAGGCCATGGTGCAGGATCGAAAGGCCATCCAGGCTGGGACCTCGCATTACCTCGGGCAGAATTTTGCTCGAGCTCAGGAAATAACCTTTGTCGGTCGAGAAGGCGAGAAGGAGTATGTGCACACGACGTCCTGGGGGGTCAGTACGCGCCTTATTGGAACGCTCATCATGGCCCATGCGGATGATGATGGACTGGTTCTGCCCCCACGGGTAGCCCCCCAGCAGGTGGTCATTGTCCCGGTTACTCCAAAGGAGGAGACCAAGGATGCCATTATCGAGTCCTGTGAGGCCCTCGCGGAAACGCTACGGCGTGAACAGAGCTATGCAGGAACTCCGGTCCGGGTCCATGTCGACAGGCGGGACCTTGGAGGGGGAGTGAAAAAATGGGAGTGGGTGAAGAAGGGTGTCCCGATCAGGCTGGAGATTGGGCCGAGGGACCTTGAGGGACGGAAGGTTTGCCTGCAGCGGCGGGATCGGGCTCCTCACGAAAAGGAGTTCGTGGACCGGGAAGAATTCATTCGNGTTGCCCCGCAGATTCTTTCTGAGATTCAGGAGAACCTCCTCGACCGGCTCACGAAATTCCGCGATGAGAATATCAGNGAGTGCAGCAGCCTCGGTGATTTCGAGTCCCACTGGAAGGGTGATGGAAATCCGGGCTGGTTGCTCACTCCCTGGGCTGGTTCTATGGAAGAGGAGGAGACGCTTTCCAAAGAGCATAAAATTACGATCCGTTGTCTCCCAAACGGTCAGCAGGATGGTCCCGAATCACCTTGTTTTCTCACAGGCAATGCCACGAGCGTTCGGGCCCTGTGGGGACGCGCCTACTAGGTGTTAAGGGGGCTTGCCCGGGTTCCCGCGGCCTGAGACCAGCCCCAGCGAGTGAAAGTCACTTGAGGTCTGCCAGCTTCTTACGAACGAGGTCTGCGTCCTCTCCCTCGAGGATCTGCCAGCAGGCCAGTCCATTGCCGACGAGGTCCCATTCATCAAACTGCCAGGTCACTTTCTTGTTCCTCGTGATCTCGAAGATCTGGGGATTGCTGTCCCCGGCATGGCAGTTGCCGATGACGTAATTGCCGTTGGACAGTTCCTGCAGGCAGGTCATCCATCCGAGGGCAATGTCAGTTCCGGGCACCTTGCCCTTGATTTCCCACACGATCTCTTTGGCAGGGCTCACCTCGAGAATGCTCTTGCCGTTTCCGGAGGCAATCAGAGTGTTTCCGTTTCTGAGACGGATCGCCCCATAGACCCGGGANCCAACCTGATATTCCCAGACCACCTTGCCGGCCGTGTCATACTCGGTCACNACCCCCGGGCTTTCCGCACAGGATAGATAGTGACCATTTTCGAGGACTCGAACGAGGCGGGTCTTCTTGCGGCCTCCCTCGCCCATCGGCACTTCCTTGATTTTTTTCCCCTTCTTGTCCACGTGAAGGAATCGTCCTACACCACTTTCCGCGATCATGGTAGAGCCGTCCGCATATCGTTTGAAGGCATGAACATCTACCCTCTTGCCCTCGTTGCCATTCTCTCTCGCAGACTCGTATTCCCAGACTACCTCCTTACCAAGCGTGATTTCCTGGGTTTTTGTCCACGTGTCNTGGAAGAGAATATTCCCGCTGGGGAGGAGATGAATGTCGTGATGACCGGTGTGTCCCCGCTTGGGACCGTCGGTGTTATGTTTCCATAGGACCGACCCATCCATCTCGCAGATAGCCACGACATTTTTTCCGTAGGAGACACCGAGGAGAACCAATCGCTTGTCCTCGGCCTTGGCAGGCGTGAAGAGAAAGAGAGATAACGTGAGAGCTGCGAGGAAGACAGGTGTGTGCATGAGGAGAGCCTAGGCGCGAGGGTCGGGAAGGGCAAACACTCGATGAGGTGTTTGATCAGGGGATGATCAGGCTGTTACAATACGTCAGAACCTCGTGAAATGGATGATCCTGCAGCAGGGCAAAGGCTTCGTGGGCTGTGAGTCGGGCGCGTTTGCCTGTAGCGGGAAGGACTGCCCATGTGCGCGATGTGGCGGGGCTATTCAGACCACAGAGAAACCGGGCCAGTTGGCGAGAGGTTCGCAGGGGGCCATGACGCTCATCGAGGAGAGCGCGGATAATTTCCACGTGTTCTGATGTGATCTCCGGGGAGTCGGTTCCGGGAACCCTGCCACCCTGGGAGCCAAGGCATGGTCCGCAGTGCCCGCAAGGCTCCGGTTGTGTTTCTCCAAAGTGATTCAGAAGGTGCTGGTTGAGACATTGATCCTCCTCTGCGTAGGAGAGGACCTGTTCGAGACGGTGAAGGTCCTGCTCTTCCCGTCGGAGAAAGAGTCGTTGAACTCGGGAAGTCAGGTCCTGTATCTTCTCCGGTGACCTGAGAAGCCGGTAGGCGTGCCGGATGCCTGCAGGTTTGAGCGAGATATCGCCATGGGCTTCGAGGTGAGAGAGTTCACGAACGATCTGGTCACGATCACAGTGCAACTGCGCCGCTGCTACCGTGGGCTCAATTGTGGTCCAGGTGCGGCCTTGCTTTCCTGTTTCAAGAACTCGGGTCAGGAAGTCCCTTTTGCTTGCTTCGAGGCCGAGGCTGATCTGGCGGATGTCCCGGAGAAGACGGATGCGGTATGAGTTGTAAAAGGGCGCGGACGCAATAATGAATCCTTCGAGTTCAAGATAGGTCAGAAGGGTGTTGATCACAAGGGGCCGAATGTCATTCGACGCAGCGAGGTCGTAGCGGGAGAGATCAAACCTGGGCCCTCGTTTTAGAATCTGCTCAAGAACCCTGCGGACCGCTTCCTGTGAGGGGGTGTCGCCATGGACAAAGTTTTCAAGAACCAAGAGGTCATCCCGGCAGGCAAAGAGTTCGCAGAAAGCAGCGTTTCCATCGCGGCCGGCCCTCCCAGTCTCCTGAGTGTAGTTTTCGAGGGATTTGGGAAGATTGTAATGGATGATTCGACGGATGTCGGCCTTATCGATTCCCATTCCGAAGGCGATTGTGGCGGTAATGATAGGAGCCTTTCCTGACATGAAGGCCTCCTGGCAGGCGGAACGGGTCTCGTCGCGCAGGCCCGCGTGATAGGGCCGAGCCGGCAACCCCTCTCTCTTGAGAAAGGAGGCGAGGCCTTCGGCGGTTTCCTGCCTTGTCACGTAGATGATTGTGGGTGCCTCGTGGTCCGAGCGGAGGCGGTCGAGGAGCAGGGATCTCTTCTCGTTCTCGAGGCAAGGGGTGACGCGGAGTTCAAGATTTGGCCGGTGGAAGGAGAGTTGGATATGGTCCTCCTCGGCGATACCGAAATGCTTGCGGATGTCGTGCGCTACCGGAGGGGTGGCAGTGGCGGTGAGGGCAAGGATGCGGTGCACCTTGAGCTCTTGCGCGAAGTGAGACAGCTTGAGGTAGTCGGGTCGGAAGTTGTGGCCCCACTCCGAGATGCAATGTGCTTCATCGATGGCGAGTAGCGAGATATTGGCGCGCGAGAGTTGACGCCTGAAATTCTCATTGGCGAGGCGCTCGGGTGCGACGTAGAGGATCCTGAGGCTTCCATCCAGCATGCCGGTTTGCACGGTCTGGACCTCCTCCGGGGACAGTGACGAGTCGAGTCTTGCCGCTGCCACACCGCGGCGCAACAGGGCATCGACCTGATCCTTCATCAGCGCGATGAGAGGAGATATGACCACCGTCAATCCCTCAAGGAGGAGCGCAGGCAACTGGTAACAAAGTGACTTTCCACCCCCGGTTGGGAAAACTGCGAGGGCGGGACGATTGGACAGGATNGCTTTGATGACAGGGCGCTGACCGTCGCGGAAGGAGGAAAAACCAAAGTGGTTCTCCAGAGCCTCGGTCAAGTCTGTGGACGCATCTCTGTTCAGGATATCTGATTGAGGGCGGAGACTTCGTGGGTAACAAGCCCGAATCCTTGTCTAGCCTCGCCAGGGGCCCCTGATCGCGAAGGTGTGATCGAGATTCTGGATGTTCACGAAAAGAATCTCTCCGTCGGGAGAGAAGATGGATCCACAGAATTCATTCCTGTTCTTGGCATCCGGATTTCGCCCGAGGGTGTAGATCTGGCCGTCGGGAGTGACTCCGCGGAGGTGGGGGAGTTGCTGCTTTGAAAAGGGGCTCACAAGGTCTTCGCAGATAATGANGTCTCCACCAGGAGCCACGCAAAGATTGTCGCCACTGGTCAGGAGGTCGCTCTTCGCCGACTCAAGGAAGAGTTCCACAGANGGCACGGCGCGCTGAGCNCTTTTCGGTAGGATCCGGAAGATCTGGCCCCGTTTTTGTGGGCCCCCATTGGTGCAGCACAGGTAGATCGCGCCNTTGTCGTAGAAGATGCCTTCTCCACGCGCGAACTTTGCGGCGCCCTTCTTGAAGCCACGGATTCTCAGGTCGTCTTTGGGTGAGGTGGGGTTATTGAGGTTGATCCATGATATGGGCATCTCCTGCCTCTCTTTGGTTACGCGTTTAGATTCTGCCTGATAATTCCGCAGGTCGGCCGACTTGTGATCCCTGAGGCACATGGCCTGGAGGGTTCCGCTCGAGAGATCTTCCCTGCGATGGGGAAGGAAGCGGTAGAGCAGTCCATCGTCACGGTCCTCGGTCAGGTAGACGGCGCCGTCACCGGGGTTGTAGGCTACCGCTTCATGGTTGAAGCGTCCCATCGCCTTGAGCGCAACGGCCTTTTGCAGTCCGAGAGTGGGGTCGGCCCGGACCTCAAAACAATATCCATGCAGAAGCTCCCGGCTATTATTCACAAGGTCGGACGGTTCCTCACATGTAATCCAAGAACCCCATGGCATCGTTCCGCCGGAGCAGTTGCGGTTCGTGCCGGCAAGCGACAGGAACTCCTTCTCTGTCCGTCTTGTTGCTGGGTTGTAAATTATGGTGGTAGTCCCTCCGAGGTGAGGGGCCTCCTTGCCCTGTCCCGCATCGTAGAGAAGATTCCTGTCCATGGTTGGCGGAAGTTGTTTTCCAGAAAAAGGCCCNTAGCTGACCTGGTCGAGGGCGACCTCGTGGTTCCGGATCAGGATGATTCTGCCGTCGTCGCCCGGAAAGGCAGCCATGTCATCGAACTTGCCGGGAACCTTGANCCCGTCCGCCATGCGGGTGCCGCTCCGTGAGATCACCTGGTAGCTGAACTTCTCCGGCAGATCGAGAAGGCCTGCCTTATCGGCAACCAGTGGTCCGTAGGGTTGGATCACTCTCTGGGACTTGGAACTGACATTGGCATGAAGATAGCGCCCGAGGCCGAGAAAGCCCGCAGTCCAGCTGGAGCGACGCAAAAATGCTCTCCGGTCGGAGGAAGGACTGATCTGGTGGCGGATTGGTTGACTCACGACTCTTCCTCTAGGGCTAGGGGCTTTATCCTTACGACAAAAAAATGATGCCTGCAGAAATTGTAGCACTTTAGTGAAGGGATACNCCCCCTAAAGAAGTAGATTTTGTCCAAATACTGCCCAAATGGGCCCTCAAGTGCACTAAGGCCCTATTTTTCCGCTTGAGGGTTTGACACCCCATGGCGTGTTTCCCTTAAATCCCCGCAGCGGGCGACCGCTGACATCCCAAGGACAGCGATCACCAGAACCCCACGACTACGCGCCATGAGTGAAGACGACAAGCAAGCTCCCGACTCTGCGGAGAAGAAGGCTGAAGACGCCCCCGCAGCTCCGGCGCCAACGATTCCCTTGAAACCGGCAGGAGGTGCTCCAAGTGCCCCGAGTGTCCCAGCACCGGCACCAACCATTCCCTTGAAGCCTGCCTCCGGTGGAGGCGCTCCCGCTGCTCCGGCGGCTCCCGCGCCCACCGTGCAGTTGAAAGCTCCCGGAGCAAGTGCTGCCCCCAAGACCACTCCTCTCAAGACTCAGCCTCTCGCTGGTGATTCGGATGCTACTCAGGAACTACCTAAGGCGACGGTGCAGCTCGGGAGCGCAACTCAGGCTCTCGGTGCTCCCACGGGCTTGGCGTCGGGACCACCCTCGCTGCAAACCGCGGGTGCCGACGAGGAGGAAGCTCCGGACAAGCTTTCNGATATTCTCTCCGTTCTCGCCTTNGTANTGGCTCTCGCGGTCCTTACTCTGCANTTGATGACCACTGCCAAGTGGGTCGATAAGNANGATCCGGTGAATCACCCGAGCGGCTGGAACGCACTTGTAGAATAAAAACTCATCATGGCTTTTCCTATCGTCACTACTGTTCTCTCAGCGATCGTCCTNTACCTCCTCATCACAACGGGGACCTTACCGGCGTAGTCGCGGCAGAATAGAGATCCTGATCAGGGGNCGCCTTGCGTAAGGGCGCTTTCGGAAGAAAACACAACCCGGTCGTATTTAAAATGGCTCTGCAATTAACCAGCGATAATTT
The DNA here is from genome assembly GCA_002723015.1 of Roseibacillus sp. The sequence continues at coordinate 31,718 of PBNG01000036.1, read as the reverse complement.
TGATGAAGAAGTCCTGCAGTCGGAAGTGCCCGTGCTCGTTGATTTCTGGGCAGAGTGGTGTGGCCCCTGCAAAATGATCGGACCCCTCGTCGACGCTGTAGCCTCCGATACCGAGGGGAGCGCCAAGGTAGGCAAGGTTGATGTGGACAGTCAGCAGGAACTGGCCCGGACCTTCAACATCCAGTCCCTCCCGACTATTGCCTTTTTCAAGGGCGGTGAAGTGGTTGAGACGATGATCGGCACCATGGGAGTGACAGTCGATGTTCTGAAGGAGAAATTGGCCGCTCTCGCCTAAGGGCAGGGGATCCGNAAGCTTTCAGGCGAGACAGTCCGCAAAGACCTCCAAGGTCTCATCGATGTCGCTTTCGGTGTGAGCGAGAGATAGGAATCCCGTTTCGTAGGGGCTAGGCGCGAGGTAGATCCCACGCTCGAGACAGGACCAGAAGAATTTCCTGAAGGCCTCAAAGTCCCCCTGCTGCACCGAATCGACGTTGATGATTTCCGCGTCACCGAAATACAGGCACCACATGGACCCTGCCCTGTTGAAGCGGTAAGGCAGGCCTTTGTCGCGAATGATGCCCCGGACCCCGTCTTCAAAGCGTTGTCCGATCNCCTCGAGCCTCTGGTAGCCGTTTTGTTTTTCGAGCTCTCTCAGCTGGGCGAGCCCGGCGGCCATGGCGACCGGGTTGCCCGAGAGGGTCCCTGCCTGATAGACCGGGCCGTCTGGGGCGAGGTGGTCCATGATGTCTCCTCGTCCTCCGAAGGCCCCGACGGGNAGGCCCCCTCCGATAACCTTTCCGAGGGCGCAGAGGTCTGGAGTGATTCCTGAGAGTTCCTGGACNCCTCCTTTNGCGAGACGAAAACCCGTCATCACCTCATCAAAGATCAGGAGAGCCCCGTGTTTGCTGGTAAGGNCGCGCAGAAGTTCGAGGTAGCCCGGTTGGGGGAGGACAAAGCCTGCGTTGGCAGCGTAGGGTTCGAGGATGACCGCCGCGATCTCCTCCCCGCACTGGGCGAAGACTTCCTCCACGCGCTCGGGAAGATTGAATGGGAGGGTGATTGTTTCCGCGGCGAAGGACCGGGGTACGCCCGCGGAATCCGGTTCGCCATGAGTGAGAGCACCTGATCCGGCCGCCACGAGCAGCGAATCCACGTGCCCGTGGTAGTGCCCCTCAAACTTAATAATCTTGTCCCGGCCGGTGAATCCGCGAGCCAGCCGGATCGCGGACATGGTAGCCTCTGTTCCTGAGTTGACCGTGCGAACCTTCTCGACCGAGGGGACCCACTCGCAGACTACCTTGGCCATTTCGACCTCGAAGGGGTTGGGAATTCCAAAGGAGAGGCCATTCTTGGCGACCTCGTGAACGGTATTGGTCAGGACGGTCGGGGCATGGCCGAGGATGGCGGGCCCCCAGGTTCCGATGTAGTCAATCAGGCTACGGCCATCGACATCCTCTATCCGGCAGCCCTTGGCCCTCCGAACAAAAAAAGGATCTCCATCGACGTTCCGGAAGGCCCTGACTGGGGAGTTCACCCCGCCGGGGATTACTTTCCGGGCGGCTTTGAATAGTTTCTGAGAGAGTTCACCCTGCATGCTGCCTTGGGGACTATAGGGCCGAGGAGGAAATTGCCGACTAAAAGTCCTGCAGTCCTTCTCGGTAACTTCTCTTGGGGATTGAGGCGCAAACGAGGACTGATGTCTCTTACGGGCGGGGTTTCGGTCCTGATTTGCCGGCGGCAGAAGCCGAATTGGAAAAGTATTTAAGAAATCCGTAATAATTTCACGGTCCTTCCCCTTTCGAGGAAGTCTTGCGCGAGGTCCGCGAAAACAGCCGGCCTCAGGGTAGCGCGGCGGTAGTTAACGCGTTTTAAGAAAATGAGTTGTCTGTTTTCGGTTTCCACAGGTTGGAGTCGTCCTCGGGTTCTNGCAGGTTCCACATGCGCTCGTAAGGCACGGAAAACGCACAAAAAAATCAATTTCTTGAGAAAATTCTGGCGGAGGTGGACTCGGTTAGCTTACTCTTTCGCCCCGTGAAAGCATCAGTTTCTTCCCTTGCCGCCCTTGCCGCCCTTGCCGCCATCGGGTTGGGCGCAGCGCCTCTCTACGGGGCGCTTATTGCCCCTACCGATCTAGGTGGTCCAATCGACCTCACTGTCACCTGTCCAGATTCTGGTGGTTCTCCCGAAACCGCGGCGTCGTTTGGCACCGTCGGCGTAGTGGGCGACCTGATCGATATCAATACGTTTCTCTCCCTTGGTGACACAGAACTGGCCGTCTTCAGTGCATCCGGCGATTTGCTTAGTACGAATGATGACGTTCCTGGGCGACCAGGGTTCTTGAGCCAGATCGTCTTTGAACCAACCGGGGAAGGTACTTATTATATAGCGTCTGGAAACTACAATTCATTCTTCGGGCCCGCGTTCAGTGCGGACGGGCCCACCGGGCGTGCGGTGACCACCACGGTAGATGGAGTCAGCGCAAGCTTTGTGGTCGGGGGAACCGGAGCATTCTGGACTTCCTTTGATGTTGTGCCTGAGCCTTCCAGCCTCAGCTTGGTGGCGTTTGCTGGTCTTGCTCTTCTCCGTCGGCGCCGCAGCTAGGTAACAAGGAGCTCTTATCCTCCGCTTCGGAGTTTGTTTACATCCCGCCTTGTCTATAAAGGCGGGATTTTTTTGTGGCCGTCACACGCTGCAACACCTTCAGAGCCCGGACCATCTAGCGAGTGGATTAAGGACATGGAGTGAAGCCAATGAGGAGAAGGGTCCCAGGGTTGGCGTCGCTCCGGTGCCCGTGCGGTTCCGGACTCAACGAACACCCACACAAAGTTGAATTTTCTGCTTGGACTCAGCGTCACACCGAAAAGGACTTTTCTTTGGCAGTCCTTAGTTTAGCCTAATATCAGCATGAAAACGATGTTGTCTGTCCTCGCCCTCGGTTTCCTGCTGTCTCTCAGTGGTCTTGGTGGGGCCGAGCCGCGGGCGAAGTCCTCGCTCCTTAATAGTGATCCCGATGTCGTATACTCGGAGGAGTTCACGGAGAAGGAGATTGAATTCCTGGTGGCGAAGCCTGCAACAATTTTCGCGACGAAGAAGGGCGGGAGAAAACTTGGAGTTCTCAAGGCTGACAGCAAGGTGACCTTTATCGGCATGACGGAGAAGGCCTACAAGGTGAGAGGAACTGCCATCCATGGGAAGGTCCTGGGCTGGGTTTCTCCGAGGTTCCTCGCGTCGAAAGATAAGGACTTCGTGGCAAACCTGAGGAAAGTCTATGCGAGGCAGAAACTCATCCGGGAGCTGGTGGCGAATCACGAGGTGGCCATCGGAATGTCGACTGAAGAAGTAAGTGCCTCTCTGGGCAAGCCGACCAAGACAAAGGTGCGACAGACGGTCAAGGGCCGCACCGGGGTCTGGGAGTTTATCGAGTATGAAGATCAGGATCACTATCAGGCCGTTCGTGATCCGGTCACCGGACGCGTTTTTCGGCAATACTCCCATACGACCAAGGAGGAGATCGGCAAGATTGTGGTCGAGTTTGAGAACGAGGTGGTATCCGCGATCGAGGAGAGCGAGAATAATGAGGGTGGTAAAGTGCGCATCGTCACTCCACCGCTCGTCTTTGCGTGGTAATGGCCTTCTTTGGGGGACCCGTAATCCTGTGGTCCCGGTTGCACGCTCTTTGAACGGAAGCAGACTCAGCTCGCGCGGAGCGGTCGCAGGGATGCCCTTCCGGTGGTGGGGGTATCGATGAGCCGACGGGAAGCCGCCGTTCTTCGTAGACGGGGAGGGCGAGTGGGGGCCGATGACACGTTCCTGATCATGCGCTGCGGCTCACGGTCAGCCAGGGACCCGGCGACCAGATCTCTGGAGCGCCTGCGATGGAGAAGGAGTGCGCAGCCGAGACAGGCTCCCAGCAGAGAATAGCCAGGTTCAGGAACCGCGTCGGACAGGCCGAACGCTCCGTTAGGAACCAAGGGAGCGTCTGGGGGCGTGGGTCCAGATGCAGCAGACGCCGCACTGATGAGGAAAGCTCCCAGGAGAGCTCCCAGGAGAGGTTTCGGCACGACGGACGAACGGGTGGGGGAAGTCAGGGTGGACAACATGGGTGAACGTTGCTCTATGCTTAACTATCCCAAAATATCAATGTAATGGAAAGAACTTTAGCAAAAGAAGTCCCGGCGCATCGGAGAGATCAGGCGCTCAGTGAGTTCTAACGGACGATTCCCCTCTCGGAAGACCCGAGGAAGTCCAGCAACTGCCGGACCTTCTCGTTGTTGGCACAATCCATCGCATGCAAGGTCTCAAGCTGAGACGCGAGATTGATTCCCTTCTTCAGGAAGAGGGTCTTATAGGCGTTTTTGAGTGCCCGGATGTCTTCTGGGTCAAAACCGCGGCGCTGCAGGCCAATGAGGTTGAGGCCCCGGATCTGAGCCGGGTTTCCATCTGCGATGGTGAAGGGCGGGACGTCCTGCACGATTTTGGTGCAGCCTCCGATCATGGAGTGGGCACCCACCCGGCAGAACTGGTGAACCCCTGCCATCCCGGAGAGGATGACGTGGTCCTCCACTGTGACGTGGCCTGCCAGGGTCGCTGCGTTGGAAAGAATGCAGTGATTCCCGACTACGGCATCGTGTGCGACGTGAGTGTAGGCAAGAAAGTTATTGTCGGATCCGATCCTCGTGGGCGATTCCGGGGAGGTGCCCCGGTGGACGGTGACGAACTCCCGAAAGGTATTGCGATTGCCGATCTCCGCATAGGTGGGTTCCCCGGCATACTTGAGGTCCTGGCTCCGTGCCCCGATGGAAGAGAAGGGATAGAACACGTTGTCCTCTCCAATAGTGACGGGGCCCTCAAGGACGAGATGAGAGTGCAGATGGCTCCGGGATCCGATGCGAACCTCATCCCCGATGATGCAGTAGGGACCGATTTCCACATCATCCCCGATCTCGGCCTTGGGTGAGACAACTGCAGAGGGATGGATCACGGCGAGGGGGGGAGGACCTTCGAAGTCTTGGGTAAAAGTGGCTCAGGGGAAAGGCCAGGATTTCCAAAGTTACCAGAGGACGACTAATGCAAATTACTTGCAATCTCTGGGAAAAGAAGGCATTTCTCCCAGATGTCGATCGTGCGACTTCAAGTCTTTTTATTTGTGGCTCTCGGCTCCCTCGCTGGTGCCCAAGTCAAAGTTGCGGTGCTTCATCCACTTCTTGCGGATCTCGTTGGGAAAGTCGGTGGCGAGAGGGTTGAAGTGGTGGATCTGATGGGACCTGGTGGAGACCCCCACAAATTTGAGCCGGGAGCAAAGGAGCTCCGTCAGGCGCAGGGCGCACAACTTTATTTTGTGTGTGGAAAGGGTCTGGAGCCCTATCTCCCTAAATTGCGGGATGCGGCAGGGGCTCAGAAGGTGATCGAGGTCGGCGAGACCCTCCCCACCCTCAAGGCTGAGGTTCTCTGCGATCATGATGGACATGCCCACACTCATGAGGAAATCGACCCCCACTGGTGGCATTCGATCGATTGCTGGCGGCGGGCTGCGACCCGGGTGCGCAAGGAACTGTCTGCGATCGATGGTGACAACGCCGATTTTTACCGGAAGAGAGCCTCTCAGGTAAGAAAGGAGCTTGCTGGTCTGCGACAGTGGGCGAGCGCTGAACTGGCAAAGGTCCCCCCGGAATCTAGGACCCTCGCGACCGCTCATGCTGCGTTCGCCTACTTCTGCAACGAACACAAATGGAAGATGCTGGCGGTCCAGGGACTCAACCGGGAACGAATCGACTCTCCCAAATTTCTGGCCGAGGTGGTAGACGCAATCCGGGAGGAAAAAGTCCGGGCGCTTTTCCCCGAGAAGCGTTCGAATCCCAAGATCCTGAAGACGGTAGCGGAAGGTGCCGGTGTTTTGGTTGGAAAGCCTCTCATCGCGGACGGTGGNAGCTCCATCGAGGAGATGTTCCGTTATAACGTGGGCGTGATNGTGGGGACGCTGGGCCAGAAGTAGANGTTCCAGGGCTCTCTTCGTTGGCTTCCAGCGCGGTAGGATGCNGTTTGNGTGGAGGCATATGCCGTTCTCTTCCCTTTGGGATTGAGCGGTGNAAGCGGGCAGGCCACACTTGGTCGTGCTCAATTGTCGAGCTATGCCGTTCGCCAGTGCTGGCGAAATTTCNCCCCTTTTCGGGCTGTTGACCCTTGTTCTTGTGGGTGTCGTTCTGGTATCCCTGATCCTCCTGCGTTTTCGCCAGTCACTTCTCGTGGGATACTTCCTCTCAGGCGTTCTTCTTGCCAACAGCGGGTTGCTTGACTGGGTGGGAGCAGACTCCAGTGACCTTGACCGGTTGGCGGAGCTCGGGGTCATTTTACTTCTTTTTACCCTCGGACTCGAGTTCTCGCTTACGGAAATCAAACACCTTCGCCGGGTTGCTCTTCTGGGAGGAGGCCTTCAGGTAGGTCTTGTTGGTCTGGTTTCAGGAGCCACATGCGTGTTCTTTGGTTTTCCATTTCCAGTAGCAATTGCCCTCGCAGTGGCGATCGCCCTTTCCAGCACGGCAGTGAGCATCAAGGCATTCCACGATCTCGGGATGGCGGACAGTCCCGCCGCCCGTCTGGCCCTGGGAGTCGCTATTTTTCAGGATATCCTTGTGATCTTCTTCATGATCATATTGCCTCCGCTGCTTGGGCAGGGAAGCGGTTCAATGACTGCTGGAATTGGTATCGCGGTGCTGAAAGGGATCCTTTTTCTCGCTGCCTGCTGGTTCCTGAGCCGGCGTGGCATTCCCCAGATCCTGCATGCGGTGGCGCGAACCCGTAGTCGCGAGCTGTTTACCGTTACAGTGGTGGGGCTCTGCGCAGCCGTGGCTTTCGGAGCAGTGCAACTCAACCTGAGCGCTGCACTGGGTGCTTTTGCTGCAGGGCTGGTTGTGAGCGAGTCGATCTACAGTCACCGGGTCCTCGCAGACATCCTTCCTTTCAGAGACCTGTTTCTTACCATTTTCTTCGTTTCCATCGGTTTGCTGATTGACCTTGGAGAGGTGGCTTCCAACTGGGCNCTGATCACCAGTGTAACNCTGATCATTCTTGTCATTAAGTTTGGCGCGGGATTTCTGGCGGCGAAAAGACTGGGTGTCGGCCTGCGTCCCTGCCTTCTTGCGGCCGCGGCGCTGGCGAGTACAGGAGAGTTCTCTCTCGTGCTTTTTGAGCGGATCGCGGACTTCGGAGTTTTCGAGTCCTGGCCCGAGTTGGAACAGGTCCTTCTGGTTTCAACTGCCATCGGAATGGGATTTGTCCCGGCGCTCATGCGTTTTTCCGACTGGCTGGTCCCGGCCCTAGAGCGTCGTGGGTGGCTCCAGGGTAAAGCGGATCCCGTCGTAGAGCTTACACCGGAGGGAGAGCGTGAAGCCCTCAGCGGGCATGTGATCGTGTGTGGGTATGGACCGGTCGGCAGGGTCCTGCAGGAGTCCTTGGCGAAGTGTAATATAGGAGCACTCATTCTGGAACTCAACGCAGATACGGTCCATGAAATGGTAGGGCATGGGATACTGGGGCTCTATGCGGATGCGAGGCAGCCTGAAGCTCTGGAGATGGCAGGTGTCGAAAGGGCTCGCGGCATCGCGTTCACATTTCCTGACGTGGATGCTGCGATTGCGGGAATGCGTCTCGCGAGACAGCGGAATCCTGAGATTCTCGTCTACGCGCGCGCGAAGTTCACCGGGGAGGCGGATCGGCTACGTGAGGAAGGGGCGGACCATGTCTTTCACGATGAACAGGAGAGTGGACAGGCCCTGATCAAATGTGTGCTGACCAGTTACGTTGAGCAGGACGTCCTCGATGATTTCTCATGATTGTCGGGACATCGCTCCCGGGGTGCGTGACTTCGGGTAAGGGGCACTGAGAACATTTCTCTTGTTCCCGGGCTTGACCCGGTGCGGCAGGCGGGCGACCCAGAAGTGTGCCGGATTGGGATTATCCAGATCTACCCGTTTCCCGTAAGAGGGATGAGATTCTCGAGGCGATGCGCTCGAGCAGAGTTGTCGTTGTGGTCGGGGAGACGGGGAGTGGCAAGACGACCCAGCTTCCTAAAATGGCCCTCGAGCTGGTTCGGGAGTCTTCGCGGGATCATCCAGAAAAACGACCTGGCCGGATCGGTTGTACCCAGCCTCGTCGGCTCGCAGCCACCAGTGTTGCCCGGAGGGTTGCGGAGGAGATGGGTGTGCGGGAGGGAGGGCTTGTTGGATATCAGGTTCGGTTTGCCGAGAAAGTCAGCGAGCAGACGGAGATCAAGTTCATGACGGATGGAATTCTTCTCGCAGAAACGCAGGGGGATCGCTCCCTTCGGCAATACGACACCCTCATTATCGACGAGGCTCATGAGCGCTCTCTCAATATCGATTTCCTGCTCGGATATCTCAACGGGCTGCTGGAGAGGCGAAGGGACCTTCGGCTTGTGATCAGTTCGGCCACGCTGGACGCGGGACGGTTCTCAGAGTTCTACCGGGATGCTCCCGTGGTAGAAGTCGAGGGCCGGACCTATCCCGTGGAGGATTATTTTCTCCCTGGTGAGGCAGAGGAAGAGCTCCGTCATCACGTTGCCCGTGCGGTGGATTGGATCTCTGAAGTCGATGACCGCGGGGACGTCCTCGTCTTTCTTCCGGGAGAGCGGGAAATTCGGGAATGTGCCAAGCTGCTTCAGGGACGGATCCTGCCCGATACGGAGATTCTTCCGGTCTATGCGCGATTGACCCTTGCCCAGCAGCAGCAGGTTTTCCGGGCGAGTGAGAANAGGAGGGTTGTTCTTGCCACCAATGTCGCGGAAACCTCCCTCACCATTCCCGGGATCGTCTACGTGATTGATAGTGGCCTCGCGCGGATTAGCCGATTCAACCCCGGGCGGCAGGTCCAGCGGTTGCAGGTTGAGCAGATCTCGCAGGCCAGTGCGCGCCAGAGGCGGGGGCGCTGTGGGAGAATCAGGGAGGGTGTCTGCCTGCGGTTATACGATGAATTTGATCTGGAGCAGGCTTCAGAGTTTACCGATCCCGAGATCCGGCGATCATCCCTTGCTGGAGTAGTGCTCCGGATGAAGGCCCTGCGGCTGGGAGACATCAGAGATTTCCCCTTTCTGGATCCTCCCTCTCCACGGGCGGTGACCGAGGGCTTCCGGACTCTCGAGGAAGTGGGAGCGCTGGGCTCCCGGCAGGGGGAACTTACCGAGGTCGGGAAACAACTGGCACGCCTTCCTCTGGATCCCCGGTTGGGTCGCATGTTGGTGGAGGCACGTGAAAGGAGGGTTCTGGGGGAGGTCCTGATCGTNGTTGNAGGGCTCAGCGTCATGGATGTTCGTGAACGTCCTCCGGAGAAAGAGAGCAAGGCGGACGAAATGCACGCATCCTTCGAGGATCCGGAATCGGATTTTGTCAGCCTGCTCAACATCTGGCACGCGCTGGANAAGTTTCGTAAAGATCGACGCGGATGGCACCGCAACCAGCTGCGCCGTTTCTGTGAAGACAAGTTCTTTAGCGTCCGCCGGATCATGGAATGGGATCAGGTAGTGAGAGAGCTTGGGCGACTCGTGAGAGAGCAATATGGAAAATGGCCAAGGCCTCTGCCCGAGGAACGTCGGGAGTGGGGAGACCTCCGGGAGATCCATAAGTCCATTCTAGCCGGAATGCCTCGTCAGATCGGGATCTGGGACAAGGAAAAGCGCTCCTACCACGGGACGGCAAATCGCCATTTCGCGGTATTCCCTGGTTCTGGCCTCTTTGGAAAGAAGCGGCCGGAGTGGGTGCTGGGTTTTGATCTTGTTGAGACCTCGAGGCTCTGGGCCCGTAAGGTCGCTGCGATCTGTCCCGAATGGGTGGAGGAGGTTGCTCCGCAGTTGTGCCGGAGTCGTTACCACTCTCCAGCGTGGGACGAGCAGCAGGGAGCGGTGTATGGGATCGAAACTGTTCAATGTAGCGGGTTGACCCTAATTCCCGAGCGGAGGGTGCACTTTGGTCGGGTGGATCCCAAATCCGCACATGAGGTTTTTATCCGGGAGGCCCTGCTGGGAGATGGCATACACGCCCGATGTCGATACAAGGAGCAACTAGCGTTCGTGCGGGGAGAGGTTGAGCGAGCCGAGCACAAGTTGCGGCGAGTGGGAGGACTTTGGTCGGACGAGGGCGCCTTCGATTTTTTCTTCGAGCGGATCCCGGTTGAAGTCTCCACGGCCAAGGCGTTTCATCAGTGGCGCCTGGCTGATCGCAACGAGGAGCGCTTGATGATTCGTCTTTCGGATGTGGTATGGGAGGAGATCGCGGAGGAGTTGAGCTTCTTTCCTGATCAGGTGGAGTGCGGTGGCAACTCGTACCGGGTCGTCTACCGCAGTGATCTCGATGCCCCAGATGATGGAGTTACCTTCGAGATAGGAATTGATGATTTATCCCGGTTCCCGGGATATCTTGTGAGCTGGGGTGTGCCTGGATTACTCGAAGAGCGGGTGGAGCTGCTGATGCGGTCGCTGCCCAAATGGCAAAGGCAGGTATGCTTTCCCCTTGCGGATGCAATGGCAGATTTTCTGATGCTCTGGCAGGGATGGGAGCCCCAGTGTACTTTATGTGCCGCGCTGGCGGAATTTCTTTCTGAGCGCTCGGGTCATGCAGTCACCGAGGAGGATTTTAATCCGGAGCGGTTACCAGCGCAATTGCGCCCAAAGATCCGTGTCTATGGTGACGAAGGAGAGGAATTAGCCCTCGGTGAGAACGTGGCAAGAATCAGGGATCGTCTCGCCTCTGTGCTACGGGGAAGAAGGGAGAAAGCTGCCAACGCGCAATGGGAGATGACCGGAGGCGAGGTCTGGAGTTTTGGAGAAATTCCAATGGAGGATCGTTCACGGTGGGGAGAGGATACGGGGGGAGTAGATTCTGTATACCCAGCTCTGGTCGATGAGGGAAACTCCGTCGGGATGAGGGCATTTCTCGAAATCGAAGAGGCTGAGGAAAGCCATCGCGCAGGTTGTGTGAGACTGTTTCTTCTGGAGCAGTGCGGTCAGGTGGACTTTGTCAGGGCCAGACTTCCGCTAGGACCGTCTACTCAGCTTTATGCGTCTTTCCTGTCCCCGGGAGAGAGCCTTGTCGAAGCCCTGATCCGTTGTGCGGCGGAAGGAGCTCTCGGGAAGATGGTTCGTTCAGGCGAAGATTTTGCGAAGGTTTCCCATGCTGCCAAGGAGCGACTTTTTGATTCGGCGCGGCTCCTGTGCGAAGGATTGGAGGAGGCAATCGAAAGTTACCAGAGAGTGTCGGAGTGGATGGAGGCGCACCGCCAGGATCGACATCTCGGGGAGGTCGTCGACGATCTGGATGAGGAGATGTCCTGGTTGTGGCGGGAAGGATTTGCCTGGAAGGCTGGATTTGGCAGGTTATCCCGCTACTACCGATTCTTTCATGGAATCGAGGAAAGGTTGTCCCGTCTTGAGAGCCTGCCTCTGGTGCGGGACGAGGAGAAGCGGAGTCGGATTCTGCCCCTCTGGCAGCGATGGATTGCGCAATGGACCGGGCGACCTGAGGCGACTCGCCTGTGGAAGGTCGGGTGGATGCTGGAAGAGCTGCGTCTCGCTCAGTTTGCGCCGGGCCAGCCGAGGGAAATGCGAGTGAGTGAAAAAGGCATCATCAAAACCCTTGAAGAGCTGGAATAGAGTGGTTTTCCGAGTGGCTGTAGCAGGGAAGAAAGGCTTCCGTGGAGAGAGCGGTATGGATGGAGGAGAAGTCTTTTCAGATTGGGCTGCGGGTCTCCTTGCTCGTGGAGGCTTCTCCATTTATCATCCTACCCATGGCTCTGCGGGAGTTTATCCGGACTGCGCTTCAGGTATGGCTTCTCGCCTTCGTGACAGTCGAGGTGCGCGCGGATGCGTCGGAAGAAGGGCATAAGCTGGAACTTCAGGCTCAGGGTGCCTTGGTTGAGGCGCTCGCTCAGCATTTCGGATCCCTGTCTCCAGTAGAAGGTACGGAGGCGCTTTTCGCAGAACTTCGGGTTGGCCTTGAGCAACTGCGGGCGGATACTCAGGCTGAAAAGCTGGAAGCGGAGAAGCTCGCAAGCATCGAGCGGGAGGTGCGTGTCTACGTGCAGGGTGGTGATGCCTACAGAGAAGAGTATCTGCTATGGGTTCGTCTGACGGCAAAAGGTGAGAAACATCCGGAGGTTCGTCTGCTTGACGGGAAAATCTATCGGGAAGTTGTTATTCGCAGGGTGACCGACATCGGCCTGGAGATCAGGCACCTCTCGGGAAGTGCCCGCTTGCACCATGAGGATCTCGGGGAGAAGTGGCAGGAACGATTTCTCTGGTCGAGCGAAGAGTCCCAACGTTCGCTTGTCGAGGAAGCCAGAGTGGACAGAAAAATAGAACAATTACAACGGTATGCAGTGGAGCAGGGCAGGGATCCGGTCATAGCCCGGGAGGAGGCTACAGCGCGCCTGCGCCTCGCGGAATTGGAGTCATCAACCCCGATTGTTCCAGCCAAGTTGGAACCTTCGGAACCATTGGAGCTGGCCGATCTGGAGCCGGCGCAACTGGAGCCTTCCCGAAAGGTGGCTCCGTCTCGCCCTGGGGCACCCGAGAAAAGTCGTTGAGGAGGTCTCCCCTAGGCCAGTAGTTCCTTGATGACCTTCGCTTGTTCCACTCCCGTAAGGCGTTGGTCCAGGCCCTGATATTTCACAGTAAATCTTTCGTGGTCATATCCGAGGAGGTGCAGAATCGTGGCGTGGAAATCGCGGATGTGCAGAGGATCTCTGGTAATATTATAGCTGAAGTCGTCGGTTTCACCATAGACGGCTCCTCCCTTGCTTCCGCCTCCGGCCATCCACATTGTGAAGCATCTCGGATGGTGATCTCGGCCGTAGTTCGTCTTGCTGAGGCCACCCTGACTGTAAATGGTTCTTCCAAATTCTCCGCCCCAGATGATCAGGGTGTCATCAAACATACCCCGCTCTTTCAGGTCGTTTATGAGGGCGTAGCACGGTCGGTCAATGTCCCTGCATTGAGACGGCATTCGTCCATTAACATTTCCGTGGTGATCCCAGTTGTTGTGATAGACTTGGATGAAACGGACATCCCTCTCAGCCAGCCTCCTGGCCATCAATGCAACGTTTGCAAAGCTCCCGGGCTTCCGGGCCTCGTCTCCGTAGAGTTCAAAGGTCCGCTTCGGCTCCTTGCTCAGATCAGTGAGCTCGGGCATGCTGGCCTGCATGCGGGCAGCCATCTCATACTGTTTGATCCGGGTGAAGGTTTCGGGGTCTCCGAGCTCCTTGTAGGTCAGCTCGTTCATCTCATTGATGCCCCTGATGGTGCGTTGGCGAATTGCATCCGGAACCCCGGCAGGATTATTGATGTAAAGAATGGGATCGCCCTTGCTTCGGAAGGAAACTCCAGCGTGTTCCCCGGAGAGGTAGCCGCTTGACCAGAGACGGGATGAGATTGCCTGCTCCTGTTCACGATTACTCGGCGTGGCAACCATCACGACGAAGGCTGGTAGGTCCTCATTCATCGAACCCAGGCCATAGGATGCCCAGGAACCTAGACAGGGCCGGCCAGTGATCTGGTTCCCCGTCTGCATGGCGGCAATGGCGGGTTCGTGGTTGATCGCCTCGGTATGGAGGCTTCGCATCCAGCAGATGTCATCAGCACACTGATGCAGATTCGGCAGTAGTTCGTCGTTCATCCACATCCCGCACTGGCCCTTCTGGGCGAACCGATACTTGGACGGAGCAATTGGAAAACGCTTCTGGCCACTCGTCATGGTGGTCAGTCGTTGACCCATGCGAACGCTGTCGGGGAGATCCTTGTCGTACCACTTTTCGAGGACCGGTTTGTAGTCGAAGAGATCCATCTGAGCCGGTCCGCCAACCATGTGCAGATAGATCACTCTCTTGGCCTTTGGAGCGAAGTGAGTCTTTACGGCACCAGGTCCGTCCGCCTCTGCTCCCATTGATCGCCCCAGCAGACCTGCCAGTGCGGCGCCGCCGAGGACGTTTTTTCCCTGAGAGAGAAAGTAACGCCGTGATTGAGCCTGAAGATATTCCTGAAAAAGATTCATGGCGATGTCCTGTTGAATTCGGAGGAGGGGTGGATTCGTGGCTGGTAAAAGAGGGCGCCCTTATTTGTTGAGGACTTCATCAAGGTTGAGGACCTGGTTGCAGAGCATGGTCCACGCTGCAAGTTGTCGCGGGTCAAGAGTCGGGTCAGCCTTGCTCTCTCCTACCTTGATCAGAGCATTGGCGTCGGCAGGGTTCTCTTTGTAGTAAACCAGATGGTCCGCGAGGCTGGACTTCAGGATGGCAATCTCCCGTGGTTTCAGAGGTCGACAGAGGGCGCGGGTAGCGACGTAGGCGAGGGCAACAGATTCTGTTCCCTCTGCTCTCTGCAATGCCCCTTGTGCAAGGGTGCGGGCGGCCTCTACGAACTGGGGGTCATTCATCGTGACCAGAGCTTGCAGAGGGGTATTCGTGCGCTCGCGCCGGACAGTACACACTTCCCGGCTGGGTGCGTTAAACGCCTCCATGTTGGGGGGGTGAGCCATTCGCTTCCAGAAGCTGTAAAGCGTTCGCCGGTAAAGTTTTTCCCCGGTGTCCTGCTTGTAGTTCCGCGTGTTTCCACCGGGCAGCCCGACAACATTCCAGATATCGTTTGGCTGGTATGGGCGAACTCCCGGGCCTCCAGTCGATGAAGAGAGCAAGCCGCTTGCCGCAAGGGCATAATCGCGCACCATTTCCGCATCCATTCTGAAGCGGGGACCACGACTCAGGAATCGGTTGTCTTCATCCTTGGCGAGCTTTCCTGCGGTGGTGATTGCGGCCTGCCTGTAGGCGTGTGAAGTAACAAGGAGTTTGATGAATTTCTTCACATCCCATCCCGACTCCCGGAATTCAACTGCGAGCCAATCCAGCAGATCAGGGTGGGTAGGCGGCATCCCCATGATGCCAAAGTCCTCCGAAGTTACCACGATACCCTGCCCGAAGATTTCCTGCCAGAAGCGGTTTACGGTGACGCGTGCGGTGAGAGGATTTTCCGGAGAAACGGCCCAGCGAGCCAGACCCAGTCTGTTGCGGGGGGCCTCCCGGGGGAGAGGAGGCAGGGCAGAGGGTGTGTTGGCTTTCACTTCGTCTCCCTTTTTACTGTACTGCCCACGCATCAGGATGTTGGCCATGGCCATTCCCGGTTTCTCCTTCTGAATGTGGGTGATTGCGGCCTTGCCGTTCAATCCCTCGCGCTGTGACTTCAGTTTTGCAACCTTGTCAATCAGGGTTGCAAACTGCTTGTCTCGGGTATGCAGAAAGGTTTCAAAGAGAGTCTTATTCTGCTCCAGACTGCGCTCCCGGGGTGCTGTGGCGAGGATGGCGCGGAGCGGCCCTGAATCGGCCAGGACCATGATTTCCCCGCTGGAAAGCGTTCTCGAATAGATCCTCATGTCCTGAAGGAAGCCATCCTCAAAGTAGGCCCCATTGTTCCGCTGTCCGATCTGCAGCGAAGTGCCGGTGGTGATATCGGCGTTGGCCTTCAGTGAGTTCGTTTCAATCTTTACGGTTTGTTCCACACCATTGTGGTAAAGCCGTACTCCTTCTGGTTGTCCGCTTCCGTCATAGGTAACGAAGACATGATTCCACTGTCCGGATTTCAGGACGTTTTTCTCAGTGACGACTTTCAGGGCGTTTTCAGGCCAGCTTTCGACGAGGTGAGTTCCGAACTGAGCACCCTGCTGCCAGAGGTCCCAACCGCGGAACTTGCGGGATCCATCCATGCGTGCGAAGACAGATGCATTCAGGCGCTGGGGCGAACGGATCCACGCTCCATAGCTGAACGGTTGGTTCGATTTGAAGTTGGCGAGGTCTCCCAAGTCAAAGGTCCGGTCGCGTTTAATTCGGGGTGCAGGACCGATCTTTCCCTTGGGATCCCATGTCAGGAAACCTCTGGACTTGAAGATCCTGTCCGCTTCTCCCACCGAGGCTTTTACCTTGTCTCCCAATCCCTCATTGAGCGGGAGATGCAGAAGAAGGTTTTCCCGGGGCTGGGCCTCTGCGAGTTGATCGGGGCTTGCGGTTGCGGCCCACTTTTCAAAATCAGGCTTGGCTCCGGTCCGCCGCGCTTCGATCAGAGTCTGAGTTTCTACGATCTGCTTGTCCAGAAGGTCCCTTTTCTCACGATCCTGGTTAAAGAGAACCTTGATGACCGGACCTCGCCCGTCTGAGGAGTTTCCATCCATGGCTCCCTGCGTAGTGTTGCGGAAAAACGCTGCCATGGAGTAGTAATCTCGGGTAGTGAAGGGATCAAATTTGTGGTCGTGGCACTGGGCACAGTTGGTGGTCAGGCCGAGGTAGACCCATCCGAACGTCTGGACCCGGTCGGCAGCGTAATTGGCGAGATTTTCCTCTGCGATCGTTCCGCCTTCATTTGTGGTGATATTGCAGCGCTGGAATCCCGTGGCAATGAGCTGGTCGAGGGTGGGGTTGGGAAGAAGGTCGCCAGCGAGTTGCCAGACCGTGAAATCGTCGTATCCGAGATTCTCATTAAAGGCACGTATCACCCAGTCGCGATAAGGATACATCTCCCGGTAGTTGTCGAAGTGGAGTCCGTGAGTATCGCCATAGCGCGCTGCGTCCAACCAGTAGCGTGCGCGGTGCTCGCCGTAGCGCGGTGAGGAAAGGAGGATGTCGATAAGCTTGCCATAGGTCTCCTCGCTGGGATTGGTGATAAACTCCGCAGTCTGTTCCGGGTCGGGAGGGAGGCCTGTTAAATCGAGGGAGAGCCTTCGGGCGAGGGTATGAGGGTCGGCGTCGGGTGCAGGGGTAAGGTTTTTTTCTTCAAGCTTTGAGAGGAGGAAGTTGTCTATGGCATTCCGGGGCCAAGCAGTCAGTTTCGGCTCAGGGACCTCAGGCCTTGTGGGAGCGCGGAGGGACCAGTGAGCCTGCCAGGGTGCGCCCTCGGTGATCCATTTCCTCACCAGCGCAATCTGTTCCGGTTCAAGTTGCTTGTGACTCTCCGGGGGAGGCATGATTTCGTCCACGTCCTTCGTAATGAGGCGCAGGTAGAGCTCGCTCTCATCAGGATGGCCCCTGACCACCACTGGCGGAGCATCCCCGGCTCCGGTGAAAAACCCGGCTTCGGTATCGAGTCGCATGTCAGCTTCCCGGGTTTCCGGGTCAGGACCGTGGCAAGCAAAGCAGTTTGCGGCGAGGATTGGCCGGATGTCCCGATTGTATTCAACCTCTGGTTGCCCGCCCGCAGTTCGGGCCAGCACTACCGCGGTGAGTAGAAGAGGAAGTATTATACGGACACTCATGAAACCTTGCTTTGATTTTCGACCGAGAATTCCGCTTGGCTAGGCGCAATTTCGATTTGGACCACTAAATCGCGAGATCATCTGCCAAAGTAGTTCGTTGGAGTGATGATTCTCGAGGTTGTGGAGAGGACCCAGAGACGCTATCAGAAGGCGTCATGATGAGGTTTCGGGATTTGTCGGGAGGCGTCTTGATGCTGTTTATGGCTGCGAACCCTTGCGCAGCGGAAAAGGTCGTCAGTTTCGCGGAGGATATTCGGCCGATTTTTGAGAATAAGTGTTTTAGTTGTCACGGCTCGTCGAAGGAAAAGGGACGTCTGCGGCTCGATAGTGCGGCTTCGATCCTTCGAGGGGGCGATTCCGGGGAACCCCTGTTTGTGGCCGGGAACAGGGAGCAGAGTTTTCTTTACAAGGTGATCAGCAGGCAGGATCCGGATGAGGCCATGCCGCCCCGGGAAAAAGATGCTCTTTCCCGTTCAGAGGTTGAGGCTATCGGACTATGGATCGATGCAGGGGCAGAGCTGCCAGGAGCTGTGGATCAAGAGATTCTCGAAACGGATCACTGGTCGTTTCAACCGGTCGTCCATGAGCATCGCCATGATGGTATCGATGCCTACCTGGAGGTGGCTCTCAGGGAAAAGGGGTTGGAGTTTTCGGCCCCTGCCGCCCGGCGCACCCTGATCCGGAGGCTGTATCTTGTAATGCTTGGGCTCCCACCATCGCCTGAGGAGGTCGAGACTTTCGCAGGAAACCAGTCTCCTCGGGCTTGGGAGGATCTCGTGGAGAGGGTGCTGGCCAGCCCTCATTACGGGGAGCGAATGGCTCGCCACTGGCTCGATATCGTTCGCTTTGCCGAGACAAACGGATTTGAAACAAACAGGGAAAGGCTGACGGCATATCATTTCCGTGATTACGTCATTGAATCGTTTAATGAGGACAAAGCCTACGATCAGTTCGTCAGGGAGCACATCGCGGGAGACATGATGGGAAAAGCGGTTGCCACGGGGTTTCTCGTGGCTGGCCCGCATGATATCGTGAAGAGCCCGGACGAGGGACTAACTCTGATGCAGAGGCAGGATGAACTCGCCGACATGATTAATACCACGGGGACTGCTTTCCTTGGAATGACGATCGGTTGTGCGCGCTGCCACAATCACAAGTTCGATCCCATCAGGCAGAAGGATTACTATTCCATGCAGGCTGTATTTGCCGGGGTCAAATTCGGGGAGCGGGTGCTGCCGGGGCGGGCAGACCCCCGTGCGAGGCAGGAGTTGCTGGAGCTCCGGGAGCGAATGGGAGCCATGGAGGAAGAACTGGGCAAACTTCTCGAAAGAGGCGAGTTAATCGCCGGGAGCCTTCGCGAAGCGGATATGCGCCCAGCTGTAAAGTCGGAGGGAAATGTTGACCGTTTCGAGGCGATGACAGCACGCTTCGTCCGGTTCACAATTCTTCAGACCAATGGGGGAGAGCCCTGTATTGATGAGCTTTCCGTGTTTTCTCCCGAAGGTGAAAATCTCGCTCCGGGGGGAAGGCCCTCCGCTTCCGGGACTCTGGCGGGCCATGACATCCACAAGCTCCGACATATTAATGATGGACATGCCGGAAATTCAAGAAGCTGGATTTCGAATACCGAGGGGACCGGATGGGTTCAGTTAGAGTTCGATAAAAGCGAGACGGTGAACCGTATTGAGTGGGCACGGGACAGAGAAGGTCGCTTCAAAGACCGGGTTCCCATCGGATACCGAATTGAACTTTCGGATGACGGAGAGCATTGGTCCGAAGTCTCCAGTCACCGGGACCGCCGGAAGAGCCCGGGAAAAGATTTTGATCATGAGACTCTCCTAGGGCTTCTCCCCACCGAAGATACGGCGCGGGGTTGGCAACTGCGATCAGAGATTGCACATCTTCAGCGCAGGGTGGGGGAGCTTTCCAACGGTCGGAAGGCATGGGTGGCGAATTTCTCGCAGCCGGGGCCGACTCACCGCCTTTACCGGGGAGATCCGATGGCGCGACGCGAGGAAGTTACGCCAGATGCACTCCCGGTCATTTCAAGCCTGGCACTGAAACCCGGTGCTCCTGAGGGTGAACGGAGAGAGGCCTTGGCGAATTGGATCGCCAGTGCTGCTAATCCGCTCACAGCAAGGGTGGCCGTGAATCGCCTCTGGCAGTTCGTCTTCGGGACAGGACTGGTGGATACCCCAAGTGATTTTGGAGCGAATGGAACGCGACCCTCGCATCCGGAGCTTCTCGATTGGATGGCTACAGAATTTGTAAAGCGGGGATGGTCCATGAAGGAGATGATGCGGATGTTTCTGATGTCGGAAGCGTTCCAGCAGGCCAGCTTCCCGAACCAGGAGGCAGAGGATCTTGATGCGGAGAGTCGCCTGCTATGGCGTTTCCCGCCTCGCCGTCTTGAGGCAGAGGCTATTCGAGACGGGATCCTTCTGGCGGCGGGAACTCTTGATCGGAGGATGGGCGGACCGGGATTTTACCTTCTGGATGTGGAGCGTGAGAATGTCGTGCACTACCACCCCAAGGAAGATCTGGGCCCACCTGAATGGCGTCGCATGATCTACATGTTCAAGATTCGTCAGGAGCAGGATCTGGTCTTTGGATCCTTTGATTGCCCCGATGGCAATCAGGTTATTCCGAAGCGGAGTAGATCCACCACGCCGTTGCAGGCCCTCAATCTCCTCAATAGTAAATTTATCATGCAGCAGGCGGGGCGGATGGCACAGAGCGTCGGTCCTGGCAGAGAGGGGATATCAAAGGTCTACCAGGTTCTCTACGGGCGACCCGCGACTGGGGAGGAAGTTGAGGACGCCGTGACCTTCGTGGAGGAACATGGAATGGTTTCTTTCTGTCGCGCCATGTTAAACACGAACGAGTTCCTGTTCGTTTTCTGAGGGGAGCCGCTTCCGCTGCCAGTTTGATTTATGATCAATAGCTCTCAATTCCTCGATCGCCGTAATTTTCTCTCGCACACCGCGAGTGGGCTGGGGAGTGTGGCGCTGGCGTCGCTGTTGAGCCGGGATGGACTCCTGGCGGCTGAGAGGGAGAGTGCACCGGGAAAGGTGCCCGTAAGGCCCGTCATCGACTCTGCCCGGCCTCATGCTCGACGTGATGCACATTTCGAACCACGAGCGAGGCAGGTCCTGATGATTTTCTGTTCCGGCGCGATCAGTCAGGTTGATACCTTCGATTACAAGCCCGAGCTGATCAAGAGAAGCGGAATGCCGATGCCCGGGGGAGAGGAGCTGATAACGTTTCAGGGGCAGCAGGGGAATCTTACCCGGAGCCCGTGGCAGTTCAGACCTCGGGGGCAGTCAGGCAAGATGGTCTCAGATCTCCTGCCGCAGCTCGGTGGGTTGGCAGATGAAATGTGCTTTCTCCACTCGATGGTTGGAAAGACCAATACCCACGGTCCAGGTGAGAATTACATGTGCACTGGATTCACACTGGATGGCTTCCCGAGTGCCGGGGCGTGGGCCACCTATGCGCTCGGGAGTGAAACAGAGGACCTGCCGGCGTACGTGGCCATTCCCGATGTGCGTGGAACTCCCCAGTCCAGCGTGAACTGCTGGGGCCCGGGATTTCTTCCGGCGGCCTTTCAGGGAACAGCGTTTAACGCCGCCAAGCCGCTGGGAAACCTGGCCATTCCGGAAGGAATTACGAAGCGAACGGACGATGCTACCCGTGCCTTCCTCGAGCGTCAGAACAGGCGACACCTGCGGTCGTACGAGGGTGATTCGGAACTGGCGGCTCGCATTGCCAGTTACCAGCTGGCGGCCCGGATGCAGATGAGCATTCCAGAGGTCACAGATCTGAGCCGGGAACCTGCCCACGTATTGAAGGCCTATGGAGCGGATGATGCGGGGAGCAAAGTGGCCGACCTGCGGGCGGCCTACGGGCGCAACTGCATCCTGGCCCGGAGGTTGGTGGAAAAAGGAGTCAGGTTTGTGCAGCTTTTCAACGGCGCCTACCAGACTGGCGGCGAAGGGGTCAGCAACTGGGACGGTCACAAGTCTCTCGAGAACCAGTATTCAGTCCATGGCGCCGTGTTGGACCAGCCCACTGCCGCGCTCCTCAAGGACCTGAAGGAACGTGGGCTCCTGGAGCATACCCTGGTCGTGTTCTGCTCTGAGTTCGGCCGAATGCCAACTTTCCAGAAGGGAGCCAGTGGCCGTGATCATAATCCGCGGGGCTTTACTACGTGGATGGCCGGCGCAGGCGTGAAAGCGCCCTTCAGTTACGGAGCGACCGACGAGTTTGGGTATCAGGCCGTGAAAGACAAGGTGACAGTGCACGATTTCTACGCGACGATTCTTGATCTCCTCGGTATCGATCACGAGCGTCTTAGCTTTTACCATAATGGGATAGAAAGGCGTCTCACCGATGTCCATGGACGAGTGGTGAAAGAGATTTTCTCATGATGACAGAGGGGATCAACTCGCGTTGTCATCAGCGTCGGGTGTTTCCCGGGGAGAGCGCTCCTACTTTGCGTAGGAAGCGATGTTGCTGGTGAAAATGAGATCGAGGGTGGTGCCCTCCTCGTCCACTTCAAATTGGTCCTTCAGAATGGTGCCGGGCAGGTCAAGGTGCCATCTGCCCTCCTCCCTCGTGAGCGTGCCTGCGAGGGTTACTGGCTCAGTCTCCTCAATGGTGAGATCGGTTTCGGTATTGCCAATTTTCCGGCGGAGGACCAGTCCCGTTGTCTCCACCTGACCGGTGCCGCCAACCTGAAATTTATAGCCTGGATGTGAGAAGCGTCCATTCGCACTCAGATTGATGACCGGGTCCGGGGAGTTGTCGGTGATTGTCAAAAGTCCTCCGGGAATCACCATCCTGATCGTCCCGATGAGGGGAGACCAGACGAATTCGAGTTCCCCCCTGCCCGCGGTTACAAGTTCGATCTTCTCGAGTGTCAGGCTGCGTTTCCCGGACCCGGAGGTTCGAAGGGTTGCCGTGATGCTGCCTTTGAGCGGGCACTCGCATACGGAGCGGCGAGGGGCCAGCGAATCGTGGTCAATAGCGAGGTCTATTGTTCCGGTGGATGTAGTGGGATCTACTTCAAATTTCAGACGCTCGGTCGAAGGGGTAAATCTTCTGATCGGTGCATTTCCTGCGCTGGAGAGGGCCAGCCCGGGTGAAGGCGAGGCCTGCAGGTTTTTCTCAGCTTGCTCCACGAATACATGGCAACTGGAGAGAGTGGCAGCCAGTGTAACCAAAGTGATCCGCAGGAGAGAAGCCACAGGCCGGGCATTTAGTGACTCAGGCATCGACTACTGCGAACTTGAGCTCCGCGGAAGAAACGACTTCGCCGTTGACGAGGCACTGGCAGGCTGCAAGCCCCACACTTCGCTTCATCTTTACGATTTCTGCCTCGATGAAAAGAGTGTCTCCCGGAAGGACGGGACGGCGAAACTTGACCCGGTCGGCAGACATGAAATATCCAATTTTCCCTTCATTATCGGGAAGGCGCAGGACGAGAACCGACGCAGCTTGAGCCATGGCCTCGAGTTGCAGCACGCCTGGCATGACTGGATGGTCAGGGAAGTGCCCCTCAAAGAACGGCTCATTGAAAGTGACATTCTTTACTGCGGTGCACTTTAATTCACTGGAGAGGTCGATCACCCGATCGATGAGAAGGAACGGGGCCCGGTGGGGGAGAATCCGGAAGATATCCTTGATGTCGAGCACGGCCTCATTCTCGGGAAGTTGGAAGGGCGGCACCATCGATCGCATGCGCTGATATTCACGCTTGAGCATGCCGGCCATCTGGGTGTTAGGTCCATGGCCCGGTGCGACTGCGATCACATGACCCGTGATCCGCTTTCCAGCAAGGGCGAGGTCACCAATAAGATCGAGTGCCTTGTGGCGGGCGAACTCGTTTTCAAAGCGCATCGACTCTTTCGAGAGGATCTCCTCGTCCCGAATGACAACTGCGTTTTCGAGCGATCCCCCCTTGATCAGCCCTTGGTCGAGTAGTGGCTTGATATCCTCATAGAAGGTGAAGGTTCGGGCGGGAGAAACCTCCTTCTGGTAGGTTTCAGGAGTAATCTCGCTTGAGAAATACTGGGTGAATTTACCAATATGACTCAGATTGGTAACTGAGACCCGGAACCCCTTGTAGGGCACGATCGTGATGTGTGATCCGCTTTTATCCTCGAAGTGAATGGGTTCCCGGATTTCCCAGGTTTTTCTGCGAGCCTCCTGTTCTTGAAGGCCGGCCTTCTGGATCAGGTCCACAAAAGGTCTCGCAGAACCATCACCAATGGGAGGTTCGTTGGCATCCATTTCGATCAGGGCATTATCCACTCCCATCCCCGTCAGGGCCGACATGATATGTTCGACGGTATGCACCCTTACTGATCCCGAGGCGAGGGTGGTTGCTCTCTCAACTTTCTCTACCTTATCAACGTCTGCATCTATGAGAGGTTTGTCCGGGAGGTCAATGCGCCGGAACTTGAAGCCGTGCCCCTCCGGAGCCGGCTTGATGGACAGGGTCACTTTCTGGCCGGTGTGGAGGGAAGTCCCCTCAAGGGTGGCGGGACCTGCGAGAGTGCATTCTCTTTCCGAGTGGGCGGAGGAAGCGGGCATGTGCGCAGGTTAGGAGGAGCGTCGCCTCTGGCAAGGTGTTATTGGTTATTGGGTTCCGTGCGGATTACGGTATGGAGGCGGTGTAGTTTCTTTTGGGATGAGTGGGAGGAAAGGCCCTATTGCAGTTTCAACGCATATCTCCATGGTCGAGGTGATGGAGGACTGGCTGGTGGTGGACAAGCCCGCGCCACTGATTGTCCATCCGACGAACGACAGACCTGAGCCGACCCTTCTCGGAGAGGTGAAGACCTGGCTCTCCGGGAGAGGTGAGAATTGTACCACTCTGAGTATTCTTAATCGTCTTGATCGTGAGACCAGCGGACTCGTTCTGATGTCACGGACAAAGGAGGCTGCCAGACGATTTGGCCGAGCGATGGAGCGAAGGGAGATCCGGAAGGAATACGTTGCGGTGGTCTCGGGATGGCCCGAGTGGGATCGCCGGACCGTTACGGAACCGATCCTCCGGCATGGCGAGGTGTGTGAATCTCGAATCTGGATCAAGCAGGCTATCCACCCGGATGGCAGGCCCTCGGTAACTCACTTTGAAGTGATGCACCGTATCGAAAACAGGCGTGGTTCATTCGCGGTCATGCGGGCCATACCCGAGACGGGAAGGACACATCAGATACGGGTCCATCTTGGGCACCTTGGATATCCTATCGTGGGAGATAAGATTTATGGGCCCTCCGAGGAGTGTTATCTCGAATTTATCGAGACCGGCTGGAGNGACGCTCTGGAGGAAATGCTTCATCTGCGCCGTCATGCCCTGCATGCAAGCAGACTGGTGATACCCGATGAGGCTGGGGATCTGGAGTGGAGATCGCCCATGCCGCGCGAGTTCAGGGAATTTTGTGAGATCGAGAGTTGCTAGGCCCGGCTGAGGGGTGACATTTGGACATGGCCACGCTTGATGACATTGTCTCACTCCTCGACCGAGAGTTGCGGATCAAGGAAGTGCCTGACTATCCGGGCGCCTTGAATGGATTACAGATGCATGGCCGGCAGGACGTGAAGCGGATAGCGGTTGCAGTTGATGCTTCGCTTCCAGTGGTGAAAAAGGCTGTGGAATCGGGAGCAGATCTTCTGATCGTTCACCATGGCATGTTCTGGAGCGGGGCACGCCGGGTTACTGGAGCAACTTATGAAAAGTTCAAGATCGCGATGGACGCTGGCCTTGCGATCTACAGTGCGCACATTCCTCTCGATATTCACCCGGTGGTTGGCAACAACGCGCGCCTCGTCTCNGCAATCGGACTGGAACAGGNCGAGCCATTTTTTGAATGGAAGGGAATTCTTCTGGGGCTTCGGGGCAGGTTCGAGGGAGCGCTGGATCAATTGGTGGAACGGGTTGGAGAGGTCCTTGGCGGTGTGCCCCACGTCTGTTCTGCTGGTTCGAGGGAGGCGGGTCTGGTGGGGGTCATTACAGGAGGCGCTGGTTCCGAGGTTGCCGCAGTTCGGGATTCGGGGATTGATACATTCCTGACCGGGGAGGGTCCTCACTGGAGCTATACCGAGGCGGAGGAACGTGGAATGAACCTCATCTATGCAGGACACTACCTGACAGAGACTGGAGGGGTGAAGGCCCTCGCGGAACTTCTGGCGGAGACCTTCACTCTCGAGACCGGTTTTATTGANCACCCCTCCGGNTTGTAGGGAGCGGTGCAGACCGGCTTGATTGCCAAACTCATACGATGAAGGAGTCTGGAGAATCTCTGGGGACCATATTTTTCCGGCAGAGTCCGCAGGAATGCGCGCGGAAATTGATCGGGTGTAGTCTTGCCTCGGGGGAGTGCGCTGGCGTGATCGTGGAGACCGAAGCCTACGCGGCAGAGGGAGACGAGGCTTGTCACACCTTCTTCCGACCCAGTGCGCGTCAATTTNTGTCGGACCACGCGGAGGGAACCACCTACGTNTATCTGAACTACGGGATTCACTGGNTGCTTAATTTTGTCGTCAAGGGAAGCAANGGGGATGGATTTGTTCTTATTCGTGCCTTGTCGCCAATCAAGGGCCTGAGGCAAATGAGGCGGCGGAGGGGGAGNAAACGGCAAGCAGAGTTGTGCTCAGGACCCGGAAAATTGACCCAGGCACTNGGTATAAGCGGGGAAATGCATGGAATGAGCCTGACTCCTCGTAGCGACATCTCACTTTCGTGGGGCCCTGATTCGGAAGTTCCGCCTCCGGTTGCATGTCGGCGGGTGGGCATATCAAGGGAGATTGAGCGCAAGTGGAGGTTCGTGCGCGCTGGTTCCCGCTGTGTCAGCGTGCGGCCCGGTTCAGAGTGAGGATGAATTGGGGCTGTTGTGTCTAGTTTGTCGCTCCGAGATCTTTTCCCGGAGCGGAGAAGTCGGTGCCCGAGGGTCGNGGGGCGGCGAGGGCTTCGGCGTTGCAGCACGAAAACACCTAAAAAACGGGGTTTCGGGTGAGTTAGCCAACCGTGGTGCGGGTGAAGGGAATCGAACCCTCGCCTCAAGCTTGGGAAGCTCGCATTCTACCACTGAACTACACCCGCTACTCGATCAAGNNAGAGNAGTATCCGCTCCACNACACATTGAAAGCGTAAAAACGGAAGAAAGCCCATAAAATTTGGGTTCCAGAGACTTACAGTTTCTTTTTTATTTCCCGAAAAAATCCTTGGCGGGATGGAGGATGATCCCTACATTTTTGCTGCAGCCGCGGGTATAGCTTAATGGTAAAGCCCCAGCCTTCCAAGCTGGCCATAAGGGTTCGATTCCCTTTACCCGCTCCAAATAGCACAATCTCCCAGAAAAAAAGAATGAACATGAAAGCAACGCTCTCCTCCGCATTAATCGCGTGTGTGGCAGTATTNACCCCTTCGCTCCAAGCTGAAGAAGCTGACTGCCTCAAGGTGGCAAACCTCGTTAAGAAGCAGATAGAAGCAGACGCTGATAACATTCTCAAGATCGTGGAGCAGCAGACNGCGGCTCATGCTTCCTGTTCATGCGAGATAGTGAAATCAGCGATCTTGACTGCAGAGGCGGATAAAAAACTCGTGGGCCAGATTGTGGCGACTGCGATCGAAGCAGCTCCCGAGCAAATGAATCTGGTCACTTCCTGTGCGGTAGCTGTTGCCCCTGATGCTCTCGCCGAGATCAAAGCGGTGCTTTCCAAGCTGAATCCAAAAGCTCTGGCAAAGAAAGGAAATGATCCAGCTGCTGGNGCCAAGGATACCAAGGAAGTGATCGCCAGTGATAAGGTAAAGAACCCTCTTGATGGNCCATACCTNATTCCCGGTCTCCCCCCCATTCACCCTCCNATCGTTCCTGCGATCAGTAGTCCCAGTGGGTCCGACGTAACCCCATCCGTACCGCAGATCGGGCTGAACCTGTAGGGTAACTCTTTGTCGGAGCTTCCCTTTGGATGTTCCGAACGATTGCCTGAGTATTCGCACTGCTCCACATAACGCACAGCATTTAAAGATCTCATGAAGAACATCATCCTCACCTCCGCCCTTGGATTAGCAACGGGCGGCCTGCTTTCCGCCCAGGGCCTCTACAACATCATGCCCTTCGATGACGAACCCACCGACACTCTGCCGCTGCACTGGACTGCNGGCGCTAGTCTTGGATGGGATTCCAATGCTTCTCCTCTCTTTTCTGACTGCGATGGCGTTGGTAGCGAGGACGTTGGGTATGTCTCCGCCTTTGCGCAGGCCAACTTCGTCAGCAAGACCCCGCAGACAACCATCGATATCTGGGGAAGGGCAGGAGCGACCTACTATCTGGACAAAATTACCAGAAGCGGTGGATTNGCACCCGGGGTAGGAGTCAGTGAGGATTACTTCCCACAATTCCGTGCAGGGGCCAATTTCGTGCACCGGGTCAGCGAGAACCTGCGTCTACGAAGCCGCAATCATGTCACCTATGAGCAGGAACCTGATTACGACTTTGGCGTAGCGACTGATCGTCGCCAGGGTAGCTATTTTCGCTATAGCTCGGACAACAGCGTGGGATACCGGTGGACCGAGCGTCTGGGTACGAATACCGGCTACCGCTTCAGCGGGGTGACCTTCGACGAGGTCGATGGCAATGACTACGTGAGGCACCTGTTCTATAACCAGTTCCGCTACCGGACGAGTTCCACCACGGTTTGGACTGCGGCATATCGTTTCCAGACTCAGGAAAACGACAGCTCTGCGGATTCGGACTCCCACTATTTCCTGCTCGGAGCAGAGACGGAGTTGAGTCCTACTACGGTCGCAGTGATCCGGGGTGGTGCTCAGATTCAGGAAGTAGATAACGGTTCCAGTAATTCATCACCTTACCTCGAGGCAACCGTCCGGTCTTCCCTTTCGGAGTCGGCTCAGCTGCGCGCATTCGCCCGTTACGGTCTTGAGGACCGGAACCGGTTGATTTCAACCCATGATTGTGACGAACCCTTCACTCTCGGGAGATACGAGGAGCGCCAGACGTTTCGATTGGGTCTTCAGGGTTCCTATGTGGCCTCTCCCAAGCTCACTCTCTTCAGTGGTCTTAACGTCATCATGCTCGGCTATGAGGGTAAAATTGGCGGCGGTCCTGCACCGGATAGCTTAGACGACAGAATCTTGAACTTCAACGCCGGGGCGAGTTTTGAAGTGTCAGACAATCTTTACGTAACTGGTTCATACAATTACACCAAGTCCACCTCGGATGCGGACGTGCGTGATTACGATCGCAGTCGCGTTCAAGTAGGGCTTCAGTCCTCCTTTTAGAGGATTCAACAACATTCCCCTCAACACAAGCAGCCCCCGCAATGCCTTTTTTCATTGCGGGGGTTTTCTACCTACTGGATTTCCTCCCCCCATGGCCTTATAGTTAAGTCTCCAATGGCCTCCTGAACAACTAAGGATATGCGAAACGGACCCGAGAGCCAAACGAATGCCAGCGAAGCCGCACTTCATGCGGTCGACTACTGGCAGGTCCTGAAGAACCGCTATGGTGTGATTATCCTGACGTTCCTGCTCATATTCATGACGGCGGCGGTAATCACCTACGTGCTGCCAAAGAAGTACGAGAGCACAGCCCTCCTGCAGGTGAACTACTCGTATATCGAATTGGATCCACTGAATGGTTCCGTGGGACAACCGATGACCGGAGCCTCCCCGTCCCACGCCTACATCCAGAACCAGTTCAAGATTATTGAATCAGAGAAAACTCTGTCGCGGGTCGTGGAAACGCTCGATCTTACCACTCGGTGGAGCGGGTTTGACGAGGATATGGCCCTCATTAAGCTCAAGTCTATCCTGAAGACTGAACAGATCAGGAATACAGATCATATCGAAATCAGGATTCGTCATCAGAACCGTGAGGATGCGCAGGCCGTAGCCAAGGCGATTGCGGAATCTTACAAAGACGGGCGTAATAAGGAAGAGCTCAAGCGAGCTGGAGACGCCTTGGATGCGCTGGAGTCTGAAGTGCGGTCACAGGAAGATCTCGTCGAAGATAAGCGCCGCCATTTCCACTCCATTGTGAGGGCGGTTGGTATTCCCTATATTGAAGGAGTTCTGACGAGTGGGCGGATGGGCCAGAGTGAGGAAACGATCCTCAAAACCGCGGAAATGCAGCAGTTTACGGCAGAGGAGAAAAAGGGTCAGCTGGAGAATCAGATCGAGCAGCTTCTCACGTTGCGTGACGAGGAGCTCATCGATTTCGCGGAGGGCCTTCAGCTGCCGGGAAGCCAGGTGCCTGTTCTGCGGAGCAGATTTCAGGAGAGTAAGGTCAACATTGCGGCTCTTCAGGCCTCGGGTCTCGGACGCAAACACCCATCAGTTGAAATGGCTTTGATCGCACAGGAGAAATTACAGGAGGACCTTAAAGCCTCAGTTGTTGTTCTCAGGGAGCTGCTGAAAACCCAACTGGATCTGGTCAACGGCCAGCTAGTGAAAATTAAGGATCGGGTTGAGGATCGGAGGTTTGATGCCGTCGACAAGGCCCTCCAGTCCCAGGATTACGTTGAAGCGAAGCAGGATTACGAGACCGCGAAGGCGATGTTATCCCAGATGAAGCTGACAAACTCAGCGCGTCGGATAGCGCTAAAGATCCCCAAGACCCCGATCACTCTTCTGGAAAACCCCAAAATCGGGATGGATCCGGTCTATCCCAAGGTAACCCTGTTTCTCTCGCTGGGTGCGGCGGTAGGTTTGATCTTCGGCATCGCGATTGCGTTCTTCCTCGAATATCTCGATACCTCGGTCAAGACGTTGGAAGACGTTGAGCGTTATCTGCAGGTTCCTGTTTTGGCGGTGATTCCCACGGATGTGGGTGTGTTGCACAAGCAGAGTGGGATGAGTCCGGATGCCGAGGCATACCGAATATTAAGGACGAACATTGAGTTCAATCGAAGCAATCCCGAGGACAACAGTATCACCATTGTGTCGGGAGGTGCAGGTGAGGGGAAATCAACGACCCTGGTCAATCTTGCATATGTCTGTGCTCAGGGAGGATACACGACTCTTATGATCGACGCGGATTTACGTCGCCCTACCGTTCATACGTTTTTCGATATCAACAACTCGGTTGGACTGAGTAATTATCTCACCACTGACCTGATGCTGGAAGACGTGATCCTGCAAACCCCGGTGGATAATCTTTATTTCCTGCCGTCGGGAATCCTCCCTGCTGATGCGGCGGGCCTTCTGAACTCCCGGCGCATGTCGGAACTCATTCAGGATGTGAAGCAGAGGTTCGATTTGGTTCTTGTGGACTCTCCTCCGATCCTGGGCGTCAGTGATGCATCAGTGCTCGCCTCTGAGGTGGATCTTACCATGATCGTCGTTCAGCACCGCAAACTCCCGCGTAACATGCTTATGCGGGTGAAGCAGGCAGTAGAAAATGTCGGGGGATACGTAGTTGGAGTTGTGCTCAATAACGTGGATGTCCGGAGTGACAGCCAGTATCAATATTACACAAGTTACTATACCTACTATGCCCCCTCGGCAGATGCGGATCCGGTTCCCGGTGGTGGTGTCACCAAATCTGCTGAACGTGCATCCGTGAAAACCCCCGGGGGGAAAAATGAAACCGACGACGAAGAGGGGCTGACCTACTAGCTTCCCCTTTCACAAAATGCCCGCGGCTTCCTGTCCTGACTCCAACACAATTATCCTCATGAAGATCCTCCTCAAGTATACCGTCATTCTACTAATGCTCTGCCCGGCTTCACTGCCTGGCCAGATTGAAGCGGGAGGGGCAATACAGATTACCATTCAGGGAGTTCCTACCGGAGAGCAGGGAAGGATCAATGGGGGCTATCCTGTTTCGGAGAAAGGATTCATTACGATGTGGAAAATCGGAGCAGTCAAGGTCGTGGGTGTGGAAACGGATGTGCTCGCACGCAAGATAGAGTCCGCTTACATGGAAGCTGAAATCTACACGAGCCCCGTGATTCAGATTGTCGCCGACTCGGGGGATAACATTACCGTCCAGATGGTCACTGTTGGCGGAAAGGTCCGCTCCCCGGGGCCGAAACCCTTTCGAAGGGGCATGACTCTTTATCAGGCCGTGATGTCAGCCGGAGGACCGACGGAATTTGGGGCCATCAACAGAATCGCTCTTTTCCGTAACGGCAAGCGCTATATCTACGACCTGAACAAGGGTGAGCACAAACTTCTAAAGCTGTTTCCAAAGGATACCGTGGATGTGCCCCAGAAAACGGTGTTTGGTAATTAGCTGGGCAGCCGAGTTTTCAGGGCGACCGATGGGATGACGAAAAAAAGCTTCAGAAAGATCGGGTTCATCTCATTGCTGTCGACGTCCATTCCAATCCTTGCAGGGGCATTGCGCGCCGAGGTTGAAGACCTGGTTGAAGAGAAAAAACAGGCTCTTCCGG
>PBNG01000035.1 GCA_002723015.1 Roseibacillus sp. | reverse complement strand
GCGAGGTTCCGGGCCTCCGGCTCATCCTTGATGGTGTCGTAAATCTCAAAGTCAACCGAGTGATCCGTGGCCTTGAGCCGCAGGCCCTTGTATCCGTCCAGGTAGAGCCCCTGCTGGTTGTTGAACTCCACGTAGACAACCCCATCCCTCTGCCTGCCCTCCTTGCTGAGGGTTGGACGAAGGGACACCCCGTCGATCCTGGCTGGCGTCTGCACTCCGGCGTAGTCGCAGAAGGTAGCCATCCAGTCGTGAAACTGGGAGGGTCGGTCTGACTTCTGCCCCCCCTTGATGATCGAGGGACCCCATGCGAAGGTGGGAACCCGCAGGCCGCCCTCATGAGAGGATCCCTTGGAGCCCTTGAAATTGCCCGCCGATTCAAAGACCGTGGGGCTCCACCGTTTGCCCTTCAGGTAGGACTCGCGATGCGGTCCGTTATCCGAGGAGAAAACCACGATCGTCTTCCGGTCGATCTTGAGATCCCTCAGGGTCTGCAGGAGATCACCCACACAATGATCGATCCGCGTGATCGAAGTCGCAAAGCGCTCCGCCAGGTCCGTCAGACCCTTTCCCGTATAATGAGGATCCCGATAGTCATCGATGGTTCCCTCCGCGGTATTGATCATTTTCCCCGGCTTTCCCAGCCACTGGAGCCCACCCTTGACGCCCTTTCCGGCGGGATAGGCCACCGTGGGCAGCTGCAGCGCGGCATGCGGCGTATCGTAGGACAGGAACATGAAGAACGGACGCCCGGGATTCTCCCTTGTCTCGCTGATGATCAGTTGCTTGGCCTTGGCCGTCCACAAGTCGGTGGTGTAGCACTTATCGAGGCCGGCCGAGACTTCCTCATTATTTTCCCAGACCTGCTTTTTGCCCTGGTGGGACTTGTTATCCCCGAGGGCCCACTCATTGGCGGGATAATGCTGGTGCCCGTCCACGTGCCGGACGTAGCCGTAGAAGTAGTCAAAGCCCCGCTTGGTCGGGTAGCCGGCCCATTTCTCCGGGTCGTGCCCCCAGCCCTGCAGCCCATACTTGCCGAGGTGAATGGTATGATATCCCACCTTCTGCAGGGTATTGGCAAAGTTCCAGTTATCCTCAATGGCCTTGTCGAACTGCATGTTGCGCACATTGGTATGCCCCTGGTGCATCCCCGTGATCAGGGAGGCCCGGGATGGAGCACAGATCGGCGCGGGACAGTAGTGCCGGTTCAGAATCGTCCCGGCCCCGGCCATCTTGTCCAGCTCCGGGGTCTGGACCTGGACCCCCTCTCGCTGCTTCTGGAAGAGAACTCCCACATCTCCATACCCGAGATCGTCCGTCAGGATGAAGATGATGTTGGGCTTCTCAGCCCCTGCCAGCGGAAAGGTCGCAGCCAGAACGCACAGCATCCCGATGAGAGTCATTCGTATCCTCATATGTTTTTCAGTAGGTGTGGTCCGCAGGAGGCTGAACCGGGAGAAAGCCCTCAGGCCATCAGTTCGGACAAGGTTCCGGTGAGGTCGAGGTCCTTGAGATTCGCATCCGGCTGTCCAAAGGAGTCGGATGGCTGGATCCCAGCAGCCTGCATGAAGGAAAGGTACAGGTTGCCGATGGTACGATGTCCTTGCTCCCGGTATTTGGGGAACTCGAGATAACGTCCCATCCTGAGCTTGTCCGCCATTCCTCCAAGAAGGAGAAACGGCCAGTCAGCCTGTCCGCCATGGTGATCTCCACCGGAACAGGACAGGTAGACAATAAGCGTGTTATCCAGCATGGTGCCGTCTCCCTCGGGAACACGGTCAAGCTTCTCGGCCATGCCCGCGATTCCCTCGAGATGCAACTGCTCCACCGCCGCCCGGGCTTCGTGACCGGTCATCCCGTTGGTGGCCTTGCTGTCGCCCAGGTGCCCGAGCGCATGAACCGAATTCGAAATGCCGAGTTCGCTGTACTCGACGCCGAGGGTATCAGGCCGCACCGTCATGACATGAGTAAGTCCGGTAATCAATGAGGCGGCCGCTAACTCAAAATAGGATTCGATACGGTGCTTCGGCTTCATCGAATCATAATGATCACCAGGCTCCGGGGCGAATTTCTTGATGCGCCCCGCAAGGGCCGCTTTCTTACTCTCCACTTTCTGGAGTTCCTCAAAGGAATTCAGGTAGAGTCCGAATCGCTCCCTGTCCTCAGCGGACAACTGTTTCTCGATCCGCCTCGCATCGCCGGCGAGAAAGTCCATCAGGTTCCCACCCAGCGCCAGCTCCCGTTCGAGCTGCTCCGGAGGAGCAACCGAGGCTCCGAAAAGCTCAACAAAAGCCTTGCGTGGAGACGCCTGGAAGGGAACAGGCATTCCCGCCTTGTAGGCTGAGATGTTGGGATAGCAGTAACTCTCGTCAAGCCTGGAGCCACCCTCCAGGAGCCTGCCGTTAGTCGCCAGGCCGTAGATGGGGTAAGGTCCGGTTGAGAGATGTTGCCCGAGCAGGCAGTCAATTGTCGGGGCCACCGCAACCCGTTCCGAATTNTGGCAGGACAGGGCGCCATANCCCGCCGTATGATTTCCGCTGAACCCCTCCCCCGACAGGCTNTGGATAATGGTAAGGCGATCCTTGAATGCTTCCAGCCGCGAGAGTTTTTTCGGAAGTTTGTGCTCGGACAGGGCCACATCGACCATCGGGCCCAGCCTCCTTGCCGTATTGCCCAGTTTGCTTCCGTCATCCAGACTGACGTAGTGGTTCTCCAGTCCGTCTGGAACGAGGTTATATTTGTCGATCCCCGAGGATTTCACCACGAAGACNAANCGCCTCGGCAGTGCCCCTTGCTGCCCGGTCGCCTGGGCCTGCAGGGAGCGNAGAAAGGGCGCCATGGCCAGNCTGGCCCCACCCTTGAGAAATTGACGNCGTTTTTGAATCATTTTTCTGCGCGACCAGGTGTCATTAAGAGCATCATTCCTCAGCGGCGATAGAGAAAAGAATCCGAACTNAGCAGGGAAACGACCAACTCCTTGAAGCTNCCNTCGCCNGCAAGATAGGCCTGTTCAGCCTCGATNAGGGTCCGNGAATCACTCAGCATTTCATTTCGNCCCATGAAGTAGCGGAAAAGGTNCCGGATAAACGACTGCCGGGTCCGCTCCGAGCGCCCAAGGCGGTGAAGCATTTCAATTGCATTTTCAACCTTCCCGTCGACCCCGGGATCTCCAGTGCCTGCGATTGCTCCGGTGGCATTAATCTTCCGGGGAGTCAGTTTTCCCTGCTCAAGGAGTGCCTCGAACTTCTGATCTCGACGAGTGACGATTTTTCCGTCCTCNCCAAAATAGACATGGGTNCGGTAGCGCCCCCAGTCGTCNAAGATCTCAAAGGTTTCCCCCAGCGGGTTGATCTTGTGGTGGCAATTCCAGCAGCGCTCCTCNCGGAGCAATTCCATACGCTCCCGCAAGGTNTGGTGCGGATTGATGGGAACCTTCGCGTCGACATCCGGGGGAAGGTCCTGAAGCTTGCCAGCGAGGAGCTTTTCCAGAACCCAGATTCCNCGGTGAATGGGATCGTTCCCGTCATTCAACGACCAGGCAGCCAGCCACGCCGGGTGGGTCAGCAACCCGGCCCTCTGGTCNGCTGGCATTTCGAATGGCTGTTCGACAGGCCAGTTCCACCTCTGGTCCTCNGACCTTCCCGACTCCGGGAGNTTATAGGCAGTGATGTANATCAGGTCTGAGAGCCCGCGGGACCGNTCCGAAAAGGGAAAGTCNGGATGAGGATTGATTNCCCTGGCGAGGGCATTGCTGAAAAGTTTCACCGCCTGCTGCGCTCTCTTCCGCCTTTCCTCCAGGAATGTTCCGCGGCGNTTCTCCCACTCCTCGGAGAGGAACATGATCCGGCTTTTTCCGGTTCCGGTATTCCTCTTCGGCCTTGGCNACCTGCCGGTTCACATAGTCGGGATGCATCACTTCCTTCACCCTCTCGTCNTAAAATTCCCTCGCGTAGTCATTATNACCGGGGTGAGCCACGAAGTATTCATTGGTGGTGAGAAGTTCCGCAATAACATCCCTGTCCCTGCGAAGGACATTCTCGATGATCATCCTCGCATCGTGCACGAGATACTGTGGATTCCACTGCGGGATTGCCTCANGTCTCCGCCGGTCATTGTCCTTGAAGACATCTCCAACCCGGTTGAACCCGAAATACTGCTCGAAGAAACGCATGATCCGAGGCAGCGCGGGATCAGACCAGCGCCCCCCTCCAAGTTGCTTCTCCAATAACTCCCGCACCACCCTCCTGACATCCCCCCGGTCCTTCAATTGATCTCCCTCATAGGCATCCCACAGGAGCGGGGATCGTTCCGCGAGGTCATCTGTCAGGGCGTAGGCGAGGGCATTGACAATCTCGGTCGAGGAGAGATGTCGCCGCCCGTGTTCGTCTGTTTTTCCCAGGCCGAACTCCATCCGGTAAATCGCTTCGGGACTCAGGAAGATCGCCTTGATGGTAGTCTTAAGACCCTCGAGATTTCCACCCGCTGCGATGTTCTTCTTCAGGAACGCGAGATACTTATCTTCCTCGGCTTCCGAAGGAACCCGCCCGATGATTCGTCGGAACTCCTGGGACACTCTCCGCTGGAGAACCTCGTCCGGGGGAATGCCCTCGACCTTGGTGAAGTCCCCGAATTCCCCATTCTGCTCCCTNTGCTCTAGAAATTGCCCGGTATTGATGAGGATCATCTGCACCGTGCTCTGGTCAACCTGGGACATGGCAGAGTAATCCCGAATTCCCTTTTGCGGGGTAATGTAGGTAAAGGGGCTGCGGGCACGGCCGAATCCCTTGCGCTTGAAAATCTCGGGACTGAGACGCCAGATCCGGGATGGTGAAAACGGCGGAGTCCTGATTTCACCAGAGAACAATTTCTCGTGATCGACCCAGTTCCCGTATTCCGGGGCTAACAACTTCTTCCGGTATGCATGATCGCGACCGGACTGCTTCAGNCCCTCCTCGATCCACTCGATCATCTCGCTTCGCTCGGACGTCCCGGGTATATGCTCCGCCTCCTCGGGAGGCATATCCCCGGTAGTGAGTTGCCCAAGAATCTCGATCCAGCGGTCCGCGGTATCGGAATCGCTAAAATTCGTCCCCAGGTCATGCAAGGTCACCTTTCCTTTCTGCTTCCCGGCTCCATGACACTGCACGCAATATCTTTCAAGAAAGGCCGTCGTTGCCTGAGCTGCCNGGACAACCGGGGAACCCACGAGCACAAGGGTCATGATTCCTGAAGCGAGTCGCGTCCTCATCCGTTACGTCGTTGCCTCCATGGGCCATGTCTTATACCGCACGGGACAGCACAAGGCGACCAAAGGAGTGATTCCTGCTACAGTTCTTTCAGGAATTGAAGGATCAGGCGGTTCACCTCCTGTGGATCCTCCTGCTGAATCCAGTGCCCCTTGCCCGGGATGAGGACTTTCTTGGAAAGGCGCGGGACGTTCTCCTCCAGCTTCTCGTAGGCACCCCCCATGAACTTGAGGACCCCATCACGCTCTCCAGCCACGAAGAGCGTGGGCTGGGAAATCCTCGCACCCATGAGAAACCCCGTATGCAGCCAGTTGAAATCGATGTTGCGATACCAGTTCAACCCCCCACGAAAACCAGACTGCTCAAACTGGCTGCTGTAGAAGTCGAGGTCGGATTGGGTCAACCACCCAGGGAGCTGAACCGGTCCCTGAGCTGGGGACCGGCGCGGCCCTTCACCGCGCTTGGACCAGGGATTCCATCCATTCTCGGCCGCGGCATCGCCCGAGGCGCCAATCAGCATGGAGGTGAGAGTAGCCCGGGGGTCCTTGTCAAAAACCTGCTCCGTGCGAGCAGGATCCTGGAAAGTGACCTGATAGAATTCCCTTCCGCTGGCCTTACCAGCCGCCCTCGCGGCCGCGATCGGCGGCACGGCTCCCCCACCCCGCGGCGAATAGGGCACGCTCAGCAGAACGAGAGCCTTGAAGAGATCTGGCCTGAAGAGTGAACAGTACCAGGCCACCGGAGCGCCCCAGTCATGGCCGATGATGATCGCCTCCTTCCGGCCCAAGGCCTGGACAAGGCCGATAATGTCACCAGTCAGCTTGAAAATATTGTATTCCTCGATGGCCTGCGGCCGGTCGCTCTTCCCGTAACCACGCTGGTCCGGGGCAACTACATGATACCCGGCTCTGGCGAGTACGGGGATCTGGTGCCTCCACGAATACCATGATTCCGGAAACCCATGACACAGGACGATCAGGGGCCCCTCGCCCTGCTCAGCGACATGAAGCCGAATCCCATTGGTCTTCACATTACGAAAGGTAATTCCCTTATCGTCCGGCGCCGCGCCCGGGGCCCAGCCAATGACGTTGAGAAACAACAGGAGTGTCAGCGGTAACCGGGCTGACATGANTGGGGTGAGGAATCTGTCCTTCATGGNGATCGTCGGGTGAGATTGCNGCTTTCGATTTTTCCGCCCGATTCTGCGGAGGTTTTCATTNTGTCACAAGAGCAACCGCAATATTACTGCCCCGGCCGATCCGGGTGAACCCTGCCTTGCCCGGAGGAGGCCGGTCGCCTAAACATCACCTCGCACTCATGAAGATTCCTGGCTCCTCCTCTCTCTGTCTTTTCCTCCTTGCTACCGGACCAGTCGGCATGGCCCAGCAGGCGAATCCCAGTCCNGCGCCCACCCNCGGNGAAATCGCCAGCATTACCGGAGGAGCTAAACCGTTCTTTGAAATCTGGGACGAGGACAACGTCTACGGGGTGCTCGATGTCGCCATGGACGGAACAGTCCTCCTCTTCAGTCTTCAGGGCGAACCACACCCCGACAAGCGCCGGGGCAGCAAGATCTATTTGAAACGCTCCGAGGACGGTGGCGCTACCTGGAGCGATCATCAACTCATCGGTAAGCCCGTCAAACTCGATGACGAGAAACTCGGGATCGGCCCTTACGACGGAAAGGGTTGGGGCAACGATAAACACCATCGCNTAGCCAGCCTCGGAGCCTCGGTCGTCGACGAAACAACCGGGGAAGTGATGATCTTCCTGACCGCTCTCCACCCCGCCTTGTCGATGTACAAGAGCAAGGACCACGGCAAGACCTGGACTCTGGAGGATATTACCTTCAAAAAGGATTCCCGCGGTTTCCTTCCCATTCCTAACGGCGCCTGCGATCCCGGGATCACCCTCCGGCAGGGCCCGAACAAGGGCCGNCTCCTCGTTCCCTCCCGGGTCATGCCCAACTACCGNAAGCAGGAGGAGAGCAAGGGTTACACCAATGCAGTCTACAGCGATGACCATGGAAAAACCTGGCATCAGAGCACGCCCTTTCCCCTCGATGGCACCGGGGAATCCGGCCTNGTCGAACTCCGCGATGGCACGATCTACCTCAATTCCCGTACGCATACTCGGAAAGGAAACCGCTGGGTGGCCTTCAGCGATGACAGCGGAGAGAGTTGGCGCGACCTCCATCAGGACGACGAACTCTTCGATGGCCCTCCCGATGTTTACGGATGCAAGGCCGGTCTTCTGCGACTGGACCGGGATGACGCCGATATCCTCCTCTTTAGCACTCCCTCCTCCAATCTACCCGGACGCAAGAACATCAGGGTCTGGGTCAGTTTCGATGGTGGAAAAAGCTGGCCCCTTAACCGTCTTATCAAACGCGGGCCAGGCAACTATACTTGGATGACCCAGGGCCGCAAGGGCACTCCCAGCGAGGGCTTCATTTACCTTCTTTCCGGNAAGGACTGGATGGCCCGCTTCAACATGGCCTGGCTCCTCGACGCCGGGGAACCGGAGNTGGTCCTGAGCAAGCGACGCACCTACCGTTTCGCCGACCGGGACCTCTTTCATACTGCCGAGANCGCTGAGGTTTTTACCTCCCGTGAACCGAGAATGAAGGACAGTCCACTGGGATACCGGCTGGAGAAAGACCGTCCTGAAGGCCGGGTGATAACCCGACGCTTCATCCTCCCCTCCGCGAAGATGAAGGTGAGCTACCATGCTCCCGGGGATGCCAAGATCNACCTCGCCATNATGGACGAGAGCAATAGCCGCCTCCGCGACACCCACGCCCTCACGGGTTCCTACCAGATCGACAGGATCATCGACGACTGGCAGGACGGACCCATCGATGGATGGGTGGGGAAAACCGTTCAGGTCCACATCCAGCTGCACGGCGACGCGGAGATCTTCGGCTTTGCCTTCGACGAGGTCTCTACCGCTGGCAGCGATACCGACAGTATCGGCCCTTCCGATCACCGCTTTGTCCTTCCCCCGCGCCATGAGTATGCCATGGCGCAGAATCCTCCCTTTGTNGAATCCGTGGANAATACCGGTCCTTTCGCGGTCAGCGACAACCGGGTGCCNGGGATTCGCACAGGATTTCGCCTTCAGGACCCCGACCGGCCCGGCCACATCCTTACCAGCAAAGTCAGTCTCCCGGGTAGGGAGATGAAGATTTCCGGCGATCCGGGGTCAGGAACCATCACCGTCTCTCTCTTTGACGAAAGCGGGAACCTCCTCAATACCAGCAAACCTCTCGGGGGCGGGCTAAAGACGCGCCAAATCGTGGAGTGGACGAACGGATTTACGCTCAAAGAGCACGTTTCCAAGACCGTGACCCAGCGCTTTGAACTCACGCGCGAGGCGAGGATCTACGGCCTGCACTTTGATCAGGTATTCTGGGAGTGACTGCTTCCTCGCCCCGACCGTGAGAATCTGGAGAAGATCTCTTCTAAAGAACGACGTTTTAAGGCATAAAGAGGAAACTAACTCGATGAGTTTGCACATCCAGTTACCTGAGACCGAGGCGGAACTTCAGCGCCAGCGAAGGATCGCGACCACCATGAGCATGATGATTGCCCTGCTCTCGATCACCCTCTTGGGCATCATTCTAGCTTTCATCATCCTGCCCAGCCTTTCACAGGACAGTAGCGCCCTGATCACCTACCGGGCCGACATGCCCGAGGAAGAACAGGTTGACCAGAAGCGGATGGACCCCCAGGTCAAACGGAAGCCCTCTGCTCCCAGCAGCGCGATGGCGAAGGTTGTTGCCAGCACCGCTCCCTCCCCCATCTCGGTTCCCATCCCGGAGATTACGGAAAATCCGTCACTTAACTACGGTTCAGATGGCGACTTTGGCGCGGGCTGGGGCTCCGGTGACGGCAACGGGGCTGGAGGAACCAGCTTCTTCGGTCAGTCCGTTCGCGCGGAGCGTATCTGCTATGTCATCGACTTCTCAAGCTCGATGGGCTCACAGGGCAGAGCCGACCTCATGCGCAAGGAGCTCAGCAAGTCGATCGGGCAGCTCTCCCACGGCACCCGCTACGGAATCGTCTTTTTCTCCTGCATCGCGTGGGAGGCTGGAGACCAGGTCAACCTGAACCGTCAGGGAGGCAGCGCGACAGTCAAAGCCCCCGGGGGAAAAAACTACAGGTGGAAGAAGGCCGGGGGAGGCTGGGGACCTGACGGGATCGGACAACGTGCCCGCTGGCTGACCGCCTCACCCCAGCAGCTGTCTGATTCCGGGCGCATCGTGAAGAAAGCACCCCTCTCCTCGGGAACCTCCTGGGACAAGGGGATCGAAATGGCCCTTGGGATGAGTCCTCCTCCCCAGATCATCTGCTTCATGACCGATGGCGTTGCCAGCGGTTCTGACGCCTGGGCCCGCGAACTTGGGGCCAAGGCGAAGTCCCAGGGAGTGCAGATCAACTGCATCGCGCTGATGGAGCCACGTGCTCACAAGGATCTCGACGAACTGGCCAAGCGCACCGGAGGCCACTTCTCCGTCGTCGATAAGAACGGTAAGCATAAGCCCGTTCGCTAGGTCACCCTTTCCCCCCCTCCCTTCCCTGCTGCTGGGCCAGCTCTCCAATCGAGTCCCGCTGACGCACTTGCAGGCTCAAGCTACTGGAGAATCATGATACCCCACGGTTCCACTACCAGATCCCCCGCCGGAGCCCCATCGTGAGGATGAGTGGGTGATACTCGCATCGGCGACTTTCCGCCCTCAGTCCAGAACCAGGAAACAGGAGCGCCGAACGGCTTATCCCCGGCATTGACGATGACCACTGCCCGCTCTTCCCCGAGAGTTCGCCGAAATGCAAACCAACGCTCGCCATTTGCGAGGGGCTCATAGGACCCGCGGCGCCATAACCCATTCCCCTGACGCCTCGCGCAGAGCCCACGGTAGAATTGGTGGAGTTCCTCGTCAAAGCCGACGGAGGACCGGCGCTTCTTCTTCTGGGTGGGCAGGAATACCTCGTCCTCGTAGTTTCGATCCGGCCAAACCATGGGCTTACGGCAGTCCGGATCATCCGCGCCCCACATTCCTGCTTCCGCCCCGTAGTAGATGTAGGGCGCGCCGGGCAGGAGAAACTGGAGACCGACCATGAACTTGAGCTTACGACGC
The DNA here is from genome assembly GCA_002723015.1 of Roseibacillus sp. The sequence continues at coordinate 24,897 of PBNG01000035.1, read as the reverse complement.
GCGGCCTCGTCAGGGGGGCCAGTCTCATACCCGGGCCGGTGTTTCACATTGGCATCGTGATCCAGGCGGGCCTCCGGATTCATCACCACCGAGCCAATCCGGGCGACATCGTGACTGTCGAGGAGGTTCTGCAATTCGAGAATCTTTCGGTAGCCGTAATCGTTCCCGATTCCATTCAGAGTCTCGAGGAATTCCCGCGCAGACGCCGGGTTTTGCTCCTCATTTGCGAAGCGAAGAACCGCGTCGGTAAAACGGTAATTCATAACCCCGTCAAATGCCTTTTCCAACCACGGTGCCGCATTCTTGAGCTTATGATTCCGGTAGTTCTCCCACCAGATCTCTCCCGTCAGGTAGGCCCCGGGGTTTATCTCCTTCACCCACCCGCGCAGCTCAAGCCAGAAGGCAAGAGGGACCTCGGCTGCCACATCGAGACGCCACCCATCGATGCCGTCCGAGGGATCTCCGTCATTATTGGGATCCATCCAACGCTTCACGATCGCGTGCATGTGTTTTTTCGCCTCCGGGTGAGGACCGTTCTCATTCTTACGGAACTCGGGCAGCCCCCGCACTCCTGCCCAGCCCCGGTAGTCAAACTCATCTTCCGGAGTAGCGGGATCATCCCACTCCTCAATGTGAAACCACTTCGCATAGCGGCTGGCCGGACCCTCGCTGCGGGCTTTCTGGAACGCCCAGAATGGAATGCCAACATGGTTAAACACTCCATCGATGATGATCCGCATCTTACGTCGATGGACTTCCCTGATAAGCTGAAGGAAAAGCTTGTCCGCTGCCGACCATTTCCACGTCGTGGGATCGTCCGGATCCTCGGTAGCAAAAAGAGCGAGGTCTTCGTTCGGAGCCGGGCCAAAGTGCTTGTCGATGTGATGATAAAGTGTGGCACCATACTTGTGCAGCGAGGGGCTCTCGAAGACAGGATTCAGGTAGAGGGTGTTGACCCCGAGGTCCTTAAGATAATCGAGCTTGTCGAGAATACCCTGCAGGTCTCCGCCGTAACGTCTCAATTGAGCGTGCACGTAAAAGTCGCGGCCATCCTGCTCCCACGGTTGCATCCTGTACCAGTCCGAGGTCCACGGACTGGGCTGCCAGTCCACAGGGATCTGGTAGGGCCACGTATCCTTCAGGCTCGTGCGTACTGGATCGTTCCCCAGATCGCCATTGCGAAACCGTTCGGGGAAGACCTGATACCAGATCGCATCCGCAAACCAGGTGGTCTCCGCCCCAGAAGCTGCCCCGGAACCGAACAGGAGTCCCCCAAGAATTCGAAGGAGCGGAGAATAGAACTTCATGAAAGGCCTTCGGATTCGACTCTCAATCCCTCCCATTCCAAAGTTGGAACGAGCGCAGTAATGCGTGCATCAGGGACCGATGATAGACCCCAGTGGAACACGAGACCAGCATGTTTGTCCGGGTTTCAATCAGCCATGCTACCACCAGAACAGCCGTCGCGGCTCTGCCCCCGCCCTGCCTCCAAAGTCGTGGCCGAAGAGCACAATGATGATCATTTGATCTGGATCACACCCCCTCGCCTTGAGAAAAAACGAAGGGTCCGGGGAGACCCTTGGTGGCACTATTTGAGGGTTCTGGCATACGCAAGGAGGTCAGCCACGTCCTGAGCGCTCAGTCCAAGTTGATCTGCAGAGAGCATGAGCGACCGCCCCAGAGGCGCGACGGTCTCGATCCTGCCGGAGGGAATGACCTGTACCATACCCCCCTGGCTCTGCACGATCAGTGGGTTCTTGGAGCCCAGCGTAAGACCGTGAATCTCTTTGCCTCCCTTCAGTCTGACCCGACTGCCCGGATAACCGAGCGCAATCTCGGCCGAAGGATTGAGGACTGCCTGCACGAATCTTTCGGCGCCTTGGTTGCTGATCCAGCCCGTAAGAGATGGACCGTAGTCAACGCCCTGGCCCTCGATGCGGTGACACATCACGCAACGCAACGCAGTTGTCCTGCCTGAGCTGGCGTTTCCTTCGAGAGCAAGAATGGCGGCGGCCGAGGGGAGCTTGGAATCTCCTTCTGGGGCCGGGACGACAGCCTCGGAAATCTCCACTTCGCCCGGATCGTAGATTCCCCGCTCTTGAAGAAAGTCAAAGACCTTCAGCTTCCGCCAGCGGGTGTTACCCAGATGAATCAGCCAGCGGATGGCCTCTCCTCCTACGGGCCCCTGAATCGCGGCGGCCTCGAGAAGAGCAGTGAGGGCGCGGGCATCCTCGTAGAATGCGAGGGTCTCGATGGCAAAGAGACGCTCCTTCAGGGGCAGGGTGGCAGCCCGGGCTCGAGTCAGCAGATCGCTGATCGCATCGAGGGGGCGGAGACGCCAGGTGATCTCGGCGAAGACCCTGGACCACTGCGTGGGATCCTTAATGGCGGTGTCATGCCTGATGGTACGCCACAAGAGGTTGCTGTCAGCCCCATGGGCTCCGAGCCCACAGGCCTCGAGATAGGTACGGTCGCCCACCTCGCACTGCTGCAGGAGAGAGGAGAGATAGTGATGTTTACGGCTCGCCGGAACGTCGCGCAGGGCGAGGGCGGCTTCCCGACGGACCGCGGCGCTTGGCTCCTGTCGATACAGTTTGGAAACAAGAACCTCGACATTTTCCCCGGCATTACGGAGGGCCCGAAAGGCGACAAGCCGGGTCTGGGCGTCGGGACTTCCCTCCAGCAGGGAACTGACAACCTCCAGTCCCTTTCCACCCAGCATCGGAAGAAGCCAGATGGCCCGGGCCCGGACGTAGCTGTTGCCATGGCTGAGGAGCTCACTTACTGCCGGAACAGCCCCGGACCCCGCAGCCTTGAGGCTCTGCAATCCAGCAAGGCGAACATTCTGGGCTGGATTACATAGAAGACTGATCGCACCCTCGAGGGTCCCCGGATCGGCCCGGGCGATGCGAGGTCGAAAGCCCCCAGGGGCAATGCGATAGATCGTTCCAGACCAGGACTTGTCGTGATCGGCGTGACCACCGACTCCGGAATCAAACCAGTCGGCAACGTAGAGAGCGCCATCGGCGCCCACCATGACGTCGGAAGGGCGGAAAAAATTGCTTCCCTTGCTTTTGACGAAGTCAAACCGGTCGAGGGTATAGGCAGAGGCCTTCAGCTCGGGGTGGTAGCCGAAGACAACCTTGCGCCCAGCATCACAGCTCAGGAGCATCCCGCAATACCTGGAGGGCAGGGCACCGTTCTCGTAAAAGCAGATCCCGGTAGGCGAACCACCGCCATAGACGTCGCCAGCTGGCAGGGTTCCCGGATCCCACTGGCGCCACTGGGCATCCTGAATGGACTGCCCGGGGCGTTGGTCAGCCCGCCAGCCACGCTTGCCGTCGGGGGAGAAGAAACCGAGGAATCCTCCCTCCATGAGCCAGGTGGTACGACAGGCCGGGGGATCATCGTTATCATTTTGAAAGACATCCCCGAAGGAGGTTACAGTATGTTCGTAGCTATTGCGGAATCCATGTCCAATGATCCGGACCTCGCTCCCGTCGGGGTTCATCCGGGCGGCAAAGCCTCCCACCCATACATTGCCGTCAGAACTCTTTCTCCCTCCGATGGCCTGGGAGTCGGCTACCGGATCCTCCCCTCCCTTGTAAGGCCCACCGACGAAGTATTCATCACCATCCCTGGTCTTCAGATGAGCACCGCAGTTTCCCTGGTTGAAATACCACTTGCCGTCTGGTCCTCCCACCACGGCGTGGAGACTGTGATCATGATTCCGACCATTGAATCCGCTGAGAACGTTCTTCCGTCTATCTACCTTCGGATTGAACCTCAGGTCACCATCAACATCGGTATAGACAATCAGGTGAGGAGGCTGTGCCACCACCACCTGGTTGCCGAACACGCTGATCCCAAGCGGAGCAACAAGCTCGGGATCCTGCACGAAGACGTGTGAGCTGTCGGCCTTTCCATCCTTGTCCTTGTCCTCAAGCACGACAATGCGATCTCCCTCCGGGCGCCGGTCCCTGTTCTTGCGATAGTTCACTCCCTCCGCGACCCAGATACGTCCCTCGGCATCGGTATCCATATTGGTCGGGTTGTAGAACATCGGGCTGGTAGCCCAGACGGTCACTTCCAGGTCATCTGGCGCCGCAAGCTGGTCAGCCGGCAGGCTCTGGGGATCACGCGAATTGGAGTTGAACTTGTCAGGCGCTCTCGGGAAGCCAATCGGTTCGTGGTCAAAGACGAGGAAACGAACGGACGCGGGCGTTAGTTCGGCTCCGCGAATGGCCCCTCCATCGTCAAGGGCGACCTTGGCGCGGAAGGTGGTCGCACCGGCGGGAACCTCAAACCAGATGAACGAGTCGGCATGTGTCCCGAGGCCCCTCGCGTATTCCTTCCCGGCAACCGTCATGGGGCCTCCACGGTAGGTTTTCCCGGCTCGGATCGCCCCGACAGTGCTGAAGGCCGGCCGCCATGACAAGGGGGTGAGATCCACAATCCTGCCGTCTTCCATCACAAGCTCAGGATCGATCCAGTTAGACCAATCGTGGCTTCCATTGCCTTCACTGGAGACTACCAAGTAGAGATCCTCCCGTTGGAGCGCGACTTCAACGGGGATCAAGCGTTCCGCGTCACCACTTCTAAGTATTCGGCTTTTGTAAAGAGGTTCGGGTCCGACACCCTGAGCTAGCAATGGTTGCGCCACAAGAACGACCACCAGGATAGAGAAGGATGGGAACTTCATCGCGGGCAGGAACAAATACAACAGCAGCACCCCTCGCATCCAGAAAGAAACCGGAGCAAAATCCCGGAGCTGGAGGCATGTCCGCGATAATGCCCGGCCGCAGCCTTCGCCCAGGCTTACTTCTTTACCGGCTTCGGATAATCCTGATTCTNTTCCAGTTCAGCCTCGGTGGGCTTTTCGGAGGGCACCCCATCCTCGGGCACCTCCGCCCTGGCGCACCANATAATGGCATTGAGAACAAGCGTACGAAAATCATCGTGGCCCCAGTTGCGGTGAAAGTGGCCCCCGGTAAATCCAAAGCCTCGCCCNCCGTTGGGACGCTCGTAGGCCCAAGCCACATGCTGGATCTCTCCCCGCTCCATCGACGCGCGAACATGCGGATTACCCGAGTGACGGCCCTCTCGACGCTCCATGGTCTTNTTGGGTGGGTGGGCGGAAAGAATCGGGGTAACTCCTTTCATGTCCTCTGCGAAGCGCATGTGAAAATACCATTCGTCATAAATCTTGAAAGGCTCTACCCCCCGCGTAATCGGATGTTCGGGAAGCCTCTTGAAATCAGCTGTCCAGTGCGGATTGACCGAGTAGTGGGTCTCGAAGTAGCCACCCAGCCAGTCTAGGAAGAGCTTGCGGCCTTTCTCATCGTCTCCCGGCTCCACCGCATAGTGCAGACAGGCCATGCCGGCCCCGTCCTTCAGCTTAAAGTCGAGGCCATCGAGATGCTGATAGGCCATGTGCTGCCCACTGCCACCATTGCAGTAGAAGACGATCGCATCGGCATCTTTAAGGACGTCCGCATTCCCAGGCCAGTCCTTCTGGAAGTGAACCGAGGCTTCCACCACATCCCCCATATGCTCGTTGAGTTGTTTCGCGAGGAGGAGGCAGCCAGCCCGATGCTCATGCGCCGCATAGCCATGGCTTCGCTTCCCTGCGAGGAAGACAATCTTCTTCTTGCTCCCTTCACTCGATGCCTTCGGATGCGATTTATCCCCGAGGAGAGAAGGCCCGGTGAGAGCCAGGAGAAAAACAGCNAGGAGTACGCCGAGGGCGGTTTTCATCGATCAGGGAAGTGTCTCGGGCACGGTCTCAGCGCCATTACCCTGCCTCCCGGAAGAGAAGCAAAATCNTCCTACTTGGCAGGAGCCCCCGCCTTGGGGTCCCGGGAGACGGCCCGGTCCACAGGAAGGTCCTCGGCACTTATCGGAGGAAAGGTGACCTTTCCGGTTGCAGCCCACTCGGTGCCGCGAAGCANGGTCTCCTGAAAGGCAACCCCCAGCATCGATTTGGCGTCGTGCCCCATGACGGTGTGGAAAATCCGGCCTTTGCCATAGCTGATTGTCATCAGCACAGGTTCATGGCGTTCGGAGCCTCCCTTGGCCAGTGCGGTCGCAAGAATCTTCATGTTTTCNCCNGGCCCACGTAAACGATCGTAAAGCTCTTCCTTGGCCTGAAGAAACTCCTTCGGCAAACCCTTCGTAATCGGGTGCTCAGTGTCGCGCACGACTACCTTGTATTCCCACGCCCGGCCGTGCGAACCGCCACGTCCCTTGGAGTTATCCCTCACGACCTTACCATCCTTCCAATAGACGTAGGGCCCATCACTTTCATTACGACCACCCCAGCCCCCAAGGCCGATCATCAGGTTGTACTCCTTCCATTCCCGGAACGAGTTGTCCGCGGCGTGAACCACCACGAGGTTTCCCCCTTCCTCGATGTACTTCACGAAGGCCTTCTGGGTCTTCTCCTGCCACGCCTTGCCATTATAATTCGAGAGAATCACATCATAGGCCGTAAAGTCCACGATCCAATCAATCACATCGGCCTCTGTGACCGTTTCCCGATGAACGCTGAACTTACCACTGGCCTCGAGGGTCGATGTCATCACCGGCGAACACCGCCTCCAGTCGTGGTTATTCTGACCATCGATCAGGAGAACCTTGATCTTACCCTTGCCACCGTGATGGTCCGCGGTTGCAACACTGGGATTGAGGAAGAGCAGCATTCCTGCTGCGGCAAAAAACAAAGTATGGAGCTTGGGCATGCCCCACCTAAGTTGACGGCCGATTTTGATGCAACAGGAAAGTAGGCACTCAAAAAAGTTCCGTTGGGGTGCTCCTCTGAAAAGGAGAAGGCCCCGAAGTCGTTAAACTTCAGGGCCTTCGTTGGTTACGGGGACAGGATTTGAACCTGTGACCTTCAGGTTATGAGCCTGACGAGCTACCGGGCTGCTCCACCCCGCGATTTTGTGGTCTACCCTTCCGGGCAGGACGGGAAGCTAGGGGCAGAAACACAGGCCTGCAAGGGAAAATCCGGCCCAATACCGCCCCCGGCCACTCCCGGGCTTGCGCCCACGCGCTGGATTGCGACTCTGGGAGAAGCCGAACCCATGAAAACGATCGTACTCCTTCTGATCCTAGGGCTCATTCTCGGATTCCCAAAATTGTCGCGTGCTCAGGATGATCCCCGGTCAGCCATTGCCACTGACAACCCACACCTCCATGTCCGGGCTGGGCTCCCTCATCTGAAACGGAAGCTGGAGGCCGGGCAACGCTGCCACGTTGCCTTTCTTGGAGGCTCAATCACCCAGAAAACCCGCGGACATACCGCGATGGTTTCAGACTGGATNCGGCAAACCTTTCCCGAGGCCACNGTTTCGGTCACCAATGCGGGGCTGAGCTCGACCTGCTCGACAAGCGGGGCCTTTCGCCTCAAGTCACANATTCTTGCCAAGGGAGATATCGATCTCCTCATTGTTGAGTTTGCCGTCAACGACGACCAGGATGCCGGACACTCCCAGCGAGAATGTATCCGGGGTATGGAGGGTATTGTCCGTCAGGTGCAACGAGACCATCCCAGATGCGGAATCATCATGGTCCACTTCGTCAATCCTGAGATGCGGGACAAGATCGCCCGCGGTGAAACCCCGATATCAATCGAAGCCCATGAGGCCGTGGCGGAACGCCACGGAATTACCTCGGTGAATGTGGCAGCGGAGGTTGCCGAATCCACAGAAGCCAAACGCTACCAGTGGAAGGACTACGGCGGAACACACCCCGGCNCTTTCGGCTACAGGGTAGCATCCAACATGATCATCACTGCCCTGAAGGCAGGNCTCGCAAGAAAAGGTAGGGACCCGGACCGGAAGGCCCCTCAGCTCCTCGATGAGGGAAGCTACACACACGGCCGCTTCCTCGGAATCGGAAAAGCCCGCTTCTCCGATGGATGGAAGATCGGACCAGTGGACCGGAAACTTCTCCCGCTGGGCGGCATCCGCTCGCAGTATTCCTCCTACCAGCTTCTCCGGGGAGACCAGCCCGGCAGCCCTGTGACACTCGATTTCACTGGNAAAACCATCGGGGCTTTTGTGCTCGCAGGGCCCGACGCNGGCATCCTCGAGTCCCGCATCGATGGGGCCTCAGCGACTCAGCATGATCTTTTCCACCGCTTCAGTGCAGGCCTGAATTATCCCCGCAGCGTGATTTTCGGAACCAATCTGAAGCCCGGTCCCCATACCCTCGAACTTCAGCTGTCAGACGAGAAAAACCCTCGGAGCAAGGGAACTTCAGCCTCCATCCTGTTTTTTGAGGTCAGTGAATAGGAGCCTGTAGGCGACAGGAAGTCGCCTGATCGTAGGGGGAGAAAACCGTAAAGCTCTACCTTGGTTCAACGTGATGCGTTTTCGCGTTGCTGAAGAGGTCAGGACCGCGCTAATCCTAGGACATGCACACTAGCATCCGTACCGCTCTTTCCGTTTGTGCCGCGTTGGCGGCACTCGCCTCTTCCTCCCCGGGCAAACAGCCCCCCGAGAAAGCCGTCGCCAACCTTGATATCGGGGACGGCCTCGAAACCACTCTCTTCGCATCAGAGCCCATGATGCTCAGCCCCTCCAGCATCGACATCGATCACCTTGGTCGCGTCTGGGTCTGTGAGGTTGTCAACTACCGGGGACATCGTAACAAGCGTCCGGAGGGCGATCGTATCCTCGTGCTGGAGGNCACCAGCGGCGATGGCAAGGCTGACAAATCCACAGTCTTCTATCAGGGGCGCGANATTGATTCTGTCCATGGAGTCTGTGTCCTTGGAAACAAGGTTATCATCTCTGCCGGGGATAATGTCTGGATCATGACCGANGAGGATGGCGACCTGAAAGCCGACAAAAAGGTAGCACTCTTCACCAAGATCGGCGGCGCCCAGCACGACCACGGGATTCACGCCTTTTCCTTTGGTCCCGACGGGAAGCTCTATTTCAATTTCGGAAACGCCTCGCGCCAACTGGCGGATGCCGATGGCAAGATCATCACTGACAAGGCTGGCAATGAAGTAAAGGCCAGCCGCCAGCCCTACCAGCAGGGCATGGCCTTCCGCTGCGACATGGACGGGTCCAACGTGGAAACCCTCGGATGGAACTTCCGTAACAACTGGGAGCTCTGTGTCGATTCCTTTGGAACGGTCTGGCAGAGCGACAATGATGATGATGGAAACAAGGCCGTCCGGATCAACTTCGTAATGGAGTTNGGAAACTACGGATTCCGCGACGAATTCACCGGGAAAGGATGGCGCGACAAGCGCACCAATATTGAAAAGGAAGTCCCTCTCCGCCACTGGCACCTGAATGACCCGGGAGTTGTCCCCAACCTCCTCCAGACCGGACAGGGTTCCCCAACGGGCATCATCGTTTACGAAGGGTCCATGCTTCCAGCGGGATTTCAGAATCAGGTCATCCACTGTGATGCGGGTCCCAATGTCACCCGGGCTTATCCGGTGAAAACCGACGGGGCAGGCTACTCTGCTGAAATGGTGAATATTCTCTACGGAGCCCGCGACAAGTGGTTCCGCCCCTCGGATGTCTGCGTTGCTCCCGATGGTTCCCTGTTTGTTGCCGACTGGTACGATCCCGGTGTCGGCGGCCACGGTATGCGGGACCTTGATGGAGGAAGAATCTTCCGGGTCGCAACCCCGGGCTCCAAGTACAGCGTGCCCAAGATCGACCTCAGCACCGCTGACGGGGCGGCCAAGGCGCTGACAAATCCCAACGGTGAGGTGCGNTACCTTGCCTGGAATGCATTGCACGAAATGGGAGCCAAGGCAGTGCCAGCCCTCGAAGCGCTTTGGAAGGGCGATAACTCCCGTCATCGGGCGCGGGCCCTCTGGGTCCTTGGTAAGATGGAAGGAAAAGGCCAGAGCGTGGTCAATGCTGCCCTCGCCGACGCGGATCCCGATATCCGGATCACAGGAATCCGGCTGGCGCGCCAGCTTGAGCTCAACCTGATCGAGGCCGTAACGAAAGTCGTCAGGGACAAGTCCCCGGCAGTCCGNCGGGAAGCCAGTATCGCGCTGAGGTTTGACGGCTCAGAAAAGGCCAACGCTCTNTGGGCTGAGCTGGCAATTCAGCACGACGGCACGGACCGCTGGTATCTTGAAGCCCTTGGGATCGGATCCGACCTTCATGCGGACGGGCGGTTTGGAGCCTGGCTCGCCAAGGCCGGTAAGAAGTGGAACTCCGAAGGCGGCCGCGATATCGTCTGGAGGGTTCGNTCAAAGCAGGCGCCCGCATATCTCGCCCGCATCATCAAGGACAAGTCCCTTGAGGACCACGCTTCCCCGCGTTACATGCGGTCGTTCGACTTTCACAACGGCGACGAAAAGAACAAGGCTCTCGAGAGCCTCCTCGACCTCTAGGCATCCGGAAATCTTCTCATGCGAGTCTCCCGTCACTCTACTGCCGCTCTTGTGACGGGAGCTCTTGCAGTCGCTTTGCCAGCGACCGGACAGGCAGATCCATCCCGCGACGCTCTCATCGTCGAGACCATCCTGAGGATCGAAGGCTTCGACCTCACGGGCTCTACCAAGGCACAGGGAGCCGTCAAACGCTACCTCAAGGACAACTGGGGCGAAGAGCGGTATCTCGATCTGATCCGACGCTTTGATCTCAAAGAGGAGGCTCCGGGGCTCTTGCGACTGGCCCTCGAAAAGTCTGAATCTCCGGCCGGCGCCGAGGCCGCTACCCTGCTGGTCAGCCTCGGAAAGGGTGCACTCCTGGCCGAGACCCTTGATCAGGCCGACCCGGTGGCCGCCGGAAAGGCCGCGAAGGCCGTTGCCCACTCCGGGGATGCCACCCTGATGGCTGCCCTGCCGAAGATCCTCGCAGACTCGAACCGGGCCTTGGGTGTTCGCTCATCCGCGCTTTCGGCCCTCTACGGCAAGGATCCCGGCCTTCAGGCCGAGCTCCTTGCCATGGTGAAATCCAATGAACTTGCCGAGGACCTCCGCCAGACCGCCTCGGAGATACTCATGCTTTCCCGAAACCCCGAGATCCGGGAAGAAGCCAAGACCATTTTCTCGGTGGCTGGAGGAGATTATCCTTCCATCACCCAGCTTCTCAAACGGAAGGGAGACCCCGTAAAAGGCAAGGAGCTCTTTAACACCAAGACCTGCATGATCTGCCACGAGGCCAGGGGAACAGGTATTAACTTCGGACCGGGACTCTCCGAGATCGGGGATAAGCTGGATGCCAAAGCACTCTATCAAGCGATTCTTCAGCCCAGCGAGAAAATCAGTATGGGTTTTGAGGGATGGGAGGTAACCCTGAAAAACAAGACCACCCTTGTTGGCATCATCGAGGAAACGGAAGAAAACCTCACCCTGACAATGATTGGCGGAGCGAAGCAAACGATCGAAAAAGATGAGATCAGTACGAGGTCCAAGATGAAACAGTCGCTCATGTATCCTGGTCTTCATCAGTTGATGACTCCCGAGGAGCTCGCGGATCTCGTTGCCTACCTGAGCTCACTCCGGAAGACCGGTTAGAGAGCCCTCCGGCAGATCCGGGGGCCATGACCTCATGGCACCTTGCAAGCATGGGCGCACCTCGTAACCGCGGTCGCCGATCCTCTGGCTAATGGCAATCCTCCTGGCAATCCTCCTGCTTGTATCGTCAAGCCCTCCTAAAGGATGGCTGACCCAAGCCTACTCGGAGATAGAGTAGACAAATTTTCCCGAGCGCAGGTAGAGCCCATCCTTTGCCAGAGCCGGTGTGCCGCTGAAATCGGAACGATCGTCAAACCGGTTCTGGGCGATCTGCTTCATCCCCGGATTCGCCTCGAAGACAAAGGTCCCATTGTGGCGACTGACCGCATAGAGCCGCTCGCCCACCCGGACCATCGAGGCATAGAAACTGAAGCGCTTGGATCGCTCAATTCCCGCTACTGTCCTCTTAGACATGACTTTGCCGGTCGCAATGTCCATGCAGATGGCCTCTGCCGAGTCATTCACCCAGTAGAGATTCTTCCCATACGCCAGGGGCGTGGGAACATAGGTGGTGACCTTGCTGTCCCACTGCAGGTTGCCGGTAACGTCCCCGCTACCTCCTCGCTTGAGACCAATACTCATTTTACGCGGGTATCCCCCGAAGGCGCAGATCATGTCGTCGGTAATGACCACGGAGGGTGACACATTTCCGGGCACGCGTGTCCTTGCCAGCCATTTCCTCTTACCGGTTGCCGGATCGAGGGCGAACAGTTCATGTGGAATCGAAAGCACCAGTTCGTCACTCCCGTCTCCTGCAATCGTTATCTGGGGAGTGCCAAATGCCAGCTCCAGCTCCTTGGACTGATAGCGCCACTTCTCATCACCACTATCCTTGTCAAAGGCGATCAGACAACGCGCCTCATCGGCAGCATTGATGATTACAAGATTCCGGTAGAGCACCGGACTGGCCGCCGATCCCCAGCGCCGGTTACTGGATCGGTCCCCCACCAACTTGCTCCATCGCAGTTTCCCTTCGACGGTAAATGCGTGCAGTCCGGACTTCCCCGTGAAAACGAACACGTTCTTCCCATCCGTGGCAGGGGTACTACTGGCATAGCCATGTTCCATGAGATACCCACGGTAAGGATCTTCCGGATTAGCCAGATCAATGGATTTCTTCCAGAGGACTCTGCCATCGCCTCGATCCAGGCAGACCAGCATGCGCCCCAGATCACGAGCAGAACCCACCTCTTCCCGGCTCGTCCCGTAGCCCGTGTAGCAGGTGACAAAAAGACGCTTTCCTGTGAAGACCGGACTGGAGGAACCCGGGCCGGGCATTGCAGTCTTCCACTTCAGGTTCTCCTTATCTCCCCATACGAGCGGAATTCTCGCGCCCTCGGGAGCCGTCGCCAGACCCCCCGGTCCGCGAAACTGCGGCCAGCTTTCGACAGCCCACAGAGAGCCGGTGAGCACACTCACAAGGATGAAGGATCTGATCGTCTTCATAAGTAATGTCTTACCAGAAGCTCACGGGAAGTCACCGCATTCCCGCCGGGATAGGCTGGCCCTCTAAGTGGCAAACACATATAGATAGTTTGCTCCCCGGATTGCGGTGATTACTTTTCCTGCCAAAACTGCCCGAATCGTCCCCGTGCTGCTGCTGCTTGCCCTGTGCGTAGTGCTCACGTTTCAGACCCTCATACCCCTCTCTCTCGGGGAGGACAAGCAACCCGATCCACCCGGGCGGATTGAAGTTCTCTTCCTCGGCAGTGAGAATCTTTTCAATCATGACCCTCCAACCCGCTTCCGGGTTCTTCGGGAAGCCCTCGGCCCCAAGGCCATCAACATCACCTACGCCAGCTCCGTCGAGGCCCTGACAAAGGAGAACCTAGCTCAGTATGATGTCCTTCTGATCTTTGCCAACCTCTACAAACTAGATGTCCAGACTCAGGGTCGGGCGCTTCTTGATTTTGCAAGGAACGGAGGAGGGTGTGTTCTTCTCCACTGTGCTGCAGCCTGCTTCCGCGACTCGGACTTCCCCGAATACGTCGACCTCCTTGGAGCTCAGTTTAAGTCCCACGGCAAAGGAGTATTCCGAGCCCGGATTGTGAACGAGGAACATCCCGTGATGAAGGGATGGAAGGGGTTCGAGTGCTGGGACGAAACCTATGAACACAAACGTCATGGAAAGGACCGTATCATCCTTCAGAAGCGAGATGACGAGCCCTGGACGTGGGTCAAGACCTACGGCAAGGGCAGGGTGTTTTATACCGCCAGCGGCCATGACCACCGATGCTGGGACCTGCCCGAGTATCATGACCTCATCCATCGTGCCATCCGCTGGACCGCCCGGGACGACAAGGTAGGCTGGCTCTCACCCCGGCACCTTCCCACCCTTCGCTACCGCCCTGCGGCCGCTCCCAAGGACCCGGAAAATCCAGTGGGTCCGCTCAACCAGATCCAGAATCCCCTTGCTCCCCCGGAATCCTTGAAGCTCGCTCAGATCCCGCCAGGCTTTGAAATAGCGCTTTTTGCGGCCGAACCCGACGTGGTCAACCCAATCGCCATGAACTGGGATCACCGGGGGAGACTCTGGGTAGTGGAGGCTTTCGACTATCCCCACAAGGTGGGCTCCGAGAACCCCCGGGACCGCATCAAGATTCTCGAGGACAGGGATCACGACGGCATCGCGGACATGGTCACTGTGTTCACCGAAGGACTCAATATCTGCACCGGTGTTCTTCCTGTNCCCGGGGGTGCCATTGCCACCGATGGCACAGACATGGTTCTCTTGAAAGACTCCGATGGTGACGATCAGGCAGACGGGCGACAGGTTTTGTGGTCTGGGATCGGGCTCCGTGATACTCATGCCTGTGTCTCGAACCTGAGGCATGGGTTCGACGGATGGATCTATGCGACTGTCGGCTACAGTGGGATCGACGTCACGGTGCGTGGAAAACGACATCAAACTTCTCAGGCGGTCTTTCGATTTCTTCCTGATGGGTCAGACTTCGAGATCATCCAGAACACCAGCAACAACACCTGGGGCCTTGGATTCACGGAGGAAGGTGACCTCATCGGCTCCACTGCCAACGGTAACGCCAGCTGGTATCTCTCCATTCCCAATCGTTACTTCGAGCTGGTGGGCCGCAAGGGACAGAAGGTGGCGCGTGCCGACAAACCCGAAGATCTCGCTCCCATCACTTCGGATTACTTCCAGAATAGCCCCAAGGGAAAGCATTCCTCCGCCGCAGGACATGCCGTCTACACCAGCCGCCGTTTCCCGGAATCATGGTGGAACCAGAGAGTCCTTGTCTGCGAGCCCCCCATGCATCTGGTCTCTGCCCCCCGAATCAGCCAGGTGGATGATCGCTTCAGAACAACAGGATTCGAGCACAATCTCTATGCTTCGGCTGATGCCTGGTCCGCCCCCGTCGCAGCCGAAGTCGGACCGGATGGAGCAGTATGGATAGCCGACTGGTACAACCCGATCTGTAATCATAATCCCTATCGGGATCACTTTGAAAAGGGAGCAGGTAACGCCCTGCGCTCTGATGATCGTGATCGCGAGCATGGACGGATTTATCGTATTTACCCACGAGGAACACCCAACGATGACTACCCTGATCTGAGGACCGAGAAAAGCGCACGGGAGGCCTTGAGACACCCCAATCTCTTCTGGCGGCTCACCGCCCAACGGGTTCTGGCCCGCACACTCGATCCAAGGGCCCTTGAAGCCGCCTCGAGGGAGGCCTCCTCTCCCCGTGTTCGCTTCCACCTGATGGCCGCTGCCGCCCACCAAGATATTGATGCGACCCAGGCCGCGGCTATCGCCTATCGCCTCGGTCTGGGCGCGTCCGGTAACAAGCGACAGCTTCAGCCCCCAATTGTCCATCTGCCCACCGAGACCATCGAGCTCAACCTGAAACGCACCAGCGATACCCAGCGAAGCCCCATGGACCGAAAAGCAGCCGCCCTCCGGCTGGTTGAGGCCGCCCCGGACCCCCGGCTCGGCAAGGACCTGCTCCAGCTTGTCCTATCGGATCCGTCGCTGGACCAAAGCAATCACCTCGCAGATGCCATTCGTCTCGCTATCATCCGTCACCCGGAGGGTTTTCTGCGAGCGCTCCTTGAAAAGAAACAGAAAGAGAACCTTGGAGAGCTTCTCGGAAGGATTGTGGAAAATACCCTCCAGAGAATTGAACAACATCCCGAGGTGATCTCTAGCGGACTGCGCGTGTTTGCCCTCCAATCGGACTCCGCTCTTGCCACAAACATCATCAAGGCCACGACCGCTCCTCGCTCTCCTCCCTTAAACGAATCACTCTCTCCGAGTGCACTCCGAGGAGAGACGGTCTACCTTGCCTGCGTGGCCTGCCACCAACCCGACGGAAAGGGCCTCCCCGGGGCCTTCCCGCCCCTCGCAGGATCCGAAAGGCTTCTCGGCCCCGCGGACATTCCCACCCGGATTATCCTAAAAGGGCTCCAGGGTCCACTCAGAGCAGGCGCGAAGCATTACGACGGGATGATGCCGGGACACGAAGACCTGCTGACGGACCGGCAAATCGCCGATGTCCTGAACTACACCCGCACTGTCTGGGGAAACAAGGCCACAGAAACCACAACCGAAGCCGTGGCTTCGGTCAGGTCTGCAACCATGAAGCGCACTTCGCCGTGGACGGAACCCGAATTGCGCCGGCAGCCAATCCCCCCCAAATAACCGCAGCCATGGAAATCCCTCCTCCTCTTACTCTCTACATGGAAGGGCTTCGTTGCCACGACCTTGCCAAGATCAAGGACAGCTTCGCCGGGGATATCCAGTTTGTGACCCCATCCCGCACCATGGGTTCCAGCGAAATTCTCTCCTTTCTTGGCGCTCTCTACCGGGGGTTCCCAGACTGGAGTTATGAAAATGACACCCCGATCCAGACCGATGGAGGCACGATCGGTGTGAAGTGGCGCCAGGGCGGCACCCACACCGAAACACTCGCCTTCCCTGGGTTTCCCGCTTACAGGGCGACGGGTAAAACAGTTAGAATTCCCGAGCACTTTTTCTATTACCTCGTAGATGATCACGGCCTACGTGAAATTCGACCAGATCCCGTTCCCGGAGGTGCTCCCCGTGGTATTTTTGAGCAGATCGGAGTCGAAAATCCGCCGCTTTAACTCCTATCCACGGGACCATCCGAAGCTCGCCCTAGGACGAACTCCCCACTGGTTCTGATTATCCCATGCCATTCGTCATCATCACCAGGGACAAGCCTGGACACCACGATCTGAGAGATCAATACCAGACCCCTCACAAGGCTTACCTCGACGAGCATAAGGCGATCCTCCTGGCTGCGGGAGCAATGCTTAATGACGACGGATCCCATGCGCACGGTGGCATCCTGATCGTGGACGTGAAGACGCGGGCGGAAGCGGAAGACTTTGTCAAAAACGACCCTTTTGCTGCGGCAGGCCTCTTCGAGGGAGTCGAGATCACCCGTTGGCGCAAGGCATTCTTCGGCTTCGAAAGACTGGTGGATCTCTGATGTAAGGATCCATCGCGAGGATCGACAGGCGCACTTAGTCTGCTACAGGAGGTTCATGCACAAACAGATCCGGACCCTCCTGCTCGCTTTCCTTGGACTGGCTCTTTCTACCTCCGCAAAGGAATTCCGGCTCTATTATCTTGGAGGCCAATCGAACATGGATGGCTATGGAAAAGTCTCCGAACTCCCGGAGGAAATTAAAAGCGGCAAGGATTACAAGGATGTCTACATCTTCCATGGAAACATGGGACTCGACGGGCAGAAGCCGGATGGCAGAGGAGCCTGGCTCCGGCTCAAACCGGGCCACGGACGAAACTTCAGGTCTGACGGATCGAAGCACACTTACTCGGACCGTTTTGGCCTTGAGCTCACTCTTGCCCGGAGTCTGCAGCAGCAATATCCCGATGCGCATATCGCCCTCATCAAATACTCCCGCGGTGGCACCTCGATTGACTCGAGGGCGAAAAGCCAGAAGCGATTTGGAGCGTGGGATCCAGAGTGGAAAGGCGGTAAGGGAGAGGGCTCAGGAATCAATCAATACGATCACTTCAAGGCCACGTTGAAGAATGCTCTTGCGGACAGGGACCTCGATAATGACGGCGATCCTGACACACTTGTGCCCTCCGGCATTTTCTGGATGCAGGGCGAGAGCGATGCCGAAAGCGAGGAGGTCGCCCGGCGCTACAAGTCCAACCTCAGTGGACTCATGAATCTCATCCGGAAAGATCTGGGAGGGCCGGATGGCACGAAAACCCCCGTAGTGATAGGACGCATAACCAACTGGAAAGTATGGAAGTTTGGATCCATCGTGCGTGAGGCCCAAGCCTCCTTTGTGAAAGAGGACCCCCGGGCAGCTCTCGTTACTTCCACCGACTCTTACGGGAACTCGGACCCGTGGCACTACGACACTGCGGGATACCTCGATCTGGGAGACAAGTTTGCTCAGGCACTGCTTTCAATTGAAAAGCATCATTCAAAATGAGCGCTCTCGCCCAGCTCACCCTGGGGACCAAGGACTGGCTGCAGAGGGCAACCAGTCACCGCTCCAATGCTTTGGAGTGGACGCAACCCACCCGGGACCGCAGGGCTCGCGGGGAAAAGCACCCGGTTCATGACTTTCTCCACACCTATTATCGACTTTCGCTGGGCCAGCTGGAGCGCTGGCATCCGGGGATTGGCGTCCACCTTGAGGATTGTCCGGAGGCCCATCAGATGTTCAGGGAAACCCACTATCGCTTTGAGGAAGGAACTTGCGCTGCAGATCCCAGCCGTTTGAGTGCCAAGGCCCGCGCGCGACTGGAGTTCTCTCTTCAGATTCTCCAGTCAACCATGGAGAGACCTCCGAATTTCTCATGCCACGGCCTCCATGAATGGGCGATGCTCTACGATGGGGCCGAAGTTCGCCACGGTGAAACCGTTCCCCTGCGTCTCCCCCGGGAGGACATCGATACTCTTGTCCGTTCCCGTCCCCTGTGCTGCAGCCACTTTGACGCCTTCCGTTTCTTTGCACCCGGGGCCAAGGTGATGAACCGTCTGCAACCTGATCTCTGGGCACGGGAAGATAACGAACAACCGGGCTGTATTCACGCGAATATGGACCTTTACAAATGGGCAGCAAAGTCGCTTCCATGGGTCTCAAGTGACCTTCTCTGGCAATGCTTTCGGCTTGCCACCCGGGCACGCGAAATTGACATGAGGGCGAGTCCCTACGACCTGAGCGGATTTGGCTACAATCCCATTCCGGTGGAGAGTTCGGCGGGCCCCCGCCTCTATGAGAAGTTACAACGCCAGCTCGCTCAAGAAGCCAGAGCCCTCCGCGAGAGCCTCATTCTTCAACTCGAGCAGACCCTGCGCAAACACTGACCGCTGAATGCCCCACACCTCGTCTTTCTCATCCCTGAGGCTGCTGCTCGGCGCAGTTCTGATCTGCCTGCATTGCACGTCCTGCAGTCCCCACAGGACGCAGGAATCCCTCCATCATGGAATTGCAACCATGGACATCGTCCTCGATACCGCCGGGGAGCGGATGTTCTACCGCGGAACCGCCATGATCCCCCGGGGCTTCCATTCAAGGGAGCCTTTTCCACTCAGGATCCAGCTGAGCAGCTGGGGGAATCCTCCCGCCAACGAGACAAGCCGGAAGGCTGCGGTCATCCTCTCTGACCAATTCGATGAGAGAGGTCGGTTCCTCCCACGAACCAGGGGGGAGGGAGAAATCAAGCTTGCTGGAGGATCTCTTCAGCTGCTCGGTCTGATCCGTGATAAAGGAAAAGAATTGGATGGTGCATGGTTCCTCGACGGCGTGGAAGGCGGCGGATTTCGTATCACCCCGAAAGGCTACCTTTTTCCCTAGGAGTAGATGAGCAGGCCAGCTGCGCTTGACCCCCTCATGCTCCACATCGGTTTTTATCGGTCCGTTACTCTCCGTTGTGGTCCTGTGGCTTGCTACCCGCTGGACATTCCTCTACCTCTGTAGTGCCTGCCATGATCCCGAACGTTCTTGCCGACCGCTATGCCTCCCACGCCATGAAGGAGATCTGGTCCGCTGAGGGCCGCATCGTCCTTGAACGTGACTTCTGGATCTCCGTCATGCGGGCCCAGCGCGAACTAGGTCTCCCGATTCCCGGGGAGGCGATCGAGGCCTACGAGTCCGTCAAGGCGGAGGTCGACCTTGACTCGATTCAGGAGCGCGAACGCATTTCACGTCATGACGTCAAAGCGCGCCTTGAGGAATTCAATGACCTTGCTGGATACCAGGAAATTCATAAGGGAATGACTTCGAGGGATCTCACTGAGAACGTGGAGCAGTTGCAGGTTTTTTCCTCTCTCCGCCTCATTCACGACAAGGCTGTAGCCACTCTCGCCACGCTTGCGAAGCGGGCTCAGGAATGGAGAGACATCATTATTGCCGGGCGGACTCACAACGTGGCAGCCCAGCCAACCACCTTCGGCAAGCGACTCGCGATGTCGGGAGAGGAGCTGCTTGACGCTCGGCAACGCATCGAGACTCTTGTGGAAAGTTACCCTGTTCGAGGATTAAAGGGAGCGGTGGGCACGCAGATGGATCAGCTGTCCCTCTTCAATGGTGATATCGGTAAGGTGAAGGAACTGGAGCAGAAAGTCGCCTCCCACCTGGGATTACCCGGTGACTGGGTATGCGTGGGACAGGTCTACCCGCGGTCCATGGATCTGAAGACCGTCTCGGCCCTCACGGATCTCACGGCAGCTCCCTCCTCCCTGTGCACCACCCTCCGGCTCATGGCAGGACACGAACTCGCTTCAGAAGGCTTCGCCAAGGGGCAGACAGGATCGAGCGCGATGCCCCATAAGATGAATGCAAGGTCCTGCGAACGGGTGAATGGTTTTCACGTGATCCTCAAGGGATATCTGGCCATGGGAGCTGGTTTGAGCGGAACACAGTGGAATGAGGGCGATGTGTCCTGCTCGGTCGTGCGGCGGGTGATGCTCCCAGATGCATTTTTTGCCGCCGACGGCCTGCTCGAAACCTTTCTCACAATCTTGAACCAGATGCAGGTGTTTCCAGGAACCATCACCAGGGAGAACGAGCGCTACATGCCGTTTCTCCTGAGCACCTCTTTCCTCATGGCTGCGGTGAAAGCGGGAGCCGGTCGCGAAACAGCCCACGCCGCTATCAAGGAACACGCCCTCGCGGTCGCCCAGGATCTCCGGGAGGCGGCTATTTCCGACAATGACCTGCTGGACCGCCTTGCTTCCGATGATCGCATTCCAGTCTCCCGCGATGAACTCCAGAAGGTGTTCGAGGCCGGTCAGAGCAGCACCGGGGCAGCCACTGCCCAGGTCGATGCGTTCGTGGACGCAGTTACCACCCTCGGAGAGCGCTATCCGGAAGCTGCTGCCTACGAGCCGGGTGCAATTCTCTAACCGTGGAACGCGCACAGAACGCTCCGAATCCGGAATCTGGACCGATGCGCCCTCCCCCGGGAGCCTCTACTCCTCCGCTTCTTTTTTCTTCTGGAGTTCGCGGTGCATTTTCTTGGCTTCGCGAAACACCTTGCTTCCCTCCTGATAGATGTCGTTTCCGGAAGTCTTTCCGAGGACTGTCTTCATCTCCCCATCAAGAATGACTACTAATGGATAGGAATTTCCCGCACCACTCAGGCCGGTGATCAAGGCCTTGGGAACTCCATTCTGCTTTCCGCGTGAAGCATCAACGACCTCCTGGTAGTTGCCCTTGACCATGAAGCAGAAGGACTTGAGCGCACGAATGGCATCGTTGGTTGCCTCGATTGAGCGAACCACCCCGGAGTCTTTCGTATCCCAGACCGAGGGAATGAAAATGAAGGCGAATCCCTTTCCCTCTTTCTGAGCGGCTTCCTCCGCTTCCTTGAGTTTTCCCCATTCAACAACATCGCGCGGCCAACGCACCTTCGGAGCTGCAGAGGCCAGAGACGCAGCCAAAACCATCAACAGCATGATAGCAGGTAATTTCATCAAAGAAGACGTTAGAGCCTTCTGAGAAATTTTAAATTCCAATTTCTACTTTCGAGGAGCGACCTCACTCCACAGCCTCACAATGGCGGGCGTAAAGCCACAGCAGGTCCGAAAGACGATTAAGAAAAAGAAGGATGTTCGTATTCGGGAGATCCTCCGACAGAACAAGCACCCGGCGCTCTGCCCTGCGACAGACGGTCCGGGCAAAATCAAGGTGGGCCCCGGCCCGGTTCCCCTTGGCTCCCGGGCGGGCCCAGCCATCAAATACGATCCCGCTTTCCTCCATCGTCTGCGCAAGTTTCTCCAGAACATCAACCTCAGCCGCAGTGATCGAGGGATGACCCGAATCCCGGTATTTCTCAAGGTCCTCCGGAAGAACTGCAAGTTCTCCCATCAGTCCTACGAGATAGCCCTGCAGGAGATCGATAGACTTCCCCATCGGAGCATCAGCGTCCACGCGAACCAGCCCGAGGACCGCATTAAGCTCGTCAAGAGAACCAATGGCCTCGATCCGATGATCCTTTTTAGCAATCCGTTTACCGAACATGAGGTCCGTTCCTCCGTCGTCACCGCGTTTCGTTGTAATGCTCATGGAGGAGCCCTAGCCTAAGTTAACCCGGTTTCTCAACTGCAACTTGCTTTCCATTTCGGCAAATCCAGGCATTTCTCCTTTCAATTCGTATCCCACTAGCCATTCCGGCTCCCTTTGGCTTCCTGCTGTCTGGCAGAACTTGGGGCTTCCCCGGCTCCAACCCCCCAGGATAGGTTTCCCTTCATGACCACTAGACGCCTTTTCCTGAAAAGGAGTGCCGCCACCGGCGGAACGTTCCTTGTGCCCACCCTGGCATATTCCGATCATCACAAGAAATCACAGCCTCTTTTTGATCTCTCGCTCGCAGAGTGGTCCCTTCACAAGACGCTCTTCAGCAAGAAAATGACTAACCTCGATTTCCCCAGGGTCTCCAAGGAGAAATTCGGAATCACCGCCGTTGAATACGTGAACCAGTTTTTCAAGGACAAGGCCACGGACCAGAAATATCTCGCTGAACTGAAAAAGCGTTGCGATGACCTTGGCGTCAAAAGCCTCCTCATCATGATTGATGGAGAAGGTCACCTCGGGGAAGCAGAGGAATCCCGGCGGCAAAAAGTCATCGACAACCACAAGAAATGGGTCGAAGCCGCTAAGTTCCTGGGATGCCATTCCATCCGGGTTAATGCTCACGGAGTGGGCAGTTCGGATGAGGAAAAAGCTGTCAACACGACCAAGGGCTTACGCGGACTCTCCGAATTTGGACAGAAGCATGGCATTAATGTGATCGTGGAAAACCATGGAGGCCTGTCCTCAAATGGAAAGTGGCTTTCCAAGGTGCTCAAGGACGTCGGGCTTCCAAACTGTGGGTCGCTGCCCGACTTCGGCAACTTTGGAGGCTACGATCGATATACGGGCATCAAGGAGCTTATGCCGTTCGCCAAGGGGGTGAGTGCCAAGAGTCACGACTTCGACTCCGAAGGGAAGGAGACCAAGACCGACTACCTGAAGGCACTGCGGCTTGTCCTCGACGCAGGCTACCGGGGCCATGTCGGAATTGAGTATGAAGGCCGTAAAATCAGTGAGGAAGCAGGGATCCTTGCGACCAAGAAGCTTCTTCTCGCGACACGCGATCAACTCGCCAAGGAATATACTTAGACAGCTTTCCCACCCCCGATGCGCGGAATCCGGCTTTTTGAACAAATTCACCTGTAATGACCGCAACTTCCCCAGCTGGTGGGAGTTAAATCGGAAGCTGCAATGTTAATGAACGCTCAGGAAGAGGAACCCCACTGGGAAAACGATCCCATGTGGGAGCTGCTCGACGAGGCACGGACTGCAGAAGTAGATCCGTTTTTCGTTTCGAAGGTGATGCGGGAAGTGCGCCTATCCAGTGAGAGAACACTCCCCTGGTGGAAAGTCCCGATGGTCGTAAGGCCCCTGCTGGCAGGATCAATGGCGACTCTCGTCGCGATTCTCCTCATTGCCCTCAGCGACGATGAGTTCCCGGCCACGAACGCAGACGCTGATCCACTTCCTGTCCAAGGGGAAACGGGCGCTCCTCAACTGGACGCCCTTCTTGAAGAGGAAATGCTCTCACAGGCAGCTGAAAATCCCGCCGCTTTCAGTGACGAGGCTCTGGTTGCAATGCTCTCCCAGTAGGTTGTAGCAGGTGATTCGAGCGGTAATCTTCGATCTCGACGGCACCCTCGTCGATTCGCTGCCCGGAATCGCAGGTGGGCTGAATCGGGCCCTGACCGGACACGAACTACCCGCCCACCCACCTGAGGCGGTCAAACGATTCGTGGGCAACGGAAGCAGAATGCTCGTGAGGCGGGGAATCGGAGGGGACCCTCCCGAGGCACTGGTCGATAAGGTTCACGAGGACTTTCTTTCGTTCTATGCGGAGGAACATATTTCAGGCACAAACCTCTATCCTGGCATTCGCGCAATGCTTGAAACGTTACACCACGCCGGGATGCCTCTCGCCGTCTGTTCCAACAAGCCGCACCACTACACGGAGGACATCATGTCCCGGATGTTCTCATGGGTTCCATGGGTAAAGGTCCTTGGCCAAAAAGAATCCATTCCCGTCAAACCAGATCCCGCGGGAGCTCTCTCCATCGCCCTCGCCATGAGGATCTCGGCCCCGGAAATAGCCTTCGTGGGAGACTCCCTCGTCGACTTTGAAACGGGCAGAGCCGCCGGAATGCAACCTGTTCTCGTCGAATGGGGCTTTAACCCCGCAGAAAAGCTTACAGAGGCCACTGCCCCTCTTGTGTCCTCCGTGACAGATCTTCGTAAATTCCTGCAAGCGCCTCCTCGAGAATCGTGAGGTATTCCTCGCGGGGAATTTCCCATCCGCCGAACTGACGCAAGTGATCCGTCATCCACTGTGTGTCCAGAACGAGGTAGTCCTGCTTCCGAAGCCAATCCACGAGATGAACGAGGGCGACCTTACTGGCATCCGTTTTCCGCGAGAACATGGACTCCCCGAAGAAAGCTCTCCCCAGGGATACGCCGTAGAGCCCCCCCTGCAGTCCATCACTGTCCCAGCATTCAATTGAGTGGGCAAAACCAAGCTCGTGAAGCTGAACGTAGCTGTCGACGATTACCTCATCAATCCACGTCTCTTTCCTCTCCCCGCATGCTTCAATCACCTCCCGGAATGAGGAGTCCCACTTCACCTCAAATGGTCGTTTTCTGAGTACGCGCTTCAATCCGTGGGGGATCTTGAACCGTTCGTCGAGTGGAATCAGACCGCGCTTGTGGGGGGAAAACCAAAGAATTTCCCCATCTTCAGACATGGGAAATACCCCTTCGGTGTAGGCTCCAAGCAGGACATGGGGGGGAATGCGCTCCACGACCCTTATTTCAATCGTCCATCAGCAATATTCAATCTACATTAATGCCAT
>PBNG01000034.1 GCA_002723015.1 Roseibacillus sp. | reverse complement strand
CGACAAGGTTCGGATGCCGGGATTTCCATGCGCTTCTTCTCTCTGCGATACCTTGCTGACATTCCAGCAACCGGTCAGCCACCAGTCGTTTGATTGTTGCAGATGCCTCATCTGCCCGGAGAATTGGCTCCCGAAGCACGCGATGTGAATCGTGCGCAAGCACTCCTCGTCTTGCAAAACGGACCAGTTCCTGTGCCGACCGTATTTTTGCATGGACCGGCCGTCGAAGGCTCTCCCCCAGCCTGCGCATCTTGCTGCGCAACTCTCGCGCATCGGGGACAATCAACTCTGCCGCGGCACTGGGCGTGGGAGCCCTTACATCTGCGACAAAATCTGCGATCGTGAAATCAATCTCGTGCCCGACCGCAGATACCACTGGAATCGAGCAGTCCGCAATGGCTCGTGCCACCTCTTCCTCGTTGAAATTCCAGAGATCCTCCAGCGATCCTCCCCCCCGACCTACCACGATGACATCACACCTCGGAAGCTCATGATCCTCCGGGGCACTCAGCATACTGATGGCACGCGCGATGCCCGAGGACGCTCCTCGGCCCTGAACCGCCACCGGGAAAAGAACCGCCTGCACCCAGGGTGCCCGCCGGTTAAGAACGCTCACCATATCCTGCAGGGCCGCACCGCTGGCGGAGGTAATCAGGCCGATCACGCGGGGAAAACCGGGGAGAGGCTTCTTCCGTTCCTCGGCAAAGAGCCCCTCCCCATTAAGCTTCTTCTTCAATTCTTCGAAACGAGCCTGCAGTTCCCCAATCCCTGCCGACTGGACCCGCTTCACGATGAGCTGGGCCTGGCCCCGGGCCTCATAGACCGTCACCTCCCCGAGAAGCCGGACGCGTGCCCCATCCCGTAATGCCCCGTGACCGGAGCACCGCCTCTCGGCATTGAAGGCCGCACACGCCAACTGGGCCTTATCATCCTTGACTGAGAAATAAAAATGCCCGCTCCCCTGTTTACGCAGGTTCGACACCTCGCCCTCAACCCACACATCCCCAATTTCAATCTCGAGGATGTTTTTCATGCGCCTTACGAGCCGGCTGACGGACATGACCCCATCATCCCCGCGCTGATACTGATGCCCCCTCTCCTGTATCCGCATGCCAGCATGGTATGGCAGAGTTTTCCGAATATGGAGGGAAAATCACCTCCCGGCAGGGACTTCCCGGTCAGATGAGTCTCAATTCCTTGCCAAACCGCCTGCCGGGCGCTTCCATCGCGGCCCACCGCACCCAGCAGAATCATGGCTGACAAAGAATATACCGATCCGGAACGCATGGAGAAGATTGTCTCCCTGTGCAAGCGACGAGGATTCATCTATCAATCTGCCGAGCTCTACGGTGGCCTCAACGGGTGCTGGGACTACGGTCCACTGGGTGTAGAGGTCAAACGTAACCTGAAGGACTACTGGTGGCGCTGTAATGTTCAGGAAAGAGAGGACATCGTCGGACTCGACGGATCCATTCTGACCCATCAGGCCGTGCTGACGGCCTCGGGCCATGTCGGCGGGTTCTCGGAACCCATGTGTGACTGCCTGCTCAGCAAGGCCCGGTTGCGCGCCGACCAGATTGATCCACAGAGTGGAACCGCATATCATTACAGCGGAGCCTCGGAGGGAGACTGGGCAGTTGAACGCAGATTCGCCGTTCTTCTGCGCGAAGGTCAGGACGAAAACAGGGCCCGGAAGACCGCGCGTCAATACTACGCTCAATTTCACCCAAACAAGTCTCTCTCCCCAAAGGCCCTTGAGCTAAAGGGGGAAACCACTTCCGAGGAGAACAATACAACCAGCTTCAATCCTGAAAACGGATCTCTCCTGACTGAGGCGCGGGAATTCAACCTCATGTTCAAAACCCAAATGGGAGCCTCCTCCACCGAGGATGACCCCAGTGCCATTGCCTACCTGCGACCAGAAACCGCGCAATCCATCTTTACCCAGTTCAAGAACGTTCTCGATACGTCCCGGATGAAAGTACCCTTTGGTATCGCCCAGATCGGAAAGGCATTCCGAAATGAAATCAACCCCAGGAATTTCACTTTTCGATCCCGTGAATTCGAGCAGATGGAGATCGAATACTTCTGCAGGCCGGGAGACGGGCTGCGACTGACAGATGAATGGCTTGAAAAGCGACTCTCCTTTTATGAGGACATCGGCCTGCCCCGGGAGAAACTGCACGTCCTTGACGTGCCGGACGGAGAGCGCGCACACTACTCCGAGAAAACCTACGATATTGAGTTCGATTTCCCCTTCGGTTGNCAGGAACTCGAGGGAGTAGCCTATCGGACCGACTACGACCTCTCCAAACACCAGGAGCACTCCGGAAAACCGATTGAGTATTTCGACGAGGCAACCAAGGAAAAGTTTATCCCCCACGTGGTGGAACCCTCCGCTGGATGTGACCGNACNGTCCTCGCCCTTCTCTGTGAGGCTTTTGACGAAGAGGAAGTGGTGGACGCTAAAGGGAAATCCGAGATCCGCACGGTCATGCGTCTCCATCCGAGGATGGCTCCCATCAAGGCAGCCATTTTTCCCCTCCTTAAGAAAAATGAGGATCAGGTAAGAATCAGCCGGGAGATCCAGCAGGAGCTTGGACGTTACCTGCCGGTCTTCTATGATGCCACCGGAGCAGTTGGCCGGCGCTACCGAAGACAGGACGAAGTCGGCACTCCGTTTTGTATCACCGTGGACTTCGAANCCCTCGGCGAGGAGGACCCTGAGCTCAAGGATACCGTCACTCTCCGTCACCGGGACTCCATGGAGCAGGAAAGGGTGGCCATCAAAGACCTTCTTCCCCGTCTCCTGAGAGAAACCAGATAGAAGATCGCAGGCCTTGCGCATTCTCCTGCCTCGCAGCTGTGAAACTAGGAATCCTCGCCATCGGAAGGCCCAAGCTTGGGTATGCTGGTGAGGGCGTCAGGGAATACGCCGGGCGACTGAAGCACTACGTATCTCTCGACCTCGAATTCCTGAAGGGTCGCGATGAATCATCCTTGCTGCTCTCCCGGAGCGAAGGAAGCTACCGCATCGCTCTCGATGAAAGGGGTTCTCAGCTGACTACTACCGGAATCGCTGACGAGCTGACTCGACTTGAGAACTGCCCCGGNATCAAGAGGGTGACCTTTCTAATCGGAGGTGCAGGTGGACACTCCCCGGAACTTCGTGGCCAATGCGATGAGGCATGGTCTCTCTCCAATATGACGATGCAGCATGAACTGGCCCTCGTAGTCCTCCTCGAGCAACTTTACCGCGCCTACACTGTCAAAAGGGGCGAGCCATATCACCGAGCCTGATCTCCTGTAACACCGTTCACCCCACGGTTACTAAGAGATGCCTCTCGCAAGGCCTTAAACCGGCGGGAAATCTCAATCGCCTTTTCCCGATCGCCCTCGTCGTAATCCCAGAACTCCTGCACAACCTTTTCGCACGCGGGATAGTGGGAACCATCGTCACCGATATCCCTGCGCAAAAGAGCCAGCTGCTTTTTCAACTCCTCCCGCACCTTGAAATATGCGGGATGGTCGTAAACGTTATGGAGCTCTGAAGGGTCCGTGCTCAGATCGTAGAGTTCCCAGGCAGGCGGCGTCTGGTTCTTACCCTCGTAGTCTGCCCCGTAGAAATAAATCAACTTGTGGGTCTTGGTCCGGATAGCCATTTCCCCCGGGTTGTCATGGTGCGCCATGTGCATCCAGTAGCGGTAATAGGCCGCCTTCTTCCAATCCGCAGGCTCCTTTCCGGTCTCGCAGATCGACTTGAAAGAGCGCCCCTGCATGGAACTGGGCCGGGGTATCCCCGCGAAGTCCAGCATCAGTGCCGGATAGTCAACGTTCTCCACGATGGCATCGCTACGCGTTCCGCCCCGGATACTACCCGGGTAGCGAACGATGAAGGGCATGCGCATGGAGGGATCATAGGCCCAGCGTTTGTCCTGATAGTCGTTTTCTCCAAGCCAGAACCCCTGGTCTCCGGTGTAGATAATGACGGTGTTATCGTAGAGTCCCTCCTTCCTGAGGTAATCGAAGAGGCGCTTGAGGTTATCATCCACGCCCTTAACGCAGCGGAGGTATTTACGAAGGTAGGCCTGGTAGGCAAGGCGCGTGGTCTCACGTTCGGACAACCTCGTCACGTCATAGTCGGAGGGAAACTCCTCAGGAAACCGTTCCTTCAGGTCCACCGCGTAGGACCGACGCGGATTACGCTTGCCGATACTGGTTCCGATGTGAGCCATGAGCTCATCATTATGCCCCCGGGTGGCAATCGATCCAAAAGTCCTCGGAACATCATGGAGCGTGGGAGGCTCCGGAATGGATACGTCTCTCAGGTAGGATTGATAGCGCGGCGCGTTCTCAAAGTAGTCATGCGGCGCCTTGTACTGGTGGCAGACGAAGAAGGGCTTGTCGGGATCTCGCTTGTTCCTGAACCAGTCGAGGGCTGAATCAGTGATGGCATCAGACGAGTGCCGGCCCNCGTGGGTAACGGTATTCTGTGGCCATTTTCTGGGACCCTGGATGCGGAACATGGTGTCGAAGTATTTTCCCTGCCCCGGAAGCACCTTGTAGTAATCGAAATTTGGTTCCTTCTTGAGGTGCCACTTCCCGATCATGGCTGTTTGGTAACCAGCATTGCGGAAGAGGATCGGCAGGACCTGCTTCTCAGGTAGAATATTTCCCCGGAGGTCGAACACCCCGTTCACATGTGGATACTGGCCGGTGATAATGCAGGCTCGACTCGGNGTGCAGATCGCATTCGTACAGAANGCGTTGTCAAAGGTCATCCCCTCAGCAGCGAGGGTGTCGATCGTCGGAGTGGGATTAAGATCCTTGAGCACCGTGGCGTAAGCCCCCACCGCCTGGGCGGTGTGATCGTCCGACATGATGAAGAGAATGTTAGGTCGCTGGTCAGCCGCCCTGCCGATAAGTGTGGTCAGGACAAGGACACTTAGGAATGAAGCACTCTGTTTCATGAATTTTTTCTGGATCGGAAATGAAAGGACGAGACGGGTGGACCGGCTCCGATACCCGCGGGGGCAGATGAGGAATTAGCACGCTCCAGCTGATCCCGGGCCACGAGGCTTCCACATCTTGCGCTAGTTCCTAAGATGGATCTCAGCAGTGAATTCAGCTCTGGTTACGACCTTGCTGAAAGCGTTGAAATGTGCCCAAAAGACCACGCTGGGTTGCACCGGATTACCGGTCCAGCATGAGCCCCATCATGCCCTGACCTTCTCCTTGCTGAGGGGTGTTCCATGGCATTGAGCTCGCCGCATTCCCGGCAGGACCCACCGCTCTGGGACCGTTATCCACACCACAACTACTGAGGAGCCCAGCGGCAAGCACCATGAGAGCAAAAAAGGTCTTTCGCATGCGAGAGCAATAGCAGGACTGATCTCGGAGGCAAGCGCCCGTTGACCGCTGCGTGTTCGTCAACCGGTGAACCGGTTCATATCTGCCCAAAAAAAACCGGCGGGAACATCCCGCCGGTCTGGCAAATTGATTTTCTCGCCGTCGCCTACTGACCTGAAGAGGAATCAGCCAGCGTTACCTGATCACCGGGCTGAATCCGGACGCCAGGATTGAGGTCTCGTGCGTTCAGATCACACACGGTCTGACTGGCCTCCACCGAATTAGGGGTCAGGCGGCCGAGAAGACGGCCGTTCCGGGTGATGAGAAGCTTGGACTGGGGTGTCACGTTGGAATTGTTCGTTCCCAGATTCACAATT
Source organism: Roseibacillus sp. (assembly GCA_002723015.1). Next base: position 29,369 of record PBNG01000034.1, on the reverse strand, counting down.
ACGAAGCCCCACGTGGAGTTTACTGAAGTGATTGCCCCTACCTTTGCGTTCCGGGCGATCTTTGTCCGGATCTTGGTCAGACGCTCGCTCTCACGGGCATTGGAGGCTCGCTTATCCGCAACGTCCTTGGTGAGCTTGGCAACAAACTCGTTAAGAAGGTCAAGGTCGTCACCCTTCTTCTTGCGAACTTCCTGCAGCCGTTTGATCTCCGAAGGGATCTGGGGCCAGGCAATATTTACGCCTTCAAGGGCCTTGTCGATCTTGGCCTTGATTTCGGCCAACTGTGAGAGCCGCGCATCAGATTCGTCGATCTTTACCTGCGCCTCTTCCTTGGACCTGTTCATNGAGGTCTCACGGCTCTTCATATTCTCCATCTCGGCAATGAGATCGGCATTGAGCTTCTGAGCGGTTTCGAGCATTGCCTCGGTCTCCGTCAGGGTCTTCTGAGTTTTATCTTCGTTCCTCTCAACAGCGTCCTTCGTAGTACGGCGCTCCACGAACGTCGCGATCTCGCCCTCGAGTTTCTTCTTATTNTCGATGCTGAAGAAAACTGCTGTCGCGGTTACTGCAGCGGAAAGAATGTAGACAATTGGCTTCGGGTTCATCGTTTTGGAAAAGTAAGGGGTTTATCCAAATGGATCGGCGTCATCCGCTGGGACCGGCTCGGGTTCAGGCTCGAGAAGAGGGTCAGCATCCAAGGGCTCCGGATTGAGGGCAGGGACAGGAGCAGGCTCAGGATCCGGAGCCGCTTTCTGGGCGGAACGCACCGTGTCACCGGTCTGGACACTTTCGCCATCAACCACTGAATCAGGAATGATGTCTGCTGCCGCGCTCTTAGACTCGACGGTAGTCACCTTGAGCTTGGCAATGACTGCGTCCTCACGGACAACTTCAAGAGTGGAATTCTTCACGATCCCAATATCATCTCCTCCCGCGAGGGTGACAAAACCAAGGGTCGCGTAAACGCTTCGAATCCGCGTCTCTGCCTTCGGGTTACTCTCTCCGGAAACCCGCCAGCTGATCCGCTCCCTCACATCGGCAAGGGACGCTTCCACCCCGGCCAGTTGAGCCTCGAGATCCGCCCGGTTGGCCTCTCCCTGGGTGAGATCCAACTCAATCTGACGTAGATCACTCTGCAACTGAGTCAACTCAGCAAGGACCTGATCAACGTCTCCAAACTCCTTGATGCTGTCCTCCTTTTCGGTGACCTCGGCGGCCTTGGCCTTGGCTTCGGCCTCAAGGGCGGCCACCTCTGCCTTCAGATTCTCGTTCTTTTCCTTCTGCGCCGCGTTCTCACCAGTCTTGGTTTCATTCTCAGCGTTAAACTCTGTGAGGGTGGTCTCCGTCTCCTCCAGGGTGGTCTGCAACTTCGCCAAGCGATCCTGAGCGTTCTTCAGGGTAAGCTCCATGCTTTCCCGCTTGGCGATCCATCCCTTGTAACCAGTTCCCTCAGTATCATTCCCCTGGTTTTTCCAGGCGATCCATCCAGAGAGGATCAGGACGACAATCGTTAAAATCGCAAATATATTTGCCATGGTTATTCTGTGCAGTTGGGATTCGGGTGAAAAGCAAGGTAAGCAAGCACCCCAAGGGGAAACCCGCAGTGCTGGCTAGGTTGGACACTAACGACCAGCGTTCCATCGTAACAACCTTAAAATCACCGGAAAAACCTTCAGTTTCTTTACAATATGCTTGCCTCAACGCTATCTCCCCCGCGCAGATGAAGACAATTCTCCGGGTTATCAGCTACCTGCGCCGCTACCCCTTGCTGGGTAGCGCCCAGCTGGTATGCGCCACTCTGATGGCTCTCAGTGTTGTGGTCTTCCCCTCAATCACAGGGTATGTGGTCGACGAAATCCTGCCGGAGCCAGGCCGCCACCACGAGCTGCTCCTGTGGGTTTTTCTGGGTTTAATGGGTTTTTTCCTCAAGGACGCACTAAACTGCGCCCGCATCATCTTGAACAATCACTTCGAGCAGCGGGTGATTTTTGATATCCGATCCGATCTCTACCAGAAGCTCCAGCGCCTTCCTCTCCGGTGGTTCGACGGCCGGCGCACCGGCGACATCATGACCAGGGTGGTGGAAGATGTCACCGCCATGGAGCGGGTCCTCATCGATGGAATCGAACTGGGGGTTGTCGCCCTTATTCAACTCGTGGCAGTGGGCGCGGTCATGTACTACACCGATTTGACAGTAGCGCTCTGGGCCACCTTGCCGGTGCCCTTCCTCGTTCTTGGTGCTTGGATCTATACCCGGGATGCCCGCGACCGGTATCGCGGACAACGGGATGCAGCGAGCGACATGAACTCCCTGTTGCACGACAATGTTTCCGGGATTTCTCAGATCAAGACCTATACCGCGGAGGAGAGAGAGCACGCGCGATTCAACGCGTTTTCAGACAAGTTGCGCAAGGCGAGCCTTCGCATCATGCGCTGGTGGGCCTTCTACTCGCCCGGCATGTCTTTCGCGGGAATGGTCGGTTACGCCCTCGTCCTCGGATTCGGGGGACAGGCCGTCATGAACGGCACCATGGAGCTGGGAGAGCTGGTGCTNTTCTTTCTCCTGCTATCCCTGTTCTACGAACCGGTGAGCAAACTGCATCAACTGAACCAGATGGCCCTTTCTTCCCGCGCCGCCGCCGATCGGGTCTTTGAGATTCTCGACTCCGAGGACGAACCTCATTCTGAGGCGGGAGAAGCTCTTNCCGAACCCGTGCTCGGTGATGTTCGTCTTGAGAATGTGTCCTTCTCCTATGGAGCACAGCCGACCCTGCAGGATGTCACCCTGCACGCAAAGCCCGGTGAAACCATTGCGCTGGTGGGGCCTACCGGAGCCGGCAAATCGACAATCGTCAGCCTTCTTTGCCGCTTTTACGAATACGACAGCGGGTCCATCACAATCGACGGTCACGAGCTGAACCAAACCNGGAAGCGCTCTTTGAGATCAGCTCTCGGATACGTGACCCAGGAGGCCTTTCTCTTCAACGGGAGCGTCCGCGAAAATCTTCTCCTGGCAAAACCGGAGGCAGATGAGACCGAGCTGTGGAAGGCTCTTGAATCGGCCCGGGCGAGCGGCCTCGTACGCGACCTGCCCGACGGTCTGGACACGAATGTCGGAGAACGAGGGGTGAAGCTGTCCGGGGGGGAAAAGCAGCGTCTGTCCATTGCCCGTGCCCTGCTGAAAGACCCTCCCATCCTCCTGCTCGACGAAGCCACTGCCTCAGTAGACTCGGAAACGGAACGACTGATCCAGGAAGCTTTGGAAGCACTGATGGCCGACAGGAGCGCTTTCGTAATCGCCCATCGCCTCTCGACCATCCGAAACGCAGACCGTATTTACGTTCTCGATCAGGGAACCGTGGTTCAAGAGGGAACACATCGCCAGCTTCTCGCTGCAGACGGACTCTACGCTGAGCTCTCCCGGCAGGCCCTACTGATTGGCGGGGAAAAATTATCCGGATAGGATGCCTAGCGGCATTTTCAAAGTTTTCGCGTGAACTCACACCCCTGTGCTGTTCTTATCCCGGCCTTCCACCCATGATCGACATCCGAGCCATCCGAGATGATTCTGACACCATCAGACACCGCCTCGCGAGGCGTCACGATGGCTCAGCTGATATGATTGATGAGGTCCTCAGCTGCGACGAACGTCGACGCAAGGCAGAAACTGCCAAACAACAGTTGCAGGCTGACCGGAAGAAAACTTCCAAGGAGATCGGCGCCCTGCGCGCAAAGGGTGAAGACAGTTCCGCCATCGAAGCCCGGGTAAAGGAAATTGGAGACCGAATCAAAATACTTGAAGAGGAAGGTTCAACAGCCGAGGCACGGCAAACTGAATTACTTCTGAACATACCCAACCTGCCCCACGAAAATATTCCGGAGGGCACAGGCGAGGAAGACAACCCGGAGTTGAGAACGTGGGGCGAGAGGTCTTCCATCGATAACCCCTTGGATCATGTCGCCCTCGCAGAGCATCACGGGCTCATCTCCTTTGAGGACGGGGTGAGGATTGCAGGGAGCGGATTTCCCGTGTTCCGCGGTGAAGGAGCGCGCCTGCAACGGGCACTCATCCAGTATCTTCTCGATCTCCAGACCAAGGCCCACGGATACGAGGAGGTCGGAGTGCCCTACCTGGCCAGAAGAGAGTGCGGAATCGGAACCGGTCAGCTGCCGAAATTTGCCGAGGAGGTCTATCCCACTGAGAACGGTGAGCTCTTCCTGATTCCTACCGCAGAGGTTCCGGTTACCAACCTCTACCGCGACACCCTGCTTCAGGAAAAGGACCTCCCGGTTAAAATGACTGCGCACACTCCCTGCTGGAGAAGGGAAGCAGGAAGTGCAGGAAGAGACACACGAGGGATTATCCGCGTCCACCAGTTCGACAAGGTCGAGCTTGTTCAAATTGTCCACCCCGACGAGTCCTTTGCCGCTCTCGAGGAACTCACAGGGCATGCCGAATCCGTGCTCCAGTCCCTGAATCTCCATTATCGCGTCATTGAGCTATGTGGAGGGGACATTGGCTTCGGAGCAGCCCGCACTTATGATATTGAGGTGTGGGCCCCCGGTCATGGCAAGTATCTCGAAGTGTCCAGCTGCTCGAATTTCACAGACTATCAAGCACGCCGCATGAAGTTACGTTTCAAGGATGAGGAAGGGAAAAACCGGCTCTGTCATACCTTGAACGGTTCCGGAACCGCTCTTCCGCGCCTCTACGTCGCCCTCCTCGAGCAGAACCAGCAGGCAGATGGCTCGGTCAAAATTCCGGAAGCCCTGGCACCATACTTCGGAGCTGATCGTATCGGGTAACGCCCCCGACCCGGGACAGCTCACCACCGAGAGCGCCTCACGCCGATGTGGCTCCCCGGAGGGTGGCGGCTTGATTCAGGTCATCACATCAACCTAGCCTCTGCCCTGCAACCGATGCCCTTAATTCTCGATTCCCGCTTTTCGCCACGTCGGCGCTACCTTCTGGGCATATCCGGCGGACGGGACTCGGTCGCCCTGCTCCATACCCTGATCGAAACTGGAAGCCACAAAGTTGTCCTTTGCCACCTGAATCACCAGTTGCGTGGACTGTTTTCTGCGCACGATGCAGCCTTCGTCCGGGACCAGGCAGAATCCTGCAACCTGCCCTTTGAAATCGCCCGTGCGAACGTCCAGCGCCGCGCGGAGGAAGACAAGGTCTCTGTGGAAGTCGCGGCAAGGCGTTGCCGGCACGAATTTTTTGCCGAGTGCGCCCGCAAACATCGATGCAACACGGTACTTCTGGCCCATCATGCGGATGATAATGCGGAGACCATTCTTCTCAATCTCCTGCGAGGCTCGTCTGGGTTCAAGGGCATGAAATACGAGTCCAGCGTGACTGTAGGCCGCAAGAAGCTGACCCTGCTCCGGCCCCTTCTCGGTCTCAGGCGGTCTCAGATCGATCAGTTTCTCGAAGAGGAGAAGATTCCTTACCGGGATGATGCCAGTAACGGCGATCCCTTCACGCCCCGGAACAGACTTCGCTCAGAGATCCTACCCCTGCTTGGAGAATTAATGACACGCGACGTTGTCCCCGCGATCGTGCGGGCATCGAATGCGAGCCTTGAGAGCGAAGAAGCCTTGGATCACCTTCTCGATGTTCTCGACCTCATGGATCCACAGGGCCGGCTCTTCCTCCCTAAACTTCGCAAGCTCAACGCGCCGTTACAGAGACGGGCGCTTTTCCTCTATTTGAAGCAGTCCGGGATCCCTAATCTTTCCCGGGATCTTGTCGATCGCTGCCTCCCGCTCCTGGAGCCAGACTCGCCCGCAAGAATCAGTTTGCCCGGAGACGCTTACTGTTGCCGGCGTGCAGGACGAATACTGATAGAATGAAGCCGTGCGCCGACCGAAGTCGGCGCCTCTCCTTTCCGCTATTTCGCAGGATTAGTCAGCTGCTCCTTGACCTTCTCTTCAAGTTCCGCATAGAGCTTTTCGTCTGCGCGAAGAGCTTCCTTCGCCGCATCCCGACCCTGAGCCAGTTGTTCTCCATCATAGCTAAACCAACTTCCCCGCTTCTGGACGAAATTATACTCCAAGGCTAGATCCAGTAGTGATCCTACGGAAGAGATCCCCTCATTGTACATGATGTCGAATTCGGCCTCTGTGAATGGTGGTGCTACCTTGTTTTTCACGACCTTGATCCGGGTACGATTACCCTGAACCGTGCCATCGGTCGCCTTGATCTGACCGATCCGACGAATGTCCATTCGCACTGAGGAAAAGAATTTAAGAGCCCTGCCCCCCGGTGTCGTCTCCGGATTGCCGAACATCACTCCGATCTTCTCTCGAATCTGATTCGTAAAGATGCAAACTGTGCGCGCCTTGGAGATAAGAGCGGTTAGCTTCCTCATTGCGGCACTCATCAATCGAGCCTGTGTTCCTACCGTCGAATCACCAATTTCTCCCTCGAGCTCCTGCTTTGTCACAAGGGCGGCAACAGAGTCGAGAACGACGACATCGATCGCGTTAGACCGGACGAGCGCCTCACAGATCTGCAGGGCCTCCTCTCCTGAAGAGGGCTGGGACACCAAGAGATCATCGAGGTTGACCCCAAGCTTTCTCGCATATTGTGGATCGAGGGCGTGTTCGACGTCGATGAAGGCAGCAAGCCCTCCCCTTCGTTGCGCCTGCGCGATCGCAGTCAGGGTCAGGGTTGTCTTTCCAGAGGATTCAGGGCCGTAAATCTCAACGATGCGCCCACGTGGCAAACCACCGACACCCAAGGCCCGGTCAATAAGAAGATTACCAGTGGGAATGACATCAACGTCCATGCAATGCTCATCTCCCATCCGCATAATCGCAGTTTCCCCGAATTCCTTCTGGATCGACGAAATTGCGAGATCGAGATTCTTCTTACGGGCTTCGGCCATTTTCTCGGCAGCTTTGTCCCTCACCGGCGTGGCAGCGGCTCTGCTGGAGGGTTTCTTTTCTTCGGGCGAGGAGGCAGTGGAGGCTTTCTGATTGGCCATTGGCTTAGATTTAGCAGCAACAATACTCATGACAATTTTGATTTGGTCTTCGGCAATGTTAAGGTGTTCTCTCGGCACTGGCAAGAATTAATATGTTCTAGTGAACACTTGTTCAAAAGAGTCCTATTTCAGGTGGTTTCGATCTCTCCGATCCCCCGGGAATGCGATCCCCTCCCCGGCCTCACCGGGTTCCAGCACCTCCCTCTTTTCCGTCCGGCGAAGGATCGACGTCCAGCCGGCGCAACGGATCGAGTCCCTCTCATTGGTCCACTCGATAGCCCGATCAGGACTTTCAATGTACCGAATGACAAGGACGGCTGTAAAATAATGAGCAAAAGGCGCCTTTTAGAGTCCCCAGTATTGCTGAAGCCGCCCCCCGCCCTTCCGAACTCATCACTACTGAATCGATGCCACGCCCTCTGAGACCGATCCTCCTAAGCTTGCTGCTCGGCATTTTTTCCTGCAGCCCGACCAATTCTCATCCCGGGGTCTCACATAAAGTAGCCGCACGGGCCAGCTTGCCTGTCAAGGGAAGGGTCGTGATCGTTCACGGGATCTTTGACACCCGGATAGGGCTCTCCTTTCTTCGCGATGCCATTGCAGCCGAAGGATACGAATGCCTCATGCCCTCATTACGGCCGGTGGACGGACGCAAAGGACTCGAACTCATGGCTAGACAGCTCCGAGAGATCATTGATCAGAAATGGGGCCCCGATGGTGAGTTCTCGATCGTGGCATTCAGCATGGGAGGCCTGATCTCGCGCTACTACCTCCAGGAGCTGGATGGTGCGGTGCGCTGCCGGGGACTTCATACCGTCGCCACCCCCCACAATGGGACCTATGTGGCTTACCTTTACCCCGGCCTCGGGGCGCGCCAGATGAGACCCAACAGTGCATTCCTCGCAAAGCTGCAGGGGAGCGAACAAGTCTACGATGACCTCAAGATCCCGACTACCTCCTACCGCAGTCCACTCGATGTAGTCATGATGCCTCTTGAGAGCCCAAACTGGCACCGGGGCGATAATATTCACTTCTGGTCCCCCATTCACCCGGCGCTCCTCTGGAACCGGACCCTCCATCGGGACCTCCTAGGGCGTCTCGAGCAAGGCAAGGGACGCTAGAAGGCTGCCTCGTTTCCTACCCGTGCCTAGGACCCGGCATACGCGCGCTGGACTTCCTCTCCGATGATGCGAAAGCCCTCCTCCACGACCTCTTTAGGCATTGTGAACGAAATCCTCAGGCACTCATCACGGTGAGCCCAGTCCCCTTCGTCCAGACCGTAGAAGAAATGATTTCCCGGCACCACCAGGACATTCCTCGCCTTAAGACGCTGGTAAAGCTCAGAGGACTTGATCGGCAGGCCCTCGAACCAGAGCCAGAGAAAGAGTGCCCCCTCGCGCTTATGAACCCGCCATGGAAGCGCAGGATCGAAATACGTTTCAATCATGGCCCGGGCTTGATTCGAGCGGTCCCGGTAAAACGGCTGCATCACTTCATTGCTCAACCGAAGAATTTCACCACTTTCCATCAGCGGCTGCATGATGGCCTGCCCGGCATTGGTATTGGAGAGACCCACGATCGAGGTCATGGAGGCAACCCATCGGATCACCTCCTTCCGGGCAATAACAATACCTGTTCGAGTGCCCGGCAGTCCCGTCTTGGAAAGGCTCTGAGTCAGGATGATGTTCTCATTCCATATCGGAGTTCCTTCCCCGAAGATGATATTGGGAAAAGGCGCTCCATAAGCGTTATCAATGATGAGGGGGATTGAATGTTCCTCCGCGAGTCCCGCAAGCTGCCGGATTTCTCCGTCAGTCAGCACGTTACCAGTGGGATTGGTTGGTCGTGAAACACAAATCGCAGCCACATCCTTATCAATCAGGAGAGAATCAAAATCGACCCGATACTTGAACTCGTGCTCCCCGATCAAATCAATCCGTGGCTTCATCCCCCGGAAAAGGTCNCCCCCGGCCGACTGACTCGCGTAGCCGATATACTCCGGCACNAGGGGAAGGAGAACCTTCTTNTGCCGACCGTCCGGAAAGCGACCTCCAAGTGAATTGAAAAGGAAGAAAAAGGCCGTCTGCCCGCCTGCGGTAATCGCGACATTCTCCGGTCCAACCTTCCACCCGAATTCACGGTGCAGAAGACCCGCAAGCGCAATCCGGAATTCTTCATTGCCAGCAGGGCCCTCATAATCTCCGAGCATTTGCTCCAAGCCACCATCCTCTGCCATGATCTCCTCCATGCGTCGGCGCCACACGGCATCAATCTCCGGAATGTGAGCAGGCTGACCACCGCCGAGCATACGTATGTCCTCACCCCCCGTAGCGAGGGCNACGCCCAGGTCGTCCATCAACTCCCCGATCCCGCTTCCTGTGCACAATCCCTGGCCAAATTCTGACAATTCCCAAGTCATACCGGATAGAACTTCCCTGACTTAGACCACAGTGAGGGCCACGACCACAACAATACTCACCCTCCGCAAAAAAGAGAGGCCCGGGTGGGAACCCGGACCTCTCTACTGCTGAAATTACGAAAACCGTGCTGGGCTGTTGATCAGTTTTCGCGGGATTTGAAATTCGTGAGAAGGCAGAACGACAACATACTCGTCATTCTTGAAAGGCGATTTTAATGCTGGGCNAGCCGCTGGGGAAACAGTTCAAAACTCATCTGGCTCAGTATCGCAGTCCCCCTCGCGTCCGACATCTTCACGATCACGGTATAGATTCCTCCANAGCGGCAGACCCTGTGGATGCCCGGAACACTCAGAATCCCAACTCCTCCCCTCCGAAGGTAAAACTTCGATTCCACCGTTTTCCCAACTGCATGTGGAGGAGCAGGTCGGCCTCGCAAAACCTCCACCCAAACGGCCGCTGTGGCTGGAAGGTCACTCAATTCGATCAAAACGGGCGGCAGGGACTGGAAAGACCTCTCTTCAAGTCCCGAGATCACAGCCTTGGTGGCGACTGGCCGCGGAGAGACGAAAGAGCGGGTGGCAGTCCCTCCCCGCGGAAGAGCCGCGGGAAGGGAAGCACTGACAAAAAACACCAAGACGGTAGGGAGAATAAATCCTTTCATTGGTGATGAGGTAAGGGTGGGTGAATTCTGGCCTTGATGGCCGGCAGGCTGACTAGACCCGCCTCGTTGGTGAAAAGTGATTATCAAGAGTTGTGTAAATTTTCCACTACTTTTTTATAAAAATTCACNCTCCATACAGCCNATTAATCTATATNNCGTTNANTATTAGTGTATTATGAATNATGTAAATTAATCTTATTTTTTACCTTTTTCTCACAAGAGACCGATAAGCTGACCTTCAAAAGGCTGGAATCCAGAACATTGACCCTTCCCTTCATCCCTCTAAAGTCCCGCCCATGACATTACAGATAGGCGATGCAGCTCCCGATTTCACCCTCACGAGTGTGGGCTCAGATGGTCCGACGCAACTAACACTCTCCCAGCTCACGGACGGAAAGAAGACTCTTTTGCTGTTTTTCCCGATGGCCTTCACCGGGCCCTGCACGGATGAGATGTGCGCTGTCTCTGGCACTCTTGGTCGCTACAGCGAACTGGGAGCACAGGTTCTCGCCGTCAGCGGCGACAATCCGTTCGCCCAGGCCGCATGGGCGGAGAAGGAGGGGATCCACGTTACTCTCTTGAGCGACTACGAACACGAGGTCGCAAACCAGTGGGGGGTTGCGTACGAGAGCTTCCTCCCAGACATGAATCTTCCCATGGGCGGAGTCGCAAAGCGCTCGGCCTTCGTCATCGATGGAGGGGGNGTTATTCGTTATGCGGAGGTCAACGACAACCCTGGTCAAAATCCAGACTTTGACGCAATCCAAGCCATTCTGGACGGCCTCGACTAAGACCCTCCTCACATAGGAACAAACCTCGAAAGGGTTGCCGGTGCTGCCGGCCGCNTGCTTTTATCTGATCTGGCTCCAGGTCTGAGGGCAGCCAGAAAAAAGCTACTCTACGGAAATTGGAGGCACTTCCGGTTCGGGGGCTACGAACGACTCCCCTCCCCCTGACGACGCGGGGAATGGGGTTCCCGGAACCTGCAGGTCATCTCCCGACACAGAAACGGCGGGGACCTCTCCCTCAGCTACAACCACACCGCCCGATGCGGCGTTATTACTTACCATGATCGCCGGCACGAATCCNATCTGGCCCTCGGCCGTTTCCACCCTCAGGTAGGAGCTTCGCCCCCCCATNACCTTCAGCGGAGTCCCAATCACAAGTTTCAGGTCCGGTTGCGCGTTACCATCTGGAAAACGAAGGAAGAGTCCCGCATTCTCATCAGTTACTTCCACGTAGCTCCCCCGCGCATAAGGCAGGTCAGCCCCGGAATCTGCTCCCCTCCGCTGGCTCCCCGGGGAATCCAGCGGGTTATTCATGGCATCGTAGCCACCCGAAGTCCGCAATCCACCACACGAGGAAATCAGCATAAGCAGCACCANGGCAAGCGGGAGTCTGGTCAGTGAGTGCACTCTCANAGTCTGACTAACCACTCCGTCGGGTCAATGGGATTCAACTTTCTCAGGTTTCGATTCCGATCATAGGACTGGTCATGCGCTCCTATCTCGCCGACTCAAATTGACACTCCCCGTTTCGTGATCTTTCCTTCAAAAAGGACCGTTCCCTTTCCGCCGATCATGCCTATCGTGCGCCGTGCGCAATCTTCGATCCATCGTAGTTACCGGGGGAGCCGGGTTTGTGGGATCAGCACTGGCCCGTCATCTTCTCCGGTCCGAGGGGCTCGAGCGCCTCGTCCTGATTGACCGCCTTGGCTCGGCAGGCCACCGAGGCAACCTCATCGGACCGGACCAGGATCCACGATTTGTTTTCATTGAAGGTGACATCCACGAGCCCAGCCTGCTGCCCCGGATCCTCGAGAAACACAAGACGACCGGAGTATTCAACCTTGCTGCCGAAATCGATTCCGGACAGTGCCCAAATATCAATGTCGATCTCGCCTCGGGAAATGTTCTCGGAACGGCACGCGTCCTCGATCAATGCGGTGCTGCCGGGATACCGCTTCTCCAATGTTCCACGAGCAAGGTCTACGGAACGGTTCCCCCGCCCTTGCGCTCAGTAGAAATAAACCCTCTCAAACCCCTGACACCCTCCTCCGCTTCGAAGGCCGCCGCCGACCTTCTCTGTCTCGCCGCCGCCCATGACAGGGAACAGGACATCGTGATCACCCGCTGCTCGGACAATTACGGTCCTCGTCAGCATGGCAGCAATATGATCCCGAGATGGGTCGAAGCCGCTTTCCATAATCATCCCCTCACAATCGAGGGAGATGGAAACCGAATCAGGGACTGGATTCATGTCGATGATCACTGCCGCGGCATGATCGCCGCTTTCCTTCAAGGCCAACCAGGTTCCATCTACCTCCTCGGAGGGCAGTGCGAACGNACGGACATCGGCATTGCACGGCATATCCTCGAGATTCTGGAAAAACCTCCGTCATTGATCTCTCCTCAGCCGGGGATGGCAGAGAATCCCGCCAGGGCAGGGCGTTACGCTGTGGATTTCAGTAAAGCTGTCGCGGGTCTTGGATGGCGCCCAAGGGAGCGCTTTCGGACCGGATTTCCCCTCGTGGTCGGCGAGATCGCCGGAAACCTCCGGGGGGCAAATTCCGATTGAGCCCGATGAAATGGATGCTCAACCAGCGTAAACCTCGCCAAGCTCCTCTTCCACGAAGTCAATATCACGGGCGGGCACTCCTGCTCCTTCCCGGATACTGCGCAGGGTGCGCTGCGTTCCCCGCCGGGTCTGCGGACCTGCAACCTTGTCGCGGACGGTATCAACGATCACCGGGGCAATCGCCGCGGCCCCGAGTACTCCAAGCGCAAATGCGACCGGCCGTCGCGCACTGCGGTGCATCAAATCACCAAGGAAAATGCCAGCTGCCACCCCGAGAACTACCGGGCCGCACTCAACGCTGGCTTCAACCAAGGTCTTGGCAGGGTCTTGCTGTTTGTCATTCACGCCGGGAGNGTAACTGATCCTGAGAAAGGGAAAACAAGAATTTCCTTACTTCGCTGCTTTTAACAGGGGGCCATNTTCCTTCACTATCATCCCAGATGTCCCAGTCATATGCCATGATCCTGGCGGGCGGTAGCGGAACACGCTTCTGGCCCCTTAGTCGAAACGCAAGGCCTAAACAACTGCTCGACCTGCTTGATTCGGGCACACTCCTGACGCAGACCATCCGCAGACTGGAAGGCTTGATCCCCCCGGAGAATATTCTCATCCTGACAAACACAGCTCAGGAGAGCGCAGTGCGTGATCTGGCTTCCTCCCTGCCTCCAGAAAACATCTTCGCAGAACCCGCGCGACGAGACACAGCCCCCGCTGTTGCCCTTGGGATCGGACTGGTCGCAGCCCGCGATCCAGAGGCTTCAATGATCATCCTGCCCTCCGACCAGTTGATCGAGGACACCAGCGCATTCCAGTCCGTCATGAGAGATGCCCTGTCGGCAGCTGCTCAGGACGGAGGCCTTGTCACGATCGGAATTAAGCCTACCTGGGCCTGTCCCTCCTACGGATATGTAGAACGTGGAGAGGCTGCAAACCTGGGAGAGCAGGAACTCCATCATCCCCCTCACGAGGTTAATCGCTTCCGTGAAAAGCCAGACCCCACCAAAGCCGCTGAATTTCTTGCCAGTGGGAATTTTGCATGGAATGCCGGTATGTTCATCTGGACCATTCCTGCCGTGAGGGCTGAACTTGAGGCCAATGCCCCTGAACTCGGGGCATTCGTCGAAGAGGTGCAGAAGAGTGCCGACTTGAAGGCCACGGTAGCATCCCGTTTTCCCCAACTGACCCCCATTTCCATTGATTACGCCCTCCTCGAAAAGGCTTCGAGAGTCCTTAATATCGAAGCCTCCTTTGACTGGGACGATGTGGGGTCGTGGATCTCGGTTGCAAAGCATCTCCGCTCTGAGGGTCAAGGCAACCAGACCAATACCGGGATCACAGCCGTCGACAGTGCCAGCAATATTGTCTTCAGTTCACAAGACAAGCACGTTGCACTCCTCGGCGTGGACAACCTTATCGTAGTGCAAACTGATGATGCCATTCTGGTTGCCANCCGCGAGCGGGCGGACGAAATCAAAAAAGTGGTGGCGCAACTCCCGGAGAGCTTGCTTTAGCCGAGGCTCTGAATTGTCCCGCGCAGATGACCCCTCATCCGATTCTCGCCATTGATTACGGTCAGTCACGGATCGGAATTGCCGCCACCGATGAACTTGGCATCGCCTCTCATCCCGTAGAAACGATCCACGTCAAGAGGACCGACCCACTACAGAGAATATCACAGATTGCCGTAGCACGGAATATCGTCCTGATTGTCGTCGGTCTTCCCCTGCGGCTCGATGGAAGTGAGGGCGAGGCTACCCAACGGGTCCGCCGCTTCGGCGACGCTCTCAAGGCGAAGCTCCCCCACCTTCGCCTGGAGTATAGCGACGAGAGGCTGACAACGATAAGCGCTTCGGAGAAGCTTCGAGAAGCGGGCAAGAACAACGAGGCTCAGCGCGACATTATTGATCAGGTAGCGGCTCTCGAAATACTGAATGGATGGCTCGAGGAAAATGAGTGCGGATAGTAGAGACTCAGGCTCCGGCTCAAGAGCGCGTTTTTGATGGCTTCCCCAGTGGCTGAGCGATAGTGAGTCTCTATGCGCACTGTCGTTCCCCTGCTGCTCATCCTGTTCGCTTCCCTCCCCTCAGGCGCTGCCCGGCCCAATATCCTCTTCCTGCTCGTCGATGACCTTCGATACGATACCTTCGGCTTCGCGGGGCACAAGATCTGCCGTACCCCGCACCTCGATCGTCTTGCAGAAGAAAGCCATGTTTTCAAGAACGCCTTCGTAACCACCGCGATCTGCATGGTGAGCCGGGCGAGTATCTTCACCGGTCAGTATGAAGCTCGTCACAAAATTCACGATTTCCGGACTGAATTCACGCAATCCGCATGGGCTGGCTCCTATCCCCTGCTCCTGAAAAAATCCGGATACCATACCGGATTTGTCGGTAAGTACGGNGTCGGCAACAAAATGACCGAGGCGCGCAAGACCTTTGATTTCTGGCGAGGCTTTGCTGGCCAGGGGAGATTTCTTGATCCGAAACGCCCTAACAACCAGCACCTGACCGCCCTGCAGGGAGATCAATCCCTTGAATTCCTGCGGACCGTCCCAGCGGACAAGCCATGGTGCCTCTCGGTCAGCTTCAAGGCCGTCCACTGCCAGGATGGGGCAAAACGACAGTTCCCGCCCGACGCGCGTGACGAAAACATGTTCTCCGGGATTACAATTCCGCCAGCACCGCTCTCTGAGCCTGCAATCTTCCAGTCCCTGCATGAACCCCTGAAAAATTCAGAATCCCGACGGCGCTGGGAAATTCGTTTTTCCCCAACGCTCTATCAGGAGACGGTAAAAGACTACTACCGACTTCTCTTCGGGGTGGACCGCGAAGTAGGCCGCATGAGAGAGGCCCTCAGGCAACATGGCATGGCCGAAAATACAGTGATCATCTTCACCTCTGACCACGGGTTCTACCTTGGGGAAAGAGGGCTTGCCGGAAAATGGTTTGCCCATGAGGAATCGATCCGGATTCCTCTTGTCATTCATGACCCTCGTGATCAGCGCAAGACAACCCACTCCCTCGATAAACTGGCGCTCAACATCGATCTTGCGCCTACCATCCTTTCCTACGGAGGAATACGGGCTCCCGATCAGATGCAGGGACGCTCCCTCCTGCCTCTTCTTTCAGGCCAATCGAAAGGGTGGCGGAATGATTTCTTTTATGAGCACCATTTCATCCCCACCCGGATTCCGGAATCTGAGGCCGTCCGTGGTGAGCGCTGGAAATACATTCACTGGCTGGCTCCGAAGCCCGGGATCGAGGAGCTTTACGACCTCCAGTCCGACCCAATGGAACGTCAGAACCTCGCNGGAATGCCCTCCCACCGGAAGAGACTGGCGGAGATGCGGACCCGTTGGAAGGAGCTCAGGGAGGCTGCCAGATAGGTCAGACCACATGCGGTGAGATACCCCGCTTCTCTAACAATTCAATACCCGCCTCCAAAGCGAACTTAGAAATCTGCAATCCCGCTTTCCCGGATTTGCGAATCTGTGATAAGGGAAAGGACCATCAACCTGTGTCACATCGCCTGCCGGCCGGCCCTGCCAGCTCTCATCGTGGCCGCNCTATCCGCCCATGGGGGAGAGCGCGGTCATTGGGCCTTCCAGCAATTACTGCCCACACCTCTGCCGGAAGTCATTCATGAAGAGTGGATCCGGAATGATCTTGACCGCTTGACCCTGTCACACAGTGACCAGGAGNCCATCGCGGCAATCCCACGCGCCACCCGACATAGTCTCATACGCCGNGCTTACTTTGACCTGATTGGTCTCCCACCCACTCCTGCCGAGGTTGAGGCATTCGTGAACGACCAGTCTGCTGATTCATGGGAAAAAGTGATCGATCACCTCCTCGCCTCGCCTCACTACGGTGAACGCTGGGGGCGGCACTGGCTTGACCTCGCGCGCTACGGTGATTCCAACGGCGGTGACGAAAATCACGCCTATCCCTTCGCCTGGCGTTATCGCAACTGGGTCATCAACGCCTTCAACCAAGACATGCCCTACGACCAGTTCGTTCGCGAGCAGTTGTCAGGGGACATCATGACTCCAACGCGGGCGACAAGCATTGCAGCCACCGGCTTTCTCGCCATCGGAACGAAAATTCTTGCCGAGAAGGATCCACTAAAGAAGCGCGCTGACATCGTCGACGAGCAGATCGATACGATGGGNCGGGTCTTTCTTGGGCTCTCCCTGGGTTGCGCACGGTGTCACGATCACAAGTTTGATCCCATCTCAGAGCGGGATTACTATGCTCTTGCCGGCATCTTTCACAGCACGGCAATCGAGGACCGGGAGTTAGTCACTCCTCAGGTAATCGAGGCCCGGAAAGCGCGCGGCGCCCAAACTGAACTTCTGAAAGAGAAAATCGACCTGTCCGAGAGGTCCCTGAAGGGCCTCGGAGACACGAAAGGAACCATTGAATGGGAAGCCGAGAACCTTGATCGTGGCAATATCGTCGTCGACCAAGAACAGTATGGAGCGGGAATTGGAATCATCTCGGACCCGGGCGCCCAGCGTAACTACGCGGAATACGATGTCGAAATCCCCCAACCGGGAGCCTACCAACTCGCCCTGCGCTACGCTGCCGCTTCTTCCCGTCCCGGCCGTGTATTGATCGACGGCACCGTGGAAATACACGATGCGATCTCCCGGGTCACAGGCGGGTGGATGCCCTCTGACCAAAGATGGCATCTTGAAGGAATGCTGCACCTTCAGAAAGGCAAGCGGGTTCTGCGCCTTGAGTCTGAACCGATGATGTCGCACCTCGACAAGATCAGGCTCACGCCGGTGCGGGATCCCAAAAAAATGGGTGCCCTCCTTGAGAAAATAAAAGCTCTTCGGGCCGAGGTATCGGACCTTGATAAGAAAGAAAAAGAGGACCTTCCCAAGGCTATGGCTGTGAGGGAGGGAGAGATTGCTGATGCCCGCATCAACGTCAGAGGAAATCCAAATGAACTCGGGGAAACAGTCCCTCGCGGCTTCCTCACCGCCATCGGAGCGCCCGCCTACCCCGGAAAAATAACCACGCAAAGCGGCCGCCTCGAACTTGCGGAATGGATGACGTCACCCGCACATCCACTGACCGCGAGAGTCATGGTCAACCGGGTATGGCATTGGTTCTTCGGTGAAGGTCTTGTCTCCACACCGGACAACTTCGGAACCACCGGAAGCAACCCGGAGAACCAGCCCCTTCTCGACTATCTGACGCATTCGTTCCTGCGNAACGGATGGTCACTCAAGAAGCTTCACCGTCACATCATGCTTTCAAACACCTATCAGGTCTCCATCGGAAAGAATGGCCGAAAACCACTCCGGATGGAAGCGGAGGTGTTCCGCGACGCCGTGCTGGCCGTCTCCGGAGCACTCGCGCGGAAGGCTCCCGAGGGACCTCCCCCAGCAGTCAAGGCACAGGACCCGTCCCCAGCTGACATCGTCAAAAACAGACACATTTATGAAGAATATCGTCACCGCAGTATTTATCTCCCCGTGGTTCGTAGTCACGTCTACGACTTCCTGAGCCTCCTGGATTTCCCGAATCCAACCACGCCCACCGGAAGGCGTGGTAGCAGCACGGTAGCAACCCAGGCTCTGCTCATGTTNAATAGCCCATTCCTTATCGACCAATCAGCGGTCATCGCCGAACAGATCAGTTCCTACGAAGATCCTCTGCAGGAACTGTATCTGCGTCTGTTTTCCCGGCCGGTTAGCGAGGACGAGCGGACGGACGCCATGACCTTCCTCAGGCAGAGCGGCGAAAATGATTCCCGTGCCTGGGCTCTGCTCTGTCACACGCTTCTCATCTCAAACGATTTCCTTTATCTGCGATGAGCACCAAAATACCTGCTGCAGACCTGCTACCGCGCCGGGCCGCCCTCGGCCAGATGGCTCTCGGCTTTGGGGGACTGGCTCTCAGCACTCTACTTTCGGAGCAATCCCGGGGAGCAGCCCAGCTTCGGCCCCAGACCCTCTTTCCCGCCCGGGCGCGCCGGGTTATTTTCCTCTTCATGCACGGCGGGCCCTCGCATGTGGACCTTTTTGACTACAAGCCCAGCCTGGAGAAATTCAACGGGAAACCGCTCCCATTCCCGGAGCGCAAGGTCCAGTTTGCCAAGCGTGGCAACCTGCTGAAACCTCCATGGCCGCTCAGGCAGGTCGGAAACTGCGGCCACTGGATGTCCGAACTCTGGCAACACCTGCCAGAGGTTGCCGACGAACTCTGCATGGTCCATTCACTGTGTGAGACAAACGTGTCCCACGGAGGTGCGTGCATGAAAATGCATACAGGGGATGAAGCCCTCCTCCGGCCCAGCATGGGTGCGTGGATTAACTATGGCCTGGGCAGCGAAAACAACAATCTCCCCGGTTTCGTCACGATCTGCCCGACTTCCCTGCATGGAGGATCTGACAACTTCGGACCTGCCTTTCTTCCTGCCGAATTCGGCGGGGTTCCTCTGGGGACCCCCGGCTATCCAAATACCCCGGCAAAAAATGCACAGTTCCATTACATGACCAACGGGAGCATCAGCCACCAGAAGCAGGCCCTTCAACTCGGCCTTCTGCGGCGCATGCATGAACGCCAATCCGCTGGAGGCCAAGCCGGGACCCTCCTTGAGGACCGGATGAAAAGTTTCGAGTTGGCCTTCCGCATGCAAATGGCAGCACCGGAGGCAACTGACCTCTCCGGCGAGACCGAGGCAACCAGAAAGCTCTATGGCATGGATGACCCCAAGACGGAGAACTTTGCCCGGGAGTGCATCATGGCAAGGCGCCTCGCGGAGCGGGGTGTGCGCTTCATTCAGGTGAGTCATGCGCATTCGCTTAAATTCAACAATGAACAATGGGACCAGCACTCCCACCTCGAGAAAGGGCACTCGCTCAATGTCGGCCAGATCGACAAACCCATTACCGGACTCATTCTCGACCTCAAGGCCCGGGGGCTGCTGGAGGACACTCTGGTCCTCTGGGGAGGCGAATTTGGCCGCACCCCTACTACTCAGCAGGGCAACGGGCCTGTCGGCCGGGATCATCATCCTGACGGGTTCACGATGTGGATGGCGGGCGCGGGAGTACGAGGTGGATTCCGCTACGGCCGTACGGATGAGTTCGGTTACCACGCGATCGAGAACCGATGCACCGTCCACGACCTGCACGCAACGATTTTGCACCTTCTCGGCATCGATCATAGAAAGCTGACCTACCAGCACAATGGCAGGGACTTTCGCCTGACTGATGTCTACGGAGAAGTCGCCACCGATATCATCTCCTGACGAATCCGCCCGGAGTCCCGCAGGCTTACCGACAAAGGGTGAAACATTTCCCCTTCTCAAGTTCTTGCGGCCGGCCCTGATTACCCCCCCGTTCTCCATCGACAAGAGGTCTCTCGTCCCTAGCATCCCAGCGTGAAGATCCTGCCATCCCGCCGACCCGTTCCACCCGCACTTGCCTCGGTCCTTCTCGGCACTCTCGCGCTTGGTGCCTTTTCGCCCGGGTCCTGCGGAGAAGAACAACCGAACATTGTACTGATGATCGCAGACGACTGCACCTACCTCGACATGGAGGTGTATGGGGGCCAGGCCAGAACGCCAACCCTGAACAAGCTCGCGAAGGAGGGCCTAACTTTCAACCGCTGTTTCCAGACCGCGCCAATGTGCTCTCCGACCCGGCATAACATATACACCGGACTCTACCCGGTTCGTTCGGGAGCATGGCCAAATCACACCCGCGTTTATCCGGGAACAAAATCGATTGCTCACTATCTGGGAGATTCCGGTTACCGGGTAGCCCTTAGCGGAAAGGGTCATATTTCCCCGAGGGAGTCCTTCCCTTTTGAATATTCCAATGATTTCAGCACCAACACGCCTGAAACTCGCCCCTTTTTCCCAAACCTGAAGAAGTTCATCGCCGAGTGCCGGAGCTCGGACACTCCCTTCTGTCTGGTTGCCTGCTCCAACGAGCCTCACTCCCCCTACACCATGGGAGATGCCTCTGCGTATCCCCCCGAGTCACTGAAACTACCCCCCTCGTGGGTTGACACTCCCGCAACGCGGGCCTCCTACTCGAAGTACCTCGCCGAAATTACCTACTACGACTGGCAGTGTGGAGCCCTGCTCTCACTCCTCGATGACTTCGGCCTCCGAGACAACACGCTCGTCATAGTGGTGTCCGAGCAGGGCTCCGCTTTTCCCTTTGCNAAATGGACCTGCTTCGAACTGGGCCTGGCCTCCGGNATGATCGCCCGATGGCCTGAGAAAGTGAAACCGGGCACCTCCACGGACGCACTAGTTGAGTATGTGGACCTCGTCCCGACCTTCCTCGAGGCCGCTGGCGCAACTCCCCGGGACCTCGATGGCAAATCCTTCCTTCCCGTTCTCCGCGGCGCTTCCAAGGAGCACAAGAAGTATACCTTCGGCTTGCAGACCACCCGGGGCATTATCAACGGCACCGAGGCTTTTGGAATCCGGAGCTGCGGCAATGCGCGCTACCGTTACATCCGGAATCTTCACCCGGAAGCCACCTTTACCAATGCGGTCACCCGCAAGGGGGGAGATGGAAAAGCCAACTTCTGGGTCAGCTGGCAGGAAAAAGCTCTTCAGGGNGACGCTCATGCCCGTGCAATGGTCGCGAAATACCAGCGCCGGCCTGCCGAGGAGCTGTATGACGTCAAGCAGGATCCCCATTGCCTTGTCAATCTTATCGAGGACGAGGATCTCACCGGGGTTCGGAAAGAGCTCTCAACCCAGCTGGATCGCTGGATGAAATCGCAGGGAGACAAGGGTGCCGCTACTGAGGAAATAGCCCACACCCGCAAGGCCAATTTCAANAGAAGCAAAAAGCGTAAGAAAAACTAGCCCTCCGCAGACAAGGCGACCCCGTTCTCCACCTCTCANCCATCCCACCATCATCCCTCCATGAANATTCGTCTTTTCTTCAAACTCTTCGCTNTCTCNGCTCTCCCTCTGTNAACTGCGAAGATATCNGCGGCCGNGACTGACAACTCTGGGCCCAACATCGTTTTCATCCTCGCCGATGACCTCGGATGGGGCGAGCTCGGGTGCTACGGTCAGACGAAAATAAAAACCCCGAATATTGACCGACTTGCCGGTGAGGGGATCAGATTCCTCCGACACTACACCGGAGCTCCGGTTTGCGCCCCTGCCCGTTGTGTCCTCATGACNGGCCGTCATCTCGGCCACGCTGAAATTCGCAATAACGGAGACTCCGGCAATGGAAGGGCGTTTCCCGGCCAGTGGCCGATCAGCGCGGAGGTTGTCACCATCGCCGAGGCCCTCCGGGCGAAGGGCTATGCGACAGGAGGATTCGGGAAATGGGGCCTCGGGCCTACCGACACCTCCGGCTCCCCGATCCGCCAGGGGTTCGACCGCTTCTATGGCTACAACTGCCAGCGAAACGCCCACTCTTTCTTTCCTCCGTTTCTTGATGACGACGAGGGCATCGATCCTATCAATAGTAATCCGATTCCCGGACACCTCCGCAAACCCGAGGGCGCCATAGTTGCCGGCGATTACCGGGCCACAACATATGCCCCGGATCGGATTCTTGAGGAGGCCCTTGAATTCATCGAAGCTCAGAAGGAGAATCCATTCTTTCTTTACTGCCCGTTTGTTGAACCTCACGTGGCCATGCACCCTCCGGCAGAGTGGGTCGATCGCTATCCGAAGGAATGGGACGCAGAAAAGGGTCCCTATCGAGGGCAGAATGGATACCTTCCCCATCCCCGCCCCCGGGCAGGCTATGCAGCGATGATCTCAGACCTCGATGAGCACGTTGGGGCAATCCTCAAGCGACTCGAGCAGCATGGGCTCGCCGAGAGGACTATCGTCATCTTCACCTCGGACAACGGCACTACCCACCCTTCCAGAGACCCAAAATTCGGCGTGGGCGGTGTCGATGCTGAATTTTTCAATTCCACGGCCGGTCTTCGGGGATTCAAGGGGAGCGTCTATGAGGGCGGAATAAGGGTGCCATGCATTGTGCGCTACCCGGGAATGACCCGCCCGGGAACCACCGACAATACCCCTTCCTATTTTCCCGACTGGTTTCCCTTCATCTGCGATATCGCGGGAGCCCCGCGCCCCGCGGGCCTCGATGGCGAAAACCTGCGGCCGGTGATATGCAACGTGGGGCCACGGGTGTCCTTTGTCCGCCGCAAACCAATGGTCTGGGAGTTTCACGGATACCGCGGACAGCTTGCGGTCATGGAGGGTAAGTGGAAGGCCGTGCGTCAAAAAATTCGCACGAAAAAGCCTGCGGAATGGGAACTCTATGATCTCGACCAGGACCCCGCGGAGACCACAGATCTCGCCTCGGAGCACCCATTGGTCCTGAAAAGGCTGGAACAAGCCTTTCTCGCTGATCGAACCCCAAGCAAGCGATATCCGCTCAAACTAAGTAAATAATGCCGTAATTATGCGGTCCTGAATCTCTCGAGGCTTGTGATCCGCTCCGCCGGATTCTGGCGAGAAGGGAGTTCAATGATCGCGCTTGTGGGGTATAGTTTCCAAGACATCAGGCGTAATATCCTGCTCGCCACGGCGTATCCAGACAACACCCATGCAATTGCCCCTCCTCGGTTTTTTTCTGATAGCCCTCCTGATAATGGGAAGCGCTCTCGGACAGCCCGACGGCAGGAAGATCTACCTGAATCACTGCGCCTCCTGCCACGGGGACAAGGGTCAGGGGACGGAAGATGCGTATGATGAGCCTCTGTGGGGCCGTAAGTCGGTAGAGTCTCTCTCCCGATATATTCACCGGTCCATGCCGGAGGAGAAGGAGGACGAGGTCATTGATGATGACGCCGATGCGGTGGCCCAGTATATCTTCGAGGAATTTTACGGCCCGGCAGCGCAGCTTCGCAATCGCCCCCCCCGGATTGAACTCCTTCGGCTGACGAACGAGCAATACAGGCAATCTGCAGCGGACCTCATTGAGTCCTTCAAACGCCCCCAGACATTCGTGCCCGAAAGGGGACTGCGGGGACGCTACTTCAACGTCGAAAAGATGAACAAGGAGAAGGAACACGTCCTTGAACGGATCGATCCTACCATCGACTTCAACTGGGAAACCGGCGTTCCAGCCGAAAAAATCAACCAATCGGGTTTTTCCGTCCGCTGGTCGGGCTCCCTTCTTGTCCCGGAAACGGGCCTCTACCAGTTCCGGGTGAGAACCCACAACAGCGCCCTGTTTCTGCTGAACTCCTTCCGAGGGGATGATGACAAGAACTCCTTTATCGATGCCTACGTGAGCACGAGGAATGAATTGCAGGAGAAGACCGGGACCAAGTTCCTTCTCGGCGGTCGTGGCTATCCGGTCTACCTCCGCTACTTCACTTACAAGGAAAAGTTGGCATCCCTACATCTTGACTGGAAGCCCCCGGGCGGAGTCTGGGAGCCCATCCCGAATGACTACCTCATGCCTGAGGTCCTGGACACCGTCACAGTGGTTGGATCCAAATTTCCCCCGGACGACCGAAGCCTCGGGTATGAACGAGGATCCGGGGTCTCAAAGGAATGGCAGCAGGCCACCACCTACGCTGCAGTTGAGCTGGTCAACCATCTCATCACCCATCTTGGTGGCGTTTCAGGACTGAGCAAGGAGCAGCGCAAGGACCCCGCGCTTCTACGCTCCTACGCTCAGCAATTCGCATCCCGGGCTTTCAGGAGACCTCTCGATGCTCAGCAGCAGGAGACTTTCGTCGACCGCCGCTTCGACACCCAATCCGATCCGATGGTCGCCCTCAGGCATTCCATGCTGCTGGTCCTGACCTCTCCTTACTTTCTCTACCCGGGCCTCGCCGACAACGGCGGCCGCCCAGACAGCTACACAGTGGCCTCGCGCCTGGCACTGATGCTCTGGGATGGGCTCCCTGACAAGAAGCTCCTGCACGCCGCAGAGAAGGGCACACTCCAGAGCCCGGAGCAGATTACCGCTCAGATTCAGCGCATGGTTCTCAACAATAAAACGAGGAGAAAAATGCGGGGATTCTTCCGGCAATGGCTGGCTCTCGACGGACAGCACGACCTCCGGAAGGACCCCAGTCTTTTTCCCGGTTTCGACGAACGCCTCGTAATGGACCTCCGACGGTCACTTGAGCATTTTGTCGATGAGGTGGTCTGGAGTGATCGCTCCGACTACCGCGATCTCCTGCTCAATGAACATCTGTTCCTCAATGAGCGTCTTGCCAGTTTTTATGGAGCTGAGCCCTTGCAGGGTAACACGTTGCGAAAGGTCACCCTCCGGGGCAGGCCTAACTCGGGAATTCTCACCCACCCGTTCCTGCTCGCCGCTCACGCCTATCACGACAACACCTCGCCTATTCACCGGGGTGTATTCATCAGCCGAAACATCCTCGGCCGCCTTCTCAAGCCCCCGGTCGAGGCAGTGTCATTCAATGACGACGAGTTCGATTCATCTCTGACCATGCGCGAAAAGATTACCCAGCTCACCAAGGCGGCCTCATGCATGGAATGTCACCGGGTCATCAACCCTGTGGGATTCAGTCTTGAGAGCTTTGATGCGGTTGGCCGCCATCGCCTCGAGGACAACAGCAAGTCCGTCGACACGTCCACCCGCTACGTCAACGAGGATGAAAGTGAGGTTCCGATCGCCAACATCCATGACATCGCGACCATGGCTGCAGGAAGCCGCTTGGCCCATGAGGCGTTCATTACCCACCTTTTTCACCATTTTACCAAGCAATCCATCAACGCCTACGGGCCAGACACAAAGGCCACCCTGTATACGAAATTCGCAAAATCTGGTTACAATATCAGGAGTTTGCTCGTAGAATTAACGCAGGTGGTAGTGAGCCACGAGGCTAAGAACAAGCCGCTCGCCGCCAAATAAAGGATTCAGCCCGGCCCAATGACAATCCCACGCAATCGCCGCACCTTTCTCAGGGACCTCGGTCTCTCGGGTGCCTCACTGCCTTTTGTTACCGGCCTACCCAGTCTGCAAGCGGCGCAGAGCCAGACCCGCCGGCAGCGCCTGATCATCGTATTTTCGCCCAACGGAACTCTTCCTCCTCAATTCTGGCAGGATTCTCCCGGCCCGTTGGAGGACCTCAAGTCCATCCTGCAGCCGCTCGCTCCCTTCAAGGACCGCATGCTCATGCTCAAGGGCCTGAACAACAAGATTCGTGGAGATGGCGATGGACACCAGCGGGGCATGAGCTGTCTGCTCACCGGCATTGAGTTGCTGCCCGGAAATATTCAGGGAGGATCAGACTCCCCGGCCGGTTGGGCGAGCGGGATCTCGATCGATCAGGAAATCCGGAACTTCCTCCAGAACAATCCCGCGACCCGCACCCGTTTCGGATCCCTCGAGTTCGGAGTTGCAGTGCCCGCTCGTGCCGACAACTGGACCCGGATGGTCTACGCCGGATCTAACAAGCCCGTGGCTCCCGTCGATGACCCCTACCAGATGCTCAACCGGCTCTACGGGCAGAGCAAGGACCGGACCACCCTTGCCGGTCTGCTTGATGACGTCGGGGAAGACCTCCGAAAGGTCTCCGCAAAAATCAGCAGTGAAGACCAGCAGAGACTCACGGATCATCTTGAGCTTGTGCGCGCGATGGAGAGCGAGCTAAAGGCGGCCGGAAACCAGAGTGACCTTGTCCACGCCGAACCCGAGCTGGATCCCAATATCGAGCTGGTCAACGACAACACGCCGGAGATCAGCCGGATGCAAATTGACCTTCTTGTCAATTCGCTCGCGAATGACATGTGCAGAGTCGCAAGCCTTCAGTACATGCGGTCGGTCGGACAGGCACGCATGCGGTGGCTTGATATTGAAGAAGGGCACCACAGCCTTTCCCACGAACCCGATAAAAACGAAAACGCGCAGGAAAAGCTTCTGCGGATTAACAAATGGTTCGCAGGAGAAATAGCCTATCTGGCTTCAAAACTGGACAGCCTGCCCGAACCCGGTGCCGAGGGCACGATGCTTGATCACACTACCATCCTGTGGACCAATGAACTGGGTAAGGGAAACTCCCACAGCCAGAACGACATTCCCTTCGTTCTGCTCGGGGGTGGATCTGACTTCAAAATGGGTATGTCCCACAATTTTGGTGGTCAACCTCACAACCGCCTCCTGATCTCCCTGGCGCATTCCTTCGGCCATAAGCTAGAGCACTTCGGCAACAGGACTCAGAGTCAGGACGGCCCTCTCAAGCTCTCTTAGGAATTTCGATCCTGCTCTGCTTGCGGCTGGATGGCGCACTTCGGGCACTCCTGCCTGCGCTTCAACCCAACACCCTCTTGGGAAATTCGATGGCGAACACGTGAGCCCGAGCGATATCATCAGGCTGCTTCTCCTGTCTTCGATCTGGGGAGCGTCCTTTCTCTTCATGCGGATCACTGCTCCCGACCTTGGAGCCTTTCTCACCACTTTCACCCGCATTGGCATCGCTGCTCTCGCTCTGACTCCTCTGCTCCTGCGAGCAGAACACCGCACTGCGCTTCGCACCCACAAGCGTGCTCTGCTCACTTTAGGACTTTTCAACTCCGCCGTGCCCTTTTCTCTGCTCTGCTGGGCTTCTCTCCATCTCGAGGCCGGATTCACCTCTCTTCTGAATGCCACCACCCCGATCTGCACCGCTCTCATCGGCCTCTGCTGGCTCCGTATCCCTCTCTCCAGTTTTCAGGTCCTTGGCCTTGCAACGGGCCTCTCGGGCATTGCTATCCTGACTGGGAATCAACTCGACTTTGCGAAAAACGGAGTAGGGTGGCCAATTCTCGCGGTACTCTGTGCTACCTGCTGTTACGCCTATGCTGGACACTACGCCCGGATCAGGCTAGCCGGGGTCTCTCCCCTCGTGATATCAGCCGGAAGCCTTCTGGCGTCCACCCTAACGCTCCTCCCGTTCGTCTTTCTTTTTGCTCCTCCGCAGGCACCCGNGGCTGGAACCGTACTCAGCGCATTAGCTCTTGGCCTCCTCTGCACGGCCTTTGCCTTCATTCTCTTCTTCGACCTNCTGAAACGAAATGGGGCCACAGCTGCCACCACCGTGACATTCGTAATCCCGGTATTCGGCATTTTNTGGGGCTCCCTCTTCCTTCAAGAGGAGATCACCGCTCGTATGATCCTCGGGATGGCCGTATCACTTCTTGGCACAGCCCTNGTAACCAACCTCATCCCACGGCAACGGCAATGAGCCGGCCNGTCATTCCGGCAAGGTTGGTTCCGTGGCCAGATTCTCCCCCGCAAAGCCAGAATCAACTTCGAGTACGCCCACTCCCCTCTTGCTCTCCTGTCGGACAGTTGTCTCAGTCCCGGCCACAGCGTAGACCGCAATTCCTGCCAGATGAGGATTCTTGATCTGGAATTTGGAGTCTGCGCTGAGAAGCAGATCAAGGTGGCCATCCTTAATTTCCGCCGAATAGGGACCGAATCGGTTCCAGGTTCCGANGGTCTGTTTTCTGCCCAGTTCCTCCGCGACCTTCTTGTTCTCGACGTTCAGCCGAAGCGACCGTGCGGAGTTCCCCTCATCCTCCATCATCCACACGAAAACCTGATAGNGTCCATTCTCCCGGGGCCATCTGATCGACATCGCAGCATTTTTGACNGAGACCTTACTCCTAAGCATGCCCTGTAACCCAGCTCCCGGAGCATGACCAAGCGGCTGCTGCGTTGAAATCATTGTCNGAACGGCGCCCTCCTTGCCCTCTATCCCGACCTTGAACCCTTCCGACTGCGCCTTGGCATAGGACAGCCAGGTTCCGCCGTTTACGGCTACTTCGCCACCATTCAGGTTCACCCCGNCAAGG
This sequence comes from Roseibacillus sp., assembly GCA_002723015.1. The sequence goes on along the minus strand of PBNG01000034.1, from coordinate 927 downwards.
AACCCCCAAACCTGGGGTAAAGCCTGCTCGTTAACGCTTGTCCATTCTCCCGCACCAACCTGCAGGGTAACGCCATCTCTCANGCGAACAACATGAGTAGACCCTTCCGCTACTTCGACCANAGTCTCCTGCCCCAGACTACGCACTGTTGCTCTCGCGCTCTTGACGGTNACTGTCGCGTTGGCTCCCNGGACCACCATAGGTTCACCCGCTGGTTGTGGCGCAACATCCAAGTCTACGACACCCCGACCTATTCTTAGCTGCTTGCCACTCTTCTTAAGTCCAAGCGTAACTTCACTTCCAGACTGAAGATGAAGATATGTTTTTTCTTCAACATAGGCCACCCGAAGAAAACCCTCGCGAACCGTAATGACATCCCCGTNCNTTAACTCAAANCCATCCTCAAGGCGACGCTGTCTCCCGGCTTCACGCAAGAGAACCGCCTCTCCACGCAGGAATTCTACCTTTGCAATGACGCCAGCTCCCTCCGGTGGTTCAGGACTCTGACGGTTCAAGCCGAAGAAAAGCGCCCCGCCGATTCCTAACAACAGCACAACCACAATACCTATAAAGAACCCAGAGGTGCCCTGCCTTGCAGACCGCAGNCTCTGGGGAGGGGCCTGACNCTGCAGGATTCCCGCGGTCGGATCCCCCCCGTGCTGCTGTCCGTAGGACTCAGCTACATTTTGAAAATACTCGTAGGCAGGATCACCGGGCTCTGGAGGTATGATTTTGGCCTGAAGAGGCCTCACCGGCACTGCAGATGGCAACTGGTCCTGCCCTGAGGATACCGCTGGCTCAGGNGGTGGAGACGCGGGNGCAGGTGGNGGAGACGNGGGTGCAGGNGGNGGAGACGAGGGNGCAGGNGGTGGAGACGNGGGTGCAGGNGGNGGAGACGAGGGNGCAGGGGGTGGAGACGAGGGCGCA
>PBNG01000033.1 GCA_002723015.1 Roseibacillus sp. | reverse complement strand
ACAACATGGAAGCGTGACCGGGAGGCCAGGGCAGAAGCGAGGGCCCCATCCTCAAGGCCGAGGACCACGATGTAGCCGTTCTGGTCCGCGGTGGCATCAAGAGCAGCGGTTAGGAGTGCTTCCTTATCCGGGGAGAGCTTTCCCGGGTCGTTGACCGGGGTTGGAGAAAGATTGAATCGAGTATCAAATTCAAACATTTCACTGAGACGGCGCCTCCCATTCTTAAGCAGAGCTACGCGATAGCGGTAAGTGGTTGCTCTTTTCAGTGCATTGAGGGTTACCTCGAAGCGTCCATCCGGGGCTTCCAGTTCCTGTTTTTTGTTCAGTGTTCCTTCCTTGCCCTCGCCATAATAAAGAATTGCTCGTTTTACTGGAGCCTGCCAGGAGACCGTGGCACCAGCAGGCCCGGGAAAAGCAATCCGAGGCTGAACCGAGAAGGAGGCGGGTTGTTCGTCGGTGACTTCGATGTTGTCGATCACCCACCACCAGTGGTTGGCGCCGACTTTCGTCCATGCGATTTTCATTTTCGCAGCACCCAAGGGGTTATTGAGGGCCACACGTATCGTTTCGCTGTAAGCAGAGGCTTTTTCCTTGTCGAAGCGAAGGATTTCACGGGGCTGCCCACCATCGTAGGACACCATGATGGTTCCGGTCTGAGATTCGGCCTGCCACCCTGAATCAAATTTCAGGGTAAGACTCAGGGGGTCGGCCTTCGAGATGTCAATTGACGGGGTCTGCAAGGTCGCGTCGAAGGGTCTTCCGCCGGGGATGTCATCGAATTCATCACTATCGGCTACCGCGATTACATTTGCTCCAAGTTGAAATTTGTCACGGCGTTGCCCTGGTGCGGCGGCGGCCCACGAATCAGGAGATACAAAGGTCCATCCCGACCACTCAACGACGCCGCCCTTGCCATGCCCGGAATTTTTGATCATGCGCCAGCCGGGAAGAGCGCCCGCTTTCTGAATCGTTGGCAGATCCAGCCAGTCAGTCCCATCACCATTGGGCTCAGAGGGAAAGGGCAGTAGTCCCGGATCATTGGCGAGGGAATCAAAGTCCTCGCTGAAGTAAGTTATGGCCCCGGAGAAATCCTCGCTCTCCTCAGCGCCGGAGACTGTTGTCCCGCAGCTGATGATCACGGCCGGAATGAACCGTGAAATCAATGTGACGAGCTGATCCATCAAAATAGTTGGCTCCATCCTAGGCTCATGTCCCGCAAGGGGAAAAGCATAACCTTCTGGATCTTACGGGCGCCTAAATCGACCTAAACGCAAGAACCCGGGAGAGCGTGACGCTTTGGCCAGCCCGACCTGCTCACGCATGCAGGCTACCTCGATTATTTCCCGGGAACAATTTTCCAGATTTCACCATTCTTTCCGGAGGGCCCCTTACCCGTATTGCTGAGGACGTAGACCTCCCCCGCCTCGTCATATCCGAATCCGATGACCATTCTGGAAACCGGACCGGCAGGGGTCTTCGCGCCGGGGATCACTTTCATGGTCCAAGTGGCCTTGGAGTCCCGGATGCCACCGTAGAGACCATATTTTTTCCCAGCCCAGCTCTGGGCCCAGTCTGCGAAAAGATAGACTCCGTCGAGTCCCGGAATAGCCTTGCCACGGTAGACATGTCCTCCGGTGACACTAACCCCGTAACCGGCTGCTTTGCCGAGGCCATCGTGGTGAGGATACACCAGTACGGGAGCTACGAATCCCTCGGGGGCGGCCGAAACCTCGAGGGTACATGGTTCGCTGGGGTTCTGCTGATCAAAGGTTGCATAACCCTCGTAGCGGGGCCAACCGAAGTTGCCAGCGGTGAGAACGTTGATTTCCTCGAAGCGATTCTGACCTACATCTGCGACGATAATGTCTCCACTCTCATGGTCGACAGTGATGCCCCATGGATTACGAATTCCCCACGCGTAGATTTCCTCTCTTCCGTCTTTTTTTCCCTTGAAGGGGTTTCCCTCGGGGATGGAGTAGGGAGCTTTTGAGTCGATGTCAAAACGGAGGACTTTGCCGAGAAAGCGATTCAGTGCCTGGCCGTTACCACCCTTTTCGTGGCCTCCCTCGGGTTTTCCCTTCTGGTCGAGGTCGTTGGCGGCTCCGCCGTCACCGAGCCCGAGGTAGAGGAAGCCGTCTTTGCCGAAAACGAGATTTCCACCATCATGATTCCACTGTGGCTGGTCCACGGTGAAGATTACCTTCTCGCTTCTCTTATCAGCTGTGCCATCGGCCTTGACCTTGAACTCAGAGAGATGCGCGGTGTGATCGAAATCCTTTTTTCCTTCCGATGCGAGTGGAGCGCTGTAGTAGACATACACCTTGCGATTCGATTTGAATTTTGGATGGAGTGCGATGCCAAGAGAGCCACGTTCGTCGAAGCCTTTTTTCAGATTCACAATGGATGTGCGGAGGTCCAGAAAGGCTTTTCCTGGCTTGCCGCCTTCCTCGTCAAGAAAATGGATGACGCCCGTCTGGTCGACGACAAGATAGGCCTGCTGGCCCTCCCGGTAGGGGATCATGCTCAGAGGAGAGACAAACCCTGAGGCAAACTTCTCATAGCTCACAGGAGGAAGATCCTCCGCGGCCTTGAGGTTGATCACGATGAGACTGAGGGCGAGAGAGGGAAGCAGAAAGCGCGAACTCATATCGTCAATATTCTGCGTGTTTTCATTGGTTTGGCAACCCGTCATTCCGCTCTCGTGGGGAGAGGGGAGGAAGTGGTGAAGGAGGAAATGCCCGGATACTTGAATCTCAGGAGCGGTTGAATTGTTTGGCCGCGTTTTTCTTGCCATCAGTCTCTTGGACTTGAGGATTCACCGCGTTGAAATTTTCTCTTTTGCCAGTGCTTTTGGGGACCTTCGCGGTTCTCATCCTGCCCCTTAAGGCCGTGAATCCCCGGTCTGGTCGACCGCCAAACATCGTTTTGATCGTGGCAGATGATCTTGGCTACGGTGACCTGGGCTGTTTCGGCCAGAAGGTACTGAGGACCCCCCGACTGGATGCGATGGCAGCGCAAGGGATGCGTCTTACGCAGTTCTATGCCGGGTCAACGGTTTGCGCGCCTTCGCGCAGTGTTCTTATGACCGGGCGGCACATGGGACGGACGGTTGTCCGGGGTAATTCCACTAAACCGATCGTCCTCCGTGAGCATCATCCGACGGTAGCCTCAGTCCTGAAGAAAGCAGGCTACAGGACGGCCTGCGTTGGTAAATGGGGATTAGGCACGCCTGATAATCTGAGCAACCCCAATGACGTGGGATTTGATCATTTTTTTGGCTATGTGGACATGTGGCACGCCCACAACTTCTATCCCGAATTTCTTGTCAGGAATGGTCAGGTGCAGCAAATGCGGAACGAAGTGGCTCCGCGCTGGAAGTCCTTTCAAGAACCGGGGAAGCCCCAGGCAGGGCGGGGAGTAGCAGTAAAGCGGGTTGACTATGCCCCGGATCTCTTCATCGCCGAGGTCGAGCAATTCATCCGGGACAGCCACAGGCAGCCCTTCTTCCTGTTTCATGCCCTGAACACTCCTCATGCCAATAATGAGGCTGGTTCCAAGGGGATGGAAGTGCCGGAGCTGGGGGAGTTTTCGGACAGGGACTGGCCCGCCGCTGAGAAGGGATTCGCTGCCATGATCCGCAATATCGACCGCGATGCCGGCCGGGTTCTGGATTTGCTGGAGGAGCTCAAGATTGAGAAGGATACCCTGGTCATCTTCACCTCGGATAACGGGCCACACAATGAAGGGGGACACCGGTCAGATTTCTTCGATTCCAATGGCCCCCTGCGGGGAACCAAGAGGGATCTTACGGAAGGGGGAATCCGCGTGCCCACCATCGCGTGGTGGCCGGGAACCATTGATCCCGGGACGGAGGATGGCGCCCACTGGTATTTTGGCGACTTGATGGCGACCTTTGCGGAACTTGCAGGAGTAGAGCCTCCAGCCAACATTGACAGCGACAGTTTTGCGGCGCCCCTGCGGGGTCAACCTCGTGAGAATCGCTGGCTACGTAAATCTCTCATGTACTGGGAGTTCTACGAGCGAGGATCGGCCCAAGCAGTGCGCCTTGGAAAGTGGAAGGCTATCCGCAAGCCGATGTTCACCGGAAAGATTGAGCTCTACGACATCTCGAATGATCCAGGGGAGACGACGGATCTCAGCAAGCGTCATCCCGACCTTACGAAGACTGCTATCGTGGAGATGAACAAGGCTCATGAGCCAGATCCGAACTGGCCGGCGAAATAATTGTGTTCCCTCGAGGGTCAGGATGGAGGGGTCGGAAAGTGACCTTTGTGGCGGCCCGACCCTGAGTCCTCCGGTCGGAGCAGATTCTTGGCGTTGTTTTTAGCAAGGAAAGGGGGCAACTTCCTTTGGTGCGCCCATCATGCATGCTCCTTGTTGGATTTCTGGGGATCCCCGGATTTTTCGCTTCGGCGACCGCAGAAGAGCTTTCCAGGGAAAAGACGAAGTTCCTCAAGGATCATGCGCCGCGCTTGCTGGAGATGATCGCGGAAGCGAAAGAAGAGGGTCACGAGGAGGTCCTCGAAGAGGCCATGGAGAGAGTGGACCATTTACAGGAAGAATGGAGAGAGGCCCGTGGGGATGGTGAGGAGTGGGCGGGACTCATGGTCGGCGAGATGGCAAACGAAGCGGCCCTCGATTATCTGGTATGGAAGTTTGAGGAGGGTGAGATTGAGGAAGGTAAGGCCGAGGAGGTTCTGCGGGAGTTAATGGAAGAGCGTTGGAAGATCGACAATGGAATTACCGAGAGGGAGATGGCAATGGCCACCCGGGAGGAGGATCACGATCTCGCAGGCGAACTGGCCGAGGAGTTGAAATGGCGGAAGGAAAATCCGCGCAAAGCGGTAGATGAAATGATCGCGGAGTTTCTGGGGGAACTTGAGGAGCCTGGCGAAGCGGGTGAGGTAGACATTGAGGGAGAGATCTACACTCCTCCTCCGGTTGATCGAGAGGACATGGAGGACGAACTGAAAGGGGTCTCCTTTCAATATGACGCACATGTCCTTGTGGCGTTGGAGACCTACTGTTTTGATTGCCACGATTCTTCGAGTGCCAAGGGAGACCTTGACCTTGAGAAGGCCCTTCTCGAGAAGCCTTTCGTCAGAAACCGGCTCCTTTGGGAAAACGTGGCAGAGCGTATTCGAAGTGGTGACATGCCGCCGCGCAAAAAGCCACAACCGGCAGAGCAGGAAAAACTTCGGATCCGGGCCTGGGTGCGTCAGGAAGTGGACCACTTTCCCTATGAAACGCTGCGTCATCCGGGGTATCTTCAGGCCCGAAGGCTCACCCGGGAGGAATACAATCGGACGATTCGTGATCTGGTTGGCCTCGACCTTCGACCAGCGGATGAGTTTCCAGTCGACTTCAGCGGCACAAGCGGATTCTCCAACAGTACGAACACTCTGTTTCTCGCGACGGCTCACCTTGATCGCTACCTTACCTCGGCGGAACTGGTGATTGATTCCGTGCGGAACGACTCAGTCGCATGGGAGGCGCTAAAGGGAAAAGAGGGAAGCGAAGAGAGCCTGCGCAGGTTTATTCGTCTGGCCTATCGGAGACCGGTGAGCGAGGAGGAGGTGGCTGCAGGGATGGGTCAGCTCGCGGAAGCCCGGGTTCAGGGCCGGACTGAGGATGATGCCCTTGCTGCGGCCTTCAAGACGGTCCTGATCTCTCCTCATTTTCTTCTTCGGGTTGAAGAGTCTGGTGAGCCGGGAAAGGATGAGAGTGTCAGTCTTCCGGATCTGGCCTCGAGGATGTCGTATTTTTTGTGGGCCTCTGGTCCGGACGATCTTCTCCTTTCGGCAGCAGAATCAGGCGAGCTGGGAAGCCAGACAGAGCGGGAAAAGCAGGTGGCTCGGTTGCTTTCTGATCCCCGGAGTATCGCTCTCGGTGAAATATTTGCTGGTGAATGGCTGGGTACGCACAACGTAGGTCCGCGAATTCGCAAGGATCCCATCGATAATCCGTGGTGCACGGAGTCCCTCATGAAGGCCATGCGCGAAGAGACTGCCCGGTTTGTTCATTCGCTTATCGCGGAAAACGCTCCAGTGGCCCGGCTTATTGATGCAAGGTATACCTTCCTCAACGAGGAACTGGCCCGTTTTTACCGGATCCCGGGGGTGAAAGGGGAACACATGAGAAAAGTTCCACTGGAAACCTCCCGCCGGGGAGGAGTTCTCGGGCATGCCAGTGTTCTGGCCGCAACATCTTTTCCGGATCGGACCAGTCCTGTGGTAAGGGGAACCTGGATTCTCACCACACTTCTGGGGACCCCTCCTCCTCCGCCTCCTCCAAATGTGCCTGAGATCGAGGTTGAGGAGCGGGGAAGAGAGGGTGTTCGTAATCTGCGTGGACAGCTTGAGCAGCATCGTCGTTCCGCCCAATGTGCAGGGTGTCATTCCCGGATAGATCCACTGGGCTTTGCCCTTGAGAATTATGCGGAGTTCGGCCAGTGGCGCGGGGGCGTTGATAATCGCGGAATGTTACCGAATGGAGCCCGCTTTCGCGGTCCCGAAGGGCTGAAGATCGCCTTACGGGAATGGCGCCTTGATGATCTCGGCACCCAGGCTATCCGCAAAATGCTTTCCTATGCACTCGGAAGGCAACTGGAGTTCTACGATGAAGCGACGGTCCGCCGGATCGCCGCGACATTGAAACCCGCTGGTTATCCGATGGGTAAGATGTTAAGAGAGATCGTGAGCAGCAGACCTTTCATGATGCGACGCTTGCCCCAGGAATCAATCGAGGTCCTGCCCTCCCCGCAAGAATGAATCTTTCCCCCAATCGTCGAGCCTTTCTCAGGGGGGTAGGAGCATGCCTGTTCCTGCCCACCCTAGAAAGTGTTGGAGCTCCGGCGCCGACGGCTAAAGGTGGTGTGAGCGGTTCAGCGACCCGACTGGCATATCTCTACTTTCCCAATGGCTCTGCGGAGGGGGCATGGGTTCCCCGCGAGACAGGTCCTGATGGAACTCTTAAACAGCTCAATGAGTGGATGTCACCACTCGAGGATTTCCGTGAAGATCTTATTGTAACTCGCAACCTCTGGACCCCTAGAGGGAATGGTCACGCGGCAGGGACAGCGACATGGCTCACCGGGGGTAGCTATGATGGGAGACGTAATGATGTCGGAGGCGCATCGGTAGACCAACTGGTGGGGCGGCATCTCGCGGAACGATCGCCCCTGCCTTCGCTGGAGCTCAGCACTGCGGGTGAGGGAAGTTTTTCGGGAAGCCTTCCCCGTAACTGTCTGTCGTGGACGGGACGGGATACCCCGGCTGTGCGGGAAACGATACCCCGGGCTATTTTCGACAAACTTTTCCGCCGTTCCAGTGAGGGCCTTGTCAACCGGAGCGTTCTGGATCTTGTTCTTGCGCAATCCAAGGATCTCAAGCGTCGCGCGAGTGGTGCCGACCAGCGTAAGATCGACGAGTATCTTGAGGCTGTGCGTTCAATTGAAAAGCGTCTCGCCTTTGCGGAGGATCAGAGTCTTCGTCTGGGGGAAGACAAGGCCCTAACCGATACCCTCAGTCGTCCCAAGCCGGGAATTCCTGCAAGTCATGAGGACTACGTGCGGCAGTTGCTCGACCTGATGGCTCTGGCCTTCTGGTCTGGCGCAACCCGGGTTTCAACCTTCATGCTGGATCACGGGCAGAGTAATCGCTACTTCAACTTTCTCCCTGGGGTGGAAGGAACCTGGCATGCGTTATCTCATTGGAAGAATGCCAGCGGCCGGACGGAAGATGATGACGGGCTCACCAAGTGGGACAGCGTGCGAAGTAAGAAGGACCAGTACAACGAGGTAACGAGGTGGCATCATGCTCAGTTAGCGTGGTTTCTCGGACGGCTCAGGGAGCTCAAGGATGGCGATGGTGTCAGTGTCCTGGATCGTTCGATGGTTGTGTATGGATCCAGTATTTCGGACGGGCATGAGCACGGCGAGAGGGACCTTCCCATTCTTCTTGCGGGAGGCGGGGATGGAGAAATCAGGTCGGGACGATATCTCAATTTCCGTCGGAGCACGTCGATGTCCCGCCTTCATCTGGCGTTGATGCAGAGGATGGGGCTGCCGGCCAAGGAATTCGCGGAAGCGGATGAAGCGCTTGCTCTCTAGGAGGAAAACGACCGCTCCGCGTAATGCAGATCAGGTTTTTGCGTTTGTCAGTTATCGTCCCATTGGGATGGCTGCTTGTGGCGGGGTGCAGCGACAAGTCCAGGGAAGCTGAGGCTACAGCAGAGAATTCGGCGAGGAGTGATCCTGATTCCCTTCCTTTGAATCTCGCGGACCAACTGGTCGCCCTCAAGGTCCGGAGCGAAAGTCCGGGGAGGGTAGACAGCGAGATTCTCCGGGGGTTGGAAACGACCCCGCTGGAAAGGCTGAATCTGCGTGAGGTTGAAGATTCGCGGGAATGGAGTTCTGAGAGGCGGAGTCGGGAAGTAGTGGATGCGCTGCAAAAGCTGTTTTCCTCGAATGAACCCGGAATCCTGGCTGGAGACTTCGTTTGCTCGGAGCTTCGTCCGCACGTCCTCGAGGCGGTAGAGTATTACGGGGGTTTTCGGGTTCTTCGTGCGAAGAATGGAAGGATTCAGGAAAGAGAGTACGAAGACTGGGAGGGATTCACCAAGGTGCGCGCCAGTCTGCTTGGAGAAGACTCCGGAGAGGCGGCTTCTCAGATGACCTTCAAGGTCGTTTCGGTGGCGGAACTTGATACGGGTTTTTCTGCAGGGGTGATTGTGGAGCTACGGGGCGAAGCGGGTATTGATGGTGACCACCGCCAAGTCAACAGCACCTGGGAGACGCGCTGGACTGGGGAAGATCCTTCGCGACTCACTGTTCTCGGGTTGAAGCATTACGAGGAGGTTCAGGGAGACCACCGGAACCAATTCATGGACGTGGGCGCCGTGGTACTGGGAGAGGTGCCGCATTACCCTCAGCAAATTCTCCGTGGAGTCGGGGACTGGGCAACGAGGCTCACCCGGCTGGGGGATTTTTCCCTGACGGGTCATCACGGGCTTGCAGTGGGAGATGTCAATGGGGACGGACTGGAGGATATCTACGTCTGCGATGGAGGAAGCCTGCCGAACCGTCTCTACCTTCAGCAGGATGATGGCACAGTAGTGGATGGATCAGCTGAGGCCGGAGTGGACTGGTTGGAGGACTCACGGAGCGCTCTGCTGGTTGATCTCGATAATGACGGGGACGAGGATCTGGTCGTAGCGACCATAGCGATGGTCATTTTTCTAGAGAATGACGGGATGGGGATCTTCAGTCTGCGTGGGGGTCATCCGGGGGCTCCTTATCCCTTTTCCCTGAGTGCAGCCGATTTTGATAATGACGGGCTTCTGGATATTTATGTCTGCGTCTACAGCGCGGGGGATAATGTCGAGGGCCGAGGGTTTGAGGTGAACGCTCCACGTCCATTTAACGATGCTGCTAATGGGGGGCGGAACGTCCTGCTCAAAAACCTCGGGGAGTTTGGATTTTCCGACGCTACTGCGGCGGTGGGTCTGGACGTTGACAATTCGCGGTGGAGTTTTGCTGCAGCCTGGGAGGATTTTGATCGGGATGGGGATCCTGATCTCTACGTGGCCAATGACTTTGGCAGGAACTGCCTTTACCGGAACGAAGGCGGACGGTTCCAGCAGGTTGCTGATGAATTGGGGGTTGAGGACATGGCCTCCGGGATGTCAGTAGCGTGGGGCGATTACAATCGGGACGGGGATCCAGATCTTTATGTGGGCAACATGTTTTCCGCTGCAGGGAGCCGGATCAGTCGACAGAAACTCTTTGCCGCGGATTCTGACCCGGCGCTGGTAGGGAAGTTACGGAGGATGGCCCGGGGAAATTCGCTTTTTGCGGCAGGACAGGGAAAGGAGGGAGCCGGGTTTCGCGATGTGAGTGAAGCAAGTCGGAGTCATTTGGGGAAATGGGCCTGGAGTTCGGGGTTCGGGGACCTCAATAACGATGGATGGGAGGATCTCGTGATCTCCAATGGATTCCTGACCGGCCGGGATCCTGATGACTTGTGAAGTTTCTTCTGGCGGCAGGTCGTGTCGCCAAAGCAGCAGGCCGATCCTGATGTTTATGGGAATGCCTGGAGTGATCTTCTTCAGCAAGTGAGGGATGGCCTCTCGTGGAGCGGGCGGGAGAGTAACCGTTGTCTGCTCAACGATAGGTTCGGAGGTTTTGCGGACGTTTCATCGGTGATGGGACTTGACCAGAAGGCCGATGGCCGGGCGCATGCCTTGGTGGACTGGGATCATGATGGGGACCTTGATCTCTGGTATCGTGACCGCACGGCACCTCGTTTGCGACTGATGCTGAACCGACACCGAGGATCCCGTAAAGGGGATTTCGTGTCTCTGCTGCTGGAGGGTCACACGTGTAACCGGAGCGCGATTGGGGCGGTTGCTGAACTGGTTGACGAATCAGGAGCGGGAAAGGAGCGCTTGGTGAGGTCAGTTCGAGCAGGAGACCTCTTTCTCTCCCAGTCAAGCCGTTGGCTGCATTTCGGGCTGGGACAGAATCGGGAGGTGGGAAAGGTGAGGGTGATCTGGCCCGGGGGTCAGGAGGAATTGTTCGAGGGTCTCAAGGCGGGCGGAAGCTTTCTCCTCAAACAGGGAAGTAGCTCTGCTATTTCGGTAAAACGTTCTCCAAGGGCTATCGCGCATAATACCGAATCGTCTGCCCCGCTGGTGCGGGATGCCACGACTCATATCAATCCCCCGGTTGCCTTTCGTCTGCCTCCACTGGGATTCAGGAATCCCCTTGGTGACAGGGGAGTACTTCCCGGGGAAGGGTCTCCGCAGTTGATAATACTGTGGTCGGCTGAGTGTCCGGTCTCACGGATGCAACTGAAGCAGATGGCAGAGAAGTCCCGTGCCTACCGAGTGGCGGGGGTGCCGCTCGTTATTGCCCTCAACGTCGACGGCGAAGAAGGTCATGCTGAGGCGGCTGAGGTGATGGAGCAATTACGGTGGCCTTTTGAATGGGGGATTATCGATGACATTTCTCTGGATGTCCTGAGCGCGTTTCAAAAAGGACTGTTTGATGTGACGGTGTCCCTGACCGTGCCCCTTGCATTCCTTTGTGGAACCGGCGGGGAAGTGATGGGGATTTACCGGGGGGCGTTCGACGCATCTGTCATCAGAGAGGATTTAAAGGCACTCTCCACGGTGGATCGAGAGGGGTGGCACGCCTGGGCACCGCCCATTGCGGGACGCTGGTTCACCAAGGCGGTAAATCCGGTCTACGCCATGGAGTTCATGGCACGCCAGTTTGACAGCCGGTTTCCCGAGGTGGCCCTTTCCTACCTTGAGAACGCCCAGGAACATGCGACCGGTGCAAAGGTATTGGCTCTCGCCTCCGGGATCGCGCGCCGGCACCACGAACTCGCCAAGGAGTTCAGAAAGCAGCAGCAACCGGAGCAAGCTTCGCTGCATTTTGAGCGGGCTCTCGCCCTCGATCCACGGGCGGAGTTCCTCCTGGATTATGGTACGATGTTGGCTAGTTACGGGAACCTCGGTGCGGCGGCAGGACTGCTGGGGGAGGCCTTGGAGCTGGAGCCCGACCTGGAACCCGCCCGCAGGGCCCTCGAAATGGTCGAGAAGCTGCAGAAGGAAGGCAGGTAGCGGTCTCCGGCGGATCTGCCGATGGAAATGGAGGCTGGGAGTTGCCCTGCGGGAGGTGGTTCCGTAGAGTGGGTTGAAATGACCGCAGAGGAGCCACTCCAGAAAAACCCGCTTGTGCCGGACTCTGGGAGATACTGGTGCTACCGGTGCAAAGCCCATAATGGCTTTGATCACACAATCAAGAGGACCTTGAGAGCCCGAAGTAATGATACGTATGAAAAAATGAGTTGCGTGCGTTGCCAGGCCTCCATGTTCAATCCAGCCAAGGTCAAGCCGGTGATGTATGTCTTTCTGGGGATTACTCTGGTGGCATTACTCTTCGCCCTCGCACTTTGGCGCGACTACGAGGATTACGTGGCAGGCTGCCTGGGGTTCGCTGCTTTTTTCGGATTGATCGGGTTCATGAAGCTCTACTACATGACTCTCTGGTTGTTCTGGGCCCGGCGCCAGAAGGTAAAATCCGCCGAACAGCTTGAGGAAGAGGGTCACAAGTATATCGTCTCGTTCGAGGAAACGCGGAAATGATCAGGAAGCAGATCGCCCTTGTGATGCCCAAAATATTCCCTGCCTTGCTGCTGGTGGGGGGGCTGGGCCTGGTGAGGGCAGAAGCCGATGTGGTGACTACTGTTGGAGGCGAATCCTTGCAGGGGAAGGTGACATTCCGGGACGGTGACGTCTTGGAGATGGTGCGTGAGTCCGGTGAGAAGGTGCGGATTTCTCTTACGGATCTCGCCTCCATGGATTTCACGTCTGCTGACCAGCCTTGGCTTATCGGTGGGACCGGGGTTCTCGTTACCAATGGTAGTTTTCTGGCCGGGCCGGTAGCGAAGGTTGATGAGAGGGTGGTAACCTTTGACGATCAGCCTAAATCTCTTTTGCTGACCAGGCAGAATACGGCGGCTCTTTTCTTCCAATCGCTTCGATCGTGGGACGCGGAGGCTCTGCGTTTTGGCAGGGAGGGAGTGTTTCTCCGCGGGGGCGATTTCATGGGCGGCGGGCTGGTTGGCTTGGAAGAGGGCCGGGTCATCATCGATTCGCTCCTGCTTGGGCGGAGGACCTTCTCGGTTGAAACCGAGGCAATCGCAGTAATCTTGCAGGAGCCCGTGGCGGTTGCGCAGGAAGGCTGGTCTCTCTTTCTGGAAGATGGTTCCAGACTGCGCAGCAGAGATATTCTCCTGACTGATGACGGGGTTCTTCTGAACCAGTCGCCTTATCACAATCATCTGGTGGCGAAGAATCAGTTAAGAGTGATTCGTCGTGAGAAGGCTCGGCCTCTTCTGGAGATGTTCCGGGCGCGGTGGTTGGCTCTTGAGCCGGAGCGGCCACTTGCAGCGGCAGCTCTTGGAGAGGACGTCACTGCGGCAGAGCTTGCCGAATCCCTCGTAGCGATCGGTGAGGAACGATCCCGGCAGGAGGCTGAATGGAATGCTGCGAAGGCCGAATGGATTCGGTGCCAGCAGATTGTGAGCCGGGTAAAGGCTATTGCCTCTCGGGGTGCTTCCAATATCGGGCGTATGCAGGGACAGGTAGAGGACAAGGTCCGGCGGGTGGGGCAGGACGAGGCGATGGTTCTGCAGGCGGTCGAAGACATCTCGAGGAAAATGGAAATGGTGGAGCGGGCGAAGACGCGATTCGAGGAAATCAAGCGGGATTTAAATGCCATCCCGCGTGAGGATTCTGTCCGGTTACGGAACTGGGAGCTGCAGCTTCGCAATGCGGAGCGACAGAAGCAGACTGCGGAGCGGATCGCTAATCAGGCGCGAGCCGTCCAGCGACGATACGAGGCGCGCGTCAAGTCAAGCCAGAGGCTGGTGGACATGGCGCGGGAACGAGTTGTCAAGGCGAGGGAGCAGAAGGAAAAAGACGACCGGACCCATCGGGAGGCTGAAGAGAATCTCAAATCGGCGAAGGTGTCCTACGACCGCGCTTCTGCCGATTTGCGTGAGGTGTCGGAGGAGTACCGCAGGATGGAATTTCTCCTTCGGCAGAAGGGGAACGGCGAAGAGAAGTAGGCGGCTCAGCCATTTCTTAGAGTCTTGCCCGGAAGGATGGAATAGCTATTTTCAGGTCATGAAAAGCATGGCATTGGCAGCCTGGGTTGGAACGTTTGTGCTCGCCGGGGGACAGGTGATGGCTGAGTGGGAACAACGTCTGGAAGCAGCCGGGAAAAATTCGGAGGAAATCTCCAGTTTCGTCAGGAAGGCAAGTGAGCGGCATGGTGATCTTGGCCGGAGAGCGGCCGTTTTTCTTGTCGGCGGCATGCCGGAGGTCGACCTGAAGACCTTGGAAAGTGGATTCCTCATGGAGAATCTTGCCCTTGCCCTGAAAGCCCGGGAAGAGTTCCCGTGGTGCAAGGAATTACCTGAGGCGGTCTTCTTTAATGATGTTCTTCCCTACGCTTCGCTGGATGAAACGCGCGAGCCATGGAGGGCAGGGTTCTACGAGCAGTGCCGGGACATGGTGAAGGATTGCCGGACGACCACGGAAGCGGTACAGGCCATCAACAAGGATTTCTTCAACCTGATCAAGGTCCACTATAACACGGGAAGAAAGGCACCCAACCAGAGTCCATCGGAGTCTATTGAACTTGGAAAAGCAACTTGTACGGGCCTTTCGATCATTCTTGTTGATGCCTGTCGTTCAGTGGGCGTGCCTGCCCGCGTAGCCGGAACGCCTCTCTGGAGTAATAAACGGGGAAACCATACCTGGACCGAGATTTATGATTCCGGGGAGTGGTTCTTTACCGGAGCTGACGAGTACAACAAGGCGGGCCTGAACCGGGCTTGGTTCGTTGGGGATGCGTCCAAGGCTATTGCNNANGACTGGAGNCATGCGATCTGGGCNACNTCNTGGAAAAGGACNGNNNATCANTTTCCCATGGTCTGGGATCTNGAGAANNGNGNAGTNCCNGCNGTNAATGTNACCGGGCGNTACNCCANNNNTCAGGAGCNNANNNNCAAGNAGTCCACNGTNTATCTNCGNCTNTGGGACAAGCNGGGAGGNGATCGTNTNGCCNCNNCNGTTGAANTNCTCGANNGNNNGGGGAAGGTTTTGGCAGAGGTTACNACCCGGGCTGGAACAACTGATCTCAATGATATGCCTGCATTCAAGGTCACNACGGGAGAAGAGTATCGCCTGAGAGTCAGGTATGAGGAAGAGGCNNGGTGGGANAATTTCAAGGCAGTNGGTGAGGGAGAGGGGACGATGGATTTGGTGTGGNCGGAGCTGGGAAAGGGCAGTGTTGAGCTCAAGGCGATCAGCNAGTGGCTCGCTCTACTTCCAGAGGAGCGGCATCTTTCTGTTCCGCAAGGAGCGCTTTCCCGAAAGGATGNGGAGCGTGCGCGAGGTCTCATCTGGGAGACAGTAAGAAAGGAGCTTGCAGAGGATCGCGAAGCAGAGATGGGAAGGAAGGTCGCGAAGGCGGCCGGAAAGGAAATGAAATTTCTTGAACAGACCTTTGGGAAGGCTCCGGAAACGGGGCGGTCTCTGTGGATCTCAATGCATGGTGGGGGTGGGGCACCACCGAGAGTCAATGACCAGCAGTGGCGGAATCAGATTCGGCTGTATGCGCCAAGTGAGGGCATCGTGGTGGCCCCCCGGGCGCCAACCGACACATGGAATCTCTGGCACCAGAGTCACATTGATGATCTGTTTGACCGCCTGATTGCCAACTTTGTGATCACCCGNGACGTTAATCCCGATCGAGTTTACCTCATGGGCTACTCGGCTGGGGGAGACGGAGTCTATCAACTTGCGCCCCGGATGGCTGATCGTTTCGCAGCGGCTGCTATGATGGCAGGTCATCCGAACAACGCGAGTCCTCTGGGTTTACGAAACCTTCCTTTCATGATTTTCATGGGAGGGAAAGACAGAGCCTATGGTCGGAACAAGGTGGCCGCGCAATGGGGTAAAACACTTGAAGAACTCAGAGAAGCAGATCCGGGTGGTTACGATCATAAGGCTACAATTTATCCGCAACATGGGCACTGGATGAATGGAGATGACCGGGAAGCCCTGCCCTGGATGATTGCCAAGACACGTGATCCCTGGCCGAAAAGGATCGTGTGGAAACAGAGTGGACGCACTCACGAGCGGTTTTACTGGCTGCAGGTGCCGAAGGGAGTTGCGGAGGGAGGGCAGAAGATCGAGGCAGAAGTTCAGGGGCAGGAGGTGACCATTCGTTCCGGGGGAGCGAAAGAGCTGATCCTGCGCCTGAGTGACCAGTTAATGGATCTTGACGAGGTCATCACCGTGACGGCCGATGGGGTGGAGGTTTTTCAGGGTCGGGTAGAGCGGAAAGCGCGGGTCATTTGGGATTCATTAAGGCAGCGTCCGGACCCGGATTCTGCCGCCACGGCAGATTTGCACCTGAAACTTGTGGACGGAGGGAAATGAGTGAGGAAGAGGCTGCAGTTCCGCGGAGATATCTGTGCCGTCGGATGGAGAGTCCTGCCCTGATCAACGGGTCTTTGTCTGGCGGGGGATGGACAGCAATGGATTGGACCGAAGATTTTGTGGATATAACGGGGGACCCGGAGCGGCCTCCCAGGTTTCGCACTCGGGCCAAAATGGGATGGGATGAGACGTTCTTCTATGTGGGCGCGGAATTGCAGGACCCTCACGTCTGGGGCACCATTACGGAGAAAAATGCAGTCATGTTTGAAGATAATGACTTCGAGGTTTTCATGGACCCGGATGGTGATGGTCTCAATTACTACGAGTTTGAGATCAACGCCCTTGGGAGCATCTGGGAGCTGAGCTTGCCGAAGCCCTATGGCGAGGGAGGGGTTCCTGTCCTTGGCTGTAACCTGCCCGGCCTTCTCAGTGCGGTGAAGGTTAGCGGTTCCTTGAACGACCCTTCTGATCTTGATGAGGGATGGTCGGTATCAGTGGCTTTCCCATGGTCCGGCCTCTCGAGGTATAACAAGGGGAAATCGACTCCTCCCCGGACCGGGGATATATGGAAAGTTAACTTTTCGAGAGTCCAGTGGCGGCACGACGTGGTTGATGGNAAGTACGTCCGTATTCCTCCTCATGGGACTCCGATTTCCGAGAGTCTCAATCCCGAGGAGCAGGAACATCCGGAGGACAACTGGGTTTGGAGTCCCCAGGGGGCCGTGAACATGCATCTCCCTGACCGGTGGGGTGAGGTAGTATTTGTAGAAGGCAGATGAGCCTGCGAGATTTTGCGGAGCGGGTGCTTTTTAGCACGAGCCTTGAGGAGAAGCTGATGGGCCCTCCACCTGGCATCGTTGATCGTAATCGCGGGGCTGCATTGAATACCCCCGAGGTTCCCGCCCGCCCCGAGGGACTGGAACTGCGTCTGGATTCCAGCCGGGCTGATTTTCCCGGAATGTCGGGGATTGAGAACGACCTTCAGAGAGGGAGGCTGCTTCATTTCTTCGCTAACCATGAATTGCTGGCTACGGAACTGATGGCGCTTGTGCTTTTGAAGTTTCCGGATGCCCCTGCTGAATTTCGCGAGGGGATTCTACATACCTTGAAAGAGGAACAGATGCATACGAAATTGTATTTGAGGAGAATGGCGCAGTGTGGGGTCGAATTCGGAGAGTTGCCGGTTAACGGATTCTTCTGGAAGACGGTATCATCCATGAAGACACCTCTGGACTNCGTTACCCGCCTGTCTCTGACCTTCGAACAGGCGAATCTCGATTACGCGCGTGGCTACGCAGCGATTTTTGCAGAGGCAGGGGACATGAAAACAGCATCTGTTCTCGAGCGGATTTATTCAGATGAGGTCAGACATGTCGGTTACGGATTGAAGTGGTTCCGGAGGTGGAGGCAGAGTAACTCCGACTGGCAGCAGTTCGTCTCGGGATTGGATCTCCCTCTTTCTCCGGCGCGGGCCAAGGGCGCCTTCGGATTCAATGAGGAGGGTCGTCGTGCAGCCGGCTTCGATGAGGACTTTATCAAGGAATTGCGTGTCTGTGGCCAATCGAGAGGGAGGACTCCCAATGTGTTCTGGTTCAATCCGGGGGGGGAGGAAAGTCTTGTCGCGGGGACGNACAACCCGAGCAGGGCAACCCTTGAGATCGGGCGTGATCTGGCCCTGCTTCCAGCCTACCTTGCCCGGCGAGAGGATGTTTTGATCGTTCCCTCCCTGCCGCCAACCGATTTTCTGTCCGGTCTACTGGATGCGGGGATTGACCTCCCGGAGCTGGTCCCGTGTGTCCGGATCCCGGAATTGAAAAAACGAAAGCTGAATGAAATAAGGCCCTGGGCACATACTCCAGATGCAGAATCAGTCATCGAGGGGTTGGGTGCGGAATCCCGCCCGGTGGCTCCGGATCTGTTTTCCAAGCTTTTGCATGCGGATTTCCTTGGTGGCCTGATCAAGGAAAACACCCGCCCCTTCATCTGCGGTATTGAGTGTGTCGGAACACGCNTCTCCTCAGTGGATGAGATTCAGGACTGGGCGGAAAAATCTTCGTTCAAGCGCTGCGTCATCAAGGCCCCTTTCAGTACTGCCGGCAGGCAGAGGGTCGTCTGCATCGCTTCGGAGGTGGGATCTCGTGAAAAGCGCTTGGCGATCAGGCGTCTGCTCTCCCGGCATGGATCTCTGTTGATCGAGCCATGGCTCGACAGAATACGGGATTTTTCAATGCACTATGACATGACGAGCCGCGGCTTGGTCAGGAGAGGGCTGGTAGTGCTGGAGAATACCAGGCGAGGACAATTTCGTCGTGCTCTCGTGACTAACCGGTTCNCCGATACCCTTGAAAAGAGTTTGCGGCGGGCTCTTTTCGAGGGTGCGTCCCCACGAGGTCATCTGGTTGACTTTCAGGAAGCGGTGCTGGAACCAGGGCTGAACGCTCTTTTACGAGAGCATGACTTCATCGGTCCCATAGGGGTAGACAGTTTTTTCTACAGGGATCTTAGCGGTTCGGTGAGATGGAAGCCCGTCGTCGAGATGAATCCGAGATACACAATGGGGAGGGTGGCCTTGGAAGTGTCACGTTTCGGGAATTTGAAAAAGCCTCTTTCGCTGACCATAGCGCCAGTCGACAGAAGGCCTGCGGACNCNATGCCTCTGACGCCGATTGATCAGGAGACGAAATGGGGAGCGTTCCTCGGATCCTCACTCGCCGAGTAATGAAACGGCCGTGATGAAGCCAGCAGGCCGGATTCCAATGGGCGGGATAGAGGTTNATATTTGCTCTCCCAATCGGCAGCGGAGGATTTTAGATTCCTCGAATGAGAGANCTGATAATGGCTGTCATTGTCATCGGGGTAGCTTCTGTCGCGTCAGGAGATCCAGCCTGGCCCAGTCTCGATAAGGTGGTCGGACGTCCTGCCCTCGCTGGGACGGAATTACTTGATGCGGCGGGNGATCTCTCGATAGGCATGATTGAAGGGGTAGACCGTTTTCTCGATCTCGAGATTCGGAAGACCATGGAGAACCCCGGGAGGGCGAGTCGTCAGGAACTGGCCCGGATGTTGGGCTTGGGCAGGGACCACAATCCCGAGGGAAACGGGTTTGAGCTTGCGGGTCACCGATGGGATCCAATCGGCCAGGGTCATAATTACGAAGTAAGAGACGTCCGGTGGTGGAGTGCCGGTGGTATTATGGCNGAGGGACTTCTCTTTGAGCCAAAGGCTGGTCGCCCCCTGGTGGATGTCATTGCCCTTCCCGATGCGGATCAGGATCCTGAGGAACTCGGGGCGATTGAGCCTTTCCGCAAAAGGCATCAAACTTACCCCTTTGCGGCGGAAATGGCACGGGCGGGGTGCCGGGTTCTGGTTCCGGTTCTCATCAACAGAAGTGAGTATCAGGGGATGTCGATGCGGGAATGGCTCCATCGCGTGTCCTGGGAGCTTGGACGGACGCTCGCAGGTTACGAGGTCCACAAAATTATGGCAGCGGTCGATTGCTTCAAGGGCCAGCGGACCGGAAGCGCAGGAGAGAGTATCAGCGGAAAGGTGCTGGTGGCAGGCTGGGGCGAGGGAGGGAGGCTGGCCCTCTACGCCACTGCCTTGGATGACCGGATTGATGGTGCCCTCGTGAGTGGTTATTTCGGGCCTCGCGATCGCGTCTGGGATGAGCCTGCGGACCGGACCGTATTCGGCTTGTTACGGGCGCATTCCGATGCCGCCATTGCGGACTTAATCCATCCGAGGGCGCTCGTCATCGAGACGGGACANTTTCCCAGATACGGCTTTCGACTGGATGAGAGTGGTAGTCCGCAACGATGGCGGAGGGCTGCAACCAAGCGCGGAAAACCCGGCAAGCTGCTTGAACATTCGGATGAGGCCGTCGATACGGAGGTGAATCGCATGCGGCAGGGAGCTGCAGCTGTTTTNCGGGTCCAGCGTGCCGGGGCCCGGGCGAGCTGGATGGGCCTCCTTGAAAAAACGGGAGTGGATCTGCGCGGGGTCGANCGGGAGGAGGCNGAGCTNGGCTGGANTGCGAATTCACCNCTACGGGATTNCAGCGAGATCGGGGCTCGCNAGAAGCGGATGGTNCGGTCCATAAGGAGGAGTAATCAGCGNGCCNTGNTAGATTCGGAGGCNGAAAGNGAGGNTTTTTTCCAAGGAGTCAAGATTGGGAATGTCGCTGAATATACGGAGAGTATTTCTGGGCTTCGGGATTATTTTTCGAAGGAGGTCATTGGTGAGTTTTCGTCCCTGCAGGAGCTGGGAGCCCCTAACGCTCGGACGAGGGCGCTGGAGGAAGGGCCGAAGACTATCAGTTACGAAGTGATGATTGACGTAAGGGGAGAGGTGAAAGCTTACGGGATTCTTACCTTGCCCAAGGGGATGAAGCAGGACGGGAGCGAGCGACGGCCGGTGGTGGTATGCCAGCACGGATTGGAGGGACGACCGCAGTCCACGACTGGGGAGCAGGACTACCACTACTACAAAGCGTTTGCCACGAGACTGGCGGAGCGTGGGTTTGTGACCTTCGCCCCGCAGAATCTCTACCTTGGCTGGGATCTCTTCCGGATTCTTCAGTTCAAGGCCAATGCGGTCGGTTGCACTCTCTTTTCGATCATGGTTCCGCAGCACCGTCAGATCACGAAATGGCTATCTGGCTTGCAGTTCGTGGACGAGAAGCGGATCGGATTTTATGGACTCAGTTATGGAGGAAAATCAGCGATGCGTATTCCCCCTCTTGTCAATCGCTACTGTCTGTCAATTTGCTCTGCGGATTTCAATGAGTGGGTCTGGAAAAACGCGGCTACGGACCAACGATCGGCGAGCTATAGTTACGCGAATAAGGGAGAATACGAGATCTTCGAATTCGACCTCGGTGGAACCTTCAATTATTTTGAAATGGCGGCGCTCATCTGTCCGCGGCCCTTCATGGTTGAACGNGGGCATTTTGACGGGGTCGCTCCGGACACGACAGTNGCGTATGAATTTGCAAAGGTGCGGGCTCTCTACGCCTCTCGACTCGGTCTCGGTGACCGCACAGAAATCGAGTGGTTTGTAGGGCCTCACACGATAAACGGGGAAAAGACCTATGAATTTCTGCACCGGCACCTCGATTGGCCCTCAACGATTGACTAATNAAGGCCCCGAAAGAGCGATGGGAACATATTTTTGGAGGTCCTCGACCGATCATTTTTAGCGTGCGGGTGACAGTTCCCCGGGGTAGAGGTTGAGATATGGCAGAATTCAATGTGGGAGGCACCAAAATCCAAGTGGACTTCCCGAGGTTCAAATCTCAGGGGGTCCTGATAGGGGCAGGGGTCGTGGGCGTGCTGGTGGGAGTGTTGACGTCCATCTACACTGTAAAGGCCGATGAAGAGGGTGTGGTGCTGCGCTTCGGAAAGTATCAATCCACCCAGCCACCCGGTCTCCATTTCAAAATGCCGTTTTTCATTGATAAGGTTGAAAAGGTTGCGGTCCTGCGCCAGATGAAGCAGGAATACGGATTTGGGACTCCGGGGAATACCAATCGGTTTCAGTGGTCGGACGCTTCAGACCAGGAGAAGGAAAAGAAAATGGTGACGGGCGACTTAAACGCTGCCCTGGTAGAGTGGGTCATCCAGTATCAAATTACGGAACCGACGGATTGGCTGTTTAGGGTGCGCGATGCAGAAAGCACTCTTCGGAATGCCTCCGAGTCCGTTATGCGGGAAGTTGTTGGAGANCGAACGGTGGATGAGGTGATCACTATTGGGCGGCAGGACATCGAAAGAGAGAGTCTGGAGAAGCTGAAGGTGCTTGCGAAAAAATATAAGCTCGGGATTTCGATTAACCAGATTCAACTGAAGAACGTCAAGCCTCCGCGTGAGGTTGAGGAATCCTTCAATGAGGTCAACCGGGCCGAGCAGGAAAAGTCTACCGCGGTCAACGTGGCCAATGGAGAGTATAACCAGAAAGTTCCGAAAGCGGCTGGGGTAGCGCAGCAGGATATCAGCCGGGCGGAAGGGTATGCCACTAAGAGAGTCAATGAGGCAGAGGGTGATGCAGACCGGTTTGAGGCGCTCCTCAAGGCCTATCAACAGGCTCCGGAGGTCACTCGCCGCCGAATGTATCTGGAGACCATGCAGCAAGTGATGCCCCAGCTGGAGAGAAAAATTATCATGGATGAGGAAGGAAATCAGGTCCTTCCTCTGATGCAATTGAACCAGGGAGGAATTCAGCGATGAATCAAAAGTATCTTGCCGGGTGTTTCACCCTGATTGTTGTTGCGATTGGACTAATCGTTCTCAGCGGAGCGGCCTATACGGTGAACATGCGGGAACAGGTAGTTATTACCCAGTTTGGTGATCCGATTGGCAAACCGATTACGGAAGCCGGATTAAAGTGGAAGTGGCCGTTTATCCAGAAGATTAACTCATTCGATAAGAGAATTCTGCCATGGGACGGAGATGTGTCGGAAATGCCTACCAAGGAAAAGACTCTGATCATGGTCGATACCTATGCGCGCTGGCAAATATCCGACCCTCTCACATTTTTTCAAGAGATGAGAGATGAGCGATCTGCGGCCTCTCGTCTCGACGATATCCTTGGATCAGAGACCAGAAATACCATAGCGAAGCATGAGCTGATAGAGGTTATTCGCAATACACAGGGACGTGTGCCAGAGCAGTCAGAGGTCGTGGCAGAGGGCGATGCCACCGGGGTGATAGGAGTGCTTCCGCCAATTTCGCGAGGTCGGAGTGCCTTGGAAAGCGATATCTATGAGAACAGCAAGGCCAAGGTCGAGGGGTTTGGGATCAAGCTCTTGGATGTTCGTTTCAAAAGGGTGAACTACAACCAGACGGTGGAGCGGCAAATTTATCAGCGGATGATTTCTGAGCGGAAGCAAATCGCAGATCGCTTTCGCTCAGAAGGTGCGGGTGAGGCCGCGAAGATCCTCGGAAAGATGGAGAAGGAGCTCAATACGATTGAGTCTGAGGCCTACAAGCAAGTCCAGACCATCATGGGAGAAGCGGATGCTCAGGCCACCGAGATTTATGCGTCAGCATACAATCAGAGTCCAGAGGCTGCAGAGTTTTATGAATTCTNGAAGACCATGGAGCTGTATCCGGAGATGATTGGNGGCAAGAGTACTGTGGTTCTCTCCACGGATAGCGATCTCTTCAAATATTTGAAGGGAATGAAAANTCAGGACTCCGAGGAANAAGAATAGNCGGCACGGTATCGTGNNGCNTGCCGGGGAAGGGTTCAGTCCGAAAGAGCCTGCAGGTGAGCTGAGACTGACCGGGCGAGGGCATCGAGATTGTAGCCTCCTTCGAGGGTGGAGATCACCTTCCCCCCGCAGTGTTTTTCCGCTGCTTTTACAATGAATCTGGTGACCCAGTCGAAGTCAGCTTCCCGGANGTGAAGATCACCGAGAGGATCTTNAATATGGGCATCGAAGCCTGCTGAAATAAAAATCAGCTCGGGCTTGAACTTCTCAAGTGCGGGCAACCAGTCTTTCTCGATCGCCTTTTTGAAAGCCGGGCNATCCGTGCCGGCNGGGAGGGGTGTGTTGACAATNTTAGGCCTTTCCAGGTCGTAATAACGATGCGGGTAGTGCGGATGCTGGAAACTAGAGGCAACGAGAACAGCGGGGTTATCCTTGAATATATCGACGGTTCCGTTTCCGTGGTGAACATCAAAGTCGAGAATGGCAACTCGGTCGATTTTTGCATGAGCCAGTGCAGCGGCAGCACCCACTGCAACATTATTGTAAAAGCAGAAACCCATCCCGGCGTCGTGCTCGGCATGGTGTCCGGGTGGCCTTGCNCATGAGAATNCCCGCTTGGACTTTCCCGACAGAACGAGGTCAACAGCCTGCTCCATTGCTCCGGCAGCCAGCCGGGCGGCGGGAAGTGAGCCGGGGCAAAGATGTGTGTCGGGATCGATCATGAATATCCCGGATGCAGGAGAGCTGGAAGAAAGCTTCTCGAGGTAGAGTGGCTCGTGGACCCTCNGNAGAGCCTTTGCGGTGACCGGTCGTGGTTCAAGGTGCCTGAGGTCAGACCATTGGTCGGTTTCCCTGAGATGAGTCAGGACAGACTGAGTGCGCTCGGGCCTTTCCGGATGGCCNTCATGCATCCTGTGCTCATCGTAAGCTGCGTGACTGTAGAAAGAGAGCATGCCGGAGGGTGAAGTTCCCGGTGGAAATAGTCCATGATTGAATCGGNCCCGTTCAGATCATCTTGTACATCAGCCANGTGATAAACCTTGTAGCAGGCAACCAGTTGCAGCAGGCTTCGATCCACCAGACCCAGAACCGGTAGCGCTGGTAGATTTCAATTGCGCGCCCCTCACTGCCCCTCGTGCGTTTCCAGATCCTGAAATCGGGTCCTTGGGCCTCGATGTAATACCGGCGGCTGCCCTCGACGTAGTAGCACTCGAGGTAGACGAGGCACTTCCCAACCTGTTTTCGCCGCAGAAATGTGTTNGGTCGCTTGGTTGGGTGNGNCACTGGANAATTTTACGAGAGGCCTCTGGATCGCAAAGGCGAAATCGTTGACATCAGGGAATAAGAACAGTTTTTTGGAAGGGATGCAGAAGCGGAGCCTCGGAAGAACTGATTTGAAGTTGACCACCATTGGGATTGGAACGTGGGCGATTGGAGGAGGCGACTGGTCCTTCGGGTGGGGCGATCAGGATGAGCAGGAAGCGATTGCAGGCATAAAGATGGGCGNGGATCTCGGGGTGAACTGGATTGATACCGCGGCGATTTATGGGGACGGAGCCAGCGAACTGCTCGTGGGAAAGGCCCTGCGGGATATGCCCGGGTCAGAGAGGCCTCTGGTAGCAACCAAATGTGGGCGCATCATGCAGCAGGACGCATCGGTAAAGGGGCGCCTCAAGAAAGAAAGCGTCATCAGGGAGTGCGAAGCCAGCCTTCAGAGGCTGGGAGTGGAATGTATAGATCTCTACCAGATCCACTGGCCAGACCCGGATGAGGATATCGAGGAGGCCTGGAGTGCGATGATGACATTAAGGGAGGAGGGCAAGATCCGTGAGATGGGAGTCTCGAATCACAGTGTGGAGCAATTGGAACGTCTCCAACNGATTCAGCCCGTCGCTTCCCTGCANCCTCCTTACAGCATGCTTAATCGTGAGGTGGAANAAGAGCATCTCCCNTACTGTGAAAAGAACGGGGTGGGCGTGGTGTGTTACAGTCCGATGATGAAGGGCTTGCTGACCGGGGCATTTAGCCGGGAGCGGGCAGAAGCCCTGTCGGAGAAGGATCACCGCAGCAGGGATCCGAAATTCACGGCTCCTCAGCTGGAGCTCAACCTGGAGGTAGTGGAGAGNATCCGTCCACTGGCTGACGAGGCGGGGCGCCCCATGGCTCAGTTGCCTCTGGCATGGGTGCTNCGGCGACCAGAGCTAACCTCAGCTATTGTCGGGGTCAGNAACCCGTCACAGATTGAACAGACATTAGGCGGAGGGGACTGGATTCTCACAGGGGAAGAGCTCGATGTNGTAGAGGGAGCTCTCCGGGTCCGGGAAAAGAAACTGGCANTGCTCGGGGAGACGAATCAGGGATGGGTATAGTGGGGCAGGCGGTATCACCGGGATGTTCCTTGGTTGTCGGAGAGAAATACGGTTGAATACTCCAGTGCCCATTCCCGCATGAANCGGACCTCNTCCGGGATGATGCGGTAAATGATCAGTTCCGGATTACTACTACTACCCAGATACTGTCTTAGGAGTGGATTTTCCTGCCAGATGTCATCGATCAGTGGCTGCTCACTGTCTNCAAGAGGTTGGGCTATTCCGGTGATTCGAACCTGATCGTGACTGGGAGCNAGGTAGCAGAGTTCCACCTTAGGGTTGGCTGCGATCTGCGCAGTCTTGTGATACACCCGGAGGTTGGCCACATAGATCGTAAACCCGTCCACCCGCACGGGTGATACAGGTCGAAGGCGGGCTTGATCTCCATCAATGCTGGCGAGCATAGGAAATTTTGCCTCCTTTATGACCCTGTGGGCCAGGTTTGGGAGCTCCTTGGGATCGAATGGGTCAGGGCGGGGCTTGGGCATCAGGCTCCCGAAACTCTACCGCGTGCTACTCCGGAACCGCGAGCGCAATTCGTGACTTCATGCCTGAAACATCCTAAGATCGGNAAGGTTTCCCCAGNGTCTCGTGCGCCTCATCTGGCTTTTCCTTGTTCTTTTCGTTCTTGTCCTGCTGCCGTTTGCAGTCTGGGGAGATCGGTTTTCCGAGTATTTCGACCTTCATAATACNAGTGCTGTTCTTTTGAAACCCGGCCGGTCATGGGCATGGGTAATTGGGGTCATGCTTCTTCTCCTTGATCTGGTTCTCCCAGTTCCNGGGACGGTCGTGATGTCGGCTCTTGGTTTTATCTATGGGCCGTGGGCAGGGGCAGCGGTGGCAGGGATTGGCTCCATGCTGTCCGGAATGCTGGCCTACGGCTTATGCCGAAAGTTTGGCAGGCCATTAGCACGGTGGATTACAGGAGAAAAGGACCTCGCCAAGGGAGAGCAGATTTTCCGCGGGAGCGCGGGGGGGTGGATGGTAACTCTCTCGCGTTGGTTGCCGGTGTTTCCTGAAGTCGTGTCCTGTGTCGCTGGATTGGCACGGATGCCTTTCCGCCGATTCTGTGCCGCTCTGGCCTGTGGAAGTCTGCCCCTTGGTGTTGCCTTTGCTGCAATTGGGCACTGGGGACATGAGCAGCCAGTCATCGCTCTCGCCCTGAGTGCGGGGCTGCCCCCCGTGCTCTGGATCGTCCTNGGCCCGCTTGTTGTGCGGGGAGAGCAGGATGCGGAAAATGAATCCCGTAGATGAATGCGCAATCAGGTATNGAATGCGTCCCNGCAGGCGCTAGGAACAAAGGATGAAGTCTTTACGAGGTCTCGTGCTTGTTCTGGTTGGNATCGCTCTTCTGCCCCTTTGGGCCAGTGCCGATAACCAGAAAAAGAAGCGCATTGTCCCACCGACCCGTAAGGGAGCTGCGTCCGAGTTGCCAACTATCCGGAAGATTGCGGGAGACAGGGTCACCATTGGAAAGAAGACATACAAGGTCACTAGTTTTACCAGTATTCTGGTTAATGGGAAAAAGGCCAAGGTGGCAGATCTCAGGCCCGGGATGCAGGCCTCGGTGACGGGTGGTGTTCTCCGCTACGGCAAGGGGGCCTCCGATACCGTTTACAAGGCCAGCCGCATCATGGCGAAAATGGACAACAAGCTGGAGGCCAAGCGGCGGGAGTTTAACAAAAAACAGGCTGAACGAGCCCGAGAGCTGAACCGGCGTCAGAGCCAGAACCAGAGGCGCCGCTAGTTGAGCGCAAGGCCCCCGCAAGAGAGGGATCAGGTTNCCCTTTCCTCACGGAAGGTATTCGACCTTCAATCGGAGGAAGCGGATGGAGGAATCCCCCTGGTTGTCTGAGAATTGTACTTGGATCCGACCATTGAAAGGGGTGTCCAGAGCTACTGTTCCTGACCCGGTAAAGGGCGTGGTGTCGGTTTTAACGCGCAGGGGCGTCCAATCCTCAAGATTATCTGAACCTTCTACGGTGTAGACGATGTCGTTTGCGCCATAGCCGCCAGCCGCAGCAGCATTTGNCGGCAGATCAAATGATATCACACTCTGCCCGGTAGTTCCTCTGGCAATACGAGGAAGAGAAGAAGGTCCATTGAATCCAAGATCAAGAAAAGGGTCGAGACCCAGACTGAATTCCATAAGAGCGGTCAAGCCATCGCCATCTCCATCCTCGAGAGCGTTGAGNTCGTGGAACNAAAGCCACTCCGGAAAAGTNTCAGGAACAAGGACCCCGCCCTGGCCTGGCGTTCCGTTNATCTCTGTGCCCGGAGCCCAGCTTGCCCGGTCCNCAAAATTCCNNGGGAGTGCCAGAGGATCCTCCAACTCAAGGGCGAACCCCGATCCTGCGGTTGCAGGCCACCAACCCGGATCATAGCTGAAGCGGAGGATTGCGGCATCGAAAGGCAGCGGTAGCGAGAGGGTGATCGTTTCGCCACTGTTATCGAGATTTCCCCCAAAGACGCCCGCGACATTGAGCGATCTTCCATAGCGGGATTCAAAGGCAGCAAGATCACCAACAACGAGAACCTCCTCGCCGGGCTGGAGTGTGACGGAGGGAAATGTGAAAGAGATGCCGTTCGTGAAGCGGATGCCTGTCAGGTCGAGGGGTAGTAGTCCCGTGTTCCTGAGTTCGAGAAATTCGTAGGGTGTTCCACCGAGAGGCTCGTACATGATCTCAGAAATCCGAAGGTGCCGCAGAAGGGCGAGGGCGTTCAGGAAGGCAGAATCACTTGATTCAGTCTCNCGGTCATTGGAGAGGCCGCCGGTCGGTAGATTGAAGTAGGCGAGCCCGGTCTGGGACGAGGCCCAGCGTCCCTGCGATACATCAGATCCCTGCGGTCCGAAGATTACCTCGTCGATTGTGTTTCCACTCGCATCAAAAAGCAGGATCCGGTCTCCATCGGCGTCGAGAGCAAAAGGCACATGGTCTGGTCCTGCGGAGATATTCCGATCNGCAATTAGCTTGAGATATCCACCGCCGGAAATAAAACTTAGNGGAGGGAAGGAATGNTTCTGGGGGGTGGCAGGATGATCGCTGACGCCAAGGCCCTCTAATGGAACCGGGAGTGGGTCGGGATTGTAGATTTCAAACCAGTCATCGCGATAGAGAACTTCACCCTCTGTCATCCATTCATTNATGAGTAGATTTTCTGTATTTCCGGTTCGCTGCCGAATGTTTTCCTGACCGAGTGTTGGCGTATTCAGGTGCCATTGATCTCTTTCATCGCGCCCAATGGAGAGCCCGGGAGCTTGTGGTCCAAATTCGACCGAATCAAGCAGGGCTTCTCCCCGAACCGGGGAATCAAACAGGTAGAGGCCTTCGCCGGTCCCACTCAAAGAAAATCCGAGATGAACTCCCGAGGTTCCATTGACATCATCTGCGAACAGAATCAGGAACTGCCCGGGCGGGAGCGTCGTGCCCGTGGGAAAACTGAATTCCCCCGGTGTTTCAGGGTTGTCAGAGAGACTCATCCCGGACAGGTCGATGACCGAGCTTCCCTGATTGTGGAGTTCGACTATATCAGGATAGGTGCCCTCGTGCGCTATCGTCCCCCCGTTTTCCGCCAGAACTTCGCTGATCACGAGGCGGGAGAGATTGGATTCGACGGTCCAGNGGCGGGATGCGGCAACGTCGGCGAGCCACACCGAGGCGAATGTCCGGCCCTGAACATAGACGGTGTAGGTGCCGTCTCCAAGATCATTGAGCTGGATTTGTGCCGTTCGTGTGGTCTGTTCCCCCGGAACCAGACCGCTCGCATTCCCGATGTCGAACGCTTCACTCCATGGACCATCATTGATGCGGTAGCGGTATCCAAAGATACCGGGTCCTCCTATCGTAAGGTTCGCTGTCCTTGAGGCTGTGAAGTTGGGTGGCTCCCCTGCGATCTGCACCTGTTCCGGAACGATTGCNCCAAGGTCGCCGCCGAGAGGTCCCGCCCCGAGGGCTGGAGATCCTGGTAGAAGAGAAAAGTCGCCTTCATCGGGGCTGGTAAAACGCGGGACCTCAGGGAAGTTGCCGGGTCCGAGGTCATAGATTGATTCNCCGGGGTGCTCTTCGCCGATACCGGTGTCCGGGATCAGTGGATCCACGAGATTATGGGTAAATTCCAAGGGTGTACGGAAAGAGGAATCCTCGGTCCGCATATCGGCGTTGCCAAAGACACGCGGAATATCGATGAAGATGTTTGATCCCGCGTAAGCGCCAGCCGCCGGGGTGGGGGAGGTGTCCCCCGGAACGAAGAGGTTAATGGCAGATCCAATATTTGTGTTGTCGAAGGTGTCTACAAAGTCGGGATGAACCTTGTAGACGGTGTTATTTTCAAAGATGGTATCCGAGTTGTTCTTCAGGCTGATGGCGTGATCAACGTCCCAGAATATATTCCGGGCGAGCATGGTTGTGGTGTCTGGTCGGTCACCGGTAGAAATTGCATTCGCATATCCCCTGTCCGAGGTTTCGTCATCCTTGAAGACTCTGGTGAAGGTGTTGCCCGCAACGTAGATATCACCGCCAAGATCAAGTTCCTCGCAGCGCGATCCGGCAAAGTAGTTCCCCAGAATCTGCACGATGGGTTCGGGCAGGCTCCCGCTGACTACGTCGACGACGTCGTTATGTCCCTTATTGGTTCCGAATACATTGTTACGGATGATGTATCTTCCGCCCTTGGGAATGTCTCCTTCGCCTTTGATGTGCTCGCTGATATTATCCAGACCAAGGTCTGCAGCCTGCTCGTCAGGCGCGAACATGTCGGGGAAAATACTGTTTTCGATAATCACCGAGGCATCCTCCGTGTAGATCATGCGGATGTGGGTCCCACTGAAACGGACGTCATCAACCACGCACTGGGACCGAATGATCCCGATTGAGCCCTCCCTATGCTGCGCATTGCGGATATCAACGTGCGCGATACGATTCGATGGGTTCATGGAGTCGACAATCTTGAGGCCATCCCATTTGGGAGGGCCGGGTGGCAGGCCATCGCTGGCTGGATCATCGACGAAGGGCGCTCCNGGAACGCTGGTAAGCTGGACCCTCGAAAAAGGCGTGCCCTCAATCTGGACCGAGCCGTTGATCGTCAGACGAGTTCCGGGCGTAAAATAGATGTTAGTTCCCGCCTCAATAATCAGATTGCCACCGGAAGGAACTGCGGCATCCGAAGTAATCCGGTAGGGNCCGTTTGACGCGACCCATCGAATTTCTGATCCGGCTCCGTCGAACACCTGATCGTAGGGATAACACCCTAGATCCCGGGTAGTGCCATCTGGAGCAGGAGGCAGGTCGGGATTCGCGGCGTTCCTTCCAGGTGATTCAGAGCTGAGGTAATAGTTGTGGTCGTCTGGATCGACAAAGAGAGGGTTTTCGTTGAGATTGCTTTGATCCTGCCNNCCGGCATTGGGCCACGGTTGACCAACGANGCTATGCAGGAGCNTGACATCNGCAGGGTCATAATCGGTGCNAATATCCTCGCTGTTNTTCCAGATGATGGAGTTNGAGATATTGTAGAAACTTGGGGCATCATCCCCATTCTTGTTTTCCGCCTGGAGGCCGATGGAGGTATTGTCCACGATGGTACAGAAATCAATGACGGCGCTTGCGTCGTCCTTTGCTGAGAATCCGATATCACAGCCGGTGAAAAGGCATTCCCGAACGGCGGCGCTTCCCCCAAGCATGCTCATCCCCTTGTCCCCCATTTCTCTTACAAGACAGTTTTCGATGANCACGTCGGCATTAAGGGTGTCAATGCCATCATCCTCGCAGTTGGCGACAACAACCCCGCGAAGCAGGATCGATTGGCCAGCNCCGGCTCCGTGAAAATACACGGCATCATTGTCGTCTGTCTCACCATCCTCCCGGTATTGGCCGAGCATATCAGTGATCCAGCAATCCTCCATGAGGACGCCCGTGTCGAATGTTTCGATTCCCATGACTGATCTCGCCCAATGACACCTTTTAAAAACCATCCGGGAATCGATCCCTCCCTCGCGCTCGGTTTCTCCTATCTTGCCCCGGTTGTCGGAAATCGTGCAGTTCTCAAAGACCACCTCTGAACCCTTGATCCGGAGAACCCGTCCATGATCAGTATGCCCACCTCGTGGGGAATGGCCTGCCCGATGAATGTTGGAGAAATCAAATCGAGCCGACTGAGAATTTTCAAATTGGATGTGGCCCCACGGGGAGTNATCCGCTGAGGAAGTGAANGTGACTGGCTGGCTC
The DNA here is from genome assembly GCA_002723015.1 of Roseibacillus sp. The sequence goes on along the minus strand of PBNG01000033.1, from coordinate 35,948 downwards.
TCAGTTCCCGAGGAAAAGATACTGCCCTGAACGATCAGGTCGGTGCCTTCNGTCCCCTCAGTCGCGGGGTCGCCGTCCAGAAGAACAAGGGTGCCGGGGGAGATCGTGAGAACGTGGTCTGGTGGGACCGTGGTATCGCCAGTAAGCCTCACAATGCCGCTCCAGGCTGTCGCGTCGCCTGGAAGGATGCCACTAAACTGGAAGACGTCCTCGTCAAACAGGCTNGTCATGTTTTTACGGGCCTCCTGATTGCCTGCGGTCGCGGTGAGGGTGAGATCACCCGGATTAGCCCCGGCGACAGTCGCGGTCAGTTCAAAGTCGAAACTGATGTCGGAACTTTCATTATCATCCTGGTGGATCTCAACGGCTATCGTGTTGTTTCCATCGACAAGGAGAGTGTGAATGTTCTCACCCTCGAAATCGAGGTCATCAGGGTCGAGGAAGTCATCCTCTCGACTGGATCCATTACTCGCTTCGGTTAAGTAGTCGGGATCTGCATCAACATTGTCCCGGCCGATGACCGTGCCGTTCAAATAAATCACGACCCCGTCGTCCCGTTTGATCTGGTAGTCAAGTGCAAGGACCTGCGAGGCATCGGAGATAGTGAAATCCCTCCGGAAGTAGGTGGTGATGAATTTCTCATCCTCATCGTTATCATCATTATCTTCGTTGGGACCAAATCGTACTTCGGTTGCCTCGTCATTGTCTCCGTAGCCAAGTTCTGCCGGGCCACTCCGCCAGTTATCATCATTAAAATCGCGTTCTCGCCACGCTGTTCCCTGGTCGGAGCCGTCGTCAAGATAGCTCCACGTTGCTCCCCTGCTGATCAAAGAGGAGGAAAACCCATCAGCCCCCCCTTCGACTTTCACGAGGGCTGATCCCAGTCCATTCCTGATCGTGACAGTCCCGGGTGTCAGAGTGACTCCTGGGATGCTGGAAGAGAGACTTGCAGTGGTTTCCCAGAGGTTCCGATTAATATTCCCATCGCCATCCCGGAGCTCAAGGCGGACGAGGAAAGGGTGGGAGGGCAGATACGAATCCCGGGTAATGATCTCAAGGTTGCCGACGGGAATCTCGCCGACGAGAGTGCCGGCAATATCCGTGGTCGTCGAGGTGTCATACCATATCTCAAGAAATGCTTCGTCGAGGAGGGAGCCGCTTCCGTCCCGGCCCGCGAAACACTGGACACTGACTCNATTCAGCCCGGGTCTGAAAAAGCTTCCCTCTGGCGCCACGGAGAGTTGCCAGGTGCCCGCCCGCTGGTCTCGTTCAGCGGCGACGCCATTCAGGAGCACGGAGAGAACGCGCCCCGACCTGAATCTTCCGTTAAAAANGGCGTTTCCATCTTCCGTTCGAAAATAGCCATCTTCGACTGGTAGGTCACAGGACGCGCTGAAAGTATCAGGCACCTGCTCGAGTGCTTCAACCGCTCTCTCGGAGATCCAGTCCTTGGCGTCTGTGATCTCGTCCTCTTCGACCCAATCCCCAAGTAGTTCATCTACCATGGGATGTAGGGTGGGTTCTGAAAATGATCCGGCGGTGAGATCTAGTAATTTCCCGTAGTAGAGATGGATGATTTCCTCGTTCTGGAAAAAGCGAACGAGGCCGGGAAGATCATCAAAGCTCCAGATGGACCTGTCCGGGTCCACAGTAGTGTTTCCAAGGTTGAAAACCGTGTCGAGGTCGTGCGGAACCAGAATGAATCGCGGATCGTTAATCCCCCGGTAAAGGCCATAGTCGTCTCCTTTCGAAGTGATCAACCCTCCTTCCCTGTTACCGGCAAGGGTATCGAGTGCAAAGTAGGTCACCCACTGATCGATATTGAGGACCCTTCCGACATCCTCAAAGTAGCTTTCGGCAGGAGCATTGTTGAGAGCATTGGTGAGGGCAATAAGATCACTCCAGTCATCCTCGGCCTCGTTTGTTTTCTTAAAGTAGGTATCGCGGTAGCTGTCGGGATCCGGGCCCTCATAGCGGAGATCGCCCTCCTCGTCGTTATCTTCATTGTCCCGGACCTGATAAAGATTGCCATCTGGGTCGAGGGGCCAGTGGTTGCTGACATACTCACTCCCGAAACTTTCTACCCGCGCGTAGGAGCCGAACATGTTCGATCCACTCCTTGCGAGGTCTTCCCCATTAACCCTGAGGAGAGATGCTGCCGCCTCGGCGGTTTCCATCCCCGCAGAGCGGAAATATCTGCTTCCAAACACCTGAGAGTGGGGATACTGGGCGTTAAACTTCACGGATGGCCAGCCGTTCCAAGCTTCATCACTACGAAACTTCACCAGAAAATTGTTAGGGGGTGGATTCCTTGAACTGGCTCCGCGGTTGCGAACACTGGCAAGGTAGCGTAGAGCCAGGCCGGTGCCGTCCTCGACGATGAACGTGCAGTTCATTTCCGCGTTACTTTCCTCCTCGTTCCGGGGTGATTCGCTGTCGTCTCCAATATCAGCTAGTTCGGCACGTTCCTCCTCGGTCATCACGATACGGTATTTCGGCTGTGATCCGGGAACCCGTGCCGCGTATGGGTCATAAGAATCGTCAAACTGCAGCAGGGCGTTGACCTCCTGCTCTCCGTCTGGTTGCGAGGGAGCGGGCCATGTGCGCTCAGCCGCTCCGGCGAACGATCGAAGGTAGAATTCGATCACGGTTTGATCCGCCTGGCCCGGAATCTCCGAAATGACAGTCCCGTCCGGGTTCTCCGTCATCTCGGTGGTGATCCAATCGGACTCTCCATCCACGCGCCATGACAGGAATGCGGATCCAAGCGCGGTCGTTCGGATTAATCGGGCGCTGATAGTCACGTTTTCGCCAGAGCGGGGAATGATGGGGGTATGTCTGACATTATTGATCAGCGGCGCCGTGTTTGTCTCCACGATGGAGTTGGCTGCTCCGGGTGATCCGCCCACCGTGATGCTGGACCCCCAGTTCTGTCCCTGGTTGTTGGTTATGAGAGGATTAATCAGCTCAAGCGACGCTCCTCCGCCATCGTGAGCTGCGACCCATGTCCAGCCCCGGTGTCCGTTGTCCAGCGATCCTCTCCTTCTTTCGGCCCAGTCACCCTCGTCCGCGTAGCGAACTCGATCAATTCTATCTCCCGCCTGATCCTGAAGAGTGATCGTTTCTCCAGAGTTCCGAAGGCGGCCAATCCATGGGCCGAAAATGTTTTCTCCCGTATTGGCTCCGGGGTGGAGGGCGTTGAAGGTGGTGGGATCCGCCGCGATGATGAGGTAGCTGTTACCGGGGAGGATGGCCCCGGAAGGAAAGGAAAATGCAACTCCCTGGCTGAGGGTCCAGCCGGAGAGCTCGATCTCGGATGGAGATGAGTTGTAAAGCTCGATCCATTCCGTCATTGGATTCTCGGGCTCTGTTCCGCGATTCTCATGATAAAAGATTTCGTTTATCACAGGGTTTGCCGTGCCCTCCGGTCCGAAGGTAAGAAAGGCAATCAGGAACAGGTATGCAGCGCTGTGGAGTAACTGATGCGTGACAGTGAATTGTTGCATGGTGGGGGGTTCTTCCGCTGGTTGCGGAAACCTTACGGGTGGTCAACAAGGTTCATGTTTTTCGTATGGTTTATCGTATGGAGGCGGCAGTTTCGAGAGCAAGCGTATTTGCGTGTGTGGGCCATTGACGCTCAACAATGAGATCGGTTGTGAAGTTTCCACGGGAACATATACTCAGGAAGTTCCCTGCGCACGTAGGAACCTGAATTGGAGGGTTCAACGAATGCTCCCACGTCAGGGAGCGCATGAAAATTGATCAGGAGAGGGTTGGCGGTCCGCTCCGCAAGGGTGCACCTTTCCCTCATATGGAGTAGACGGAGTTCCCTTTAAAATGCCGCTACCGTTGATCTCCGGGAAGCAGAGTATCTTTGGTGGAGGTATGGAAAATGGTTGGATCTGTGAGCGTGACCGGTCAAGTGGGAGATCCTTCGGAAGATGGAAAAGTATCTTTCTATTGGAAGAATCAAACCCAGAGTCTGTCTTTATGAAGTTCCTCTTTCCTTTCTTGCGCGCCTTTTGTGGAGTCTCCCTCTGCGCTGCACTGATCCTTTTTCTCCTCCCTTCCGATGCGGGTGCGGAGGTTGTTCTGCCGGATCCCGATGGTAAGCCCGCTGATGTCAACAAACCGGTGAAGGTGTTCCTGATCATGGGACAGTCTAATACGTTGGAGATGGGCCGGGTGAAGGGTAACAAGGAGGGCTCTCTCGAGCACGCGATTCATAAGGAAGATCTTTATCCGTTCATGGTGGACGAGGCTGGTAAATGGACGAGGCGGATGGACGTGCGTAATGTCCACACAATGGGCAGCGGTGGGCCGGGGGGGCGGGGCGGAGTTCGGCGTAATGACTGGCTAACCGTTTCCGGAGGTAAGATTGGCATAGAGATGGGTATTGGACATCAGCTTGGTAATGCGGTGGATGAGCCGGTATTGATTCTCAAGAGTGCCATTGGTAATCGCTCGCTGGGATGGGACCTTCTTCCTCCCGGTAGTCCGAGGCACGAAGTTGAGACCACAGACCGAAAGACTGGAAGGAAGGTGACATTGGTGACCCCTGGTTATAATGACGAAGTCCGACATCCCAGCTGGACAAAGGGGGAGGTCCCCGATCCTCCAAAACATAACTGGCACGCGGGCCTGCAATTCGAGGGAGATGTCGCCCGGGCGAAAAAAGTTCTTTCAGATTTGCCTCAATACTATCCCGGCGGACCGTTGCTTTCCGGGCTGCCAGCCTACGAAGTTGTGGGCTTCCTCTGGTGGCAGGGTGACAAGGACCGCTACAATGCAGCTCATGCTGCCATGTATGAGAAAAACCTCACCCAGCTCTTCAAGGCCCTCCGTGAGGAATTCGACGCGCCAAAGGCCAAGATGGTCGTGGCCACTCTCGGGCAGACCAATAAGGATACCGCCAAGGGCAACGAGAAGCTTATCATCGATGGAATGTTTGCGTTCGGTGATGCTCACAAGGGCGAAGTCGCCATCGTTTACACTCACCCGCTTTCGATGGGTGGAGCCTCCAACAGCCACTATGGGGGCAACGCCAAGACCTACATGAACGTAGGCCTGAGCATGGGTGGGGCCATGGTCAAGCTGATGAAGGAGAAATAGACGCCGGTCCCGGCGCGGCGAGATCGTGATTCGTCTTTTCCTCGAACAGAGGCTGCGGTCTTTTCCTGGTTTCAGGATAAGCCATTGCCATCTCGAGTATGGCAAGGCGCATGCGAGGTAGCCCTGAAGAGGAGGGACTTCGTTGCAATTGAACCGGGAGACCTATTCTTCAACCCCGGGACGTCGCAGAGTCATAATGCCGTGGTCACCTTTATCAGATTTGTAGGAGGCATCGAAAGATTTGGGATCAAGTTTGCCCTCCAGGGAGTGAGTTCCGAATAGCTTGGGAAGGGCCATCTCACCCTTGACCAGGTACGAGCCATCAGGATTTTTCTGTGCTGGAATGGTGTGCACATAGTTTCCGAACTGCAGGACCCCCCATCCTGCCCGGTAGCGAAAATCGTAGACGCCCGGTTTCTCTGGAGTTGGGGTAATGATGCACCAGAGAGGTCCCTCGTGTCCGTTCCAGTTACTCTTCCATGTTCCTTTCCAGGGGCCGGTGATGTCTTTTGGTGCCCCGGCGACCGCAGCCTCTGCGGCGGCCTTTTCAAATCGCGCGTGATAGCTCAGGCAGGAGGGTAGGCTGAGAACAACGCAAAGAAGGAGGAGCGACCGGCAGAAGTGCTTCGTCATATCCCTGGAATCAAGGGAAAGGCCCCCAGCCAGGTTCAGAACCCAGCTGGGGACCATTAACCTGAAACGATTTAGATTTTGGGCTCCCAGCCCGGGCGGTAGTCGCGCTTCACAAGTCTGGAAGCTTCTGCGTTATCCTTGGACTTCATATTAGGTCCATCCCACTCAATCGGACGGCCTTCTCCGATCCGCTGGGCCAGGCAGCCAAGGAGAATGACTTCGTTTAGATACGCGGCAATTTCGAAGCTGGAATAGGCCGGCTTCTCTGGATCTTTCATCATCTCGAACCATTCCTTGACGTGGCCTGGTGAGCGAGGAATGACCTTGGGGACATCCTTGCACGCGGGGTGGTTGTTGATGTTGGTGTAGCTCTTTTCTCCCTTGCGCATCAGGAAGACATTCTGCCCATAGTCATCAGGAGAGTAGATTTCACCTTCCGATCCCTTGATGAGACAGCAGGCTGCTGGGAGCTTGTTGCCCTGAGCGCCGACAAGATTGGCGGTGATATCGCTGTAGGGACGAATCGGAGCCTGCCGGTCACGGGGGTTTCCATCATACCACCAGAACTTCATTGCAGGCCAGTCTTCCCGGGCGGGGAAGTCGAAGCGAACCCTTGAGCTGAGAGGGAAGGTTTCCTTGTAGGGGCGGGAGGCCATTTCACATTCGATGCGATCCGGATACCCCAGTTTGAGAGCGCGGAAGGGCATGTTGACGGTGTGGCATGCCATGTCGCCTAGCGCGCCCGTGCCAAAGTCGAACCATCCCCGCCATTTGAAAGTGTGGTAGACACCTGCCTTGTAAGGCCGAGGAAGTGCTGGGCCGAGCCAGAGGTCCCAGTCAAGACCAGCGGGGACCTTGTCAGATCCCTCGGGACGGTCGATACCCTGGGGCCACACCGGGCGGTTGGTCCANACGTGAAGCTCCTGCGGTTCGCCGATCACGCCCGAGTGGATGACTTCTACTCCACGACGCAGGCCTTCGTTCGCACTGCCTTGGTTTCCCATCTGGGTCGCCAGCTTTTTCTCTCGTGCAAGATTCCGCATGATCCGGGATTCCCAGACNGTCTGCGCGAGAGGNTTCTGNACNTAGGCATGCTTGCCCATCGCCATGGCGGTAATTGCGGCAACGCCGTGGCAGTGGTCCGGGGTAGAAACAGTCACCGCATCGATCTGGTTCTCCATCTCTTCGAGGAGTTTCCGGAAATCCTTGTATTGTTTGGCCTTCGGAAATTTCTGGCCTTTGCGGCGGAGCATATTGGGATCGATATCGCACAGGGCCGCGATTTCTCCCCCTTCGCGCGCAGCGTTATCGGTGTCGCTGCTACCTTTTCCCCCGACCCCGATACAGGCTACCCGGATCTTGGAGTTGAGATTCTGTCCGCTCACGATGGCGGGGAACCCTAGAACTGATCCGGTGGCCAAACCGGTGTTCCTGACGAATGTACGACGCGTGACTTGCTTCATGAGTAGGCGCAGACTGTAGAGGGAGCGGCGAGGGTTGGAAGCCCATTTTTGTGCCTAAAGGGACGAGTTTTGATCGATTTCCTCCTGTGGGGGCGTAAAACCGCCCGGAAGACGGGTTCCCACAGGCAGGGCCCGTCGGGAACCCAAGAACTGGCAGAAGTGAGAATCTCAGGAGAAGGACAAGGAAAGTCGGGGGTCTTCGGGGCGAACCGGCGATCGTTTGTGAAAAAGGCGACGGGTGCGGGCGTGTTTCAGATTGTCGCGCCCCATGTGCTTGGTGGGCCTAAGTATACGCCTCCCAGCGAGACGTTCGGAGCGGCCCTGATCGGGGCAGGAGGAAGGGGCCCGGGGACACTTGGGGATCTTGGACGTAAGCACAAGCTGGCCATCAGAGAAATAGCCCGCTGTGACGTCAAGTGGGTGGGCAGGTCTGACGACAAGACCCGCTATACGGATTTTCGGCGCCTGCTGGAGCGTGATGACTTGGATATGGTCGCGATTGCGACTCCGCCTCACTGGCATGCCCTCATTTCCATTGCTGCCATGGAGGCCGGCAAGGACGTGGTCTGTGAGAAACCCATGACCCGGTTCCTCGCCGAAGGTCGGGCGGTGGTCGAGGCCTCGCGACGGACCAAGCGAATTTTCCAGATAGGAACCTATGGTCGCTTTGGTGTGTCGGGACGGAGAAACGACATGCGGAAGATCGTGCGGGCTGGTCTCGTCAATGGGAGAAAGGTCCGGGTAGTGCATCGCGGTGGGTTCAAGGTGAGACAATGGTCAGGACCTGTGCAGATCAAACCCCGGGCTGTACCTGATTATCTCGATTGGAACATGTATTGCGGGCCGTCTCCCCTGAAGCCATTTCATCCACCGCGATTCGGTGGGATGCATCGGGGCTACTGGGACTATGACGGAGGAGGCCTGGGAGACATGGGGCAGCATGCCCTTGATCCCATCACATATCGGATGGGCAAGGACGAGACCTCGCCGGTTGAGATCACGGCTCATGCGCCGCCCGCTCATCCGGAGGTGGCAGGGATGTGGGGCTGGGTGCGTTTCAAGTATGAGGATGGCGTTGAGCTTGTTCTTGAGAGCGGGGAGTGGGGCGAGCCTCATGGGTTAGAGGCGAAGAATATCGGCCGGGAGGACCTCAATGAGGAAGAGCGAAGGGTCTTTGATGAGATTCCTGACGAGGATCCACTTGTGGGATTCGGAGAGGCGGTGAAGACCCGGGTTCTGGCTGGAGGCCATCCGGAAGTGGCGCATCGGACCGTGAGTCTCATGCATCTCGCCAATGTCGCCTTCCGAACGGGGCGNTCAATCAGGTTTGATCCCAAAACCGAGAGAGCGGTCGGGGATGAGGAAGCGAATCGTCTGATCGATCAGCCGATGCGGGCGCCGTGGCATCTCTAGAGAGTCCCATGGAAACAGAGAACCAAAAAGACAGGANAATGGCTGAAAACACCGAGACCAAACGGAGCGCCTTTGTTGAGCGTCTGCCCGGGTTGACCAACAGCAAGTGGGGAGGAATCAGCAAGGAGGATGGAAGCAAAATCGTTGCTGCCATTTTCAAGCAGGGAAGCGGGGCGATCAAGGAGCTCATCAGCGGGTTGCGAGAAGTAGATAGTGGGGAGGATTGGCAGGAGCGACTTCTGCTCCACCAGCTCGCGGTGCAGTCAGGGGCACCTTCTCGGGCCAACGACCGGAAGGTCCTTATCAAGATTTACGCCTCGGTCGCACTGGGCGACGGGCCAGCCACGATACGGAGTTTCCTGTTGCAGCAGTTGCGGTATGTNGGCGGGGCCACTCTGGCGCCTGAGCTCGCGCCCCTGCTCAAGGATGGGGAGCCGCTCGTGCTGGATGCGGTTGCAGCGGTCATGGTCTCCATCGGAAAGGATGCCCGGGTGATTCTTGAAGAGGCCAAAAAAGATGCGCAAGGTCATGCCAGGGTTGCCATCACCCATGCTCTGGGCCAGCTGAGCCGGCGTTGANGATTGTCCCGCTCTCCATGGGGAGGCTGGGATTGGCGTATTGTTAAAACAATGATCGTATCCTCGTCGATCTCGGTGGTAGGTTCCCTGAATGTTGATTTCAGCTTTCGGGTTCCGTCTTTTCCGGCCCCCGGGGAGACCCTGATGGCGGCCGAGTTGGCCACCTCTTTCGGGGGAAAGGGGGCCAACCAAGCGGTCGCAGCAAGAAGAGCCGGTGCTGAGGTCCGAATGATAGGGTGTCTTGGCAGTGATGAGCAGGCGAGAGAATACCGCAAGCACCTTGCCAATGAGGGAATTGATACCTCCGGGGTAATGACGGCCAAGGGTCAAACCGGGGTCGCTTCCATTGCTTTGGACGACCGGGGAGAAAACACAATTATCGTCCATCCTGGTGCAAATTCCATGCTTACGCCCGGGAAGGTCGAGAAGGCCGAGCNCTTGTTNCGGGCGTCCGCGGCGACCCTTCTTCAGTTGGAATGCCCATTCGAGAGTGTCTTGAGAGCCGCGCAGCTGGCGCGGCATNCGGGTTCCCTTGTGGTTTTGAATCCCTCCCCGTGGGATCCCCGGGTAGTTGAGGCTGATATTCCATTCGATATTCTGATTCTCAACGAGGGGGAGGCAGCATCTCTGCGATCAGGAGTATTTGACGCCTTCCTTGGTGACGGGAATCAAACTGTCATCGTGACACGAGGTTCCCTTCCCACTCAGGTTCTCAGTGCCGGCAAGATCGAAGAGATTGCCCCACCCAAGGTGTCACCCGTGGATACGGTGGGGGCAGGAGACACCTTTGCGGGCGTTTTTTCTGCCGCCTTTGCCGCGGGGCGTGAGATTCTTGATTCAGTGAGGATGGCGAATGCCGCCGCCGCGCTGGCGACCCTGAGGAACGGTGCGCAGGAAGCGATTCCTCATGGGGATGCGATCGCGGAGATGATGCTACAGCAGGAGCAGTGATTTCGAGGCTTCTGGCAGGGTGAACTCAACGATCCCCAAAATTACACTTGGTTCGCTCGACAATTCAGGGAGCCTGTGGTTTAGCACGACAGAGGAGATATCATGAGAATTGTCGTTACCGGCGGTGCAGGATACATTGGGAGTGTTTGCGTTGAGCTGCTTTGCAGCTCGGGCCACGACGTCCTGGTTATCGACAACCTGGGGGAGGGNCATCGCTCGGCCGTCGATTCCCGCGCCGTCCTCGAGGTCAGGGACCTAAAGGAGTCNGGAGCGTTGTCAGATGTCCTGAGGGATCATAGGACAGAGGCCGTAATTCATTACGCCGCGGACGTGCTCGTGGGGGAGTCGATGAGCGATCCGGGGAAATATTACCGAAATAATCTGGTGGGAGGATTGAATCTGCTGGAGTCAATGGTGGCTGCAGGGGTCCCGAGAATCGTGGTCTCCTCAACTTGTGCTACCTATGGGGCTCCGGCAAGGGTCCCGATTGACGAAGGNTGCCCGCAAAATCCAGTCAGTCCGTATGGGCATTCCAAGTTGGCTTTCGAGGAAATGCTGGGATGTTTCGCAAGGGCTCATGGAATTGATCCGGTGATCTTTCGCTATTTCAACGCAGCAGGCGCCTCGGAACATTTTGGAGAAGATCACCGGGTCGAGACCCACCTGATCCCGAACATTCTTTCCGTGGCCCTTGGTAGGAAAGAGCGCGTGGAGGTATTTGGGACAGATTATAATACCGCTGATGGGTCGGCGGTGCGGGACTATGTTCATGTGGGAGATCTCGCCGAGGTGCACCGTCGGGCCGTCGAAGGAGAAGTCACCGGAGCATTTAACCTCGGAACCGGGAAAGGGCATTCGGTGTGGGAAGTTATTGAAGTATGTCGTGAGGTGACCGGGCATGATATCCCAGTGAAGGAGTGCCCCCGTCGGCAGGGAGATCCTCCCGTTCTTGTGGCCTCAAACGAAAAGGCGGCCTCCGCTCTTGGATGGCGCCCTGTAACGGATTTGCGTGATATCGTCACCAGTGCCTGGGAGTGGCATCGGGGGAATCCCCATGGCTACGGAGATTGATTGTCATTTCAGAGTCACTGANACAGGCTTACNNTGTGAAAGTGANANTCCAGATGATTTACAGATGATGAAGATGATTCCTCTTGCCCTTGCCGTTGTNATTGCCCTTGTGGCATACGCNCCTGCTGCAAAGCCGGACGAAAAGGAAGCCTCCGCCAAGTCGACCAAGGCGCTCAGATGTCTTCTGGTTACCGGTGGGTGCTGTCATGACTATCCCTTTCAATCAAAGGCTCTGACCCTTTCATCCGCGGCCAAGGCCGACATCGAGTGGACGGTCGTCAATAAGGGAGGAAGGGGAACCAAGGCGCAGATCGAGCTCTACGACGATCCGGAATGGGCGAAAGATTATGATGTCGTCGTTCACAACGAGTGTTTCGCGAACACAAAGGATCCAGATTATATCAGGAAGATTGTCAACGGCCACCGGAACGGAACTCCCGCGGTGGTGATCCACTGCGCGATGCACACCTATCGTGCGGCTGAAATCGATGACTGGCGCAGGTTCCTTGGTGTGACAAGCAGGAGGCATGAACATCAGGCGCGCTACCCGGTAAAGACCGAGAAGGCAGATCATCCCATCATGAANGGAGTCCCAGCAGACTGGATTACTCCCAAGGATGAGCTGTATATTATCGAAAAGACGTGGCCGAATACCACCGTCCTGGCTACTTCTAAAAGTGAGAAGAATCAGAAGACTCACCCGGTTTTCTGGGTAAACGAGTTCGAAGGAGCCCGGGTGTTCGGGACAACCTATGGCCACACCAATGATACCTTTTCTGATCCCGTGTTCCTTGACCTGCTGACCCGCGGGATCCTCTGGTCAGCCGGCAAGTTGTAAGGACGACGCTCAGGCGAAGTGCTCGGTGATCTTCCGGCGCAGAAATGCCACGGAGCGCTCCAGTTGCTCAGGGCCGTCTACTCCGTCTTCAATGGAGATCCAGCCATCAAATCCCTCAGAATCAAGGGCGGAAAAGATGGCGTCGTAGTCGTTCATGCCCTGTCCAATTTCCCCGTGCGCGAGACGCTGTGCATAACCGGTGACTCCCTCCTCCCGGGCGAGATCTTCCAGGGTGCCGTGTTTCAGGTAGCGATCGCTCGCGTGCATGGTAACCACGCGGTGNTTCACCCTCGAGAGAAGTTCGAGTGGGTCCTCTCCGGCGAGGATAGTGTTCGATGGGTCGTAGTTTACTCCGAATGCGGAGTGCTCTCCCACGGCCTCGAGAAGGTCGCAGAAGATGTCCATCGATTGTGCGAATTCGGGATGCTCCCAGAATCCATCCTTGTAGTGATTTTCTAGAATAAGGGTCACGCCATGTTCTTCCGCAAATGGAAGGCAGGANCGGATGGAATCAGCGGCCATTTCGATGCCTTCCTCCCGCGAGATCTCAGGGCGCCGCTGGCCACTCAGGACACGACAGAAGCTGGCTCCCAGAGCATGAGCCATCTCTATCCATCTCTTTTCTTTCTCGATTTCGTTTGCTCGGAAGGCCGGGTCCGGGTGGGTAAAATCGGGGGAGCAGCAAAGCATCGGAATCTCGAGTCCCATATCTCCGCAGGCTTGTCGGTAACCACTCCATGTTCCGGGGTCCTCCAGGTCTACAATGAGGGGATACAGTTCCACGCCATCGACATCCAGNCCGGAAGCAAAGTTGAGATACTCAGAGAGCCGCATGGAACCATCAACGAGGGCGTCCAGTTCGGCCTTGGGGAAGGTGGCGAGTTTAGGCATGTTCCTGTTCCGAGAAGATGATGAATAGTTGAGGGGATATGGCCCGTGCAGGTGGCAACCGGAATATTACAACCCAACCTTGTCTGGATTTCTCCCGTGAGCGGGATATTGTTCAAGTTCCACCACGCAGCCGCTGACCGGACCGGTGGCATCGTCCAGCCAGTAGAGAGCNCCGGCAGCGATCTCCTCCGACATCAGGATGCGGCCAGCCGGGGCGTAGACCGGGGGAAGCTTGGTATGCCAGTCGGGATCGAGGCCGTCTTCTTGCTTGCGGGCGGATTCGTTCTCCGTGAGGACCCAGCCCGGGTTGATCTGGTTGACGACCACCCCGTAGTCCCGGTGAAGGGTGTCTCCGAGATTTCGTGTCAGGGCCATGAGTGCTCCCTTGGAGCTGGCGTAGGCGGCAAAGTATGATTCTCCTCCGTGTGCATTCACGGAGCCAATATTGAGGATCCGACCCTTGTTCCGCGAGAGCTCCTCAAGGGCGGCCTGGATAAGGAAAAATGGGGCTCGCACGTTAATGGCATAGGTCCAGTCCCACGTTTCGAGGCTCATTTCGGCGGGCTGGCGCCTTGTGACCACCCCGGCGTTGTTGACGAGCCCGTCGAGTCCTCCCAGTTCCTGGATGGAGGCATTAACAAGCCGGAGAGGAACTTCCGGGTCGGAAAGATCGGAAACGTGGTATGGGGCTCCACCGAGGGCAGCGGAGGTTTCACGGGCGAGATTCTCCTCAAGCCCGTGAATCATCACCTGAGCTCCCTCCTGAACGAATCGTTGTGCAATGGACTTTCCAATTCCGGTGGTGGACCCGGTGACAAGGATACGTTTGTCTTTCAGACGCATGGTGAAGTGGTGGGATGGGGGGAGTCAGGATATGCCATGAACCTGCTGACAGATCATCGTCAGAGACTCCTCCACGTCTCCGGATGCTGTCTGAAAGGAATCGGCATCGATGGTGAGGGGAGCTCCGAGAACAACGAGGGGGGCACCATACGAGGGGCAGGCAACAGCCTGTTCGATGGATAATCCGCCTACCGCCTGAACGGGAATAGATACAGCGTCGACAACCTCTTTTAATTGATCGAGCGGGCTGGGCATTCGGTTGCCGGCAGCGGCAATGCCACGGCGCTCATCATAACCAGTGTGATGCACGATGTAGTCACAGCCGAGGTCTTCAAGTTGGCGCGCTCCCTCGACCATGTCCGGGCAGCCGAGGTTGTCTCCCATCACTCCCACGCCGTAGTCCTTTCCACACTGAACCACACATTTGACGGTTTCCTCGTGCGCGCGAGCCATGACGACCACATGAGTGGCCCCGGCCTTGGCCATCAACTCGGCTTCAAGGTAGCCGCCGTCCATTGTTTTCAGATCGGCTACGATGGGGACATCCGGGAAATTTTCGCGGAGCGCACGGACGGAATGCAGCCCGTGTGCAAGCAGGAGCGGCGTGCCAGCCTCGAGCCAGTCCACGCCGCACCTCAGAGCCATCGCTGCGGTCTCCGTGGCTTCGTCGAGGTCTACCAGGTCGAGGGATATCTGAACGGTGGGTTTATGCATCAGGATTTTGAGCTCTAGGGGGCGGAATCGCGAAAGTCAAAGATGCAAAGGACGGAATACTCTTCTCAAGGGAAAATAACGGGAGCGACCACATTGTGGTGTGATCAATGGAAGGCTTCAAGGAAAGGTGCCCCGTCTTGGGCCTCGAGATTTTAGATCGATTCGGCTGGATCTGTCCTTGCGCTCAGGATGGTCAGGACCAGAATCATTTTCGAACCCCCTCGATTAAAAGAAATGGCTCAGGCAATAATGGATCCGGACGAGGTCCGGCGGTTCGCCAAGGAACTCAAGCGATTTAATGATGAGCTCCAAGTGAAGTCGTCCTCCCTGCAATCGCGGTTCACAAGCCTGGGGGACACTTGGAAAGATCAAGAAAACCAGAAATTCGCCGAGGAATTTGTCGGAACCATGAAGGCATTGAGGAAATTTATTGAGATTTCCGAGAAACACACGCCTTTCCTTCTGCGTAAGGCCCAGAGGATTGAGGAATATCTCGACCAGAGGTAGCCGTTCCACCACCCCGCAATTGCATGGATCGTCAGGCCAAGGTCACATCAGTTGACGCTCTCACCGCATTTCGCGCCAGCCTTGTCCTGTATACCGGGTCGGTGGGGAACGCCCTCGACGGAGTGCGGGACGAGGTCCGCCGTACCCGGACATGGCTTCAGGTCGATCAGAAGGCCTATTGGGGTGGGCGACTCAAGCGCTTGCGTAAGCAGTTGGAGCAGGCCGAGGCAGAGCTGTTTACCTCCCGTCTCAGCGCGATGACGAGTCACAGCGCTGCCAGGCAGATGGCGGTCACGCGTCTGCGCCGGATGGTCAGGGAAAGTGAGGAGCGGGTCAAGGAGCTGCAGAAGTGGATTCGTAACTACGACAGTCTGGTGGAACCACTTCTGAAGAAACTGGATGGTATACAGCATTTCGCAACCCATGATCTCCCCAGGGCTGCTTCCTCTCTCGCACAGGCTGAGCGAACGCTGGATGACTACACCCGCATTGCCTCGGAAGGTGGAGCAGGGTTCGAGACCTCCGGAACTCCGGGAGAGGAAGATGAGGTGGGAAGCGGTGTTTCCGAGGAGAAGGGAGGTGAGGGATGAGTGCAAGGGCGAGCGCAGTCAAGCTTACCAAGTCAACCAAGGTCTTCATGCAGAGCTGGGATCGGGTTAAAAGCCATTGGCAGGATGCGAGGCAACGAGAATTCGAAAAGGACTTTATTGAAACGCTTCCTGATGATGTTTCTGCTGCAATCAGGGTGATCGAGGAAATCGATAGAATTCTAACCAGAGCAAGGAGAGACTGTGAGGAGTAGGCTCGGTGTGACGAAGGGCCTGGAGCTCGCTAACGGGTTGGCCGGGGCAATCAGGGATTTCTCTGAGAGGGATGGTCAGGCCGCCAAGGAGATGCGGAAGAGGACTTTTGCTGCCAAGCGCGTTCTTGAAAGGGGCTTGGAGCAGGAAAAGGAATCGCTGGAGGCGTCTCTTTCCAGCATGGACGCGGATCTGACTGAGGCGAAGAAGCATGCAGAAAAACGGCATGCTGCGAGGTTGGAATGGATTGAGAGAGCCCTGCCCGCGAGCAGGCGGCAGTTGTCCGGGAAGGCTGAGGCTTTAAGGGGAAAAACCGCTTCTGATCTTCAGGTAACTGCCGTCACCAACAAGGTGAATCGGCAACGGTCTCTCGAGCGGCTGACTGAAATGTATGAGGGTCTTCGGATGGAGTTAGGACAGTGCGAACAGAACCTCAGGAAACTGGAGAAAAAATGCAGGGCAGCGATGCGCGGATATCCCCGGTTCCAGAAAAAGATGAGGCCGGCGTATGGAGCCTCCCTGGAGGTCGGAGAGACCGAAAATTCGGGACAGACTCCTGATTTTCTTGAGAGAGTGCGAGCCGGAATTGAGGAGGGAGAGCAGAGCCTGAACCGGTTCAGGAAACATGCGCTTGCCCGCGTCCTGAGTTTCTTTCCCTGGTGGGTGATCCTGGTGCTGGGTGGCGGAACAGCTCTCTACCTCTCGGGTCTTCTGATGGAGGGAATTGGTAATACGGCGGTCGCTGCTGGAGTTGCGGCCGGGACTACGCTTTTGATTGCACTGCTTCAGTTTTGCACTGGTGGGCAGGCCGAGCTCTCAGCGGATGCGGTCGCGGAGCAGTTGGAGAAGACAAGGCGCGCCTCCAGGGCCTGCGCTGAACGGATTGCCATACGGTTCACGGAGGAGAAGGAGCAACTCATATCGGAAGAGAATTCGGAGGGAAATCGATGGGACGAGGCTGACAAGGCGGCCAGTCAGTTGCGCGAGGAAGGTGCCAGAAAAATTGAGGAGAAGTATCGTCGGGCAAAAGAGCAAAACGACCGTATGCGTGCCATCGTTGTAGGGCCGATTGATGCGGTTCACGAGAATGAGATGGCG
Organism: Roseibacillus sp.; assembly: GCA_002723015.1. The sequence goes on along the minus strand of PBNG01000033.1, from coordinate 19,036 downwards.
GCCCTCCGGAAGGAGTCAGCCGAGGGAATCGCCGCCCTGCAGGAGCAATACGAGCAAACCGTCAGGGAAGCCGAGTCAGCCCATGCGAGGGAGCGGGCATCTCTAGAAGAGGAATGGTCCGCTCTTGTGCAATCTATCTATCGGGACAGAGACGAATTGGAGCGAGTGCTTTCACCCCTGACGCCTCCCTGGGACGAGGATTATCTTGAACGCTGGCAACCCTCCACCCAGTTGCATGACGTGGCGTGCTTCGGAAAGGTGTCAGTCGAGGGAGATCGGATGGCGGAAGAGTCAGAACTCGCGCTGCCGGACGCCCGGGCGATTGACGTTCCGATGGCGTTGCAACTCCCTCATGATGGATCGATTCTCTTCGAGACTGATGGCGATACAGCAGGCCGCGAGGCTGCGATTGGGTCTCTTAACAATATTATCCTTAGGCTTTTGGCCACAACTCCACCGGGCAAGCTCAGCTTCACCATCATAGACCCGGTTGGACTGGGGGAAAACTTTGCTGGGATCATGCATCTTGCAGATTTTGAAGACAGCGTGATCAACGGGAGAATTTGGACGCAGCGGGGACAGATCGAGGAGAAGCTTGGAGAGCTCAATGAGCACATTGAAAAAGTAATCCAGATGTACCTCCGTAATGAGTATGAGACCATTACGGAATACAACGAGGAGGCTGGCAATATCGCGGAGAAGTATCACTTTCTTGTGATAGCGGACTTTCCTGCGAGTTTCAGCGAGACCGCCGCCAAACGCCTGCAGAGTATCGCGATGAGTGGATCACGATGCGGCATCTACACCCTGATGCACTGGGACCATCAGCAGATCGGAGGACCAGCTGAATTGATGCCGGAAGTCCTTCGCGAAAACAGTATCCGCATTCGAAGTTATGGAGGGCGGTTCCTGATCTCGACCTTCAAAGGAGTCGAGGTGTCCATGGATTTTGATCCTGCTCCTGAACCGGGGATGGCCATCGAGTTTATCCAGAGGATCGGAGCCAGCAGCGTTGATGCCAACCGAGTGGAGGTGCCTTTCGGACATGTCATGCCGCAGGAGGGAGAGTTCTGGAGCAGCGAAACCACGAACGAGCTCAGGGTTCCGATTGGCCGGACAGGGGCGACCAAGCTGCAATATCTGGCTATTGGAAAGGGAACGCGTCAGCATGCCCTGTTTGCAGGAAAGACCGGATCGGGAAAGTCCACGCTTTTTCATGTAATCATCTCAAACCTGTCCCTCTGGTGCAGCCCGGATCAGGTGGAATTCTATCTTGTGGACTTTAAGAAAGGTGTGGAGTTCAAGTGTTATGCTTCTGCGCGGCTGCCTCACGCACGCGTAGTGGCTATTGAGAGCGACCGAGAGTTCGGCCTGAGTGTGCTCAAACGAGTGGACGATGAGCTGAAAAGGAGGGGAGACATGTTTCGCGAGATGGGCGTGCAGGATATAGCCGGCTACAAGAAGGCGGGTGGCGAGGAGCCGGTGCCACGTTCCCTTTTGATGATTGATGAGTTCCAGGAACTATTTGTTGAAGATGATCGGATCGCGCAGGACGCTTCGGTTCTCCTGGACCGGATCGTTAGGCAGGGAAGGGCCTTTGGGATTCACGTGCTGCTTGGTTCGCAGACTCTGGGTGGAGCCTACAGTATGGCTCGGACGACCATGGGACAGATGGTCATCCGGGTGGCTCTACAATGTAACGAGACCGATGCCTATCTCATCATGGATGACTCCAACCCCGCCCCGCGAATGCTGACCCGGCCCGGAGAAGGAATCTACAATGACAGCGCGGGGGCCGTGGAGGCCAACAGTCCGTTTCAGGTTGTCTGGCTTCCGGATGAGGAGAGAGACGAGGCTCTTCAGCAGGTAAGCAGGATTGCCGAGCAGAAGTCCTACGACTGTGTGGTTCCGATTGTATTTGAGGGTAATTCTCCCGCCGATGTGAGCGAGAACATCCTGCTTCAAGGTCTCCTTAATGCCCAGGTGGCTGTTCCTGCAGAGGCGAAGCGATGCTGGCTGGGTTCCCCGAACTCTATCAAGGGTCCCACGGAAGCAAGGTTTCATCGCCAGAGTGGCAGCAATCTCATCGTGATCGGTCAGCGTGAAGAGGCTGCACTGGCGATGCTTGCAGTATCGCTGGTGTGCCTCTCGGCGCAGTCGTTAAGGGGTGGAATCCGCTTTGTCGTTTGCGATGGGACCGCTCCCGGGTCCTCGGAGGGCGCGTTTCTTCAGAAAGTGGTGGAGGCGGTTCCGCATGAAGTGGAGCTTGTCAGGAACAGTGAGCTGCCCCGGGTGATGGGTGAATTGGGAGAAGTACTGAAGCGCCGGGCCTCTGATGAGGAGGCAGCAGCCAACGATCCTCCAGTTTATCTCCTGATTCATGGCTTGCAGAGGTTCAAGAAGCTCAAGTACGAGGACGATTTTGATTTCTCATTTGATAGCGACGCAGGGGGCCCGGGACCGGGAGCGCAACTCAACGAGATCGTCACCGAGGGAACGAGCTACGGTCTGCATGTGGTCGCAACCGTGGACACCTACAATAATGTCAACCGCTTCCTCAGCCGGAAATCTCTTAGCGAATTTGAGATGCGGGTGATCTTTCAGATGAGTCAGAATGACTCTGCTGCCCTCGTGGACAGCCCGGCGGCAAGTAACCTGGGGCTACACCGGGCCCTCTTCTACAACGAGCATGAGGGCTATCTGGAAACTTTCCGACCTTACGCTCTTCCCGGTAATGAGTGGGTTGAAGAAGCCGGTCAAGCCCTGAGAAGGTTGATTGATTGAGTGTTTCAGCCCGGATGAGGCTCTTTCTTCAACCCGGGACGGGGAATGCTTGATCAAGGGAGTAGGTGAGGGGCTAGGATGCCGTCATGAAGTTCATCTCCGCCTTCCTTGTTCTCCTTACTGCGTCCCTTGGACTGAGTCTTCCGGTCAGTGCGGAGGAAACCTGGCCGTCGTGGCGGGGTCCACGTGGCGATGGGTCGAGTCCTGACGAAGCGGTTCCATTGGCGTGGAACATCAAGAAGGACGTCATCTGGAAGACGCCCTTACCCGGGAAGGGTCATGCCTCACCCGTGGTTTGGCATGACCATGTCTTCGTCGTGACCGCCGTGGAGAACACCCGGGAACTGCTGTGTCTGGACCGCGATACCGGTAATAAGAAGTGGTCCACGACGGTACTGACGTCTCCTCGTGAGCACATTCACCGGCGTAACAGTCTGGCTTCATCGACCCCGGTTACTGATGGGAGGCAGGTGTTTGTCAGTTTTCTGGATCAAGAAGAGATGCATGTGGCTGCTTACGATTTCGAGGGTAAGAAGCAGTGGGAGCAGCGACCCGGAGTGTTCTCAAGCGTCCATGGCTACTGTTCGAGTCCCATTCTCTGGAAGGACAAGGTCATCATCAATGGGGATCACGACGGGGAGTCCTACATCGTGGCGCTGGAAAAGAAGAGTGGGAAGCCGATCTGGAAGACCATGAGAGCCAACCGGACCAGGAGCTACTGTACGCCGGTGATCTGGACTATTGAGGGGCGGAACCAGATGGTCCTTTCGGGAGATAAGACCGTGGCGAGCTACGATCCGGATACAGGGAAGCGACACTGGGTGATTGATGGTCCTACCGACCAGTTTGTGGCCTCGCTGGTCTACAACGGAGACCTATTGTTCATGACTTGCGGGTTTCCGCAGAAGCACATGCTGGCCATTGATCCGCGGGGATCTGGCAACGTGACCCAGTCGCATGTCAGGTGGAGGACCCGGAAGGATCCGTCCTATGTGCCCAGCCCCGCCAGTATCGGGAAGTATTTTGTGGTGGTTTCGGACAGTGGTCGGGCGAGTTGCCTGGAGGCGAAGACGGGAAGGCTGGTATGGAACAGGAGGATCGGCCGCGAACATGGCGCCTCGGCGGTCACTGTGCAGGGGCATGTTTGCTTCGTCTCAGAAAGTGGGGTTATGACGGTCATCAAGCCTGGTGAGAAATATACCGAGGTGGCCAGAAACGAACTGGGAGAAGAAATGCACTCCTCGCCCGTCATCACCCGAGGCCAGTGGATTCTCCGGGGTGCGGAGCACCTCTTCTGCATCGGAGCGAAATAATACCCGGTTGATGAGCAGGAGGTAGCGTTCCTAGAGGATTCCCCGTGCCTTGAGGTTGTTGAGACGGTGGGCGATGTCCGCAAGTCCGTCAGCAGTACACTGGTTGTAGTCCCGTCCGTCAGTAGTGTCGATGCCGTGGCCAGGATCAAGGTCCCGGAGGGCCTCAAGGGCGGCATCATCATGGCGGAAGAGTTCTACGAAGACCTGTGACAGAGTTCCTGTTTTCGCCACCGCCGTCAGCAGGGACCCGATCCACCCGTCATCAGTGGAGAGGCATCCCCGGGTCGTCATGGCGGACGCATGGAAGCAGCCGAGCTCTCCCGCCTCACCCATTTGGGCAATGAGATCCTCGTTCTCGGGAATGGTCAGAGCGGAGTCGCCGCAGTGAGCGGCATCGGTGAGGGACTTGAAGAACTTGCCTTCTCCGCCGACGAGGGAATTGGCAGCCTGGAGAAATTTCCAGAGGCGACCAAGGTCGGTGAAAGTGGCGAACTCACCGGGGCGCAGGAACTCCACGTGCCAGGACTCGACGCAGGAGCCGGCAAGGCCCGCCTCGGTGTAACACCGATGGTGAAGCTTGGCGTTCTGTTCAACCGCAGCTTCGAATTCAGCGCCATCCTTGCGAGGGGACCCGCTCATCCACTCCTCAATCGAGGTGGAGGATACGATGGTGACTCCGTGGTTCTTCGCGGCCTCCAGTCCTGATAGGAGTTGGTCTGTTACTGCGGTCTCGTCCTCGGGGTTCATGGGGTCTGCGCCACCTACCATGAGGACAAAGTAGAGGTTCAGACCGAGGTCCTTGAAGCCATTGCAGATCTCATCAAAGTCACCAGGCGTGGTACCGGGAATCACCGGCAGCTGGACGCCATTGATCTGGACCTGACTGAGCTCCTGGAGCTTTTTCATTTCGGCAAGAACAACTAGTTCGCCCTCGCTGGTTCGGGGCGCGTTGCCTTCGTCGTCCGGAACGATTCCACCTACCCACCCGGAGTGAGTTGCGACGATTCCAAGTTCAATGTCGGTCTTGTTGATAATATCAGCCATGGCGTTTGAGCAGTGTCCAAAGTGAAAGGCTTTGGTCAAGAATCGTGGTATCCTTATTACTTATTAACTGTTGGTAGTCAGGGATTCGTTGCTACGATTCTTATTGAGGATGGCGAAGGGGCCTGACTCTAGTAGTCCCATGATATTGCGTTTGGTCCTGATGATCCTTGTCCTGGGAGCGGGTCAGGAAGTGTGGGCGGAGAACTGGCCTTCCTGGCGGGGGCCCCATGGTAACGGGGTAGCGCCAGAGCGGCAGGGGCCGGACAGTTTCTCAGGGAAGCGCATGTGGAAGGCCAGGCTCGAGGGCAGGGCCTGTTCCACCCCCGTGGTATGGGATGGCAAGGTGTTTGTGACCGGGCTCATTGGTGAGAATGATGCAGTCCAGGCCTTTGAGCTGAAAAGCGGGAAGGAACTCTGGCGAAAGAAGCTGGGGGCAGCCCGGTTGGGGAGGACGCAGCGGATCGGAAGCAGTGCAAACTCGTCCCCCCTCACGGATGGGAAGTTTCTCTATGTCTACTTCAAGTCGGGAACGGTGGCAGCCTTGACCCTGGAGGGTGAGGTGGCCTGGAGGATCAATCTCGATGAGGTTGCTCATCCGGACAAGATCCTCTGGGACCGGGGAACCTCGCCGATTTTTGCCGGGGGGCGCCTCGTGATCGCGGTCATGCAGCAGGCGGGCACCTCCTATCTCGTCGCGCTGGACAAGAAGAACGGAAAGCGCGCCTGGATCACGGAGCGGCCCTTCAGGACGGTTGGAGAAAATGGCGACAGCTACTCTTCCCCCTTTGTTGAGACAATTGATGGACTGGAGACGATTGTGACCTGGGGAGGGGATCACCTCACTGGTCATCATGCCATAACCGGTGAACAGCTCTGGTTCTGCGGGGGATTCAATCCCAAGCCGGAGCGGGTCTGGCGCACCATCGCCTCACCCTCGGGCACCAACGGGGTGGCCATCGTTCCCCATGGGCGGGAAGACCGGGTGGCGGGGATCAAGCTCGGAGGGAAGGGAGAGATCACCAAGTCGGCCTGGCTCTGGAGCGCCCGGGGCTGGGGATCGGACAACTGTACTCCTGCCGCTCACGGGAACCGGGCTCTCATGCTGACTGATACCGGGAAGGCCCGGGGAACGCTGACGATGGTGGAGGCCACCACGGGCAAGCAACTCTGGCAGCAGAGCCTGCCAAAATCTGTTCACACCTTCTGCGCCTCTCCGGTGGTGGCGGGGAATCGCCTTTACGTCGCGCGCCGGGACGGGACGGTTTTTACCGCCAGCCTGACCGCGGATGGGATGGAGGACCTGCAGGAGATCACGATTGAGGAGGGTGTGATCGCCTCCCCGGTGGTGGTGGATGGAAAGGTGCTCATCCGGGGAGACCGGCACTTGGTGTGTTTGTGGTAGGGAAGGATTTCTGCCTCAACCAATCCATCCCAGGGCCTTGCCGCTGGTAATGGCAGCTACCGTGAGGATGGCCAGCGAGCTCAGGACAAAGGCAATCCGGTAGGATTGCCCTCCCGCGAGTTCACGGGGAGCCCACCTCCGGTGCATGATGATCGCGGCATAGACCACGATGAGAAGAATGAAGGCGGTGGCAACTCCTCCGATAATGACCATGAATCCCGGTGCCTTGAAGGTGAGAAAGAGAATGGCCCAGATACAGGGGAAAACATAGGCACAGCCCTTGACGAACTTTCGTCGGCTTCCCGGGTCTTTAAAGTCCCCCCAACCCAGTTGGCTGAAGGCATCGCTGAAGAGCCTCGTCCAGGCTGCAAGGGCAGAGAAGAGGGTGGAAAAGAGAACTACGAGTGCGCCTCCGAGAAAGATCCCGTAGGCCCAGGGGCCGAGAGACTCGGTGTATATCGTTCCCAGTTGGGTGATCATGTCGTCCTTCTCCGGAAGGAGACCATTCCGATGAAGAATGGCGGCGCCAAGAATGTAGAAGAGGACCGTGACGAGGGTGTAGCAGACCATGGCAGCGATGGCATCAAGGGTCATGACCTTGATCCAGCCCCGTGCTCGTTTTACCCAAGTCTGGTGGGCTTCGCCAGTAGTCCAACCCGGGCGTGGTCCGGTGTGGGAGGCGTAGCCTTTTTCCAGGAGCCAGTAATTGTAGGCCATGATCTCGTCGCCACCTACCCCGGTAATTCCAAAGGCTCCCACCGCGAAGAGGATCATGGTCGCGGGGAGTTGAAGTTGAAGGCCGGAGATGATTTCCGCTCCGCTGACTGCATTGTCGGTCCACTGCAGTGCGAGAACGGAGATCAGGGTGAAAATAGTGAAGAGGCCAATCATCACAAGAGAGACGCGCTCCAGCAGGCCATAGCGTCCGACTGAGACGACCGCGGCAACCGTGATTGCGGTGAAAAATGTCCACCACGCGAGTCCGAACTCCGCGAGAGCCGGGATCTGCATGAAAATGAGAGCTACCCCTCCGACGATTCCGCCGACCTGAAGGAACTTGAGGCTCATAATGAGCAGCCATGCCCAGATCGAAACATGTCCCCTGCCGAGTCGCGGGCCGGGCAGATCATTCAGGGCCTGCATGGTAGTACGGCCGGTGTAGATGGCGTGCTTGCCAAACTCGAGCTGGATAGTGACCTTAACGACGCAGGAAAAGAGGATGACCCAGAGGCAGATGAATCCTGCCTTGGCTCCGAGGAGGGTAGTGGCAAAGAGCTCCCCTGAGCCTACGATGGAGGCGGAAAGGATGAAGCTTGGTCCCAGGTAGCGGAGTTTTCCAGCAAGGGTGGTCGGCGGATCGAGGATCTTCCGGTCTGTGAGCTGGTATGGGTTTTCTTCCATGGGAGAGAGCAGGGTGTACCTTGGAGAATACTTTCTGAAGCTCCAAATGAGGCAATGGAGGAGCCCGCAGGGCTGATTTGAGGATTTATTGAATAGGGGGGGGTGTGCATGCAGTCCAAGGGGGTGAATCCATTTTCTCTATGATGAAGCACTTTTTTTCACTTTTGCCTGCTTTTGCCGCCTCTTGCCTTCTGTCTTCCTGCGATCTCGCGAAGCTCTCGGCTGATGGAGAGACCAGAAAATTGAAGGAACGGGTCGCGGAGCTTGAGAGAGAGCGCGAGGAGGCTGCACTCGAGGCAGAACTCGAGGAGGCTCGTCGTCAGCTCGCGATTGCGCTCAGTACTCTTGAGGAAGGGGATTCTAACTTGAATGGGGAGCCGGTTGAGGCCGATCCAGGCGATCTGGGAGAGTTTCAGGATGTTCCCCGGGCCATCGTGGTTGAGGAGGCGCCTCGGGATAATGACTTCAGAGCGACCGGAGAGGCCTCGGTGGCTCTTGAGGAAACGGTTCCGGCCGCCCTGCTCGATACTGGCGACCATCAGATCTTCTTTGCAGAGCTCTCGCGATTCGGAGAGTGGTTTGAGACTCGCGATTATGGATTCGTCTGGCAGCCTTTGGCTCTGCAGACCGATCCAGACTGGCGGCCCTACACCCGGGGTCGCTGGGTGAATTCCGACCAGGGCTGGACCTGGCTCTCGGACGAGCCCTTCGGCTGGGCGGTTTACCACTATGGTCGCTGGGTTCTTCTCGCCGAGCAGGGCTGGGTGTGGGTGCCGGGAGATGACTGGGCTCCGGCGTGGGTATCGTGGCGTCAGAACGACGACTATCTCGGATGGGCTCCTCTGCCTCCGGAGACGCTCTACGACGAGGTGTATGAATACAATCCGGGTATTGACGTCGCCTACGATGTTTCGCCTGCCTACTACAACTTCGTACCGGTGGACCACTTTTATGAGCCGGTGCATGCTCACTGTGTGCCTCGGACAACGGTAGTCACGATCATCATCAGCACTCGTAATGTGACGCGCTTCTCCATGCGGGAGAATCACGTGCACTGTGGTGGCCCGGATTTCGGCTGGGTGAACCGGCATGCACGTCGTCCGGCGCGTCGTTGTCAGATTACCAGGGGAGCCGGCCAAGACCATTTCGCGCACCGCCACCATCATCGACTGCACGAAGATCGCTTGCATGTGTTCGCCCCACGGGTTGATGCGTCGTGGAACTCGGCAGTGTGCCCGAGCAGGGTGGCAAGGAACCTCGGGCGGGTAGAGATCGTCCGGGCGGGCAAGAGGGAGGTCGAACGAGGCCTTCAGTATCGGCATCGAGAGGCTGCGTTGCGACGCCATCAGGCGGCAAGGGAAGCCATGGAGAGGCCAGAGTGCCAGATAGCCCTGCGGAGCAACCAGCAGCGAAGGAAGGAGGCGCAGGCACAACCGCGGCGAGACGGAGATCTCATCGAAGAGCAGCGGGACCGTAGGGCCAGAGCTGAAGAGGGCCTGCGGGCTGCAACGGAGGCTGTCGCGGTAGCAGAACGCGGTTTGGAGAATCGAAACCTGGAGCCAGCCGACCGGATGGAGGCCCGCAGGAAGATTGACCAGGCTGAGAGGGAATTGGCCGGGATGCGGGAGTCCCTCGATACGCCCCGGGTGGGCGATGAATCGCGGCCCGGAAGGCCGGTCAGGCGGGGTAATATCAACGTTCCTGATAAGGAGGAGCGGGTGGCTGAAATAGCTCGTGAGCAGGCCGTGGAGGCGAAGCAACGTGCTCTTGCGGAGGAAAAGGCCGCCGAGGAGAAGCGTCGTGTTATCGCGGAGCAGAAGGCAGCGGAAGCCCGGCGGTTGGAAAATGCGCGTCGGCAGGCTGCGGAAGCAAAGCAACGTGCTCTTGTCCGGCAACGGGCGGAGGAGGAGGCGAGGAAGCAAGATGCCCTCAGGCGTCGGTCTGAGATCGAGGTAAGACGCAAGGCTCAGGTTGAGGCGCAGCGCCGCAGCCAACAGGAGGCCCAGCGTCGGGCCGAGGTTTTGCAGGCCAAACGCAGGATTGAAGAACAGCGGGCAGCGCGGGCTCAGGCGGAAGCCAGAGCGAAAGCAAAAGCGAGCGCCGAGGCGGCTGTGTTGCGTAAGAAAGCGGAGCTCGCAAGGAGGGAGGCATCCAAGAGACCACGCGTCAGGAAGGATCGCTAGGGAGAACCCTTCCAGGTGTTCCCAGACCGATCGGTTCTCTCCAGTAAATCAACGTAGGCGTCAGCAATAAGGTCGGCAGGGGTCAGCCCGAGCGGCTTCATGAGCTGGTGCGCCTCGGCCTCGCCCTCTGCGGTGGAATCGCCCTCAGCGAGGACGACCTCCAGTTCGAGAAAGTCCCCGAGTCCCTCGACCCGGTCGATATGGATCCGGGTCCGGCCGACGAGGTAGAGGTGGCGGATTTTCCGGACCACGGCCTTTTCCCCGTAGGCGGTAGCGAGGACATGGCGCAGTCCGGTGGGATCGGAAGTGGGGGCAAGGGAGTAGTGGGAGGTCTTGGGGCCTTCCTGATCGGGGCGCTGGTAAAAAATGAGTTCACCCCGCTCCGGGCCGAGGATGCGGAGCTTGAGTCGGCCGGAGGGGCAGGGGAAGAAGACATCTTCCTGCTTGATGACGACCGGTTCGGAGCGGGACAATTCCCGGGCCCGCCGGGCGGTGTCCTCATAGTCTGACAGGTGGGCCTTGATTTCGACGTTGCGAGCCATGAAAAAAAGGGGGTCGAGGACAGGGTAATCTTAAGGAGCCGTCGTGCTACCGCTTCATTTTCCGGTCGTGATAGGGGTCACCAGCGGGCGGACGAATAGGCATGAGGAGGCCTCCTGACTCACCGAGCTCCTTGAAGAGCTGGTCGCGGAGGGAGTCGGCCTTTTCCCGGAAGGCAGGGACCCTGATCAGGTTGTGGCGTTCGTGGGGGTCGGTCTCGAGGTCGTAGAGTCCATTGATGTCCCAGTGGCCATGGGTGTAGACGTATTTCCAGCGATTGGTACGAATGGCAAGGGTAGTGGGCTGGGCGGGAAAGTTCCATTCCCAGTGGTATTCGTAGAGAATGTGGTTGCGCCATGGGGTGGGAGGCTTGAGTCCCTTGAGGAGGGAGACGAAGGAGCGACCGTCGAACTTGGGGGCATTGGCAGGAGCCTTGGTTCCGGCAGCCTCGAGGAGGGTGGGAGCAATATCAATGTTCTGGACCATTTCCTCGATCACGGTGCCTGGCTTGATGCCCGGCCCCCGGGCGAGAAGAGGGACGCGGATGCTTTCCTCGAAGGCATCGCGTTTGTCGTAGAAGCCGTGTTCGCCGAGGGCGAACCCGTTGTCTCCCATGTAAACCACGAGGGTGTCCTTGGTGAGTTCGCTCTGGTCGAGGTGGGTGAGGAGGCGCCCGATGTTTTCATCGAGGCCGTGGATGGTTTCGCAGAAGTTGTAGTAGAGTTCGTCGAAGTCAGGGACCGGGTCGTGGTCGAGGGGGCCGGTCTGCATGTGGTCGATCCCGTGAATGCCAAAACGGCGTTCGCGGACCCAGCGGGGCTGGGTGGCGTAGTTCTCCTCCGTGTTGGCCATGGTGGCGGGGTAGGGGATTTTCTTGCCCTCGTAACGGGTGGCATGGCGAGGGGCAGGGGTGAAGGGGTAGTGGACGGCCTTATAGCCTAGGTAGAGGAGGAAGGGTTGATCGGCGGGCCGTTCCCTGAGCCACTTGATGGCCTGGTCGGTCAGGATATCCGCATTGTAGCCCTTGAAGGCCTGGCGCCTGCCGTTGATGTTAAGCTCCGGATCGAAGTAGGTGCCCTGGCCCTTGAAGCTGACCCAGTGGTGAAAGCCGGGACGCGGTTCGTCGTTGTCGTGGCCCATGTGCCACTTGCCGACGTAGGCGGTGCGGTAGCCGGCTTTCTGGAGGTGCTGGGGGAAGAAGACGGTTCCCTTGGGGACGGGGCGCTGGTTGTCGACCACCCGGTGGTGGTGCATGTACTGGCCGGTCAGGACAGAGGCCCGGCTGGGGGAGCAGAGGGACGTGCTGACGAAGGCGTTGGCGAGGTGAGCTCCTTCCTTGGCGAGCCGGTCGAGGGCCGGGGTTTCCAGCCACTCAGGGGCATCCGGGTGGAAGCCCATGAGGTCGTAGCGATGGTCGTCGCTGAGAATGAAGATAATGTTTGGTGGATTGGCGGCGGCAAAGGCCGGGAAGAGGGAGGCGACGAAAAGCCAGGGGAGGAGGGAACGCATGGTGGCAAGATGGTGATTTGTCTGTCGGGTGCAAGAGCGGAGCTCTGGTTCCGGGCGTACCCGGGTTCAGTCCCGGGTGACTTTACTTCCCCACCAGGTCGGATTGGGCTGGAAGGCTGGATCGAGGAAGTTGGCGTGTTGTTTTTCAAGTCGGGGAAGACGCTGGGATTTGATGGCGGCATCCTGTTGCTTCCGTCGTGCGGAATCGAAGCGGGCATCCTTCTTGGGGATGCGGGCACCCGTCGTGGTGAGCCAGGTATTGAGGGCGGCATGGAGTTCCCTGACCCGTGGTTCTTCCCCGGTAGCGAGATCATTCTGTTCTCCGGTGTCTTGGGCGAGGTTGTAGAGTTCGTTCCTGTCGTCCTCGTAGTAATGGATGAGCTTCCAGTCCCCTCGGCGGATGATGGCACTTGGTTCGCCGCCCTGGTTGCCATAGTGCGGGTAGTGCCAGAAGAGGTCCCGCGAGGGGATTTTTTCTTCTCTGAGGAGGGGGACGAGGCTCACACCGTCCACGTGCTGGGCGGGGAGGGGGTCAAGGCCTGCCAGTTCGAGGAGAGTGGGATAGAAATCCGTCCCGGTCACCGGGGTCTCGCAGGTTCTACCGGGGCGGGCGACTCCTGGGGCCTTGATGTAGTAGGGTTCGCGGATCCCGCCCTCCCACTGGCGTCCCTTGCCGCCACGGTAGGGGAGGTTGCAGGTAGCGAAGGCATCACCGGAGGAGACGCCTCCGTTGTCAGAGGTGAAGATCACGATGGTCTGGTCTGCAACACCTGCTTCATCGAGGGCCTTGAGGACGATGCCGACCGCGTCGTCCATGGTCTCCATCATGCCGGCATAGATGGGACAGTCCTGTACCTGACGTACTGGCAACGTGCGGTCGATGAGAAAGCGGTCATCCTGGTGGGGAGATTTTCCGGCCTTATCCCGGTATTTTTTCCAGAGGTCCGGCGTGGTCTGGATCGGGCCATGGACTGAGTAGAAGGAGAGAAAGGCAAAGAACGGGGTGTCGGCCTTTCCCTTGATGAAGGTAGCGGTGTCATTAGCGAGGCGCAGCGGGAGGGACTGGCCCTTCGGTCCATCCGTCATCTTTGGGTTTCGGAAGGGAGAAAAGAATCCTCCGGGGGGGCTCCCCCGGTGGTGTCCGCCGATGTTGTGGTCGAAACCGTGGTCTTCCGGTAACGAACCCTCGCCGCCAAGATGCCACTTCCCTGCGAAGAAGGTCCGGTAGCCACCCTTTTTGAGCGCCTCGGCAAGGCTGGTATCTTCATGAGGAAGATGCCGGACGTATTCCGATGGCAGGATCTTGTTGTTACGCTTCCATTCCAGTCCGGTGGCCGCTCCGATCCAGTCGGTGATGCCGTGACGGGCGGGGTATTTCCCGGTCATGATGCTGGCGCGGGAGGGAGAGCAGACCTGACAGGTAGCGTAGCCATGAGTGAAGCGCACACCCTCTTTGGCGATACGGTCTATATGGGGCGTTTCGTGGTATGCGCTGCCTTCAATGGAGAGGTCCCTTACCCCGAGGTCATCCGCAAGAATGAAAACGATGTTGGGAGGGTCTGCAAGGGCATGGGCCCATGCGAAACCAAGAAAAAGGAGAGAGCGAAACATGGAGGAAGGCGGCTGAGTTTGATCTGGGGACCAGAGTCTGCGGTCCACAGCGAACAAGCCAATTGCCAAATACTCGGTCTGCTGTTTTTGTTGTGCGGGTGGAAAGACGGAACTCGAGTAATGGAGTCGGGCACAGAGCCTGAAGCGTCAGGCTTGATGGGTGCGATTCATTTTGTAGGGCTTTTATTGCTGGCCGTGCCATCTAGTCTGACATATCTACAGGGCACTTATGAAGTATCGTAACCTCGTTGGTATCATGATGATGGCCGGAAGCCTTTGCTTGCAGGCCGGGGAGTGGAAGAGTTGGCGGGGAGATACCCACGGCAGTGGCGTTGCGTCCGAGGCAGAAACAGTTCTTTCGTTCTCGGAAGAGCAAAACCTGCTGTGGAAGGTCCATCTTCCTGGTCCGGGGAACTCAACCCCGATCATTACGAACGACCAGTTGCTGGTGACTTGCGGTATTGAGGGTAATGACGCCGTGGTTGCTTACGACCTTCAGGGAAAGGAGCTGTGGCGAACCAGTTTCGGTAGTGAGACCCCCGGGAAGGGAGACAATAAGCAGAAAGGAACTGGAGCGAATTCCTCGCTTGTGACGGATGGCAGAGGCATCTTTGCCTACTTCAAATCGGGACGAGTGGCCGCCCTGACCATGAAGGGCAAGAAGGTCTGGGAGCTCAACCTGCAGGATCAATACGGAAAGGATACTCTCTGGTGGGATGAGGGAACCTCACCCGTCCTTGCCGGCGGATTTCTCGTGCTCGCAGTGATGCAGACGGAGGGGGGCTCATACATGATCGGACTTCGCAAGACGACTGGTAAGGTCGCCTGGAAGGTGGATCGCAATTTCGATGTCGGAGCGGAGTCCGGGGATTCCTATACTACTCCTCTCGTGATGGAAATCGCAGGGCAGGAGACCTTGGTGACGTGGGGGGCAGATCACCTCACGGGTCATGATCCAGGGAGCGGGAAACTGCTCTGGACCTGTGCGGGATTCAATCCCAAGAAAACCAAGTTCTGGCGTGTGATCGCCTCGCCGGCAGCCGCGAAGGGAATTGTGGCCCTTTCCTACGCCCGGGGTAAAATGACCGGAGGAATCCGGGTTGGAGGCACGGGAGATATTACGAAATCCGCTTGGGCGTGGAAGCGGGAGGGCATTGGTGCGGACTCGGTTTCTCCCGTCGCTGATGAGGACAGTGGAACGTTCATCGTGTTGAATGACTCGGAAAAGCCTCGAGGTCTCGTTTCCTGTCTTGATGCTCGTAGCGGCAAGACGCTCTGGGAGGAGCAACTTCCGAAGGCCGCCCAGAAATTCTATGCTTCGCCCCTGCTTGCCGGGAACAAACTTTACATGGCACGTGTTGACGGGGTGGTCTTTTCCGGAAATGTCGAGGGCAAGGGATTGACGGGTCTCACTGAAAATAAGCTGGATGATAATCTTTACGCCTCTCCTGTTGCGGTCGGTAAGCGTCTTTTTATCCGGGGTCGCCGTAACTTATATTGCTTCGGGGAGTAGACTTCGACCGCATGCTTTATTTCGCTCCCGCTCCATAGCAGGTTTTTCACAGATCCTTTCGTGAGGGCGGTTTTGTGCACGGTATGACGATGAGGATTGGAAGAGGCATTCAATGGGTGATGGTCCCCCTCGCGCTACTTCTTGCTTCCTGCGCGAAAGCGCCGGATTCGGAAAAGCCTGAGGCCCGGGTCCCGGTGAAGCAGTCAGAGGTGGTCCCGCGCGCTGGAGCTTCGGTAGGCGGACGGCCCCGGGAAGTAGTTCGTATCAGTGGAATTCAAGTCGGGGATCTTTTTCAGTTGCTGGGAGAGAACCGCATTCTGCTCGTTGATGTTCGCCCAGGATTTTTTTTCCGGCTGGGGCATATCCCAGGAGCATTCAGCCTGCCTCTGAAAAGCTTTGAATCAGGAATTGGTGTGTTCCGGCGGAATCTCGATGACGCCAGGAGGGCAGGGAAGACAATTGTAATTTACTGCGCGGATGAGAACTGTCCAGACAGCCTCACTACGGCGAGGAAGCTTGCGCGAATGGGATACTCCACATCTGTCTACCGGGGGGGATGGAAAGAGTGGAGGAGTTCGGGTCTTTAGATGATTTCAGGGGAGTCGGCTCTTCAGGCGGTTTCGCGGATATTGAGGCCCGTGGGAACATGAGGTAAGCCCCGGAAATACGAGACCATGCTGGGGCTCTCCGGTTGCCAGACATCCCAGACATTATCACCACCTAGATTTACTTCCCGGTAGCAAGACAGATGGAGGTTTTCAAATCCTCCTGCTCGGATGTGCTTCAGGGCTTCTTCGCGCTGCCAGAGCAGAAACTCAGCGAACAATCGGGGCTATGAATCCAAGGCGATACCCGGGGAATACCTGTCCTCGAGACGGAAAATTTCGAATCAAACAATAATTCTATGGTAGTCAGGGCAGTTGTTGGCGCCTTATTGTTAAGTCGCATCTCGGCGTGATGTCCGAACAATTCCACAACGAAAAACAAGATTTCCCGGAAGGCGATCGCAAGAAAGGCTTCGAGCAGGCCTACGAGCGTACGCGAAAAAGCCTCATTGCGCGTCTCGAGAACTGGGAGGACCAGCGAACGTGGGATGAATTTTACCAGACCTACTGGCGACTCATATATTCTGTGGGACTTAAGGCTGGGCTGCGATCCGATGAAGCCTTTGACGTAGTGCAGGAGACGATTCTCTCGATCGCCAAGCAAAGCAGGAAGCAGTTGTATGATCCGAAACAGGGATCATTCAAGACATGGCTAATGAACATGACCCGCTGGAGAATCAACGATCAGTTTCGCAAGCGGAAGAAAGATACCGCGATGGCTGGGAACGAGTGGCATGAGGAGCGCAAGACCGCGTTGATTGACCGTTTTGAGGATCCGAGCGGAGACTTGCTCGAGCGCATGTGGGATGTGGAGTGGAAAAAGAACCTTGCTGATGCCGCGCTGGCGCGGGTCAAGGGGCAGGTGTCTCCAAAACAGTACCAGATTTTTGATTACTACGTCGTAAAGCAATGGGACGCCAAGAAAGTACAGGGTCATCTAGGGGTTAGCATGGCTCAGGTCTACCTGGCGAAGCACCGGGTGGGCACTGTCTTGAAACGGGAGTTGGCCAAACTGGAAAAGCATGCAAAACAGTAAGGTTCGCCCACAGCCCACGATCCCGGATCATGAGGTTCTAAGAAAAATAGGCGGTGGCGCCTATGGTGAGGTATGGCTTGCCCGGGGAGTAACGGGTGCGCTTCGGGCAGTGAAGGCGGTCTGGCACAATGATTTTGAAGATCAGCGTGGTTTCGAGAGAGAGTTTGAGGGAATCCTGAAATATGAGCCGATCTCCAGAGATCATCCCGGGCTCGTCCATATCCTCCATGTCGGACGGGCGGAGGTTGAAGAGGAGCCATTCTATTATTACGTGATGGAGTTAGGGGATGATGTTGCCACGAGTCGTGACATTAATCCGGTGGAGTATGAACCACGCACGCTGAGAAGCGATATGAAGGAGGCCCGGGGGAAGGGACTGGCGGTAGAGGATTGTATTACCTGTGGCCGAACACTGGCAGAAGCACTTCAGCATCTCCACGAGAATGGCCTCGCTCACCGGGATGTGAAGCCCTCCAATGTCATCTTTGTCGATGGCAAAGCCAAGCTGGCTGACATCGGTCTGGTGGCCCTGCGGGGACAGCAGACATTTGTTGGCACTGAGGGATTCGTTCCTCCAGAAGGACCGGGGTCTGCTCAGGCCGATGTCTACAGTCTCGGAAAAGTGCTCTACGAAATGGCAACCGGGAAGGATCGTCTGGATTTTCCCGAATTGCCGGAGGAGCTGCCTGAGGGGGTAAAGCTGAAGAGGTGGCGGGCGCTGAATTCGGTGATCTGCGATATTTGTGAACCGAGAATCTCAAGGAGAAAGATCAGGAGAGCAGCGGATCTGGGGCATGAACTCTACCGGCTTGAGCAGGGTCGTTCGCGACCATTCAAGAGACGCATTGGTCTTATGAGTGGGGTGCTTGCAGCTTGCGCCGCAGTGGTTGGCCTTGGGCAGATGATTGGTCTCAAGCCTATTCAGATGGCTTCTGAATCGGGATCGCTGGAACCTCCCCCACTACAGATGAGGAGTGTAACAATTCTAAGCGACCCCCCGGGTGCTACCGTCTACAGTGAGGACGGCGAAATTCTCGGGCTCACTCCTCTCGATCCGATGGATTACCCTGAGGGGAGCAACCTTACCTTTACCCTCAGGTTGAAGGGCTATCGGCCGCAAACCGTAACGGAAAGCGTCAGTGAGAAAGGAGCGGTGATTGGGCCGAGTCTCGTGGAATTCAATCCTCCTCGGAAACTCGAGCCGTGGGTCGATGTCTTTGGAACTACGTATCAGCCGGAGGAAGATTATCATATCAGCCAGTATTACGTGACCGCGGAGTCGTGGGACTACTTCCAGCAATCAACTGACACGAAAACGGGCGTGATTCAAACCCTTGTTGAAAACGGAATTGAAAGCGAGGTTGTCCTCGTCAATGAGAGGGAGGCTCGTGACTATGTAAAGTGGCTTGAGGAACAGTGCAGGGACACGCATCTCGAAGAAGATCAGTGGCTGGAGTTCAAGTTGGACAGGCGGGCTTTTCTTGGGGGGGGTAGCTCGGAGGAACCGAAGAAAAGGAGGATACACCCCTTCCATGCTGTAGTGCGAACCACGGCCTATGCCTACCTGAGGCTTACAAGTAAGCCTGCCGGTGCTGAGGTTTATGTTCAGAGAACGTATAAGGGGCAGATTTACTCACAAAACCTTGGGCAGACACCACTGATTGGAACTGACGGGGAAGAGCGAGGAGTGCAGGTGGAGCTGAACCCAAAGGGACAGGGTGCGCTGAAGCTCATAGTCGAACTTCCAAGATTCCGCCGTTACGAGCGACCTCTTACCCTGCGGATGGATCAGGTCACGGATGAGATCGTCGTGACGCTTCAGCGAGAGAACCTGTTTGATTATCCACGGGAACCGCTCGAGAACAGCCTGGGCATGCAGTTCATTCCGGTTCAGGAGGGTCTAGAGTTGCTCGCGAGCATCTGGGAGACGCGGCAGGGCGATTTTGATGCTTTCCTGGAAAGCATGATTGAGAAAATTCCGCTTCCCAGGCGAGTTGATAAAAGCCCAGAAGCGAATTACGCGCGTTTTATCAATGAGTGGACTGGGAAGTTCAGCCCGCCCCTTCCACCCGATTTTGCGGACGATGGAGCATAC
>PBNG01000032.1 GCA_002723015.1 Roseibacillus sp. | reverse complement strand
TATCGCTCCCCGTGTCGGTCTCGACATTGACGGCGTATGCAATTGCGCTCTCTTCGCGGACTTTGACAACGATGGGGATCAGGATGTCTTTATCGGGCGCAGCCTCGAACGCAGCCTGTATTTGATCAACAGAGGGGGCCGCTTTGAGAACAGCCCCTCCCTCCTCGATGGGCCGCTGCCTTACTGGGCGTCAGCCCTCGCGGCAGCAGATGTCGATCAGGATGGCCTTCTGGATCTCTACATCTCTACCTACAGGCTACCTATTTCCAAGCCTACGAATATTCTTGCGCACAAGTTTCTCGACGAAAAGCAGCGCAGGGAATTTATTCGCCGACGCGGGGAAGATCATCCCGTCTTCCGCCTGAGCGGCCCCCCTAACGTCTTGCTTCTTAATCAGGGGAACGGCCGATTCAACCGCGAACCTCAAGCCGGAGGCGCAGACCTATGGCTGAATTCCTTTCAGGGAACATGGTCCGACTATGATAACGATGGTGATCCGGATCTTTTTGTCGCCAACGATTACGCCCCGGATCATGTGTTCCGGAACGATTCCGGGCACCTTGTGGACGCCACAGCGGACTTGGCCGGCGACGAACTACAGGGCTTCGGCATGGGGGTATCGCTTGGCGATTACGACAACGATGGCCTTCAGGACCCCTATTTCACCTACATGTACAGTAAGGCAGGCACCCGTATCACTGAGATGTTCGAGGGACTGGAGCGACGCATGTATGAGGGAGTAACTGGCAACAAGCTCCTGAGGAACACCCCCGAAGGCTTCAGGAACGTGTCCGGAGATGGTCCGGGACAGATGCAGGTCATGAAGGCCGGCTGGTCATGGGGTGGACAGTTCGGCGACATCGACAACGATGGCTTTCTCGATCTCTATGTCGCCAACGGTCTTTACACTCCCCCGCCGGGCACAGCCACGGAGGTCGACTTGTGAAGTGACCTCTGGCGCTCGGTCGTGCGCTCGGACAACAATCTGCAGGAACGCTTTGCGAGCGAAGGAGTCGATGCAAGCGGCTACGGAAGCATGCCGGGTGTTCTGGATACCAGCACCGAGGTTGAGGGGCAGAGGGTGCTCCGGAGCCACTCCTTCAGCGGAAAGGAGGCAAACAGTGTGTTCTACAATCGGCGCGGCAATAGCTTCAATGACATCTCTGGGATCAGTGGTCTGGATAGTATCGCGGACGGGAGGGCGTTCGCTTACCTCGACTATGACCGTGATGGGCGCATCGATATCGCCCTGACCAACACCAACAATCCCCAACTCCAGCTCTTCCGGAACGAGATGACCCGCGCGGGAAACTCAATTCAGGTGCGTCTGGTGGGAGGAAATCGAGGCGCTGCCACCAGTCAGCAATGGAGCAACCGCGATGGCTTTGGCGCCCACGTCCTTGTCGAGGCAGGAGAGCTCCGTTTGCGCCGTGAGTTACGATGCGGTGACGGCTTCGCTGCTCAGAACAGTTCTGTTCTCACTATTGGGATTGGCAGCAGCAGCTACGCTTCGCAAGTCGATGTCGAATGGCCTTCAGGCAAGCGGAGCCGGATCGCCAATGTTCCTGCTGGCTCTCTCATCACGGTTCACGAGAATCCGGATGAAGGGGCAGGAACACCTTCGATCGTGAAGTTGCCCCCCAAACAGCCTTCGGGTGTAAGAATCCCGGTTGAGTCTTCCCTCTCTGTCCTTGACCTGGGCCTCCCTCGGGATCGCCCTTCACTCTCCCTCGTCGTATGCATGGCGACGTGGTGCCCGGTTTGCAGGGAAGAAATCCCGCATCTGAACTACCTCGCCGAAGGCACCGGTGGGGCAATCGGCTTCTTCGGTTTCCCGGTGGATTCGGAGGATAGCCCCGCCCAGCTATTGGAATATAGGAGCAGACTCAACCCACCCTACCAGATCATCGAAGGGGTCACTGATACTCACAGGACCAAGCTCGCTGCTCACCTGAAAGCGAACTTCGGGGAAGCCCCATTACCCTGCAGTCTGGTAGTTGATCGAAGTGGACGCGTACTGGCCACCTACAAGGGTGTCCCAACCCTCTCCGATCTTAGGAGCACTACTCCCTGAGCTCCAGGTAGGAGCCATCGGGAATTGAATCAAGTATCGTCTCCCCTCCGGATGGCCAGCGGACCAACAAACGCTGAAGATTCTCTCCCTCCTCGAGGGTAATCCGAATGGAGCTGGAATTCTGCGCGGACAGTCCCTCACCCATCGACCGCCGGTAGACTCGGTGTCCTTTCGAAGTTGAGACCTTCACAAGAGCGCCCACTGCATCCCTGTTACTCAGCTCTCCGCCCACCAGCTTCAAGCGAAAGACCTGCCCCTGCGCACCAAGTTCCTCCATGCGATTCCGGAAAAGTCGGAGACGTGGCGCGTTCGCACTGGCAAGCGCAATATCGAGCCATCCATCCTGATCGTAATCGAGCACGGCAAACGATCGCCCATCCTCCGGACAATCAATTCCACTGACGAGCGACCGGTCGATAAATCGTCCACTGGCACTCATCAGCAGACGATTTCGTTCATTCCCACTGAAGGAGTTACTCCGCCAGGCCGGGCCCTGCCCCTCCTCCTGCTTCACTCGCAAACGGAAATCGAGGAGAGGAGACTGCCAATGCCGGGATTCCCGGAAGGCCTTGCTCTGCGTTGGATCGGTGAGCACGACCGTGCTCCAGAAGCAACTTCACAAGTCAACCTCGGTGGCAACCGAGGGCGGGGCTGTATAAAGTCCGCTCGGAACATATAGATCAAGGTGCCCGTCGTTATCAAAGTCGGCGAACTGCCCACCGAAGGCCCATCCCACACGTGTTTCAGGCGCATCAGCGGCAGCGGCCTGCCGAAACACTCCTGCCTCATTCCGGTAGAGAAAGTTTCCCCGCGCTGCAACCCTCACCCTCGGGTCGACTTTCCCAACCGTATCAATGATCCGGTTGCCGGCCTTGGAATACATATTCGATACAAACAGATCAAGGTCGCCGTCATTATCGTAATCTCCCACCGACGCGCCCATCCCGAAGGCCATCTCACCGTCAGGAAAAAACTCATCAAAGGCATCTACGAAAACGACTGTAGCTGCGCCTCGAGGGGTGTCGTTTCGCAGAAAGGAATCCGGGGCAAAATCGTTGCAGACGTAGAGGTCGTCATCACCATCGCCATCAGCGTCGAACCAGCAGGGCTGGTAACTCTTGCGCCAAAGCTTCACCGTTTCGCTCTCTGACCGTTCCAGACGACCATCACCCCGGTTTATCAGAAGCACGTTGGCTGTTCCCCGGTCATCGAAGTAGGGATGAGCATCCTCTGAAACCTTGTTCAGATAAGCCGCGTTTTCGGGAAAGAGATAACGCTGCTTCCAGATGGGACGAACATCAAGACCCGGGCTGTAGGTGCTCAGATAGACATCCAGCAATCCGTCCCGATTCACATCCGCAGCCGCCATTCCCGTAACGAAAAACTGTCTTCCCAGATCGGTTAATTCAGCCGTCACCTCCCGGAAGAATCCACCCTCGTTCCGAAAGTAGAGGGTCGGTTCAATGGAGCGTCCCAGCAGAACATCCGCATCTCCATCGTTGTCAAAGTCCGCGAAGAGTGCCGAATTGATACAATTGATTCTTCCCAGCCCCACCCGCCCGGTCACATCGAGGAAGGTGTCATCACCCCGATTGCGCAGGAGTTGCGCTGGGGCCCATCGTGAGGACACGAAGAGATCCTCATAGCCGTCTCCATCATAATCGACCACACTCACCGCCGGATACTGGAAAGTGCTCTCCATGTCAGCGAGGTCGGCGTATTCCTGCTTCGCCAGGACGAGCCGTTGCTCAGCAAGTGCCCTCCTCGTAATCTCTTCCTGCACGGAGCGCCGGGCAGCATCTAATGTGATGGCATCTGGCAGGGCCCCATCCAAAACCTCCTCGAAGAGTGCCCACGGGGCGGCATCCCTCTCTACCACGAGACTCTTACTGCGAGCCATCTGCCAACCACCTTTACTATTCTCGCGCCAAATCAACTCCAACTTTGCCCGAACACCGAGAAGCCCGTTGGACTCACCCTGTGCGACGCCCTCAAACTTCACTTCTGTTTGGAAACGCTTCCCCTCGAATCGTCCCGAAAGAACCCCAAAAGACGCATGCACCCAGCGTCGACCATCAACACTCAGATCCCGCGATAGCGCCTCCAGTGCCGGAGGGGCCACCGCCTCGGGCAGAGGACCTGGGCCCTCCTCCGTAAAGTTTTCAGAAAGTGCCCGCAGGGCCGGAACCAGCCTGAGGATTAATTCCTCCTGACGCACTACCTCGTAGGCGATCTCATCTGCCGACGATTTCCGCTTGTCCGTGGAGCTCACGGAAGGTTCACCGGTCTCTTTATCGCCGCATGAGCCCAACAGAAGAAACCCGGCCGAGGACAGCAGTAATAAAAATCTTCGTCCCTCGTGATGAATACCCCGCTGATTCATTTCATTCGAGTGCTTCAAAATAAGACGATATCTCCGGCTGATGCGCAAGGCCAATGCTGTTGCTCAGTCGGCCTGATACATCCCAACAAGAAGGTGATTTTGTTAGAAAAGGTGATAGCCAGAAAGACTTGGGAAGTTTTATCGCATGAAGCCCTCCAACGGGCCCGTTGTAGAACACAAATCCGTGACNGTGCCTGCGTTATCTACGAGGTATTGTGTGAGATTATCCTCTGCAGGAACTGAATACATTCCCTGCTGCCTCAGAGAGGGAAGAGGATTGCTCAATCAGCCTGCCAATCAGGATCCACCAACCCATCTTGGAGGGCTCTCATCGAGCCAAGAGCCCAAAATACGATCACATCTGATATCGCAANAATGACTTTCACTTTTGCTTTCGGCGATCTAGCAGCAAATTTCTTCCATGCCGAAAAGGGCACCGTTATAAATTTCATCGCGGATATCATCNCCNGTCAGCTTTATGTCCCCGATGCCTAGGNGGAAGGNTTGGTTGGTGGTGGTCGCTAACGGCCCGATTAATCTTCCTGAAACTTCGACATCAAACAGAATTGAGCGCCTCCCTCAGACCGAGCAGAACCGAAACGCCATGCCGCTACCGCTTCCAGAGACGTCCGGCAAGGGAAGCAGCTGTGAATTAGGAATGAAGATCGGAAGAATTACCATGGANGTGGAAGCGGAAAAAAGGCGTCGGCTCGAGNAAAAGGACNAACCTCCCCGAACTCAGATACGCGCGGCGTCACCTCTCCCAGAGCACCACCTTCCCGCAGACTCCTCCCGGGAACCCGCGAGTCGGAATTTGCCTTTCCATCGAATTCACGTATAACAACCGCCACAGAGCGAATCGCAGCACTCATGCGCTAACGGAGGGGTGGCAGAGCGGTTGAATGCACCGGTCTTGAAAACCGGCATAGGGAAACCTATCGTGGGTTCGAATCCCACCCCCTCCGCCACTGACTCATTCGGGGACCACTCAGGGGACCGGGAATTCGCCGGAAACAAACCGATCATACTGCTCGCGCAGCCCAACGCCAGCCTCTGACCCTGATCCACCGTGAAAGCTGTCCCGGACAGCTTTTCTGGACCACTCCACAGCCTTGCCGCGGTCACCCTTGGCAAACCAGACCTCCGCCATCGTATCGAGGTAGGCCGCCTGGCGGGGACGCATTGCGAGAGCCTTTTCGATCTTGCGCATCGCGTCCGGCAACTCCCGACAGGCCCGGGAGGCCATCCAGGCCGCACTGTTGTAGGTATTATGCGCCCGGGGATAGGCCGCTATGGATTTGCCCAGTCGTTCGTAAACGATTCTGAAGTTGCGATCATGTTCTTCCACCTGTCCTGCCTCGCGCAGGAGNGGGAAGTAATCGTCAGCGAGAATCCCATCCCCATTCAGGATTTCAAAGGAGCTGCGGAAAAGTTTGGAGGCTTCTTCNTCGTTACCCTCCTGATCAAGCGCAAGGGCTCGGTAAAGATCGGCGATAAATCTCTTTCGGATAAAGGAGACCGGATTAATGAAGGTGGACCGACCTTTGAGATACTGCATGGCGTCAACCTCTGCAAAGGCAGCCGCAACCCTCCACTGTTTCTTATTGCGTGCCTGTTTGGAAAAATAGGAGGCCGCAGTTTGCCAATACCAGTCGGAGGGCCCTGCGGTCATGATCAACTTCCTCCAATAGCGCTCCGCGCTGTCGACCGCCCCACTACTGTTCACATCGAGAGCCATCCGCAGGAGACGGATTGGCTCATCCAAAGAGAATGTTTCGACCTTTTCCAGAGGCTCCCGGGCATCGCCTTCCCTGCCGATTCTCACAAGAGCACCACCATAGTATGCGAGATAGCGCATGTTCGTAGGCTCCTGTTCCACCACCCTTTTCAGCGTCGACACCGCCCTTTCCCATTCCGAGACCTGTCCATACTTTGCTGCCAGCTTCTTACTCCACTTCATTTCCGGATCCTCCTCGGCAAGGCCCTCNAGAAGAGNAACCGAGACGGTCGACTCATCCCGGGCCTCCGAAGCCTCCAGCAGATCCTCCAGAATCTGCTTCTTCTCTTCCACCTCACGAGCGGTGGCGTCCACCCTCTTGAGGAAGTTGCGCAGCTTAACATCATCCATGTCTACGATTCCATAGAGAGCTCCAAGGAGCAGGATTCGCTTGGACTTATCGCCTTCAATCTGTTCGAGGAATCCCCACAAGCGCGGAGCCGAATCACCCTCGCCGAAAAGGTGGGACACAATCCTGAGATCATCTCTCTCCCGCGATTCTTCCGTGAGCTTTTCCGAAGCGGCAAGGAATGCCATTTCGTAAAGACTGCCCCCCAGGTCATTCAGCCGCCCAATAAATTCCAGCCAGTTCGAGAACCCTTGCTTTATGGCGAGCTTGGAGAGTTGCGACATGATCCGGGCGCTCGCCCCCCGCTCTCCGCTGGTATGGAGAAAGGAGGCGATCGTAAGCACCTCATAGCGTTCTTCTTCCGAATCGGACCAGTTCTCAGCCATGATATTGAGGCGCTGCTCCAGCCACTTTTCCCGCTCATTATCACTACCAGTGTAACCGAACACCTGGAGAGCCTTGTTGGGCTGCTCTACGGTATCATAATAGGTAAAAGCAGAATCCTTGTTCATTCGGAACAGCAGAGGTAGCCCAGAGTCTACATTCCCATTAAGCAGGAGAGACAGAACCGCCTCTCGCTGCTCTTCACCCTCACCCGCAGCCTCCCGGGCCATCTGATCCATCAGGCGGTCGGCCTCCGCGTGATCCAGTTGCCAGCGGCGCAAGACCGTCTCTGCATGAACCCTGACGATTGCTGATTCCATAGGGCGATCCATGCACCAGCGGAGATACGGCTCAGGATCTCCCTCCAGGAGGGCCATAACCGCAACCACATCGGAGCGACCCAGCCTCTCCGCTAAAGCGCGGGATTCTCGCTCTCTCCCTGCGGAGCGGAGGAGAGATAACTGTAACTCACCGGCCTCCCGGGAAGACACCTCGACCTTCCCGTTATCGCCCGGGACGACCAACCCCTCCTGGAGGGCAATCTCTTCATCCAGCCCTCCTGTCATTCGCAGGAGGCAAGCGAGACGCCGATTGTTTTCCTCGCCGGGAGGCGCCAGACGGAGAATCTGTTCTGCCTCCTCTGGTCTTCCCTCGACCAACTCACGCAGTGTCAACGGCAGGACTGCTTTCTCGACCAGTTCACCACAGACCCTCCGCGCTTCCTCGTCTTCCTCGAAGCGATAGATCCTGAGCATCTGCATGTAGGCCTCAACATTCAAGAGCTCCTGAAAAATCGCCTTCTTGACCTCCGGCCCCGAGCGGAAATACCGCTGCACCAGCTCTACAATCTCAGGCGGCGTATCGGGTGTGATTCCCGTCATGATCCGCCGCAGCACAATCCGCGAGCGGTAGGAAATCTCAGGATCATCTGACTCCACACCCTCCTTAATTGCTGTGATCCCGATCTCACCAAGATCCCAGAGGCTCTGGGTCGAGGCCTCTCTCACCTTGTAAGAGTCGTCACCAAGACCGATCACCAGTTTTCGCGCCTCTATCAGTGCCGGACTCACCCCCTTGCTCGGATCCTTCTCAACCGAAAGGATTTCCGGGGACGTTTGATCTGTCACTTCTTCAGACGCAGGCAGAGCATTATCCTGTCCTAGGGCCGGAATCCCGAGGGCGAACCCGATGGCTCCGAGGTAAGTAGCAAGCCGCATTGATTTCATTAAGGTGCCTTGCCGGATAGCAAAGCCACAACCTCCCAGATCTTCAAGCCTCTGGTGATAGAATCACTCCCTTCTCCCGCGCCTCCGTGGCCGGCCAGAACCTTATTTTCCGATACAGAATCGCCCAAAGATCTCACCCAGCAGCTCCTCGGCCTCCACCCTGCCTGCAACTTCTCCGATGGCATCGAGTGCAAGCCGGAGATCCACCGCCACAAACTCGGGCCCAGCCCCGCCCTCTAGTTGCCTGGAAGCCTCCTTCAGTGCTCCCTTTGCGCGCCGCAAACAACTCTGATGTCGCGCGTTGACTGCCACAGCTTGCTGGCCCCAGCTGGTATTGTGGAAGCCAAACTCTTCCCCGATTGCTGCGAGCAGGTTCTCAAGGCCTGAACCTGCTACACAGGAGATCTGGACCGCGTTGGAACGGCCTTCCCAGCCGGGGTGGAGGGAAAGGTCGCATTTGTTGAGAACCAGGATTACGCGTCTTTTGTTACGGCTCGGACGTAACAAGCTCTCGCCTGGTGGGCGACTTGCATCGACCACCTCCAAGACCAGATCTGCGTCGGCAACCTTCCCGAGGGTTCTTTCCACCCCAGCTCGTTCAACCTCATTGTCGGTCTTTCGATGGCCTGCAGTATCGATCAACCGAACCGGAAACCCCCCGAGGTTAATCACTTCTTCAACTGTATCACGGGTGGTGCCCGCAGCATCGCTGACGATCGCACGCTCCTGCCCCAGGAGGATGTTTAGCAAACTGGATTTCCCGACGTTTGGCTCACCATAAATGACAACGTTCGCGCCCTCCCGGAGAATCCGCCCCTGTTCCGCAGTCGAAAGGAGAGCATCGATCCGGGAGCCTGCCCGTTCAATCTGAGCCAGAAGATCGCCTCCGGTTTTTGGACTTATATCTTCATCAGGAAAGTCGATGTAAGCCTCCAAATGAGCAACGTTTTGCAGCAGAATCGCACGAATCTCCTCTGTTTCCTTACCTATCCTCCCCCTGAGCTGGTGCTGCGCAGCTCGCAGGGCGAGATCCGTCTGAGCCCCGATGACATCCATTACCGCTTCCGCCTGGGTCAGATCCATCTTACCATTCAGGAAAGCGCGCTGGGTGAATTCACCTTCCATCGCACTTCTTGCCCCGCACTGCAGGAGACGCTCAAGAACACGCTGCACAACCAGAAGACCTCCATGGCAACTGATCTCTACGAGATCCTCTCCCGTGTAGCTGCGGGGATTTCGAAAGATCGTGAGCAGGACATCATCAATGACATCCCCTCCCCCTGCACGAATCTCAGCTCGGTGCACCGTTCTCGGCTCCAGTCGATCGCAATCTTTTCCAAGGGCCCCGCTACTAACTCCTAGGGCCTCCTCTCCTGTAACTCGAATGAGGGCAATCGCTCCCGGTCCAAATGGGGTAGCAATGGCCGCTATGGTATCGCTCACGGCGCCTTTGGGGAATCCCGCTCGATCTTTGGCTTGAGCAGGTCTGGCTGCTCCTGCCCACTATATGGCCCGGCAGGCAGGCTCTCCCCGGCCCCACGGTATAATACTGGCCGGCGTGCGCCCTTGACGACCTCGTCACCCAAGTCACCCACAGGGTCGGCAGTCAGGGCTTTTGCCGGAGAGGTATTCCCAATCTCACCGCCGAGCCCGAGAAACTCCCAGCATACAATCTCCTCCAGCATGATTGCGCTTTCCTCCTCATCAGTCCATCGCAGGCGCACCGTGGCGTATCTGTTCTGATCACGCTTCCCAGGGATGTTGATCCAGGCAAGATCCGATAGAATTTTACCGTTAGGCTCATCATCAGCAACGGTAACCGTGATCCGATCGTGCCCGAATGCAGGGTCACTGAACCGGAAGTAGCGTAGTCCCTCCAGGGATTCTCGTGAGGAACCCAACGGGAGAGCCTCCCTGACCATGAGGCGGAAGACTTCGGATCGACCAGGACGAGGAACATTGATGAAATGCTTGAAAAGACGATACTTGGTCTGGGTGTAGACATTCCAGTCGAGCAGAAACTCTCCATCCTTCTCCCTGAAAAAGCTCATGACGCGAACCGGCTCGGTGGAGAAACGGTCCTTGGATGCAACGGAGGACAGAAGCAGATCCGGTTCCTCCAGTCCGTGTTGCTGCTCCAGAGATCCCACTGGTCGGAAAAATTCCGACATCTTGATCTCTGACGGCCTCTCAAAACGCATTAAAAAAAGTCCTCTTCGGCGGTCAGCAATATCGAGTTGCTGGTAGCTGAAGCCCTCAGCTGGCGTATCTGATTCATCGATCCTCTCGACGGCAGCATAGAAGCGCTCCATTTCATCAAGCAGATCCGGTCCTCGAATAACATACTGCGACTTTTCCCTCGCGCTGCTCGCAGCAAGGAAACTCTTCAGAGACTCAGCGGCCTTGCTCTTCCAACCCTCTTCAAGAAACTCTTCCCGGATGAGCAGCGGTTGGTCCTCAGGAGGAGCCGGTTCCTCCGTGGAGGCTGGGTCAGGAGTCGCCTCTTCGCTACCCGGCAGCAACCCTTGTCCTGATCTTCCCGTGCCGTTCAGGAACACTAGTGCGGCTAATGCTCCCGTAACCATCACAAGAGCACCGAGAAACACAAGGACTGGACGACCTCGCCACGTAGTAACGGGAACCTCTCCACCAAGGCCCTCGATCACCGCATGCTCGGGCGCCACATGAACCTCGGTCGACACCCCCGGAGGGTCTTCGGGAGAGAGACTCACGTTAGAATCAGAATTCTTCACGGCAGGCGCAGGCCGCTCTCCGGACCGCTCCCGCATCAAGGATTCCGAAAACACTTCCGGCGGAGGCGGCGACGTAACATCATTCCCACAGTGGGGACATGGGGCAGTCGTGGGAGGCAGGTCAAACGGAATCTCAATTTCACCGTGGCAGGAGTCGCAGTGAAACCTCCGGGTAGCCGGAGCAGTGATACGTGACATCTGAATATTAAGGACTCTTTAAATATTAGGTCTCAGTCCGGCTCCTGTCAACCAGCGAAGCCCTGGTTCTCAGGCCTTGAGCACCTGATCCAGCACCTCAAGACAGCGCTCGTTTTCAGCCCTCGTGCCCACTGAAATCCTCACCCACCCGGGGAGTTTGTAACCCCTCATCGCTCGCACGATAACCCCTCGCGCCAGCATCTCAGCGAACACGGCATCTCCATCACCAACCTCCACCAGAACGAAGTTCGCTTTACTCTCGATGAAGTGCAGTCCTCTCTGCCGAAACCCTTCTTCCAGGAAGGCACGCCCTTCATCATTATTCTCTACTGTCCTCGCAACATGTTCGGAATCCTCGAGGGCGGCGAGAGCTCCCGCCTGCGCAATCGCGTTGGCGTTGAATGGTTGCCGGGCCCGGTTGAGAAGATCGGCAATCTCAACCGAGGCGATACCATAGCCGATTCGCAGGGCTGCGAGGCCCTGAGCCTTTGAAAATGTTCGCATCACGCAGACGTTTCTTCCCTGCCTTATATGTTCTATCGTGTCTGGTGGATCCTTGAGAAACTCGTGATACGCCTCGTCAAACACCGCGATCACGTGATCCGGGATCCGGCTGACAAAGCGATCGATTGCATTACCATCGACCATCGTGCCGGTGGGATTATTGGGGTTTGCTACAAACACCAGACGAGTCTCTTCCGTAATGGCCTCCGCCATGGCATCAAGATCATGAACAAAGCCCGGGTCTGGAACCTCCTTGTAGTGAGCACCAAACAACTTTGCCATCAGCTTGTAGACAACGAAGGCATGCTCTGCGGCGACAAGGGATGTATTCTTGTTCAGGAAGCAGTGGCAGAGCAGCTCGATAATTTCATTCGATCCATTCCCCAGAATCACATTTCTCATTTCAACCCCATGCTTTTTGGCAATAGCCCGCCTGAGTTCCCATCCTCCCCCGTCAGGATAAAGTTGACCCTGATCAATGGCGGAATACATCGCCTTTTTTGCCTTGGGTGATGGTCCCAGAGGGTTTTCGTTGCTGGCGAGTTTAACAACCTCCTCGGGCCGCAGGCCAAGTTCGCGCGCCGTCTCCTCCACCGGCTTACCTGGCTCGTAGGCGGTCAGATCGCACACAAATTGATTAGCGAAACGATGGATCGACATGGGCTGAGTCTGAATCTCCATGGGAATGATGTTAAGTGCTAAGACTGCTTCACGATGCCTTTTCCGGTGTAAATCGAGGCAATCCCTTGCGTGAGGGGCTTCCAGCTGTGCTGACAAAGCCCAGCCCTTCCAAATAAATCGAGCATCCTGCTACCACTGGGAAACCGCTCAATCGAGCCCGCCAGGTATTCATATGCATCCCGCTGCCCGGTGAGGGCACCGGCAACTATCGGAAGAATCCTGTTAAGATAAAACGCGTAGGGACGCCGCAGGAACCCGTCCGGAAGGGAGAAATCAAGGACCAGAACAATGCCCGAAGGCCGCACGACCCTAGCCATTTCCCGAAGCCCTCCTTCCCAATCCTTCATATTGCGTAATCCGAACGCGACCGTTACAGCATCAAAACTGTCATCCTCAAAAGGGAGCTGCAGCCCATCCGCAACCAGACTTTCCCTCAAGCCACGGTCTCGTGCCAGCGTCAGCATTTCCTCGCAGAAATCAACCCCCGTCACCTTGGCTTCGGGACACGCTCGTTGAAGTTCCAGCGCTAGATCCCCGGTGCCGGTCGCGACATCAAGAATACGAGTGGGAGCCTGCCCCGCGATAATCCGCCCAACCTTGCGCCGCCAGAGGATATCCGTCCCCATACTCAGGATATGGTTGGCGAGGGAGTATCTCCTGGCGATGCGTGCAAAAGCACCCCTGACATATTCCGGGTCTTGGTTCTGCTTAACTTCCATCGTCAACCCGTTTCGCTTCTGCGGCGGTAGTGGTGAGTTTGCCTTACGATGGGTCAGGCAGTAGATCTGCAAAGACTCCCGGATCGCTTCCCGGAATCTCAAATGCCCCACAGGCTTTCTCATAAAATTCCCTCGGCCCAACACCCCCGATGACCGCATAGGCGTAACCTTCATCCCGCATTGCCTCGAGTGCCTTGAAGAGAAGCGCCTTACCCAGCCCGGAACCTCGCTCTCGCTCCATGATCCCGGTTGGTCCAAAATACCCCTTGGCCGTCGTCTCGTAGCAGCAAAACCCAAGAATATCCCGATTGCGGGTC
The DNA here is from genome assembly GCA_002723015.1 of Roseibacillus sp. Next base: position 19,271 of record PBNG01000032.1, on the reverse strand, counting down.
GCAATGAATGCACTTGCCGGTGTCCTTCCGAAGGCCACCTTCGCTTCACTGACCCACTTTGGAGAGAAATGGGTGTCGACCCACTTTGCTACGATGTGCCGCTCATAGGCCATGGGCCTCCGGAGAACCACCCCTGCAGACTCCACCGCCTCATAGACCCCCGAGGAGTCGGGCAGATCATAGAGGCGCACCAACATGTCGATCATGGTCGAAGACTACGCCCTGATTTACCGAGAGCAACCGGTAATGCCGTGGATCCATGCGGATCTCCTCAGGCCGGTCATGATGAATTGACCTGAGCCCTGCGAGATGCGAATTCAATTTTAATAGCAGCCTGAAACTTCTCAGAGCTGAAGCCTGCAAATCCATGCACTCCTTCACGTTCCTTCTCGCGGTCGCACTGCTGACCCTTGGCGCAGTGGGAATGATTGGAAGCTCTTCCCCTGACGAGATTCAGGCCAATGCCAGTCCCGGGCTGTTCTTTGGTGGATCCATCCTTATCGCATCCTTCTACGCTTTGCGAGAGCCTCGACACGGTATGGCGGCCGCATCGTTTCTCACATTTCTGGCGTTTCTAACGAATGCGTCCACCGTTCTGGGAGAACTACTTCGGGGCAGCTTCGAATGGCTCAGGATTGACCATCGCCACGCCTCCCTCGTGATGACTCTTTCTGCCATCTACCTGGGCCTGTCATATCGCGGGTGGAGACGCGCTCGCCGCTCCGCAGCTCTCGCGGCGCTCGAGGAGGGCACCACTTCAGAGGAACGGGACGAAACGGTGTTATGACCGCGCTCTTCTATACGGTCATCAACTCTTGCTCCTTATCCGCAAGCTTGGCGTCGATTTCCTTGATATAGCGGTCAGTCAAATCCTGCACCTCTGACTCAAAGTCGCGGGCTTGGTCCTCAGTCAGGACATTGTCTGCCTTCATCGATTTGGCCGCATCCATTCCCTCCTTCCGGCTGGCTCTTACTCTGATCCGCGATTCCTCCGCCATATTGCGGATGACCTTGACGAACTCGACTCGGCGCTCCTCGGTTAACTCCGGGATAGGAAGCCGAATGACCTTTCCGTCACTCACAGGATTGAGTCCGAGTTTGCCGTTTTCACGGATCGCTCTCTCGATATCCCCTGTCACGCTCGGGTCAAACGGCTGGACCATGATTGTTCTCGCTTCAGGAGTTGTGATCACTGCGAGCTCCTTGAGTCTCATGTTGCTGGCGTACGCCTCGACATGAACCTCAAGGTTCTCCACGAGACTCGGCGAAGCCTTGCCGGTTCTTACTCCAACAAATTCCTGCAACATGTGTTCCACCGCCTTGGCCATTGAGGTATCCACTTCCGTTTTGCTCGAGTTCGGGTCCATTGTTCTTATTTTCTGTTTCAGTTCTGAATCTACTCGGCACAAATAACCGTGCCAAGCTCTTCACCGCGCAGCGCCCGCTCTATATTACCAGACTCTCCAAGGTCGAAGACGATAATGGGCAGATTGTTATCCATGCAGAGACTGAAAGCGGTCGAGTCCATTACCTGCAAGCGCTTACTGATACACTCGTGGAAGGTCACCCTCTCATAGCGCTGCGCCTTCGCGTCCTTCTTGGGGTCGGCGGTGTAGACTCCGTCCACCATCGTCGCCTTCAGGATAACGTCTGCACTCATTTCACTGGCCCTGAGAGCCGCAGTCGTATCTGTGGAAAAAAAGGGGCTGCCTGTTCCGGCAGCAAAGACCACCACACGTTTCTGGTCAAGATGACGGCCTGCCTTCCGCATGAGGAATGGCTCGGCAACATTTTTCATCTCGATCGCAGACTGCACGACACAGGTGACCCCCTGCTCTTCGAGAGCCGCCTGCAGTGCCAGCGCATTCATGACCGTGGCCAGCATTCCAACATAATCAGCGGTCGCGCGGTCCATTCCCCGTGCGCTTGCGGCGGCGCCTCGCCAGAAATTCCCCCCTCCGACAACGATTCCCAGCTCAACGTCCGATTCAAGCGCTCCAGAAATCTCACTCGCGATTCGACCCACGATCTCAGGAGATATGTTGTCCGTGCTGCCGGGCTCTCTCAAAGCCTCTCCACTCAATTTCAGTATGGCTCTCTTGAAGGAGCGTTCCTTTTCACCCATAGACACCTGATCGGTTACATCAGTGAAGCAACAGTCCTCATCGGTGGAAAGCGAAAAGGAAGGAGTTACTCCTCCTTTATAGCAGAGAACTACAGCACCATCGCAACAGAGGCGTCACCTGCCACCCTTTTTTTTCTGCACCTCGTCTGTGCCGCCAAGCCTGAAGCGCTTCGCCAGATCCTTAAGCGCCGCATTACCCTCACGCGTCCCTGTGATACCAATGGAAACACTCAGGACCTCATCCTGTAGGTCTCTGAAGTAGGATCGGAGGGTTCGCTCAACCGCTATGACAGAGAGCTGGAGAACCTGTCTCGCAGTGAGATCCAAATCCTCCGGGAGCTTAAACTTACTTACGTCGAATCGCACTAGAAGGCGACCAACCTTGATCTCCGAACGAAGACCTACCCTGCAGAGATTCAGAAGATTTGCGTCCGCAACCTTATATCCCTCGCTATTCGTTTGAATCTGATGGGGCGTGGAGACCGCTTTCACGAGATCCTCAGGTATCGCTCCGCTGACTACGTAGGGCCGCGCGAATACCCCGGCCTGTATCGGTTCTTCCGCTCCGAGGGTCTCGCCGAGACCATCAGTGTCGTGAAGGGACAGAGGCTGATAAAGTTCAACGACTTCAAGCGTTACCGCCATCGCAGGCATGCTGAGCAGCAGGACTACAGCAAGGCATCTTAATCCCATGGCTCAAGTCTGTGACCTTCACGCCTCACTCGCCAGCGAAAAGAAGCATCTTCCCACAACGATACTGTTACCCCTGATCAATTCAGCCGCTGGCAAACGCTTTCCTCCTTCGATCTGAAGGTTATTCAACATGAGCCCGCCTCGACCACATGCGACACTGATCCCCTCCGGTTCTACCCTCACGATCTCCCCCGGCCGGGCAGCCTCAAGCTCCTTGATCAGCCCCACTCCGGGAAAAACCTTCAATCGCCGGTTACGGCCTTTGTCATCCGTGAAATTGGTGTATGAGCCAGGCCACGGTTCAAAGGCTCGAATACGGCGCTCGAGAATCCCAGCGGAAGCTCCCCAATCTACCTGTCCATCCAGACGCTGCAGCTGCGGAGCGTAGGTTGCAAGAGCGTGATCCTGAGGAATACCTTCCACCTCATCTGTCTCAATTGTTTCAAGGTATTCCATCAGAAGATCCGGCGCGATTTCCGACAGTCGGTCATGAAGAGATCCACCTGTTTCATTAGCATGCAGCGGAACCGACCTCTCGATGAGAACATCCCCTGCATCCAGACGTTCAACCATCTTTATGATGCTGATCCCACTTTCCAGATCCCCAGCAGAAATGGCGGCTTGGATACAAGAAGCCCCCCGATGTCTGGGGAGGAGGGATGCATGTATGTTTATACAGCCCAGGCGGGGTATCCGCAGAAGGCCTGCTGGAAGGATCTGCCCATACGCCATCACCACGATAAGTTCCGGCTTGAGATCTCTGATAGCAGCGATCTCTTCCGCACGCCGCACATCTTCAGGTTGCAGAATCGGAATGGAGAGTTTCTTCGCCTCCTGTTTGATTATTGGAGGCCGGGGCTTTGAGCTTCGGCCGAAGGGCCTGTCTGGTTGAGTTACCAATCCCACCATTTCTTTCCGCTTGGCGAGTCTACGGAAAACGGGAAGGGCGATCTCACCTGTCCCCATGAAGAGAATACGCATCGTATCAATCTGGCTTCGTGCGAAACACCNCGGACCTTGAAAGCAACCGAATGGCAGGCTGGCTCTCTGTCCGGTTTAGACCACTATCTTGGCCCTTTCCATATAGGCGTCCAGCTTCACGATTTCGGCAATAATCATGCCGAGGACTTCAACCGGTTGCCGGGTCGCATCAACGTCGCTCACCTTCCCCTCATAATAATCGATGAGCGGCCGGGTCTCGTCGACATACGTTTCGATCCGATGATTGATTACTTCGTCGCTGGCATCATCGAAGCGATTGTCCTTCAATGCACGCTTTCGCATCCTGCGCGCTAACTCTTCCCGGTCCGGGCAGGTCAGGTGAATTACCCGGTAGATTTCGATATATCGGTCAAGGATTTCAGCCTGCTGCACGTTTCTCGGAATCCCATCGAGCACAAGAATATCGATATCCGGCTTGTAGTGGTAGGTCTCAATCCAGTTATCGATCTGGACCTTCCATAGGTCGATGGTGAGCTCATCTGGAACGAGCTCTCCCTTACTTGAATGCTCTACAAATTTCTGTCCGAGCGACGTCCTGGTGTCCAACGAGCGGAATATATCTCCGCAGGCACAATGGAAAAAGCGCGGTAAGGCACCTAGCACCTTCCCTTGGGTTCCTTTTCCAGAGCCCGGAGCACCCACAATGAGAACTGCCGGATGAGGTTTACTATGTTTTTTGCTCACTTCTGTAAACGAGGGTANNNGGTTCCTATTCGCCAAGCTAGNACCCTCCAAGCTCGAAAGCAACTCCGCCCGCGATTTCCTCATGGCCAGCACTGTCACACCAGACGCNGTTGCAGCTTTCGATACCGGAAATGTAACAACTACCGCGCAAACAGATAGAAGAATGGCGCTGGCAGGAGAAGTGCAAGGTCTGCAAGAATCCTGAGAGAGGATGCAGAAAAAAGAGCACGAAACAATGTCAGGAATGCAAGCCCTCCTGCTCCAACCATGGCTGAAAGATAGAACGCCTTGTGGGTCGGCAACGTGTAATCCTCTGCCCGGAGCGCCAGCAGGTAACAAACGCTAACCACGAGAAGCAGCAGGATCAGGAGAATTCCTTTTTCAAATTCCCTGCGCTCTTTCTCCTCAGCNTCGCTCTCACCCATGCTGGTCGATTCCCAGTGATCAATCGCGATCATGTTAATCATGCAGAGCGCCCCAAACACCACCACCTCTGGCGAGATGGCCAGCTCCGGGAACCCGAAGGCACTACCGCGGTGGAAGTGAACGCCCGCAGTGGTTCCGAAGGCAAAAGCCAATCCCGCAACTATGTTTTTGAACCAAAAGATCCCTCTCCCCTTACTCTGGTAACTGACCAGAAAATACAGAAGCACGGGAGCAGCCACCGGATAGGCATAAGAGATCAGCTCGACCGGTTGCCGTGACAACAGAAAGAAAACCCCAAGAAATCCTGGAATAAGAGCGATCCCCAATACTTTTCGATACTCATGGTGGAAACGGTGTCGCAGAGTCGAGGTTTCCTGCCGANCNCCTCCACCCCGTGAGTCGACCAGACGATCCGCCACATAGATACACCAGACGGTCAGGGCAAGAAACCAGGGCAGCGAGGGCTGGTGATATTTTACGAGCCACACCTGCTTGAAGATCCAAAACCAGACCAGTGCCACCAGAGGAGCATCCAGACTGAGAAGATTGGGCCAGATCCAAAGTGGGCGACGTGCCATGGGTGCTAGCGAAGGCTCCCCCGTTAGACTGGACAAAGCAAGTCCGTTCGCCTCACGAATCCGGTCGCGGCAAATCAAGAAGAGAAAGGAGGAATCCCGCTCCCGATTCCATCGGCCACGATACGCAGCAACTCGGCCTCCTCGCTTGTGAGCACCCCATCCTCTGCCGCTACCAGTCCACACATCTGCAGAATGGTCTTCTTCACCGGGGGAGCGGCCTGGTCGAATTCCGAGAGGGCTCCAAGCACCATCTCAGAGCTGAACACGCCTTCCCCAAGAAGAGACGGCTCCCAACCCTCAAAGGGGGTCGAGCCCTGAACTGCGAACTTGAAGGATTTTTCAGCTCCTTCGGTATCGCGACCATTCCAAGCAAGCAACGAAAGCAGAATATCCCCTGAGGCTGGAAGCCCTGCCTTCGGCCTCCTCCTTTGCTTATGTCTACCCGGCGCGAAATGCCCGAAAAGATGCTTCGACAGGGCGTATTGGAGCATAAACTCAAAGATATCCACTCTCTCATCACTGGCGATCACCCAGTCCAGCATTTGCAAGAGCCTTTGGCATTCGGACTGACTTAACCGACGGAGAGTCGGGATACAAAGATCGAGAATCGCAATTTTAGCCTCCGAGTGAAGCGGCTCGATGGATTCCTGCCATTCACAAAGCACCTCCACGTAATCTTGCCCCATTCCTTGGCCTAATCCCTGCACCTGTTCCTTGCGTTTCTTCGGATCTGTGGACAGCAACATAGCGAAAATNAGGACCTGCGCCTTTCTCCGATCTCTGGCTGCTGCATGCCACTTTTCATCAATAGAGGCGTAGATCTTCTGACCCGCTTCCAGCTTCCAATCCGTATCCTCTCCCAGCAGGGCCATTCTATCTGCGACGGGAACGGAGGCGGCCCCGATGGCCGGAGACGAGAGACCAACTAGTTCTGCTGAGGTCGAAGTGCTTTCATTAACCTCTACCTCCGGGAGGGCGACCTCATCAAAGNAGGTTACTTTGACATTGGGATCCAAGGCGCGGATCCGCACTCGGAGGGGTGGATGAGTTGCAAGTCCCCAGCGGAAAAGGCCTCCCTCTGCAAAGAAGATGTGACTCGCAGCGGAAGCCTGAGGGCTTTTTACCTGAGCACGCTCCCCCCAACCTCCGATCTTCTTGAAAGCCCCGATCAAACCACCTGGATCACGAGTAAACTGGACCGCTGAAGCATCAGCAAGGAACTCCCGTTGCCGGGATACTGCCGCCTGAATCAGACGAGCAAAAAATCCTCCAACCGCACCAACCAAAAAAAGGACGAGCCCTGAGACTAGAAGCACGACAAGCAATCCGCCCCCTTCCTTGTTGTTCCTGCTGGGGCGGGTATAGCGCAGGGAGGACAGGAGGATACGGCCCACGATCATAAGCACCAGAATTCCAAAAATGAACCCGATCAAACGCATGTTGAGTTTCATATCGCCATTCCTGATATGACTAAATTCATGAGCAATCACCCCCTGCAATTCTGCCCGGGAGAGTAATTCCATGCAGCCGCGAGTCACTCCGATCGCCGCGTCCGACGGCTCAGTGCCCGCCGCGAAGGCATTGATGCCCATTTCCTGATCCATCACGTAGACGAGAGGAACCGGAGTCCCCGATGCGATAGCCATCTCCTCGACCACATTAAGCAGTTGCCGCTCCTTGAAATCTCCGCTGTCAGGAAGCACCGGGCGCCCCCCCATTGCCTCTGCCACTGCGCCGCCTCCTTTTTTCAGTTGCAGCGATTTATAGGCAACTCCTCCAAGAATGATAACGACCGTAAATAGGCCGACTATCGCAAAAAGGTTACCGTTCCACAGGAAAGGATTAAACTCAAAGTGTTGCTGCCGGGGGGCAATAAGGGCGATGCTCCCCGCTACCCCAATGTATGCCGAAACAATGATCGCGATCACCGCCATGGCGAAATAGACGACCAACCACTTCGTCCTCTGGCGGGCCTCCTCCTGCGCCTGAAAAAAGTTCATTCCGTCGTACGATTCTTTCCGACTTTTTCAGGAAGGTCCAAGGCCAGCAGAAGTCGTCACCCCGAACCTTAGTCAAAGCTCACCTTGACGACTTCGCGCTCAGCTTCGCTACTGACTTCAAAGAGAACCGCAGACTTAAAGTTGAACATGCCTGCGATGATATTGGAGGGAATAACCTCGATCTTTGTATTATAGAGGGTCGCCGCATCATTGTAAGCTTGGCGAGCAAAACTGACCTTGTTCTCCGTCGTGGTAAGCTCCTCGCTCAACTGCATCATATTCTGATTCGCCTTGAGATCCGGATAGGCTTCCGCAAGTGCAAAAAACTTGCCCAGCATGGAGCCCAGCCCCGCCTCTGCTGTCATCATACCCTGCATTTGCGCCGCATCATCAGGATTCAAGCCATCGCGGGCACTAGCGGCTGAATTGCGGGCCTGTATCACAGCTTCGAGGGTCTCGCGCTCGTGTTTCATGAAGGACTTCGCGGTCTCCACCAAATTAGGAATGAGATCATGGCGGCGCTTCAATTGCACATCGATCTGGGCGAAGGCATTGCGATACATGTTCCGTAGCCTGACCAATCCGTTGTAAGCCCCGATCGCCCAGAGCACTAAAATGACCACCACTGCCCCAAAAACGACCAGCACTAAAGTGCCTCCATCCAAAAACGCTAAATTCCGAAAAAATGGCTCTTTCATGATGTCACGGCGTCGATCCTAGCGCACGCTGCTAAGGGTGCCATTACAAAAGTGGCTCGTGTTTCGACCATCCTCCCGAAAGACTTCTTCTGATGAACGCTGCTGATCCTATCCAAGCCCAGCAATTCGCCGCCATCGACTTTGAGTCCGCAGGCGCGGCACGAGGGCGGACCGATGTTCCGGTTCAGGTCGGGATCGCGCTCTGGTCCAGCCTCGGGGGATTGGGCGAATCATTTTGCTCCTACCTTGCATCGGACCAACCGATCTCGTGGTCCGCTAGGAAAGTGCACGGGATCACCCTTGAGGACCTATCCGGTGCGCCGTCCCTGCTCTCTCTCTATCCTCAAATCCGTAAGCTTCTCGAAGGTCGGATCCTCGTTGCTCATGGCCACGGAACGGAGAAACGCTTCCTGCGATCCTTTCCCGGCCACAACTTCGGACCCTGGGTGGATACCCTCAGCCTCGCTCGCACAGCTTGGCCACACCTCGATCAGTTTTCCCTCGGTGATCTCATCCGGCATCTTGACCTTGCGGGCAAAATTGACGCAATTCACCCAGACCGACGTTGGCACGATGCTCTTTACGATGCCACAGCCTCAGCCCTGCTTCTTGAGCATCTCGTCAACTCCCTCAAGCTTTCGGGACAATCTCTTGATCTCCTCCTGCACCCTGATCTTTCAGCATGGAGGGCTCTCCGGCCTGCGTAGTTTCTTGCCAAGCACTTGATAACGGGCCAGAAATCCAAAGCTCATCCCCGCCGTGCCAACAGTCTCTGTCGCCTTACCCGGACGCCCTTATCCCGTCATCGTAGAGGCGGGCGCAATGCATGCCGTAGGTGCATACCTCCGAGAAACGGGTCTTACTGGACGAGTCGCCCTGATCGCCGACACCAACACCGGGCCTCTCTTCGGTCAGACCGTCAAGGATTCACTTGAGGATGCAGGATTCGAAACAAGCCAGCATCTCCTTCCTGCGGGAGAGAGATCCAAGTCTCTCGACCAGACCGAAATCCTCTGCCGCTCTCTGACCGAGCATCGCCACGACCGGGAGAGCTTCGTGGTTGCCCTCGGCGGAGGCGTAGTTGGGGATATCGCGGGATTTGTTGCGGCCATTTTCTACCGCGGGATTCCCTTCGTGCAGATCCCAACCACAATTGTCGCCCAGGTCGACAGTTCGGTCGGGGGCAAGACCGGAGTCAATCTTCCGGAAGGAAAAAACCTCGTCGGATGCTTCCAGCAACCACGCCTCGTCGTCGCTGACCCCGAGGCGCTGAGATCTCTTCCTCCGGCCGTTTTTCGCGAGGGATTTGCGGAAGTGATCAAGCACGCCGCTATTCGTGATGCCGACATGCTCTCCACCATCGAGCGACTGGATCCCGCAGACCAGAGCGTGACCGCCGAACTGATTGCCGACAATGTTGCCATCAAGGCCCGAATCGTAGAGGAGGACGAGAAAGAAACGGTGGGCACCCGGGCTCTTCTCAATTTTGGCCATACCATTGGCCACGCCGTAGAATCCACCGCTGAATACGGCACCCTTCTCCATGGCGAGGCGATCTCCCTCGGCATCCGCGCCGCCCTCTTTCTTTCGGTCAAGAGAGCCGGGCTCTCACCCGGGAGCGCTTCCCGATTGCTTGGGATCCAGCGACGATGGCAACTTCCCCTCGTTTTGGATGACTCCATCGCAACCGACAACATCATGTCCTCCCTCGCCCGAGATAAGAAGTTCTCAGCCGGAGAGATCCGCTTTGTTCTTCTCAGGGACCTAGGTGACGCTTTTCTGTCAAGGGAAGTCACCCGGGATGACCTCTCGGAGGCGATCCAGCATCTGCGCTCCCCCGTCCCAGCTTGCTAGGAATCCGACTTCCCGAGGGCCTCTCTTGGATATCTCACCCGGTCCACCATGTCCTGTACTTCGGCCGGTGGAGCCTTGCTGGTCAGCGACACCACGCAGGCGATCACAAAGTTAAGCAGCATGCCGACAGTACCGATTCCCTCGGGAGAAATTCCAAACCACCAGTAGTCTGATGTGTTGATGGCAGGATTTACGAATTTGAAATAGATAATGTAGGATGAGGTAAAGACAATCCCTGCAATCATCCCGGAGATGACCCCATAGAGATTGGCACGTTTCCAGAAGATCCCGAGGATGATCGCCGGGAAAAAGGAAGACGCCGCAAGCCCAAAGGCGAAGGCTACCACCTGTGCAACAAATCCGGGCGGATTGATGCCAAACCATCCCGCAACAATCACCGCTCCCCCGGCCGCCAGACGGGCCGTCCACAACTCAGCCTTTTCGCTGATACCGGGATTGATTGTCCGCTTAACGAGATCGTGGGCTACTGAGGTTGAAATCACCAACAGCAACCCTGCTGCGGTCGAGAGAGCTGCGGCAAGACCACCTGCAGCAACAAGGGCAATTACCCAGTTTGGAAGACCCGCAATTTCTGGATTAGCGAGCACCATGATATCCCGGTCAACATAGAGCTCATTGGCTCCGTCCGTCTTGTCATTCGTGAGAATCCTTTGCCCATGTTCCCCGACCAACTGGCCACCCTTGGCATCATTCCTGAAGCTGGGCTTTCCAACAAACGCGGGACCTGAAGTATATTGAATCTTACCATCACCATTTTTATCCACCCATGCTATCAACCCAGATTTTTCCCAGTTCTTGAACCANCCGCCTTCCTNACCNGCANNNGGNAGNGNNGCATAAGCCTTGTTGGGAATCGTCTCCAGAAGGTTNGTGCGNGCAAANACNCCTACCGCTGGAGCNACNGTGTANAGGATGGCGATGAATAGCAACGCCCAGAACGCGGAGATTCGTGCATCCCTCACACGCTTTACCGTGTAAAACCGGACAATAACATGAGGAAGACCAGCGGTCCCCACCATCAATGCGGCAGTAATAAAAAAGACATCAACAGTGGACTTCTGACCATCAGTGTATGCTTGGAATCCAAGGTCCGCGGACAACCCGTTCAACTTATCCAGCAGACTGACCGCTCCGGGGGCCCCATCCTCAATAACATTTGCACCAAGGCCCAGTTGGGGAATTGGATTCCCGGTAAGCATGATGGAGATAAAGATTGCCGGCACGAGATAGGCAAAAATCAGAACGCAATACTGCGCTACCTGAGTGTAAGTGATCCCCTTCATTCCCCCTAGGACGGCATAGATCAGGACGATTACCATGCCGACTACGACACCCGTATTGACTTCGACTTCAAGAAACCGCGAAAACACGACTCCTACCCCTCGCATCTGACCCGCGACGTATGTGAACGATACGAAAACGGCGCACAAGACAGCTACGACACGTGCCGTATTCGAATAATACCGATCCCCGATGAAATCAGGCACCGTGAACTTGCCGAACCGGCGGAGATAAGGGGCGAGCAGAAGAGCCAGCAGGACGTATCCACCTGTCCAGCCCATGAGATACATGGAACCGTCCCGCCCCATAAACGAGATCAGCCCCGCCATCGAAATAAAGGACGCCGCACTCATCCAGTCCGCAGCAGCGGCCATACCGTTGGCGAGGCTGGGCACTCCCTTCCCGGCAACATAGAATTCACCGGTCGAACTTGCTCGGGAACGAATTGCGATGCCGATGTAAAGGGCGAAAGAAAGCCCTACGATCAGGAAAGTCCAAGTCCTTACGTCCATGACTTAAGTGTTCTGTCTGTTCTGCCTGAGGAGCTCCCTGTCCAACCGGTTCATTACCAGCACGTAGACCGCGATTAGCACCACGAATACATAGATGCTTCCCTGCTGGGCAAACCAGAATCCCAGTGGCACACCACCAAGCTTGAACTTGTCCAAGTGATCCACAAAAAGAATCCCACACCCGTATGAGACTAGAAACCAAACTGAGAGCAGCCCTCCCAACCAGGATAGATTCTTTCGCCAATAGCGGGCCCGTGCTGCAACTGAGGGGTTTTTGCTCATCGGGCGGGGTCTAACAACGAAGGAGGGGCGTGGGAAGACATATTCCCGAGGTTCCTTGTGAGTAAGTCGATCGAAGCACCCTTTATGACTTTTCAGGATGCGCGGCGGCTGACAGATTCACTCGAATCCTAATGCCTTCTGACTCAACTTTTCTAGATTTTGACCGCCTTCCCACCGAGGGAGCACTAATTATCCCCGGGCGGCTTCCCCATCAACAACTGATCGCCCTCGCCACCCGGCTGGCCCCCCGTCCGCTGGTCTGGCTGATCGAGGAAGCTGCAGTGATCGAACCTGCCACCCGGGAATATCTCGACCAAGAGGACACGCGCGCGGTAACCTTTTCCAAGGAGGATCCGGATCCCGGCGCCATTGGAGAGGCTCTCGTGGAGAAAATCCAGGATGGAGCCCTCCTGATATATATCCCGGGGAGTGCCGCCGCTCGGAAGGGAACAGTATGCCACATCCCACCGGCACTTGCTGCATTTCTCTGTGACTTGAAGCTCCCCACCATTCCTCTGGCGCTCTCGCTTCCCACCGATCTTAAACTCGCCACCGAATCCACGTCCCGCCTTCCTTCCGCTATTTTTGCACTCGGCGATCTGATCCCTGCGGGTGATATCACGCTCGCGGCCTATCAGGAAAATCTCCTATGTGCCTCCGAGACCACATTCAGTTCACGCTCGTTCCTGCGCGAGTCTCTGAGCGAGCATCTCCTCGTCGGGCTGAAGATGAACAGTCATATCTCTGTCCATGATGGCACCGACGACAGCTCCCTTTCCTACGGCAAGCTCCTTGCCGCCGCGATCGCGCTCTCAAAGCAAATCAGCAGGAGCACGAACAAGAAAAGAGTAGGAATCATCCTGCCCCCCGGAAAAGGAGGTTTGCTCGCAAACATAGCGGTGTTGTTTGCCAATAAAATACCCGTCAATCTCAACTTCACAGCGTCTCAGGAGGCCGTTGAATCTGCCATCAGACAGGCTGATCTTGATAAGTTCATCACTGCCGACCCCTTCGTCCGGAAAATTCCGACCTTTCCGTGGCCTCCAACCCGCGATCTTCTCCTTATTGAGCGCATTTTGCCTGCCATGAAACCCGCGATTACCCGCTGGTTTATCCTTTCAAAGCTTCTGCCCGCAGGGCTCCTCTCTTTGTTACTAAAATTAAACAAATCCGGTCGAGGAGACGACGAGGCAATCCTGCTTTTTACGTCCGGATCTTCTGGAGAGCCCAAGGGAGTCCCCCTCACTCACCGAAACGTGCTCGCAAATGTCTGCCAGTTCGGCACAAGGTTGTCCCTTCCCAAGGAGTCAGGAATCCTCGGCTGCCTTCCTCTCTTTCACTCATTCGGGTGCACCGTAACGCTCTGGTTTCCCATTATCGAGGGCGCCAAACTGGTCACCTACCCCAGCCCTCTGGAAACCAAGCGCCTCGCGGAGTTGATTCACGAACATCAACTCAAGCTCCTTCTCGCCACTCCCACCTTTCTTCGCGGATATATGCGGCGGGTGGAACCTGAACTTCTCTCTTCACTGGACTACGTCGTCACGGGCGCGGAAAAACTTCCCTCCAACCTTGCTGAGTCCTTCGGGAAGAAGTTCGGCAAGCTTCCCTTCGAGGGATACGGCCTGACTGAGACATCCCCAGCCACCAATGTCAACCTGCCCGACCCCGAGGCTCCTGATGATCACACTCCTGTCATAACGTGCAGCAAGCTTGGATCCGTGGGTCCCTTTCTTCCAGGGATGGCGGTCAGGATTACAGACGCTTCCACTGATGCGCCATGCGCAGTCGATCAAAGCGGCATCATCTGGCTTCGAGGCGCCAATGTCTTTCCTGGATACCTCGGGCGAGAGGACCTCACCGAAGAGGTCATGTCGGATGGGTGGTTCAAGACAGGAGACGTCGGCAGGATGGATGAGAATGGATTTCTCTACATTGAGGGACGAATGTCCCGCTTCTCAAAAATCGCAGGAGAAATGGTGCCCCATGAAGTCATTGAGGGTCACCTGAACAAAATCCTTAACCTTGACGGGGAAGAGGAACGAAAGATTGTGGTTGTGGGAATCCCCGATGAACAGAAAGGCGAAGTCATTGGACTCCTCTCGACGATAACAGATGACACCGTCCAGCAGGAACTTGTGGATATACGACATCAGCTCATGGACGAGGGGATCCCTTCGCTCTGGTGCCCCAAGAGCATTATCCCGGTAGATGAAATTCCGCTCCTTGCGTCGGGCAAGCTAGATTTAAAAGCCTGTAACACGCTTGCACTGGAGAGCGTCCGGGACTGAGATGGGGGAACCCGAGAACGCTCCGCCGCATTGGCTCAACTCCCATTTCGCCAAGGCGGGAAATCGTCTGAGGTTCGACCGCTTCATGGAACTGTGTCTCTATGATGAGAAGAATGGATACTATGCCCAAAACATTACCTCCGTCGGGGCTATCGGAGATTTTTCCACCACCCCTGCCCTTTCCTCACTTCTCGCAGATTCCCTTTCGCGCTCCATCGCGGATTCTGACCTGCACGACGTCATAGAGATCGGCCCCGGCGCGGGCCACCTTGCGGCCCAGATCCTGAGTCAACTCAGACCCTCTCTTCTCTCCTTCCGAAAGAGAATCCGTTACCATCTTGTGGAGCGGTCACCGCCACTGCGGCACACGCTTCAGAAGCGACTTCGCCGTTCGGCACGAATTCACCCCAACGTAAAGTGCGCCTTGGAAGCGGCCGGAGGACGGGCATTCATCATCTCTAATGAACTCGTCGACGCGTTTCCAGTTCGTGTTTTCAGAAACAGCTCAGAAGAAGTGCAGGAGCTTTTCCTGTCCCTGAAGAATGGGTCCCTAACGGAGGAATGGATTTCACCCGGCCTCCTTCCGGACTCGACTCAATTTGAGACCTTTCACGATTGTCCCCAGCGTATTGAAATCCACGAGAGCTATCGCTCATGGATGGAGCAATGGCTCCCCTTCTTCAAGAAGGGAAAATGGGTCACCATAGATTATGGAGGAACCACGTCGGAAATCCATCACCGGAGGCCACATGGAACGCTCCGGGCCTACTATCACCACGATTGCCTCACCGGGCCGGACCTTTACCGACTTCCGGGAAGACAGGATCTCACCGCGGACGTCAACTTCGACGATCTGATCTACTGGGGAGAAAAGGCGGGACTCTCCACCATCAGACTCGTGACTCAGCACGAATACTGCCTCACGCATCCAGAAAACGTGGCAGATACACCTGAAAATCAGTTTCTTACCGATCTCTCGGGTGCCGGCAGCGCGTTCAAGGTCCTTGAACAGGAACGGGGCTGAGTCGGGGCTGTTATGAACTGGGGATCCCGCTTACACTCAGGCAGTGATTCGCGGCCTCCTTCTCAGTCTCTCTCTGTCGATGTCTGCCCTTGGATTCGAACTTGCGGGCGACTGCCTTCAAGTTGTAGTCGGCAGGGCGGAGTCGTGGCAGAGCTCTAACCTGACCCTGTTCGTATTTGAGCGAGACCCTGGGCAGGGATGGAGAGCAACCGCTGGGCCATGGAAGGCTCGCTGCGGAAGGAAGGGCCTCGCCTGGGGCCGTGGGCTGCACCCCCCTGTCCGGAAACCATTCGTCAAGGCCGAGGGCGACTGGCGATCTCCTGCGGGGGTATTCAAGCTCGGAGGCGTCTGGGGTTACGGGGAGACCGTGAAGAGAATGCCTGGAGTGTCCTACCGTCGAATCACTTCGCGCGACCTCTGGGTCGAGGACCCTGCCTCCTCACATTACAACAGACATCTCATCCTCGACCACGAGCCGACTGCGTTGTGGGAGAAGAAAGCGCAGATGCGACAGAACGATTACCCGCACTCTCTCAAGCTCTTTATCGCTCATAATACCGACCCCAGACCTCTCCCAGGAGCCGGCTCCTCCATTTTCTTTCATATCTGGCGCTCCATGGGAGAGAGCGCAACCGCAGGATGCACAACTATGGAGGAAATTCACCTGCGATCCCTGATTGCCGGATTGGACCCACGCAAGAAACCCGTCTACGTCCTCCTCCCATTAAAGGAATACGAACGGCTGAAGCCGACCTGGTCCCTCCCCTGAGATCACTGGAAAACAGGCATCTGCAACGATTAACTCCTTGACCGAGGCTCCCCCGGTCCCTATCTCCGGCGGCCGCTTGAGCTCTCTCTTAAGTTCTGGCCCCGAAAACCACTGACACTGACATGGCAACTACCGAAGTCATCCTCCGCGAGAAAATAACCGGCTTGGGAGCCGAGGCTGATGTTGTGAAGGTCAAAGCCGGCTTTGCACGGAACTTCCTGATCCCAAATGGGAAGGCTCTTGAAGCAACTAAAGGAAATCTACGGAGTCTGGAGTCTCTCCGTGCCAAACGTGCGCAGAGGGAGACCGAGGAACTCGCCAGCGCCCAGGAGCTGGCTGGCAAGATCAGCCGTATCAAGCCCAAGTTCACGCTTGAAACCGGACAGGGAGGAAAAGCCTTCGGGTCGGTAACCTCCATGGATATTCAGAAGGACCTTGAGGCAAAGGGAATCGTCCTGGAGCGCACCGCCATAAAACTGAGCAAGCCTCTCAAGAGGTCAGGCAAAAGCGAGGTCGAGGTCAAGCTGCACTCAGAGGTCACCACCACCCTGACCGTCACCGTTGAGACCGGGGAACCCTCTTCCAACCCAGCGGAAAACGAGGACTCTGATAGCTAGGGAAGAACGGAAACAACCGAACCTTCCTTCGGTCGGAAATCTGCGATATCCTCCGGGGCCCATCTCTTTGGAGGCCTCCTTCTGACAAGTAGACAAGTTCTTCCCCGGGTTCTTCACACTTGAAGAAACCGCATTTGGGACGAAATCCCCAAGATACCCGACGATATTTGGGCAATGGCATGGTGGTTCACATTGACTCGGACTCATTAATGAAATCTTGCCTGAAGTTAGATTGGATCATGCCTCTGCATACGAGAGCTTCCTCAACGTATGCCTTCAGATTCGCCACCTAAAAAGGACTCACCACGACTCCAAGTTGTTGAAGATGGAGATCAGGGGGCGGCTCGTGCACTGCCCAATGCCATCGGGCCGGAGAAAAGCATCCTCAGCTCCATGATGCAGGAGCCAACGGAATATATTGGAGCTGCGATCGAAGAACACCTCTCGCCCGGCCACTTCTACATCCCAGCGCACGGGGTTCTCTACGAAGTGCTCCGTGAACTTTATGAGAACGGACAACCCATCGAACTGGTATCTCTGACCCAGCTATTGAAAGACCGGGGTCTTCTCGAGAATCTTGGAGGGCCTGGGGAACTAACCTCAATTTATACTTATTCGCCAACCGCGGCGCACTTCGAGCACCACCTCGGAATCGTCAAGTCCAAGCACATTCTTCGCTCGGTGATCTCCTCGTGCACAGAGTCTATCAGCAAGGCCTACGAAGACCCCGAGGATGTACAATCCTTTCTAGACGCGGTGGAAGCCAAGGTCTTTGCCATCAAGGAGGATTCGGAGGTCCAGGGAGAGACAAAGGTCGGGGACCTGATTGAGGGAGTCATAGAGGTCCTCCAGCAGTTCATGCATAACGAGAGACCTCTTGAGGGAGTCTCGACCAAATACACCAAGCTCGATGAAATGAGCAAGGGGTTGAAACCCGGTGAGATGTTCATCATCGCCGCCCGTCCATCGATGGGGAAAACCTCTCTCATGATGAATATCGTAGAGCATGTCGCAATCGAGCAGGACATTCCCACTCTTGTCTTTTCCTGCGAAATGAGCGCCCAGCAAATCGTCCAGCGACTTCTCTTCTCCCGGGCTCGTTACAGCATGGCCAATCTCCGGCCCGGCCTCCAGCCGACCAAGGAGGAGCTACAGAACATCCTCGATGCTTCGAAGCAACTGAAGTCTGCCCCCCTCTACATCGACGACACACCTGCGATACCGATCGGGGACGTAAGAGCAAAGGCACGCCGCAAGAAGCGCGACTCGGAAATCGGCTTGATCGCCGTGGACTATCTCCAACTGATGCGCTCCAACTCACGACAAGCGGAAGGTTCACGCGAGCGTGAGATCGCCGAAATCTCTGCGGGCCTCAAGGCCCTCGCAAAGGAGCTCAACATCCCGATTATCGTTCTCGCCCAGCTCAACCGGGGCCCCGAACAAAGAGGTGGTGCTCCGCGAATGTCAGACCTCCGGGAATCCGGCTCACTGGAGCAGGACGCCGACCTGATTGGATTGCTTTACCGACAAGAGTATTACGATAACCCGACCTCGGAAGGAGACGACGCAGATCAGGAGCGAGATGCCAACCAAGGCAAGGCCGAGTTGATCATCGCCAAGAATCGAAATGGTCCCACCGGGAATGTGGAACTCACCTTCCTTAAGGAGCTCATGCGCTTTGAAACCCGAGCGCCAGAGCCTCACAACTAGTTGTCGTCGCCGGCGACACCACCAAATCCGTTCCAGCGAAAGAACTGCAATCGTCACTTCGATGACAGGAAATCTCTTGCTGAGATTCTCACTGAAAAAGCGCTATATTCATAGTAGTCTGCGGTAGAACAGCCTTGTCCCCCGGACGCAGGAATGTCATCCAACCCCATCACGCCAAGGATCTCCAGCTTCTCCCAGAGTGCTTTTCTATGCGTGCTTGCGTGCTGCTGCGCAAAGGCAGGCGGCGAAGAACTCTCTGCCGATTCAGCTTCTCCGCTCGTGCCTGAGGCCACCGTCCGGGCCGGGAAGGATTTCTGGTCATTCCAACCCCTCAGCTCTCAAGACCCTCCACTTCAGCAGAACTCAAGCTGGCCGCAAACCGGAATAGACCACTTCATCCTCTCCGCGCAGACGGGCGACAAACTCGTGCCAGGTGCTGATGCCTCTGCCACTACTATTCTCCGACGCATCTATTTCGACCTGACAGGTCTCCCTCCAAGTCCTGCCAAGATCCGCGCCTTCCTTGATGCCTTCGAAAAAAATCAGGCAATGGCCATTTCGGCTACTATTGACGATCTTCTGGCCAGTCCAGACTTTGGCATCAAATGGGCACGGCACTGGCTGGACATTGCCCGTTACTCGGAATCCACCGGAGGTGGACGCACATGCCGGCGGCGGAGATGAAGGCGCTCTACCGGCGTGCG
>PBNG01000031.1 GCA_002723015.1 Roseibacillus sp. | reverse complement strand
AGATCGTACGGAATTGGTCCCGATGGCGGGCTGAGAAAGAGAAAACCGGGGACCGGTAATATTTCCTCCGGGCCGGCAGGAGCGGGTTTAATTCTCATGGTGAGGAAGGTGCTTGCGTTGGTATTCCCGTCGGTCGCCGAAATCACGGGACGATAGACTCCAGGCGCCAGAGGAGTGCCCGAGAAGGTCCCCCTGCTGGAGTCAAATACGAAGCCCTCGGGGAGGTCTGTCACCCCGAAACTAGAGGCCGTTCCAATGCCCTCTGCGTTAAAGACCGTTAGGGACGGGCTGGTCACAGGTTCCCCGGTTGTGCCCCCGACGAACCTCCCGGCTTCGATTGCAAATCCAGAGGGCAGGGTGACGTCGGGAGACTCTGTCCAGTCGGAGTTGACTTCAGGTCTCTGGGCACGGAGCCGGAAATTCAAAGTACTCCCGGGACCGCCACCCCTGAGAGACAGCAGGGTGCTGTTCGCAGGAGAGATCGCAATGGTGGTCCAGTCCTGAGTCCCGGTCCGGTACTGCAATTCATATCCGGTCTCATCATCACAATTGTCGATCCATGTGATCTCGACGGAGGTTGAAGCAAGAAAAGGAGTGGCAGCCCTGATATTGGTGGGTTCGTCACCCGCCCGCAGCAAGCTTGCCACGATCAGGGAGAGGGCGACGATCTTCGGGATGGTGAGCACTCCTTTCACGAGGCACAGCAAATGCGACCGGAGACTGGATGGCAATACCGGTTTCGGGTCACCGCGGTGGTGTCAGGGCGCTTTCGACGACGATTTCGGTTGCCAGAGAGAGGCCCGCTGAAGACCGTGTGGCAGGCTGATTGGAGACAATCACTCCTTTACCCTTGAACTGATGGTTGAACGGAAGAGAACGAGTGGACTTGCGCTTTTTGATCTCGATCAGACCCTTATCGCCTGGGACACCCAGTTGCTCTTCTGCAACTGGGTCCTTCGGAAGGAGCCTGTGCGCCGTCTGTATCTCCTGATCTTCCTCCCTTTTCTGGTCTTCTCTAGGGTACTTGGAGCGGAGGGGATGAAACGAATCTTTCTTTCGTTTCTCTGGAGAATGCCGCGCTCTCGGCTCGAGGTTCTGGTAGAGGAATTCGTATCTCATCATGTTCCGGCCTCCTTTTACCCATTAATGCTGGATGTTCTTGCCCGGGAGAGGGAGAAGGGGCGTCGGTTGGTTCTGGTTTCGGCGAGTCCGGAGTTTTATGCCCGGCCCCTTGGGGAGGCGCTCGGATTCGATGCCAGCTACGGCACGAGAGTTGAGTTTGAAGGCATGATGCCGCTGTTCCCTGACTTCACCGGTGGAAACAACAAGCGAGAGGTGAAAGTATCCCGGCTCCTGGAGGAGGGTGAGATTATCGAGGAAGGGGTTCAGGAAAACAGTAGTGGGTTCTCGGACAGCATGGTGGACCTGCCCATGCTGGAGTTGTGTGAAGAGGTGACTGTCGTGAATCCGGGGGAGAGCCTCCGGGAGATTGCAGAGAGCCGCGAATGGGCGATTGTGCGTCCCGAACGCCCTTTTCGCGATCGATTGGGGATGGCTTGCCGGTGTCTCAGGCAAGCTTTCGGACTGGATGCCAGGGAGTCTGAATTATGATTCTACTTTTCCTTTCCCGGAGATCGATTAGTTGATAATTTTTTCCTCGTACAGGGTATCTGCTCCATGAGACGAGAACGAGAAATGACTACCGGGCGTCGGTCGGCGCTCAGCAAAACGGCACTCAGCCGCACGGTCTCGCTTGCTCTTAGTGGACCTGCGGTTTTTTTGTGATCAGCAATTCACCGGTGTGTGCTCCAATAAAACTAAACGATATGCTTCAAGCCATGATCAAAACAACATTATCCCGCCTTTCGGTGGCAGGAATAGCTGGCCTTCTCATCGCCTGTGGAGGGAATGAAAAGCAGGCAGCGGGTAACGAGTCAGAGGTGAAGGTGCTTCGCTTCTCCGCGATCCCGGACGAAGACACGACCGCCCAGAAGGAGCGATTCCAGCCGGTAGCAGATTATCTCTCCGAAGCCCTCGGAATTACCGTGGAGTTCGTTCCCTCGATCAATTACGGAGCCTCGGTGGAAAAGTTCGAAAATAATGACGTTCAGCTGGCATGGTTTGGCGGAGTGACCGGAGTGCAGGCAATGACCCGGGTTGAAGGAGCCCGTGCCCTGGTGGCAGGTGAAAAGGATCTCGCCTTCAAATCCTACTTTATTGCGAATGCTTCCACCGGACTGGAAGCCTCGGATGACTTTCCAGCTGCCATCGCGGATCTCAAATTTACCTACGGTAGTTCCAGCTCAACATCGGGATGTATCATGCCGAGTCATTTCATCATCGAGAACACCGGAAAAACTCCGATGGAGTTCTTCAAGGAAAAGCCCGGATTCTCCGGTGCCCATGACAAGACCGCGATGCTGGTGCAGGATGGGTCCTTCGAGGCCGGGGCATTGAGTTTCAATACTTACGAGAAGCTGGTGGCAGCTGGTAAGATCGACCCGGAAAAGTGTGTGAAAATCTGGGAGACTCCGACCTATGCCGATTACAACATGACCGCACATCCTTCGCTGGAGGAAACCTTCGGAAAGGGTTTTCTTGATAAGCTCCAGAAAGCGCTGGTGGATTGTAAGGATGAAGGGGCTCTTAAGGCCCTGAGTCGGGAGAGACTGGTGCCGGTCGACAATGAGACCTTCGCTGGTATCGCGGCCGTGATGGAGAAGGTCTCGTTCGACTGAATACACGAGGGCGAGAACCGAGGATCATGGAGACGGTGTTCGAGCTTTCGGAGGCTCACAAGAGTTTCGGGGCAGTTCATGCACTCTCGAGCATCGATCTCCAGATCACCAAGGGCGAGCGGGTAGCCCTCATCGGGGCCTCCGGCAGTGGCAAGACAACGCTTCTTCGCCTGCTCGGAGCACAACTGGCACCTGACCGCGGTGACGTCCGGGTGCTGAGCTGTAATCCCCTCGGCCTCGGAGAAGGTAAACTGAGGGAATTACGCTCGCGCCTGGGTTATCTCCCTCAGGACCTGGGGCT
This sequence comes from Roseibacillus sp., assembly GCA_002723015.1. The sequence goes on along the minus strand of PBNG01000031.1, from coordinate 50,443 downwards.
GGTGCCCAATTTGCGAGTCCTTCAGAATGTTGCTGCGGGGCGCTGCGGGCGAAGGTCCATCCTCGGAAGCCTGCGTGATTTGATCCTGCCAGCGGGAGGAGTCCGCAGGCGTATTTATGAGCTTCTGGAGAGGGTTGGGATTGAGGAAAAAATTTATGACCGGGTTGATACCCTCTCCGGCGGGCAGCAGCAGCGGGTCGCGGTAGCGCGAGCGCTTTTTCAGGAGCCGGCAGTCCTCCTGGCAGATGAACCCGTTTCTGCAGTTGATCCGGCCCGTGCCCGTGATGTACTTGAGCTCCTGACCCGTCTTTGTGAAGAGGAGGGCCTCACCCTCCTGGTCTCAATGCATCAGCTGGATCTTGCGCGGGAATTTTTCCCGAGGCTTGTAGGGCTCAAGCATGGAAAAGTTCATTTTGATGGGGCATCCTCCGATTTGGGAAGTGAAGCTCTTTCGGCTCTCTTTCAGCTGGGAGATAAGGCCCCTGATTCGTGAGAGTGCCGGGCACATTCTGGCTGGGAAAGCGCCTCGTGGTCGTGGCATTCCTCGGGGTGTTCCTGGTTTCCGGATGGATTCTGGGACCCCGGATCGTACAGCTGAGTGAGGGAGCGGATCCCTTTGCCGAGATGGGGCGATTCTTCGGAGCAGCCCTTTCGCCCTCTCTTGCAGATGAAAACCCCTCTCTTCCTCCGGACGCCCGTCCGTTCCTCCTGCGCCTCGGAGAGAGCCTCCTGCGTACTTTTCGTTACGCACTAATTGCGATCAGCCTCGCGGTGCCAGTGGGATTGGTGCTGGGTTTTCTTGCCTCGTCCGCGTGGTGGCCGGGAGGAATGCGATATGGGAAGGCTTCCGCGGGGAGGACTATAACGAGAGGTTTGCTTCGTCTGCTCCGGTGGAGTTGTCGCTTTCTCATTACCCTCGGGAGGTCGATTCATGAGCTGGTCTGGGCATTGTTTTTTCTCTCGGCCCTTGGAGATGCTCCCATCGCTGCGTGCGTAGCGCTGGCACTGCCTTTTGCGGGAACCCTTGGCAAGGTCTTCTCCGAACTCATCGATGAGCAATCCCAGGAATCCCGCTCAGCGCTCATGGCCACGGGAGCCTCTCCGCTGCAGGCCTTTGTGAGTGCCCTGCTGCCCTCTGCGGTGCCGGAGATGCTGACCTACACGGTCTATCGTTTTGAATGCGCTCTTCGTTCGTCTGCGGTTCTGGGCTTCATCGGGGTCGAAACCATCGGGCTGGGGATACGCCAGTCATATGAGAATCTCTATTACGGCGAGGTATGGACTCAGCTCTACGCTCTCGTGATCGTGGTGGTGGGAGTTGACGCATTGGGTGCCCGCCTTCGAGATCGCTTGAACCGGGGTGCGACCCGCAGGGCGGTGCCACGGATCACTGGCTTGGATGTGGAGAAGTCCGAAGCGCTTCTGTGGCGGACAGCNCCCCGCGACTGGTTAGTCCGGGGGGGCCTCCTCGCCGGTCTCCTGCTGGTGGTGATTTCGTGGACCAATGGAAAAGAGCTCGGAATGAATATGGCCGCGGATCAACGGAATGCGCGCATAGGTCGCTTTCTCACCAAGCTGACCCCGGCACCAGCTCGTCCCGAGAATTCTACGGCCTCCGCGCCCGAACGGATGAAGGCCCTCGAGGGTAAGGGGNATGAGGTGAAGGAATGGGCGGTGAATCTGTGGTCACGCAACGGAGCAGAAGCCCTTCTTAATACCGTGGCGATTGCCAGTTCAGCGATCATTCTTGCAGCCGTAGGAGCTGCCTTGCTCCTGCCTGTCGGAAGCCGGGCACTNGCCCGGGGGGAGCCATTCGGTGTTCTTGGGGCCGCTTCGCGGTGGGTTCACTGGTGCTGGTGTGGAGTCGGGTTTCTGACCCGCAGCCTTTTCATTCTGGCCCGCGCGGTACCGGAATACGTTTATGCCTTTCTCCTGGTGGGACTGCTTGGTCCCAGNGCGTGGCCCCTGGTCTTCGCCCTCGCGCTGCATAATCTCGGTATTCTCGGTCGGTTATGGGGAGAGGTCATGGAGAACCAGCGTCGTGAGATTCCACGTCACTGGATCCAAAGCGGGGCTGGACGCTTGCAGGCCTATTGCGGGAGTCTCGCTCCNTTGTCCTTCAACCGTTTCCTCCTCTTCTTCTTTTATCGATGGGAGACATGTATACGGGAGGCTACCATCCTGGGGATGCTCGGTATTTCGTCCCTGGGCTACTATGTCTCGATCGCACACAACTGGCTTCGTTACGACGAGATGCTTTTCTATGTTCTCCTGGGTGTCGCGGTCGTGTTCGCCGGGGACGTTCTCTCGGATTGGATGCGGCGTAAATTACGCGGAGAGATTGCCTGCTCCTGAAGGAATCCTGCACTGGCTCTTCCGCTCCTTGATCTGGGTAATCGCCCACGATGCGTGCTCGGCAATGAGAGGTTCCTCCNCATCCGCCGCGGCCTGCAAGGCTGGGAGGTCGCCGGAATCTCCAACGTTCCCGAGCACGACACAGACATTCCGAAGGAAGCGATTCCGTTTGATGCGCTTGATCGGGGACTTCCTGAACAGGATACGGAATTCCTCATCCGAGAGAGCCAGAAAATCACGCAAACGGTGTTCGAAAACCTTCTCCCGCGCATGGAATCGGATGTCACGGCTGGTCTTCGCGAAACGGTTCCAGGGACACACCGCGAGGCAGTCGTCGCAACCGTAAAGGCGGTTTCCGATCAGAGGACGCAGTTCCTCGGGAATAGAGCCCTTGTGTTCAATGGTAAGGTAGGAAATACATCGAGGAGCATCGACGTGGTGAGGGCGGGTAATGGCATTCGTGGGGCAGGTGTCGATACAGGCGGTGCATTTTCCGCAGTAATTCCGGACTGGCTCGTCAGGCTCCAGTGGAAGGGTGGTGATCAACTCGGCAAGGAAAAACCACGCTCCTATCCGGCGATGGATCTGCACACAGGACTTTCCGTTCCATCCCAGTCCCGACTCGGTGGCGAGATCTCGTTCAAGAACCGGCCCGGTGTCTACATAGTAACGCTGGATACCGCCGAGTTCCTGCATCGCAAGATCGAGGTCCTTCAGCTTTGCCTCGATAATGTCGTGGTAGTCATCATTCCAGGAATAGCGGGCGATCTGGTAGTCCGGATTGGGGTTTCCCGGTCCCGGATAGTAGTTGAGGGCGAGGCAGACGACGGACTGGGCACCGGGAAGAATCTCGCGGGGATCAGTTCGGCGTTCGGGGTTTCCCTCAAGCCACTTCATATCACCGGCCTTTCCCTCGGCAACCCATTGCAGGAAATCATCAGCATGCCTTGCCCGGAGGGCAGGGGCTACCCGGCAATCTTCAAAGCCGAGTTTTTCGGCAATGAATTGGACGTTTCGCTTGGCGATGACTGGATCCACGGTGACAGGGCGTGACAGGAAAGAGCGTACTCTTCAACTAGAGAAAAAGTAGCGGGCAGATTCAACGATGCCGGTACTGATTTCCGGGAAGGTAAGGTCATCGGTCTCGATCTCCTGGTGTGCGGTATCCCGGTAGAATTCTACCCGCTTCTCGAGGAGGCGATTGATTGTCCCCTCCGGGTCCTCGTTGTTGAGGAGAGGCCTTTCCCGATTCTTCGCCGTGCGTCGCAGGATTTCCCCCGGGGAAGCCATCAACCAGACCACAAATCCCATTCTCTTCAGGATATCGCGATTGGTGGGCCGTTCGATAATCCCTCCGCCGGTGGCAATAATCCGATGGCGTGGGCCAGCCTGTTCGAGCTCGGTGAGAATAGTAGTTTCAAGATCTCTGAAGTCTTCCTCGCCGTTGTCCTCGAAGATTTTGCGTATGGGTTTGCCTGCTCGCTCCACGACCAGGGAGTCAGTATCCAGCACAGGATATCCCAGGGCGCCGGAGAGATCACGGGCAACAGAAGACTTTCCGGATCCCATGAAGCCGATCAGAATAATATTTTCGCTTGGAAATGTCTCTCCGTGGGCCATGGAGTTTAAGAGGTATTTCTAAATTCTACACCATGACAATCATTTGTTACAGTGCGGCGTGCAGACACGGGTGGAAATAGCTGACTTTGAGAACTGGCGGGCGGTGGCAGAGGGTGCTGCCAGGATCATGAGAGAGGGAGAGGTGGTAGCGCTCCCAACCGAGACGGTCTACGGATTGGGGGCCGTAGCCTTCGATCCTGAGGCAGTCGCGAGGGTTTTTGAGGCCAAGGATCGGCCCTCCTTCGACCCCCTCATCGTGCACATCGCAGGGATTCGGGATCTCGGGCGGGTAGCAGTGGTCCCNGCGGAAGTGGAGGATATTGTGCGGCAGCTTGCAAAAGCGTTCTGGCCGGGACCCTTGACAATGGTNTTGCCGAAGCATGAGGACGTGCCTGATCTTGTCACCAGTGGCCTCCCTACCGTAGCGGTGCGGGTCAGTAAGCACGAGGTCATGCGCTATCTCACCAGAGAGCTTGGGCCGATCGCTGCGCCGAGCGCGAATCGTTTCGGCCGCATCAGTCCGACCTCTGCCGGCGCGGTGCTTCGTGAACTGGATGGACGTATCCCCTTGGTAGTTGACGGGGGAGCCTGCTCGGACGGATTGGAGAGTACGATCATAGCAGTAGAGCCGGGAGAGAAGCGTCCCATCCTCCGACTTCTTCGTCCTGGACCAGTGACCCGGGAAGAGCTCCAGAAGTTCGGCAAGGTGCCGAAAGTGAGACGAGTGACTGATGATCGACCGGAGGCTCCGGGTGGCCTCGATTCTCATTATGCCCCGGAGGTCCCGGTTCTGCTTCATGAGAGCCCGGATAAGTTTGAGCCGGAAGACGGCAAGCGCTACGCCCTTTTGAGTTACAGGGGAGACCCCGGGGACGGTTACCTTCAGATGCACGACTGGGTCCGCTTGGAGATCCTGAGTCCCGGGAAGGGGAAGCTGGCGGAAGCCGCGGTGCGGTTTTTTCATGCTCTGCGCAGTCTGGACGTCGAGGGCGTGGATGCGATCGTGGCTGAGCCTGTTAGTGATGTAGGCNTGGGTTCTGCTATTATGGACCGCCTGCGCCGCGCGGCTTTCCGATGAGAATCCTGCACTTTACGTCACGATGAGGCATTGAATATTCGGAAGGAATGCGCCATCCTGAAGGCGGATGTTACGGGCAATGATGACGGTGTCCGGACTCACCTTGGTGAGTCGAATCCTCGGGTTCCTGCGAGATGTTCTGATCGCAAGGTTCGTGGGCACGGGGCCGGTGGCGGATGCCTTCGTGGCAGCCTTTCGCTTTCCCAATATGTTTCGCCGAATTTTCGGTGAGGGAGCTTACAATGCGGCATTCGTGCCCCTTTTTGGACGCAAGTNTGAGGAGGATGGGCGGGAGGCGGCGGTTGGGTTTGCCCGGAACACCTTTTCAGCCCTCGTCTGGGCGGTAGGAATCCTGACCCTGATTGCGATCCCATGCATGCACTGGATCATGATGGCGGTGGTTCCTGGATTCCTGCCGAAGTTTGAAAAAGACCTTGCAGGAATTGGCCAAGAGCGTGCGTTTCATGAGTGCAAGATCGACATCAAGGGCGCGAGTGAAATTTACTTTCAGGTCACCGGGGCCTCGGATGCTGCAGTAAGACACTGGTCTACGCGTACAAGAATCGAGGAGATGCACTTTCTCGATCACGAGGGACATCATCGTGATCTTCTGGTCGCACGGGAGGACGAGGGGTTTTCCATTATCGCGGATGGACAAGGAGAGATTGGCTCGGAGGGCCTGATTCTGACCCGGCTCAGCTTAAGTGGGGACGATCACAGCGGAGTTGGGAGAGATGTTGACCCCCGNAAGCACTACCTTCTCAGGGGAGGCGAAGATATTGTGGGAGTNGTTTTCGGAATGGAGCCCGGTGGCTTGGGCCGGATCGAGCTGCCGAAGGATCACAGAATGGAGTTCCTCTCTGTTAGGATGGCGATNCGGCCAGTGGATGAGGGTTCTGAGATNGAGGAGTCNACCCTGCGTATCTTCCGAAATCATCCGGATAATTTCGATCTCACGGTGACTCTTTCCCGGATCATGTTCTGTTACCTTTTTTTCATGGCCCTGGTGGCTCACCTGAGCGGAGTCATGAATACTTTCCGNCGGTTCGCAGTTCCTGCGGCGGCCCCCATTCTTCTGAATCTGGTGCTCTTGTCTGTTCTCGGATTGATCTGGTTCATGCGATGGGAAGGAGACCTTGAGGTCGGCAATTCGCTGGCCTGGGGAGTGGCGTTGGCTGGATTCCTGCAGTGTGGAGTCCTGTGGNTCGCCTGTAGTCGTGCCGGGGCAACCATGGTGCCGCGGAAGCCTTTCTGGAATCCGGAACTCAGAAAGCTTCTCTTTCTGATGGGTCCCGGAGTGATTGCGGCTGGGNTCCAGCAGGNGAANCTGCTGGTGGGAGGGATTATCGCATCCTTCCAGCAGGGTGCCATCTCCACACTCTATTATGCGGACAGGATTAACCAGCTTCCCCTTGGAATGATNGGGATCGCTCTTGGGATTGTTCTTCTGCCAGAAGTGACTCGCCGTCTCCGGAGCGGCCGGGAGGCNGCTGCGGCAGAAAGTATCGTCCGTGGTATGGACTTCGCGATGCTCCTTACNCTGCCGGCGGCCGCTGCGATGATTGCTGTCCATGAACCCCTGATCGGAGGCCTCTTTGCCGGAGAAAAATTCAACGCGGAGGACGTAAGCAAAACCGGATGGGCCCTGGCGGGATTCGCACTGGGNTTGCCAGGCTACGTCCTGATCAAGGTTCTTCAACCCGCCTACTTTGCGCGGGAGGACACAAAGCGGCCNATGATGATGGCCGGGGTGGCGGTGGCAGTAAACATCGGTTGCAGTCTTCTTCTGTTTCAGCTCCTGCTCCCCAGTGGATATGGACACGTCGGCATAGCAGTTGCCACTGCCATTTCCGCGTGGGTCAACGTGGCGCTCCTCTGGCGGGGGATGGACGGGTTTGTCACCATTTCCCGGCAAGAGTGGAAACGGTTTTCCCGGATGGTTCTGGCTAGTCTGCTCATGGGTGGGGTGGTCTACCTCGCTGGGATCGCTCTGGAGTCCTGGTTAATTGGAACGCTTTGGCAGAGGATGGGTGCGCTTGCCTTGATCCTGGGGACTGGAGTAACGGTCTACGGAACTCTGGCCATTTCCCTCCGCGCCACNTCGGTGGGGACTCTGCGCTCGAGTCTCATGTCGAGTCGGGCTCGTGGAGACTCGTGAAAATCGCGGTTGCGAGAAAGGTCATGTTGCCTAGATTTTTGCGGTCAAACAATGAAAGTGNGTGTCTTTAGCCGGGGAATCCTGATCTGTGTGTTGATCTGGGNGCTCGTGCTGGGTGTTCAGTCCTACTTTCGGGGGATGAGAAGGACCGCGGATAACCTCGGTAAGGTTGTGGAGGAGAATCAATTCAGGGACTGGTCCGGTAGGAAGGGAGAGCCTGCCGGAGAAGAAAGGCAGGTTCGTGAAGAGCGTATTAATCAAGTCGTGTCGCTTCTCACCAGGCAGGAGTTCAACCCTGAGAGCAAGGCTCGACTCAGCGAACTCAGGAGCGATTTCTATTTGAAGCTGTCTTCGAATGAAAGAAAGGCCTTCGTGACAAGTGTGCTGGAAGGTCTGGATACCTACATCACCCTGTTTGACAGCCTGCCCAGTGAGCGGCGTCGCAAGTTGATCAAGCGGGCGGTGAAGGCAGCGAAGGAAGAATTGCCCGCAGGTCTTCGGGATAGCTATAAACTACTCGACGCCGAGGAAGAGCATGGAAGGATTGAGGAAGCTGGATGGCGTGCAGCCATGGAAGGAAAGGATCCGGATGAGATCATGGAATTTCTACAGTTGATAGAGATTGCGGGAGAATTGATCCAGCGTATGCGGATCCCACAGTGGGAAGGACAGCTCGGTGGAAAGTAATTTAGATTCCGGGGTGATCCTTGAGGCCGCAAACCTATCAAAGTCCTTCGGAGGCAAGCCGGCNCTGCGAGATCTTTCCTTTACCGTCCGGGAGGGGGAGATCTTTGGGTTGCTGGGNCACAATGGGGCTGGGAAGAGTACTGCCCTGGGAATATTTCTCGGGATGGTGGAGCCTGACCGTGGCGAAGCCCTCATCGGGGGACAGTCCGTTCAGCGCAAAAGGGCAGACGCTCTCCGGCAGGCGGGTGCGATTTTTGAGTCTCCGGCCTTTTATGACTACCTCAGTGGATGGGATAATCTCAAGGTCCTCATGAGTTACTCCGGAGGGTTCNAGAAAGATGGGGCCTTGCGAGTCGTGGAGGAGGTGGGCCTCAGCAGCCGGATCCATTCGAGGGTTTCTACTTATAGTCATGGAATGCGGCAGCGACTGGCACTCGCTCAGGCTCTGCTTCCAGAACCTCGCCTCCTGATGCTCGATGAACCCACGGATGGACTCGATCCAGAGGGAATCAAGTGGTTCAGGGACTTTATCCTGAGGCTTCGTGAAGAGCGGGGGATGACCGTGCTCTTCAACTCCCACCTCCTTTCCGAGGTGGAACAGATGTGTGACCGGGTCGCGATCGTTCGACAGGGAAGAAAGGTATACGATGGTCGACTGGCTGGAATCGCGGATGAGCAGGTGACCCTCGAGATTGAGGCGAGCCCATCCGAGCAGGCGGCATTGTGTTACCGGCGGCTGGGCGGGAAGGAACAGGGTGGTTCCAGCCGGGTTGTTTTCCCTGAGGGAACAGACCCCGCAGCCGTCGCGGGTGAGCTGATCACTTCAGGAGTTGCACTGCGGAAGCTCAGTCCGGTTCACCGGTCGCTTGAGGATGTCTACCTCGAGGTCAGCAGCGAGGAAGCCCGAAAGGAGACGGAGTCATGAATCTTTGCCTCATTCAGGTCCGGAGTGAGCTGAAGAAGCTCTTTGCCCGGCGGCGGACTTATATCGGATACGGCGCCTTTCTTATTCTGGAGCTCGTCATCCTCTGGGTNTTTCACCTCGATAAGCCCCGGGAGGAAATGGCCAAGATTCTTTCGGATGCCGGCCTCGATGTAGACCACTATTACTCGGCGCTGACTGTGACCTACTGGATGATCGGATTCAGTATGGCGATGCTTGGAGCGATCTATCTTGCTCTGGTTTCCGGAGACATAGTCGCCAAAGAAAGCGAAGATGGCAACCTGCGGATGGTTCTGGCCCGGCCNATCAGCCGGCTCAGAATTCTGACGATCAAGTATGTGGCGGTTCTTGTCTACACGCTAACCTTTGTCTGGTTCGTGGGAATCTCGGGCTACCTGATGTCGGCTATNGCGCTGGGTTGGGATGGGGGTCTTTTCGTGTGGAACTACGAACTCAAGGTGTTTGCCTTCTTCCCCGAGCTGGGAGCGGGGATCGGCCGCCTTTGTCTTGCTCTTCTGTTTCTCAGCATCAGCATGTGCACGCTATCCTCGATCGGGTTCGCCTTTTCCTGCCTGAAAATCAAGCCCGCAGCAGCCACGATCCTGGCCCTCAGCGTCTTGTTTGTGGACTCAGTCCTCCAGATGCTGCCCTTTATGGCCCCGTATCGGGAGNATTTGCTTACCTACCGGATGAGCAACTGGGTCTTCGCTCTCGAGAACAACATCTCGTGGGCCAAGCTGGCGGAGAGCTATACGGCGCTGGTGGGTCTCGACCTTACCCTTTTTGTTCTTGGCTGGATGGCTTTCAGGATCAGGGATATCAAGACCTAGCGAGTAACTGGAATACTGATCTCTTTCTGGATTTGCGGCTGCGGCTGGTTGTGCTTGAGTCCCTGAGTGACCAGGAAAGACAAGGACTTTTTGTTTGAGCTGCTGCGGACCCCGAGCCCGGTGGGATTCGAGATGCCGGGCCAGAGGGTGTGGGCCCGCAATCTTGGCAGGACCGCGGACCTTGTGGAGTGCGATGCCTATGGGTCAACCTGGGGAATTCTGGGGGAGGGAAAGAAAAGCGTGATGCTGGAAGCGCACGCAGATGAAATAGGCTACATGGTGAAACAGGTAACGCCTGATGGGTTCCTGCGCATCGACCGCCTCGGTGGAAGTGATTCCGCAACGGCCCGTGGTCGGCGGTTGCGTATCTTCGGCGATAAAAAGGAAGTGGCTGGCATTATCGGAAATACCGCGATTCACCTGCGNAGAGATCTTGCTANTGAAAAGGCGCCAAGGCCACACCAGCTATGGGTTGACGTCGGAGCAGATTCTGCAGAAGAGGTGGCAGGGCTTGGTATTCGGGTCGGGCATCCGGCGGTTTACGCAGATGAGCCCATGGAGTTGACCAAACAGCGGATCGTGAGCCGCGCCATTGATAACAGAATCGGGGGCTTCATTATCGCCCAGGTCATGAAAAAGGTGGCGGCNGCGAAAGGAAAGAGAGCCTTTCGGTTGATCTGTCTCAATGCCGTCCAGGAGGAAATAGGGGGAAATGGGGCCCTGATGGCGACTCATCGTCTCATGCCTAACGTTAGTCTCTGCCTGGATGTTACCCACGCCACGGANACGCCGGGGATCGATAACGCTCAGCACGGACAGGTGAAGCTCGGTGGTGGCCCAACCCTCACCCATGGGGGTGCCAACCATCCGCTGGTGATTGAGCGGCTTGAGAAAGTGGCCCGCTCGAAAAAAATTCCAATCCAGCACGAAGCATCCAGCCGATTTACGGGGACGGATACAGATAAGATTTTCANAGTGCGTGAAGGTGTGCCGAGTGCTCTGGTTTCTCTGCCTCTTCGCTGTATGCACTCGGTGGTCGAAACAGCAGACCTTGGCGACATACAGAATACCATCAACTTGATGGCCGGCTTCGTCATGTCTCTCAGAGCACGAGACAGTTTTCATCAGGAGTTGTGAAAGGTAGTGCATGGTTGATCAGGTTTGTTCTCCTGAGTATCTTTCTGCTGGGATCCAGTGGCCAATCGGCCGTGGCTGGTCCTGGAAACGCGGCCCTCGGCTTCCTGAAAGAGCTCCGTGATGACCAGCGCGCGCCGGATGAATTGCTGGAAGGCAGTGTCCTGTCCCGCTACACCGGAATCATCAGGCGCTCGGCAATCGCCCAGCGCCTGGCGCTTCTCGGGCGTTATCTCAGGGATAACCGATACGAGCTCAAGATCTCCAGTGAGAAACGCGATGGCGATCTGGCGGCGGTCACGGTAAGCGCGGTCAGCAGTCAGGACCCTCTCATGGTGGATGTCTTCGGGCTCGGTTTACGGGAGCGAGGAGACGGGGGCTGGGCAGTCGCGCCTGTTCTCGGAAGTTTCGACAATGTGGACCTGGGGTATGACCGAAATCTTGAGCAACGGGCTGAGGCTCTTGAGTTGTGGATGGGCAGGGAAAGATTGGTGAACCTGCGCGCCCTTGAAGACCAGGTCCTCAAAGACCTGCGAAGGCGCATGCGTGAGGCAGAGCCGGCCGCCTTACAGGCCGCCGTCAGTCCCGGAAGGCTGGTAAGGGCATTTACAGACGCATGTCAGAGGGGAGATCTGCCGGCGGCAATGGTACTCCTCGGGCAGTTCGATGGAGATCTTACGGAGAAAGAACGGCGCCTGCAACGAGTCATATCCCTGGGATTACAGGGTTCCGATAGCAGGGGATACTGGAACTTTCTGACGCGGAGCGATGTGGTCCGGGTAGTCGTGCAGGAGGAGGGAGGTGATGACCTGGATGCAGAGGTCTCTCTTCTCATCTTTGATGCCCGGCGTGGGAGGCCCGTGAGCCTTATCCGTTTCGTTCTCCTGTATGTCGGAAAGCGCTGGACTATTGAGTTGCCGAGCGGCTTGCGTCTCTCGAACGAAAGTCGTGAGACCTTCCGCAGAGCGCTGCTTCGCGATCAGGACTATGATGAGGACGACGCTCTTCGAAACAGGTTTGAAGAGGAATTCGAGAGGCAGCATGATCCCCTGCGGTCTGCCTCCCTGAGACAGGCTGGAGAGCAGATAGAGCAAATACTGCGGAAGGGATCACTGGAGGATTTTCTCCGTTTTGCCTACCGCAGTCCGAACCTTTCTGATTCAGAGAGGCGCACAGCATACCGGTATCTTGGTGCATTCTGGAACCAGTTTCACCAGGAGGCGAAGGCGGCCTCTGACGGAAGACTGCTGGATATTATTGAGCATGAAGATGCTGGAGCACTTGTATTTCAGCTCGTATCGACTGCGCAGGCCGAACGTTTGGAGATAAGTCCACTTATCCTCATGCGCGATGAGAAAGGTTGGTCAGTGTCGCCGGGGGTTACTACGGATGGTAATTTCGTGGAGCTGGACGAGGTCAGGCAGCGGCAGCAGGCCGAAGTGCGCCGTCTTTTCGAGGATCAGCGTGAGAACCTGACGGAGAGGGCGACAGCTGACCTGCGCCAGCGCTTCGGAAAAGCCGCTGCGGCGGAAGGTGCGGTGGTCGAGACAGGGGAGGCAGGTGCGCTGGTTCGCAAGTTCCGTGGATTGCTCCGGGAGGGAAAACTCATGGAGCTGTTCTCATGTGGTGCGCTGCTTGATTCCGAGGAGGGTGTGTGGGAGGCCTTGAATGCGATGAGTTACGAGTATCGAGGGTTGAAACGTTCAACGGTAGCCGATCATCAGGTTGATGTACAGGCAGGCAAACGCTGGGCTGCAGTGACCCTCAGGGTCGATTCCGGTCCGGCGAGTAGTCCGAGTTATCCCATGTATCTCCTTGTAGCTACCAGGGAGGGTCCCCGTATCGTGGTAGACGTGGGTTTGCGTCTTGCTACCAACAAGGGGCGTGAGGTCCTGAACGACCGGGTTTGGGAGCGGATCAAAATGTTCCTCGAAGGAGAGGAGAGTGCCCTTGTGCGATCCCTTTTTGAGAGACATGTTGAACAGAGTAAGAGTGACCTGGACGCATGGATGAAGAGCAACACCCCGGATCAGGGTCCTTGACCCTCTCCGATTTTGAGCACGCCTTTAAGACGGCCCGCCTGTTGGAAGAGTCTGTCGGAACGGTCCTTGTCGGTCATGATACCGCTATCCGCAGAGTTCTGGCGTGTCTTGTCTCGGGGGGACATCTCCTTGTGGAGGATTTTCCGGGGACTGGGAAAACCACCCTCGCCAAGGCCATGGCGGCTTCTGTTCGCGGGGTAGAATTTTCCCGGATTCAGTTTACGCCCGATCTTCTTCCCTCCGATGTTCTTGGTGTTTCCGTTTATGACCAGAAGGCGGGGGAATTTCGTTTCATGCCTGGGCCTGTCTTCACGGATATTCTCCTCGCGGATGAAATTAACAGGGCGTCACCCCGGACACAAAGCGCCCTGCTCGAAGCAATGGCCGAGGGCCAGGCAACCGTGGACGGGAACAAGTATGAAATGAATGGGCTTTTCTTCGTGGTGGCGACACAGAACCCGGTGGAATTCCGGGGGACCTACCCACTGCCGGAGGCTCAGATGGACAGATTTACGATGCAGTGCAGGCTCGGTTATGTCTCGGCCTCGGAGGAGGTGGCCATCATTTCCAGCCAGACTCATGATCATCCTCTGGACCGTCATGAACCGGTCGTAAACCGGAAAGAGTTACTGGACCTCGTAACCGCTGCCCGTGGGGTTCGCGTTACGGAGGAGGTTAAGGAGTATATAGTCGCTCTCGTTTCCGCGACCCGGGGGTGCGGGGAAGTCAGGCTGGCAGCCAGCCCTCGCGCTTCTCTGGCCCTCATGCGGGTAGCACAGGCTCTTTCACTCTTCGAGGGGCGTGACTTCATAGTGCCTGAAACCGTACAGCAGATTGCGGTCGATGTGATCGCGCACCGTCTCGTGGTTCAGCCGGAGGCAGAGTATTCGGGGCGTTCCGGTCGAGTGATCGTAGAAGAACTACTCCAGAGTATTCCCGTTCCTTCGTGATATGGAATCCTGTTCGAGAAGAAAGGTGGTTTCGAATGGTTCATGGTAAAACTGCCCCGCAACCGTCCATGCGGGTCTCGTGGTTGTACCGGACTCTGTATTGGAGTTATTCCCGGGGATCGATGGTGTCCCTGTTCTTCTGTCGCAGGATTACGCCTGTCGGTTGGGGTGCTCTTTCCCTGCTTCTGTTGACAGCGATTCTCGGGGTGGACTTGTCCAAGTCCGCCCTCTATCAAGTCTTCTGCCTCGTTGCGGCTGCTCTTGCTATTTCAGTGTTATGGGCTTGGGGACGTCGCGGGCGATTGGTCGTGGAGCGGGATCTTCCAAGCTACGCCACGGTTGACGAACCCCTTTCTTATTTTGTGACGATCACAAACCGGGGACGGCATACTCTGCGGGGATTTCTACTCACTGAATGGCCTCCGGATCCAAGGCCAAGCTTGTTGAGCTTTGCCCGGATCGCCGAACCGGGCGAGGAACGACGAAATGCCTTCGACCGGTTATTTGTCTATTATCGATGGCGTTGGCTGCGCGACCAGCATCTGCTCTTTGACGGGGGAGAAGGGGTTGGCCAGCAGGCCATCAACCCGGGAGATTCCCTTCGGGTGCGGATGCAGTTAGTGCCACGGAGGCGAGGGGTGGTCCCGCTTTTTGATATGAGGCTCCGGTTGCCCGACCCTCTCGGGCTTTTTCAGCGCTGTCGCAGGATTTCAGGAAGAGATGACAGCGTGATTGTATTTCCGCGGACCTACCATCTTCCTCCTCTGAACTTGGGCGGGCATGCGTGCTTCGAACATGGAGGAGCCGCTCTTTCCAATACTGCGGGTCCTTCGGGTGAATTTCTCGGTCTTCGGGACTATCGTAATGGGGATCCCATGCGCCGTATTCATTGGAAGGGCTGGGCCCGAACCGGCCGTCCGATCGTGAGAGAATTCGAGGAGGTCTCTCTGCCACATTACGCGCTCGTTCTCGACAACTGCGTAGAGAATGGAGACGACAATCTCCTTGAGTACTCCATCTCGGTGGCAGCCTCCTTCGCGCGTGCCATTGATACGAGGAATAATACGCTCGATCTGGTGACCATGAGGGATGAGGGGTGCATTGTGAGCGAGGGGCAGGGGGTGGCACGGCCGAAAAAAATCATGAAGGCCCTGGCAGAGATTCAGGGGCAACCGGAGAAGCGCCTTGGAGAGTTAGAGAATGTGATGAGGAGGCACGGAGCGAAGCTGACCGCAGGGATCGTGGTATTGACGGGTTGGACGGCCTCGCGGGCGGACCTGCTGCAGGACTTAGCAAGGACCGGATTGGAGATGACCGCGCTGATTCTGTGCTGGAATGCCTCGGAGACCCGGGCACGTGTCAAAGAAACCCCTTTGCCGTGCCGCCACCACCTGCTCGAGCCCCAGGACATCCAGGAGAAACTACTGAAGGTCCAGTTATGAAAGATCGTCGCAGACATGCTCATGAACCGCCCCGGCTTCTGGAGGGAGGAGCTCTGCTTTTCTGGGGTGGGGTGACTGGTCATCCGATGATTGGTTTACTCTGTGCCCTTCTGGTTGAGGCCCGGTCGTGGACTGATCTCAGGTGGAAATTTGGAGAGCGGGGGTTTGTCCGCGCCTGGTATCTTTCAGTGGGGATTGTAATTTTTGCGTCAGTCTGGTTCTGGCTGGAGGGTGCGAGTCCAATCTTTCTTTTTGAGGCACTGGTTTGGGTGCCGGTGTGCCTGCTTCCGGTGATACTGGCTCAGAATTACGCAACCGAGCAGACGATGCCGCTTAATACCTTCTCTGTGGTGGCAAGGCGTAAGATGTTGATTGACCGCAGGGCGGGTCGTGATGTCGAACCAGTTCAGGTTCACATCGGTTATCCGTATCTCTGTCTTGTCATGGTCGCCTCGGCGATGACTCGAATCGATGAGCTGGCTTTTTTCGCAGGAGTGGGTGTTCTAGTTGTTCTGTCCCTTTTTTTCGCCAGCTCGGTCAGCCGTTACCTGCCCGTAAGGGCTACGATTGCATTGTGCCTTGTTCTTCTTGCAGGAGCTGGAGGTTCGGTTGGCTTGAAGGCCCTGTGGTTACGGCTGGATAGTCCTTATGGCCGGATGGGCGGTGGATTCACCTCCGGCGACCTCTCCCAGACTGCTCTTGGAAAGCTTGGTAGTCTCAAGCAGTCCAAAGGAATCCGATGGCGGGTTCAGGAATCTCCCGCAGAGGGGCCGCGTCTTTTCAGGGAAGCGGTTTACAATCATTATTCGGATACCCAGTGGTGGCACCGTCCCATTCCAGAGAGAGGCGGAGGCCGGGTCGGTAAATTGGATACAAGGGCGGAAGCCGAGCTCGACAGTAGCGAAGTCGACAAGAGGGAGGGAGACTATGATCTTTTGTGGGATCAGGTCGGAGCGGATGGTCTTCGCCAGTTTGCTTTTGATGAGACGGAATTTCGCGTGCAACCAGAAACAAGGCGAAGGCTTTTGGTGAAGGGCAGGGTAGATACCAAAACGCCTCTTCCGCTTCCGGAAGACGCACAAAAGCTTTCCGGATTTCAGGTGATGGATGGTGGAGTTGATGTGAATTCCCTGGGGACTGTTCGCCTTGAAAACCCCGATCATGGGGTTGCTTCCTTTGAGGTCCTCGCGGGAGGTATCCCACAGCATGAAGCGCTTCCTGACCCTGATCGTGATCTCCAGGTTCCCCTCGCGGAGCGTATCCCGGGGCACCTCGATGCAAGTGAGAGGTGGGTGGAGGACCTGACGCGAGATGGGATCCGTGATGTCTGCGAAGAATGGGGGCTTCGTGGGCTTACAGCAGAACAGGCAATCCGGGTTATCAGAGAGAAGTTTTTCAGCAGGGAATTCACCTACAGCATGTTCCTCAGGGGTGAGCACCCGAGTCGGAAAAGCTCGGCGGTCGCTCGCTTTCTCTCCGAGACGAGGGTTGGGCACTGTGAGTATTATGCTACTGCGGCAGTGCTTCTGCTCCGGGAGGCCGGAATACCTGCTCGCTATTGTGTAGGGGATTCCGGGCAGGAAAAGACGGACGATGGCGAATGGCTACTGAGGGGAAGCCATGCTCACGCATGGTGCCGGGTATGGCATGGAAGGATTCCGCCAGATGAGATTCCCAAGGGAATAGATCCATCGTCCTACGGGTCCTGGAAGGATTTCGATGCGACCACTCCCCGGTGGCTTGAGCTGGAGGGGTCGGGAAGAAAGTGGTCCCAGTGGGTGACAGACTGGTGGGACAATGCTCGCGAGGACTTTCTTATCTGGAGAACTTCACCGGGGAATTCCGGGAAAATTAATGGGCTCGTCTTGGTTGCGGCAGTGCTTCTGGCATCTTTCCTGACATTCCGACTGTGGAAAGGCCGAACTCATCAGAATCGGAATGGAGCGCAGCGGAGAAAATCTCAAACGAGAGCTACTCCTCTGCACGGCCTGACCCATACGGCGGAAAGGCATCTTGGTTCCCGCAGTGCCGGGAGAGCGTTCAGTGAGTGGATTCTCGGCCTTGGGATACTGTTCCCGGTTATCGATGCTGATCTACGAAGAGCAGTGGGATTCTACTGGAGACTTCGTTTCGATCCAATCGGTCTTTCGCCAACTGAGGTAGGAGAGTTCGAGGAAGTATGCCGGGGCTTACGGGAGGATATCAGGACGGCGGAACGGCAGCAGCAGTCCGGGATCGACTAGGGAGTCTGGCTTTGAAAAAAAGCCACCCGGAGAGGGCAGCTTTTTGGTCGGGGCGACTGGATTCGAACCAGCGACCTCTTCGTCCCGAACGAAGCGCGCTACCAAACTGCGCTACGCCCCGACTGTTGGCTGGCCGCGAAGAATGAGCATTTTAATGAGTCGGGCAAGGCGAAATAAAATTGCAGGCAAGCTGTCATCAGAGGGTAAGTGAGAGCTTAATGCCAGAACACCTACCTCTGGCTCCTGATGGTTCGGGGAATTGACTCTCATCCGTTCACAGAGGATCGCGATGTTCAAATGCAAAAAATTTGCGTTTGATATTAAGCCGTTTTCAATGGTAGGGAACCTTTAGTGGAGCAAACTCGCAACAGTCTCTTGCCCATTCCTGGATTTTCCTGGCCGATCAGTGGAGATCGGGTCGGTGTGATTGCTTCGGTTTTGTGTGCCATTCACTGCGCGGCAACTCCNGTCCTTTTGTTGTTTCTTCCGGTATTCGGAAAGGTCTGGTCCCACCCGGCCTCCCACTGGCTCATGGCCTTGTTGGTGGTTCCGCTAGCCGGGGTCACGGTTGCCACGGGCTTCAAACGGCATCGAAGGAAATGGATCATTGCGAGTGGTGTGTTAGGGATTGTCTTCGTGCTTGTGGGAGCAGCAGCACCCGGTTTCGAGGCAAATCCGCTTAAAAGCGCGGGTGATTTGTCCGCGGTATCCCCGGCTGAGAGCAGCCCCGATAATGGGACCGGCGAATGTATGGCCTCCGCAGGATTTTCTGAGTCTGATCAGGGCCCGGCGGAGGAGCTTATGGAANGTNGCGCCTCGGTTTCTGGCGAGGGGGCCCCAGACTCATCCACCGGGGAATGCGTTGATGCATGCTGCCCCTCGATTCAAGCGACCGCTGGTGGAGGATGGAAGCTGCATATTCCTCTGGCCAGTATTCTTACTACAATCGGAGGGCTTTTCCTGATCGCAACGCATGTTGGCAATCTTTGCCGCTGCGCCCATTGCCACACGGAGAAAGCGGTTGCTTGAAGCAAGCCTCACTAGTATTGCTCTCCGCATCATGAAAGACGATTGGCAATTTGCCCTCCGCACCAGCATTGAGCAGGTAGAGGAGGGAGGGGTTCTTGCTCCGAAGTTCGACGAGAACGGACTGATCCCTTGCATCACNCGTCATGCTGCTACAGGTGANATCCTGATGTTTGCCTTCATGAACGNTGANGCGCTCCGACTCTCCATTGATAGCCGGCAGGCTCACTACTGGTCACGTTCGAGACAGAAGCTCTGGAAGAAAGGAGAGACTTCCGGGATGCGTCAGAATATCCAGCGAATGCTTATTGATGATGATCAGGACTGTCTTGTTCTGGAGGTAGAACTAACCAGCCCGGACGCGGGAGGAGAGGAGGCGTCCTGCCACGTTGGCTATCGGAGCTGCTTCTATCGTGAAGTCATAGATGAGCAGGACGGGCCGGCTCTCAGGTTNATCGAAGCTGAAAAGTCGTTCGATCCTGAGGAGGTCTATGGGGATACCCCTAATCCGACGCAGCTGTGATAGGATAGGTTGGAGTAAGCCCTCTCCGAGGCCGACTTCTGTTGACCCATGCTTTCAGGAGCCGGGAAGACGAGTCTTATCCTAATCCCGCGACAGAGCTTCATCCCGGAAGTAGAGTGAAGGTTCACGGGATTGGAAGCAGGAACCCGGCTACTGATCCTCCCTATGGGAAGGTGGGGAGTATTGGGACCAGGAGTTACTGGGGACGCTCGGTCCTTCGGGAAGTTACAGAGNCGGAGCATACATGTGTTTGATTAGAAGAAGGGCAGGCGCTAAGACTTCATGGCTCCCCGACATGCGTTCTCTGNCTTCTNTTTTCCTTGCTCTGATCCTGACGTGCCACCCNAGTGCTGGGCGTTCTCATGTTCTATTCATTGCAGTAGACGACCTGAACGACTGGATCGGGTGCCTCGGGGGGCATCCGCAGGCACTTACCCCCAATATTGACCGCCTGGCTGCCCGGGGCATCCTCTTCACCAATGCCCATTGTGTGGCCTCAGCCTGCAATCCATCCCGGGCGGCCGTGTTCAGTGGTCGGAGGCCGGTCGTGACAGGGGTGTGGTCCAATCAGAGCGGATCGCTCGCGCGGTGTTATCCGCAGGCCCGTCTCCTCAGCACCACCTTTGCGGGATCGGGCTATGACACTCTCGGGGCGGGTAAACTTCTCCACTCCCAAGGAGGAAAATCNTATGGGGAATACTTTGGAGTGAACCAGCGCTGGAGCCCTTTATCCAAGGAGGCGGTGAGGTATACTCGAAAGGAGCTTCCTACCAAGGCGACAGATAATCCCAGGCATCTGGTAGCGGATAGCCTTGGCCGCGAGGCGACTCTGCCCCTCAACCGGATGCCCTCGGATCGCAAGCCGGCTCAGGCTGATGGCGAGTCTTTCGATTGGGGAGGGTGGGATGTCCCGGATGTGGATTTTGGAGATACCAAGATTACTGACTGGGCGATCGGGAAGTTAAAGGAAGTGCGAAAGCGACCTCTGTTTCTCGCGGTAGGCTACTACCGCCCTCATATTCCTCTGTGGGCTCCCAAGCGGTTTTTTGAACGTTTCCAAGGGGACCCGGGGAAACTACCTGCAGCCAAGGAGGGCGACCTGGATGATCTGGGGACCGTTGGCCGAAGATGGGCGCGGGAGGCCGTTACGGCAGGCAGCCATGCCACAGTAATCAAACACGGGCAGTGGCAGAAGGCGGTCGAAGCGTATCTTGCCTGTACTTCCTATGTCGATCATGAGATTGGGCGCTTGCTCGCTGCTCTGGACCAGAGCGAGAGCGGAGAAAATACCTGGATCATAATGTGGTCCGATCATGGATGGCACCTCGGAGAGAAGGAGCACTGGGGCAAATGGACCGGATGGGAGAGGTCGACCAGAGTTCCCCTCATCGTTGTACCCCCTCGAGCACAGGCTGGGAAGTTCGCGGGAGGCGGATCACGTTGTCAGCAGCCCGTGAGTCTACTGGATCTTTATCCGACGCTGGTTGAACTCTGCAAGCTGAAGGTTCCCGGAGTCCTTGACGGACGTTCTCTGGGGCCCTTGCTGCGCCAACCCTCCCGACCCACGGGACGGGTGGTGACCACCACCTTTGATCGTGGTAACNTTTCCCTGAGGAGTGACCGCTGGCGCTACATTCGCTATGCTGACGGAGAAGAGGAACTCTACGACCTGACGGTGGATCCCAACGAATGGTCCAATCTTTCAGGTCTGCCCGAACATGCTGACACGAGAGCAAGGTTTTCAGCTCTCATTACCGGGCGCCAATAGCCCGGGGTCCCCTTGAGGGAAGAGAAGGGTGAAACGAGACCCTGCGATGGATTCCGAGGTCTCTGGCAGGCTGTAGGAGACGGATGCTCTGCTGCTGGANGATATGCCCTTACTCGACTATCCCTACATNAGCTGGAACCAGCTTGCTGATNGTCCGCCAGTTCTGGAATACAGAGANAAGATCAAGCCAGCGGGANAGCAGGTTTTCTGCTGCCGACAAATCGTGAGGGGTCGGTCATGGGACCCCTCAGAGTTCTGCCACAAGTCATGTTTGCTGGCGCTGATCAGGCGAGGATTTCGCTGAGTNCCTTGCCCGCCACATCCGTGAGGCGGAAGTTGCGGCCATTGAAGAAGTAGGTGAGGCGTTCGTGNTCGATGCCGAGGAGGTGAAGAATGGTGGCATGCAGGTCATTGACGCTAACCCGGTTTTCCACGGCCTTGTACCCAAATTCGTCACTCGCACCGTAGTGGGACCCACCCTTGATACCTCCTCCAGCCATCCACATGGTGAAGGCATTGGGATTGTGGTCCCGGCCCTTCCCGCTCTGGGCGTCAGAGGTTCGGCCGAATTCACCACCCCACACCACAAGGGTGTCGTCCAGCATCCCCCTTGACTTCAGGTCCTCGAGGAGAGCTCCGATGGGCTGATCGACGCTCTTGGCTGCGATCCGGTGATTGGCNCCGATATCGTTGTGCCCATCCCAAGGGACATCGGCTACTCCTCCCCCTCCGCCATTGGTTCCGGCGTANAGTTGGACGAAGCGTACGCCACGCTCAACGAGACGTCTAGCCATGATGCACTGGCGGCCCACCAGTTGAGTTTCCTTCTGGTCGAGTCCATAGGCCTGCTGGGTGACCTTCGACTCCTTGTCAACGTCCATCGCTTCCGGGGCAGCGGTCTGCATCCGGTAGGCGAGTTCGAAGGATTCGATCCGAGCCGCTAGATCCCTTTCGAGAGAGCGAGGCTCTCCGTGTGCCCGGTTCATTGACCTGAGGATGTCAAGCTGGGCACGCTGGTGCTGATCACCCATATTCGTGCGTCGGGTAAGATTGCCAATGGGATTTGTTCCGTTGATGGCAGTGGGCTGAAATTTCTTTGGCAGGAATCCGGGCGCCCAGATGGGCTTCCCACCGCGTGGCATGGCACCGTGCAGGACCACGAATCCGGGGAGGTTNTCGTTTTCGCTACCGAGGCCGTAGGTCACCCACGATCCCATGGCGGGGCGACCCTGCAGGAACATCCCGGAATTCATCTCCAGCATGGCCGGAGTATGATTATTGGATTGCGAGTAGCAGGAATAGAGGAAGGCCATGTCATCAACGTGCTGAGCCATGTTCGGGAAAATCTCCGAGACCCAGGTTCCGGATTCTCCGTGTTGCTTCCATGAGAAGGGAGAGGCNAGNATCTTCCCGTCAGTTGTGAAAAAACCGGTCTTGGGATCCGCTCCGACGAGTTTCTCTCCGTTGCGTTTCTGGAGTTCTGGTTTGTAATCGAACGTATCGACCTGAGAAGGACTGCCAGGCATGAAGAGCCAGATCACGGATTTGGCCTTGGGAGCAAAGTGGGGCCCGGGAAATTTAAAGGAGTTCTCCGGATCTGAGCTTGTCTGCCCGAGCAGGCCTTCCTCGCTGAGAAGCTTGGTCAGGGCGAGAGAACCACAACCCAGGCCGGCATTCTGAAGGAAATTGCGGCGGGAAGCATAGAACTGGGAATTGGTCATATCAGTCGACAAAGATAAATTCGTTTAGGCAGATCAGGGTCTGACAGAAGTCGGCAACTGCCATTTTCATGGCCTCTGNGGTAGTGCCGTAGGACTCAGCCTGTCCCTGGATGAACGTGCCCATTTGCTGCTCTTCGATAGTCGTGGGAGGCCGGGAAAGTGCATAGGAGTAGGCCTTCTGGATAACATCCGGAATTGATACACTNTCGTCCGGACGAATGCGCAGGGCGAATTTTTCAGCAAGTTCCCGCACGTAGGGNGAGTTCATCATTGCGAGCGCCTGGGGAGGAACGGTGGTGGCAACCCGTTTCCCGATTCCCTGCATGGCATCAGGAGCGTCAAAGAGTTGGAGGATGGGGATCAGGTTACTCCTTTTGACGGTGAGATAGATGCTTCGGCGAGCGTGTCGCTGGTCCACGGATCCCTTATCGAACATCCGTTTATCAAGGGTTCCACTCACCGAGAGAAGGGAGTCACGAATCACTTCAGCCTCGAGGCGAGTGGCGCCGCGGCGCCACCAGAGTTTGTTCTCGGGGTCCACCTTCATGGCCANCTGATTGGAGTTTCCCTGCTGGCGGTAGACCGCACTCATCATGATCATCCTGTGCAAGGGCTTCAGCCTCCATCCGGTCCTGATGAGTTCGCGTGCGAGATAGTCCAGAAGTGCGGGATGGGTCGGGGGGGCGCCCTGTGACCCGAAGTCACTTGGAGTTCGTACTATGCCAAGACCAAGATGATGCTGCCAGAGGCGATTCACGATGACTCTTGCGAGGAGATGCCCGGCTCCCATTTTTTCGTCGGTCATCCAATGAGCTAGCGCGACTCGTGGTGGGCGGTTCTCAGGATTTTTGAGCCAGTGCTCCTCGGTAATGCTTTCCGCCTGCAGGACACGAAGGAACGCTGGGGTTGCCAGTTCCTGTTTCGAGTTCGATTCTCCGCGTTCGAGAAAATAGACCTTTCTGGTATCGGCTCCGAAGTTGTATGTCGCTCCTCCCTTACGAGCGGCATAGATGTTGATCAGGGCTGGCTTGGGAGCTTTTTTAGCGTGCTCATCAACAGCATTGTTCAGTTTGCTCCAGTCTGGGTCCCGTGGCGCATACCACTTCAGCACCTCCTCGGTCTGTTTGTCATTCCGGGCCTCTGGCTCCAGAGCGAGAATGGTGCTGATATTACCGGGAACCTCGGGAGAAGAGNTGAAGTAGAATCCCGATCCGCCCCCTCCATTGATAATCTTTACCAGTAGCTGATTGGATCCTGCCTTGAGTTTGAGAGTGAGCTTGTCCTGATCCTTCGCCACTCCGCCCTGTGTCTCCTTGGCCAGGNCGGACTCGCCGTTCAGCCACACCTTGATGGCATCATCTCTTCCAAAGGAGACAGGAAGTGATCGCGNGGACGCGACCTCAATGGTTCGAAACAGGTANTTCGCGCTNTTGTCACCCTTGAGGGTATTGTGGATGACCCCATCTTTCCATTCTGGCCTCGCCACCCATTTCCGATCCTCATAGCTCTTGGCGAGATCAATTTCTTGTTCCGGGGCGAAGGCCTCATGATAGGCCTTTTTAAAGTCCGATGCTCCAAAGGGTCCAATGTGGCTCCAGGGGCTGAGGGTTTCGGGGTCACCGGGTTCCTCTCGGGATGCCAGCCAGTCGGCTAGGCGGGAAGGAAGAATCTCCTGCTCAAACTTCGTGCGGGAGGCCACGAGTTTCTGGTGAGCGGTGTCGAACTTCTTCTTTTCCGCTNTTGTTTTGGACGGGTTCGGGTCGTGCGCATGATTCTGGAAGCCCGTTTCGGAGAAGCAGGAAACCAGCCGGTAATAGTCACTGATGGGCAGGGGGTCATACTTGTGGTCGTGACACCGTGCACATCCGATTGTCAGGCCGAGCATTGAGGTCCCCATGGTGTGGACGATATCATCGAGCTGCTCGTAGCGACTTCGCTCTCTCTCCTTCTGAGTCTGCTGGGAGGTGAAGGGGCCGGCAGCAAGAAACCCGGTAGCAGCTTGGGCCATATAGCTTTCCGGTTCGATCTGGTCACCCGCTATCTGCAATCGTACGAAACGGTCATAAGGCATGTCCTCGTTGAGGGCCTTAATCACAAAATCACGGAAGTGGTATGCGTCTCCCCGATCCTTGTCGAAGGCATATCCGTTACTCTCAGCAAAGCGTGCCAGATCAAGCCAATGCCGGGCCCAGCGTTCGCCATAATGGGGCCCGTCGAGGAGTCGNTCGATGAGTTTTTCATATGCCTCGGGAGACTCGTCGCTGAGGTAGGCCTCNATTTCAGAGGGTTCGGGTGGCAGGCCCCACAGGCCAAACATGGCGCGGCGGAGAAGGGTAAGCCGGGATGCCTCAGGATTGGGGCGTAAGTTGCTCCTCTCGAGGTCTGCCAGNATGAAGCGGTCGATNGGCGTGCGTCCCCAGGAATGATTCTTCACCTGTGGGGGATCGGGGGTCTTGAGAGGCTGGAAAGACCAGAATTCGCGGCCTTGGGCCAGATCGATTCCCTCGGGCCGTCCTTTTTCTTCCTCGGCGATCAAGACCGCCAGCGGGCTTGCTGAGGTCAGGCTGAGAAAAGCGATCAGGAATCGGTTCATATTCGCGCTTATGTTAAGAATTATCGCGACGAGGGCAAATGGGATCTTCCCCTGCGAAAAGGGGACTTCGGGAATGCGCTTTGGTGGGAGNCCCAGAACTCCCTGAAGCGGACCATATTCTATTTATGTCACTCTTCATTGTGGTCCGGCCTTGCCTCTGAAAAGCCTTTCTGGCANTGTTTTTCCAGCATTCAGAGTGGTTTCAGGCCGTAAGGTCGAGGAGCCCGGCAACCTGTCGCGGAGACGACAAGGTGCCTGTGCCAACTCGCACGATGCGCGGCCCGAAAGGGTTGAACGAAGGTCTCCCTGCTCTTCTCTGGGGTATTCGTTCAAGATGGTCGCGGCCCTGGCTGCTTCTCCCTCCCGAAAGAACCACCATCATGAGCAAGACGATAACCAGACCAGCAATGCACCTCGTCAGCAGGCAGAGGAAATCTCACCCTAATCACCATCTTACCAATAACAATGGGACCTGGTGGTGCCAGATCACCATTCNCCAGGGGCCGTTCTCCAGACGGCTTCGCTTNTCCCTGAGGACAGGAAATCTTGAGCAGGCCCGTGCTCTCCGCGATCAGGTCTTTGCGAACCTTGCCCCGGGGACTAAGGCGGCCTGAGCTAGAGCCCACTTATCACCAACTGTNAGTNATATCCACATGCCGGAGAAAGANAATGAGGCGTCCGTGCCTCGCCCGGGAAAAGAGGATCCACNGACTGGGAGGTAGACCCCGGCGCGGACGGAATCTTTTCTCCNGTTTCGGACNCGGACCCAATGTTCAGACGTGGTCTCGTAATTGTCCGAAGAGGGTTCCCCCAGCCATGACCGGGNAGGGGNCCTGANAGCTCAGGGTTACGGAAAGGTGGAATNGTTAGTTCGGTTTCTCCTGATTATTTCCGGTCCGTAATTGGGAGAATGTCCGTTGGCATTTTTTCCAGAAGGAAAAGAACCCNCCCGTGGCAAGGGAGCGGNCTTCCCTGTCCATCGGCCGGTCGAGGAGGATCAGTTCTACACCATGATCGGCGAGTTCCTGCCTCAGGGTTGGAATGAGATCTGCGAGCGGTCCTACCTCGGGGCGTAGTGCAGCAATCTGATGGAGCTTTTTTCGTTTCGCCCAAGCTGTCAGGGTTGAGGCATGATGGCCCGTGGTGGCAATCTCGGTCGATATTTCGAAGTAGTGGCTTGTGCGGGTCCGGACATCCTCCAGTGCGCTGATCAGCCATTGCGTCCGGGGACCGGAGAACCCGAATGTTTCCCAAGTCTCGGAATGTCCACCTACCAGCGCCGACTTTGGTTTTATGTTGGAGAGGGGGCTGTCTTCAGGGNGTAAATCTTCCTCATGGATCCAGAGTCCTACGTCACTGGGAGCGGCTCTCTTTGAGGGTGGGAGTGTNGCTTGTGTAATAGGATCCTTCTCTCTGATACCNGGGAGCAGAGCTTCGGGATGGGCAAGGTGCTCAAGGCCTTCCCGAAGAGGCTCGAGTAGCTCGGGATCTACGTACTTTTCGATATTGGAGCGTCGAGGGAGATAGGTCTTACCCGGAGTCTGCAGGCCTGCGACCCATCTCCATGAGAGAGTGTTGGAGGCGGGGTCAGCATCGAGGAGGTGCTGAAAGAAAAANT
The DNA here is from genome assembly GCA_002723015.1 of Roseibacillus sp. The sequence continues at coordinate 23,712 of PBNG01000031.1, read as the reverse complement.
GAGCGCCAAGTTGCCACGGGAGCCGCTCAACGTGAATCCACCACCCGGCGAACCACATGCGGGCATGATTATGAAGGTATCCCGTCTCCACCAGTTCCCTTGCGAAGTAATTCATCAGAGCCACCGGTCCCCTCCCTGATTGGCATTCCACAGCCCTTTCACGTTGTTTCTCGTAGCGGGGGTCGTGCCGGAGATGATGCAGTTCATCGAGGTAGTCACGCCATACCTGCGGGNGGAGGGAGAGCCACGCTTTCCAGTAACGGCGCCAATAAACCTCCTGCGTAAACTTCTCAATTGTGGAGGGAGCGTAGCGTTTGAGAGGAGCGGAGCAGCATTCCTCTTCGGTGATCAGCCGATGCCTGATGGCAGGGGAAAGGCGCGACACGTTCGGGTATCCAGGTATAAGATGATTACGGTCGCGCGAATAACGTCCCGTTAAGGGAACAAATTCCTGAAGGCGCTGAAGTGCGTCTGAGCGGGTAGATGCAAACCGGGGTAGTTCTGGGGGGAAAAGGTTACGAGTCATGGTGGCGGCTATGGGGCGATGGAACGTGGTGGCCCGGAGAAGCGGTGTTGCTGCCCGTGCACCTGCTAATGGAGAAAGCTGCGGGAGCTGCTACCCTGGTCACTGATGATCCAATCTCGTGGTGAGGCAAGGGACTTCGTGCTTTGAAGTGTTGCCTGGATCGCTCGGGGAGAGGGCCTGAGGGCCGGAGAGGGGCTTTCAGGCTCGCAGCGCCGCGGTTATTGTAATCGCGAGGCAGAGTACCAGCATGGTGAGGGCTGGGAGAGATTTTGGCAGGGGGTCTCGGACCTTGATGTGAAATGCGATTGCCNCGACCATTAGCAACGCAAGTGTTACTGATGAGGGGACAACGAAAGAGGGCTGCCAGATACCAGTAATGAGGCCGATGGCGCACAGTATTTTGGCACCACCGGCAACGATCATCACTGGCGGCTTGAGCCCGTAAACGCCAAACTCTTCTTTCATATTGCGGGCCTCGCCTCCCCGCCAGCGGGTCTTTGCACCCGACCGGATGAACCAGACATTAAAGATTCCCAGAGCGGTGATGACCTGAAGGGAGATAACTAAACTATNCATTTTGCNACGAAGCTCTCAGGCGCTACNACCAGATTACAGCNCTGCTGATCGATTTGCCAGCCTGTAAGAANAATAGCTTCCGCGGGGCCGCNAAGGAATTGAACGGAATAGAGAATCCATTCACGACCATATTCTGGGCTCGTTGGCAGGTTGGTTTCCGGGGGGATAGGAAATGGCTTTACCAAAAGAGAAGCGGTGTGCGGACCACGCCGCCGCGGCCGCATCGATGATGTCATCGGCGGCAAGGTGCTGCACTNGATGTAAAGCGCTGTCCCATAGAGATATTCCTTCGCTTTGCAGAAGAGAGATACGCTCCCGGATCCCTCCCCAGCTTTTTTTTGAAAAGCCGGGAGGTTTGCTGTTGTTCATCGCAGTGAAGGAGAGCTCCGGGTGTACCTCGATTACCGGAAAGCCATTCCGGCTTACTTCGTTAACTTCAGCGATTTTGTTCCGGAGATGGAGACTCTGCCTTGAGAAAGCTCTGCCGTAAAGCTGGCGGCACTCTTGATTCACTTCCTCGAAGCCCGCCGAAAGCCACCTGTCCTCAATCACGAAGCGAGGCAGTGCGGGGAAAACACTTCTCCCGCGTTCCGGTCCGAGGGCTTTCCTCGCCTGCGTATCTGCCGGTCGCGCCGGGGCGTCCAGAAGTTGGATCGGCATATCGACCCCTGCGGTCATCAGGTTCGGGATACCTTGTAAAAGCTCTTCCAGGGTTGTGCAAAACGCCGCTCCAGCCAAGGAGCCAGAGTTGTCGAGCCACACTCCGACCCATCCTTGCTTGCATCCATCGACTCCGGCGATCACGGTGTTACTCAATAAAGATGAAGCCGATTTTCAAGTGTCTCTTGGAAACAGAGAGCGCTCCCAGGCACTCGTTTTTCCCTCGGCAGGTTCCCTGAAAAATTCGGAAGATGATTGTTGCTGTCACGGGCCACTCTATCGAGGCCCCTCTTTCGATTTCTCGTGGGACGCTATGAGGGAGTCAGCGGTTCGGAGGCCAGAGACCAGTGCCCCCTCGATCGACGCGCTGTTGCAATGGTCTCCACAGATGAGAACGTTTCCATGAGAGCGAAAGGCCTTTTTGCTCTCAGAGGCGGGGTCCGGAGTCTGCTCCGGCAGGGCGCGTCTGATCTGATCGGTATGTAGGTGCTCCCACGCATCCACTTGTGCGCCGAACCAGGCCCGCAGCTCGTTGAGGACTGCGCCTTCGATTTGGCCACCTTCGTGGAGGCCAAGAACGGAGACGGAGATCAGGGCCCGGTCGTCGGGTGAGTAGTCAGACGCGACGTCGGAGAGTACGCAGACATTATTGACGAGGCCATGCGCTTCTCCGTTGAGTGCAATGATCGCTTCGCCAAGGGGAGAAAAGGGAGCGGTGTAGTAAAGACCGGTGACCGAGCGCCACGGCGGGGGAGGCTCCTCTAGTCCGGGGATCAACCGATTGGCTGACTCCGCATCGGTCGCTACAACTACCTGATCTGCATCGAGGTATGTATCATCGGCCAGGATGATCCGGCCTGGCTCAATACAGGCTACTTTGGTATCGGTCCTGATGGCGGAGGAGGGAAGGCGGGCAGCAAGTTGACGGGGGATTTCCTGCATCCCCCGGGCTGGAATGGCGGCACGCCCTGAAGCAAACATTCTGAAAGTAAATTCGAACATCCTGCTTGAGGTCCTGAGTTCTCTCTCGAGAAAGATCCCGCCGTAAAAGGCGCGGAAGAATCCGTCGATCATGCTCTCGGAGAATCCGTAGCTCCGTAGAAAGGATTCGGTGGATGTATCACTGTGATTCTCAGGAGAGGTGCGAGATGGTCGGAGGGCCTGTAGTCGCATTTTCCCCACCAGAAGTTTGTCCCTGAGGTTTCCGATTGGTTGCAGCGCGGTGGAGAGCGCAAATTGCGGACACCGAAAGACGTCCATGAGGCGATGGAGCCGTCCGCCTCGATAAATGAGAGCCCCGGGGCGGAACGATTGCAGGTCGAGAGCTTCGAGGTCGAGGAGTTTTCCGGCCTCAGGGTAGGCATCGAGAAACACTTGGAAGCCGCGGTCGATTGTGAACCCTCGCTTGGCGGTCGAGCAGACGCGTCCCCCAACCTTACCGCTGGATTCAAGAACNGTGACTCCTCNCCCCGCTTCGTGGAGTCTNACCGCACATGCAAGACCGGCCAAGCCCCCACCAACGACGACCACCCCNTCAGCTCTGCTCATTCAATCGTGATGCCTTCCGCAAGAACGACATGCTGGAGGGCTTCTTCCATGGTCCTTCGGACTCGTGCNGTCGTCCGGTGGAGAAANGCATGAAGCATTGCGTCGCCGGGGTTACGGTCATCACATTCGCTGCTGTATTTTTCAAAGGCCGCAAGGCTCTGCAGGAGACCGGCCAGGTGCTGGGGGCATTCGCACTCCACGGTCGTTGATACTTTCGCAAGCTGCCCGAGCTGATCCTGGCTGTAAAGCCGGNTGGGGATNANACCCGGTTCGGTGGGGATGGCTGGCATTTTCTGCGGAAATCCATTGGGCTGNAGCATGCAATGGCGAAGGAGCTGCTCCTCCGAGACTGGTGCTTTCAGGAGAAGAGCGCCGTGAATCGTCTTCACGAGAGCTGTGGCAGTGGTACTCGACGTGAAATGATAAATCAAGATGGTCCTCTGAGCCTTAGTTCTCCGNGCCAGTTCCCGGACGGCAGAGANNGTTTCGGGAAACAGGGTTTCAGNCTCNATCACGACAAGATCTACCTCGGGNAGGCGGGAGNTTTTCAGGGTTGCNNCCAAGTCCTCGTNGGCCTGCACCAGTTCGAGATCNAGTAACTGACTCGAAAAGAGACTCTCCGCGATTGANGAGCCGACCATGAGAGCCCGCTTCCTCGGTGAGGCCTGCTGTAANGGGATTCGATCTCCGTCTAGCCGCTCCTGGAGTTCCTCCGCGTCAAGNTTTGCGATGTTGCTGATCGAATGGCCCCGCAGGGTCAGGCAGCGGAGCAGGGTGAGACGTTCTATGTCCTCACGGCTGTAGAGCCGCCGCTTAGAGGGAGTTCTCTCCGGCAGGACTGCATCGTAGCGAGCCTCCCACATGCGAATGTTNGATGCAGTTAAACCTGTCCGGCGTGCAACAGCACCAATGCCGAACGTTTGTCGGGAACCATTTTGCATAANGGCNNAGTCTAGCCCACTTCTNGTTTTTCTCTACAGAAAATCTACATATGAAAAAAAACTCNATTTTGTTCATATTAAGTTGAAAAAAATAAACGCNATCCAATCAGTGTTTATGTTTTGAATGGAATTTGTTGCAACTTNGTGAGTCTTNCNGANCGGCCCGAGCNTTTTTCACGTCATCAGCGGAATAACTGAGCCCGCCGAAAACTCACNGAGAAGAGGAAGNTTCCAAGTGCGGANCNAAGCCTTGCACAATGACCTTCAGCAAAAATTAACGAAAACCAAAACATGAACCTAGATTACACATTACTAGCGAATTCCGCCGCAGGCGGGTTATCNGTCAATGACCTGACTCAGTATCTTTTCTGGATCGGGTTCATCGCCATGGCGAGTGGAACCGCATTCTTCTGGTTATCAAAGAATGATGTTCTGCCGAAATACCGGAGCNCCCTGATTGTCTCTGGCCTGATCACTGGGATCGCCGCCTATCACTACTTCACGATGGCTAACGTCTACAAGAGCGGCGAATTTCCTACGGAATACAGGTATATCGATTGGATCATCACAACTCCTCTGATGCTTATAAAATTCCCTATGTTGTTGGGGCTTGGAGCGCAGGGTAAAAAGTGGCTGACGCAGCTCGTGGTCCTAGATCTCATCATGATTGTAACGGCCTACATTGCTGAAGTCTCTCCAATTGCCTCTGGCACGTGGTGGACATTTTTCCTTGTCGCGGTAGTGGCGTGGGCAGCAATTATCGGTTTACTTTTCACCGGGATAGGTGGGGCAATCGGTGGCGCAGCCGAGCCTATCGCGAAAGGTCTCCGGCAGATGCGGCTCTTCATTGCCGTAGGTTGGATCATCTACCCGGTTGGGTTCCTCCTTGCGCTCGCAGGCGATGATGGAGGTAGCATCAGAGAAATTGCATATAACATCGCTGATGTGATCAACAAGGTTGGCTTCGGGCTGGTCGCTTACTACGCCGTCAAGACGATGAGCACAGTCGAGGCGAAGGGTGTTTAGAGCTCCCAGAACGAACGAATGGTAAAACTACTGGAACGGTGACGAGTCGGCGGTGAGGACCCTCACCGCCGGCTCCTCCGCAAAGCGCCAAAAAGACTGCGACAAATGTATTTCCTGCCCCCGCTCTTTTTGATTGTCCTGGCTGGAGCTGGAGCCTTTGCCACGGCCTGGGTGGATGCTTGGTGGTTTCTCCCCTTCCTTATCTCGGCAGTGCTGATCGGCCTGCCGCACGGCGCTGCGGANTGGGGTGTNCTTTGCAGGATGGTAGCACGGAAGGATCGGNGCCGGAGTATCAAAGGGGTNGGGATTTACAGCGCACTGCTGCTGGCTTCCACTTTNTTGGTGTTTGTCACGCCTCCACTGGGTCTGGCCATGTTTCTTGNTGTTTCTGCGTGGCATTTTGGAGGTGCTGACGCGCATGATTTTGGGGGTCAGTTTCGGCTCAAAACCCGGGGTAATCTCCTCCGGCTTACTGCTGCATCCCGAGGGATTTTGATTGTAACGTCTCCTTTCGTGTTTCGATTTACTGATATGTTCGGTGCTTGCGAAGCATGGTGCACGATGCTCGGTTCGGCATGGATATCCGCGGAATACACNAAAGNCTTCCAAGACTTCGTCCTTGGGGCCTTTACCCTCTCGGCAGCTACCGCNTTGGTCGTCATGCTGTCCCTGGTGCGAGCTTCAAATGCGCGAGCTGCTGGTTGGNTGGGCNTCGAAACNATCCTACTGATTGCTANCTTCGCCTTTCTCCATCCCTTGTTNGCCCTCGGAGCTTATTTTCTTTGCTGGCACAGTTTGCGTCACATTTTCCATCTTCGGGAGCTCAGGGATCCCGGAGCGGGTCTGGGATGGCTTTACCGACTCTCCGGACCGTTTTTCTTTCCGTCTCTCGTGTTAATCGGGATCCTCGCTTGGGGAACTGGAAGCCTTCAGTCTCCCGAGCGGGCTGCAATCATTCTCCTTATCTTCTTCGCCATTGTAACACCGGCCCACCAATGGTTGGTCAGCCAGGAAATTCAGTCTCGGTGCCCGGTTTGAAATTTTTTCTCTGGAAGACTATCTTCGATCAACCTGCTCATGAGGCACAACGGTTATGCAGCTTAAAAACAAATCACGACACGTTGTCGTCGTAGGCGCCGGCCCAGGAGGCTTGACCTCGGCAATGATTCTCGCCCACCGGGGTTTCCGAGTCACGGTGGTGGAGAAAGCTGATCGCGTTGGTGGAAGGAATGCGGAGCTTCGTGCGGGGGCCTACTCTTTTGACACGGGCCCAACATTCCTCCATCAGCGGTTTACCCTCGACGAAGTGTTTGCTGAGGCCGGGAGGGATCTTGATGATGAACTGGAATTGGTCCTCCTTGATCCGATGACCCGCTTGAGTTGGGGAGACAAGAGCTTGGATACCAGCTGTGACCCCGTAAAGATGGGAAAGGAAGTGGAGCGTCAGTTCCCGGGAGAAAGTGGGGGGTTCTACCGTTTCATGCACGACCACGAGGCCAAGTTGAGGGTCCTTTTTCCGTGCCTCCAGAAATCCTACACACGTGTTGCGGACCTTATGAGTCCGAAGCTGCTTCGGGCTCTCCCCTACGTAGCGACGCGGCAAAGTGTTTTCACTCTTCTCGAGCAGTATTTCACCGACGAACGTCTGCGCCTGGCATTTACCTTCCAGTCCAAGTACCTGGGCATGTCCCCTTGGGATTGCCCGGCTCTCTTCAGCATTCTTGCCTACCTTGAGTATCGGTTTGGTGTCTACCACGTTCAGGGTGGATTATGTCAGATTTCAGAGAAAATGGCGGAGGTAGCGATGGCAGATGGCGCAGAGATTCGTTTGGGTTCTCCCGTTGAGCAGGTTCTTACTGCTGGCCGGACCTCGACAGGGGTGCGCCTTGTCTCCGGGGAGGTGATCAAGGCGGATGCTGTCGTGGTGAATGCGGATTACGGCGTGGCGGTTACGCAGCTTCTGAATGGTGGTGGAGTGCCCGATGAACGGATGCGTAGAAAGGGCTTCTCTTGCTCCACGTTCATGCTCTACCTCGGGCTAGATAAGATCTATCCGGATGAACCTCATCACCACATTCTCTTCGCAGAAAATTACCAAAGAAATATCACGGAGGTTCAGGGAGAGAAGAGAGTCTCCCAAGATATGTCGATCTATGTACGAAATTCTTCCGTGACTGACCCTCACGTTGCGCCCCCTGGGGGTTCGGGTATTTACGTTCTCGTACCCACGATCAACATGCGCCACGGCACCGACTGGCATAGCACCCAGCAGGAATACAGGGACATCATACTGAGTCGGATTGAGGAGCGGACGGGCATGAAGGACCTGCGGGAGCATATCGTCGAGGAACGCCTCGTTTCCCCGAGGGACTGGAGAGAAGAATATTCCGTTTACCTTGGGGCAACCTTCAATCTCAAGCACACCCTGAACCAGCTCCTCTATCTCCGCCCGCACAACCGTTATCGTAACTTCAAGAATCTCTATCTTGCAGGAGGTGGAACCCACCCGGGATCTGGCCTTCCGACTATTTACGAGTCGGGCAGGATCAGTTCGAACCTTGTTTGTGAGCAGTTCGGGCAAAGGTTCCCGCCCATTGATTTCGCGACTCCTCTCCTTGACCCCGGCAAGGTGGTGGACAACACGGCCGTAGCACCGCAGTGAGATGGCGGGATCCGGTTCGCTGTTCACCAGGCCATTGCAGACCGACAGGGAAAGTGGCGCGCCCGAGAGGAGTCGAACCCCTAACCTCCTGATCCGTAGTCAGGCGCTCTATCCAATTGAGCTACGGGCGCACATGCCAGTGACGGCGAGGGCGGAAGGTAGGGAATTGCAGGATTGTGTCAAGGGGGGGGCGGTAGAACCGGTCTCGCAGGTTTCTCATGTCGGCCCAAGAGCCCGCTTTCTGGGGTAGGAGAAACCGACTTCAGGGCCTGGATATTTGCCTTGATTTTCAGGGGTTTGCCCCTAATTTCAGCGGCCCCCGAGTTAATGGCTCTGGGAATGCGACGGCTGTTGGAGCCCCGTTGTCGTTGCAGTAAGGGGCAAATGTCGGAAGGCAATTCAACCAACAACCAACCTTAACAACAGAAAATGAGTAACGAAGCCGTCGCGGGTGCGACGATCAATGCTGAACTGGATGCGCTGATCGATTCCAAGTTCCGCGAATTTAAAGAAGGTTCCATTGTGAATGGAACGATCCTCGATATCCGTCCCCAGGTGGTGATTATAGATGTCGGATACAAGTCGGAGGGTGTGATCCCCAGCTCCGAGTTTGAAGATGACGAAATTGAGGAGGGGGACGAGGTAGAAGTTCTTCTGGAGCGTCTGGAAAACGATGAGGGCATGGTCGTCCTGTCCAAGGAAAAGGCCGCGCACAAGCAGAACTGGGATAAGATTGTCAAGGTGTTCGAGGACGGCGGCCTGGTGAAAGGCAAAGTCAAAAGCGTGGTCAAGGGAGGTCTTATGGTAAATGTCGGAGTAGAAGCGTTTCTGCCCGGCTCCCAGGTCGACATCATTCCGCCGAAAGATCTTAATGAATTCGTCGGCAACATCTATGAGTTCAAGATCGTCAAGGTAAACGACGAGCGCCAGAATATCGTCCTGAGCCGCCGTGAGGTGATCGAGGCTGAGCGTTCGGAGCGGCGCCAGCGCTTCCTCCAGACCGTCAAGGTCGGAGACAAGGTGACTGGGCAAGTCAAGAATCTCACTGATTTCGGTGCCTTCGTGGATCTTGAGGGTATGGATGGACTCCTGCACATTACTGACATGAGCTGGGGTCGCATCAATCACCCCAGTGAAATGCTGCGAATCAGCCAGGAGATTGAAGTCCAGATCCTTGATGTGGACCGCGAGAAGGAGAGGGTATCGCTCGGACTGAAACAGATGACCGATAACCCATGGGAGGACATTGAAGCCAAATTTCCGATCGGATCCAATGTCAAGGGTCGGATAACCAAGTTGCTGCCTTACGGGGCTTTCGTGGAACTGCAGCGTGGCGTCGAGGGACTCGTGCACGTATCGGAACTTTCATGGGTCAAGCGGATCACCCGTCCCAGCGATGTGCTCGAGTTGGATCAGGAAATAGAGGCTGTCGTGCTGGGAATCAGCATCGAGGAGCAGAAGATTTCCCTCGGTGTTCGCCAGTTGGAGCCTAACCCATGGGATGAGATCGAGGGGCGCTACCCGATTGGAACAAAGATCCAAGGCGCAGTTCGCAATCTTACCGCTTACGGGGCTTTCGTAGGCCTCGAGGAGGGGATCGACGGGATGATTCACGTCTCCGACCTGAGTTGGACCCGCAAGATCAACCACCCCAGCGAGATCCTGAAGAAGAACGAAGAGGTGGAGGCTATCGTCCTCGCCATCGACAAGGAGAACCAGCGCGTTTCTCTCGGGATCAAGCAACTCGATACCGACCCCTGGTCCGACATCGATACCAAATTCAAGGTTGGTGACATCGCCAAGGGAACGGTGGCCAAGATCGCCAGCTTTGGTGCGTTCGTCAGTCTGGATGGAGATATCGACGGCCTGATCCATATCTCGCAGTTGAGCGAGGAGCATGTCGAGAGGGTCAAAGACATCCTCAAGGTCTCTGATGAGGTGGAGGCCCGGGTGATCAAGGTCGACAAGATCGAGCGCCGGATTGGATTGTCTATCAAGGCGGTGGAATACAGCTCTGAGCAACTCCAGAAGGAATCCCAGAGCTTCGAGACATTGCGACCCTCCAGCGATCTGGTCGGTCTGGAGCAGGCCTTCAACCTTGCGGCGTCTACGACTCCGTCAGAAGAAGAGTGGAGTCCGAGTGGAGGATCGGAATCCGATCCGGGCGAGGAAGACGGGAAGTCGGAGTAGAAGCTCCCCTTGTGAGAAATTTCACGCCTCGGGGTGGTTGAAACCGCCCTGAGGCGTTTTTTCGTACGGAACTCTGTAAGCCATTACAGCGTAATTCCGGACGAGGCCAGTGGCACAATCACGAGGCCCTTGGTGAATTGCTCTCCTTCAGGGAAAAGAGAGGGTCCCCTGTCTACTCTGGGCTCCCCGACTTGGGCTTCTTCGCGCGCCGCACCGCGCCGAAGCGCTTCTGGAACTTGTCGATTCGTCCCTCGGTGTCGACGAACTGCTTCTGGCCCGTGAAGAACGGGTGGGAGTCGGCGGTGACTCCAATGGAAATGACAAAATGATCAACTCCGTCCACCTGCTCGACTCGATCGGACTTCGCGGTAGAGCGCGTCACATACTGCTTGCCGGTACTCATGTCCTGGAAAATGACCGGACTGTATTCGGGGTGGAGATCCGCTTTCATGAAAATGGCGCCCTCAGTGGCGGGCGGGGAGAATGCGCGATCTCATGCAGGTGTCAAGAAATTGAGCCTGTTACGGATTGTTTTGTTTCGGTTTCAGAACGAGGAGGCGTGGCCCTGCCCCTGACTCCGTAGTCCGAACCAGCATCGTGTCGCTTCCGCCCGTGAGGTCGAAAACGATGCTGCTTGAGCCCTCGAGAACGGTGGGAGGAAGAGGGATGTCGAATCGAGATCCTGCAGGCGCTCCCCTTGCAGCACCGATGGTCTTCCCCCCAGACTGAACCCGGATGGTGCTTCTCGTTCCTCCGCGGGCATGCGTTGTGACCCGAAGGACGACTCGCTGGTCAGCGGAGATTGAGGGAGGGGGGCCAAAACGTCTGAACTGGAGACGCAAGGTCCCCTCAGTGCTGGGTTCGGAATTGATGGGGTAATATCCGAGCTCTCTCGCCTTGGAGGTGGTGACTTTCTTTGACCGATACTCTTCCCAGGTCAGGGGTGCATGGTAGATGATTCCTCCGGCTGCGTCTCGGTCGCCTAATCCCCTCGTATATTCGAGATCGGCATTAGAAAGAGCACCTAGCTCCACTTGAAATTCGCGCCCCTTGCGGTCCTTGAGGTAGAGAGTTTTCTGGTCTGACCACTGGTATTCTGCTGTGAAGGTTCTCCCATCCGTATAGCGCCAGACGCGAGCTGGACCCGCAAAGACCCAAGAAGCTCCGACAAGGAGGACGACAGCAGCCGAGGCTTTCAATGAGATGCCCATCCTTACTGCATTCCGGATCCCTGGAGGGCCGTCTGGACGGAAGTCACCACATCCATGAAGTTGTTGGCCCAGTTGTAAACGAAGTGACGCCATGTCAGTTCCGGGGAGGCAAGACAAAGTAGGCCGGAAAGCAGCAGCACGTTCGAGAGGTAAATGAGGGAGAGGGAAAAAAATGTCCCGTTTTCCTTCAGGTCGGGCTGGTCCCGCGGGATGATCCAGAGGGTCCAAAGAAGATGGAAACTCCATGTTGCCCCAATCAGGCCATAAAGGAATTTTTCCTGATGGGGGAAGGCGAAGACCAGGCCGAGTCCCGTCATGAGGAGAAACGTGATAACGGACCAGAAGGGAATGAAGTAGGGAGAGAGGGCGATGAGGATGTTGGACTTATTTGTCACGATGTGGCCACCATCAAGTCCGACTCGAAAGCCGCTGACGCGTCCGAGGCAAAGGTAGACAAAGATGACGTGGGTAAGTTCGTGGCCCAACACGTAAAAATAGAGGAAAACTGGCTGGAGAAGCCTCGTGAAAAACCAGCCCAGATAGAGGAGAAATCCAACGGAGAAGTAGAGGAAAGCGTTACTACGCCAGAATTGAAGCCAGAATGAAGCGCTGCCATCCGCGACTCCCGAAACATGAAGGTTAGGATTGAGGATGGTGACGGTGGTAATGAAGCAAAGCGGCAGAAGGGCCAGTCCGGCGAGGATCCGCAGGGACCTCGTCACCCAACCCAGTTGGGTCTCATTGTAGTGAGACTCTGCAATGGCGGATTTAACGGAGGTAAGTCCGCGACGACGCCATGATCGCTGGTTAGCCCGGTGCCGTGCCCTGCGGTCTGCTTCCCGGAGTGCTTCCCGGAGCGAGGGATGGGTTGCCTTACGGTTTTCAGCCGCTCGCCGGAGATGGAGTTGTTTTCGGCGTCGTGCCACGCGAATGGGGAGATAGTAGATATTTTATAAAAGTTAAAGAATATTGGTCGATCGGCGGTGTGTTTGACCGGGCAAGTCCTTGCGAGGGGACATTAAATCATGGGCTTGGGGTGCGGTTCCGATGTGTGGAATAGGAACCCTTAGCCGGGCCGCCTCCGGGATTTGATTGACGCGACGGACTGGGCGGGTAGGGCTGGTGGGTCACCCAGGTCGTAACTTAATGGCTGTCAGACGATTCCTCTCTTTTCGCTCCCTGGTGGCTGTTCTGTTCGGAGCGCTCTCAGGACTCGCCCCGGCTCAGGTTCGTGTCACGACCTTACTCGCTCTATCTGATGAGCCAGGATCAAATGTTCTCAACGTCACGCTCTCGGCTCTCGGGATTGAGGATGAAGAAAGTAGTGAGCTCGCCGGGGCGGTAGAGGCGACACTTGAGATTGACCCGGGGACGGACCAGGTCTCAAGGCTGACGATCAATTCGGCGGACCTCACTGCCACCGACATGAGCTTCTCCCTGGAGATTGGTCCGATCAGGGTGGCGGATGTTAACCTTAATGGAATCGAAGCCACTATTTCCACGACCCTTGGAGGATGGGTTGACCCGGTAAGCGGGCAGTTCGACGCCGGGGAGCATGAGGTCACGCTGGATGAGGGAGTTATCACGGGCTCATCCATCGTTGGGGAAGTGAATGAGAATTTCTCACAGAGTCCGGTTTCGGGCACTGGCGCCGGGACAGGGACGGTGGAGCTATCCCGAATAGCGATCAAGGGTAACACGGTGACTTACGGCGTCATGGTGGATTTACCGGTTCAATTCAGCAATCCGCTCCAGGAAGGAGTGGATGTGAGGGTGAGCTCAACGGTTCATTTTGAGGGTGTTATCGAGGTGCCTCTCGATCCGTATTTGGGTTGGGCGGAGATCCAGGGAATTCCAGATGCCGCCTTTGAAGGAGATCACGACGGGGATGGAGTTCCCAACGGACTCCTCTGGGCACTCGGTTACGATGCGGACGCCCGTCCCAGACTCTTCGTAACTGATCCGCTGATTCCGGGGCAGGTGGATCTCATCCTTGAGCACGGACCAGCGGGAATCCGGGCGCCCATCACGGTCGAAGGTAATTTCAGTCAGGAGGGATGGACTGCGCTCGATCCATTTCTTATCCTCGGATTTGAGAATCCAATCCCCGTGGGAGAGATTCTGCCCACCGTGGTTTTGCTTTCCGGGGATCGTAATTTCATTCGACTCCGGGTAGAGAAGCCCTGATTCCCGGCTGACAGGTGAATGATGTTCTTGTGTCCTCTTCAGGCCCTTCCGGCATAGCTTCCGTCCTCGGTGTTGATCTTAAGGACATCGTCAGGTTTCACGAAGAGAGGTACCTGCACCGTGACCCCGGTTTCGAGAGTAGCAGGCTTGGTGGGATTGTTCGCGGTGTCCCCCTTGATGCCCTCTGAGGATTCAGTGACTTTCAACTCGACGATGGCGGGCAGGCTGACGCTGACAGCGTTCCCTTCAATGAAGAGGATTTCGACCTCCTGCCCCTCCTTCAGGAAGCTCCGGCAGTCTTCAACCAGGCCTTCGTCGAGGGTGATCGTTTCGTAGGTGTCCAGATCCATGAAGTGCGCCCCGGAGGGATCTGAATAAGAGAATTCCAGCTTCTGACGCTGTGTTTCCACGATGTCCACTTTTTCAGAGGAGGCGAAGCGAATGGTTTTCTTATTTCCAGAATTGAAGGAACGGATGGTAGCCGCAATAAGAGCATTACCCTTCCCGGGGGTTCGATGTTCCAGGTGGAGTACGACACCCATGTCTCCCTCATACCGGATACACTGGCCCTTGTTCAGTTTGGTCGCGACGACTGCCATTGGATTTGAGTAGGTGAATTGAAGTTCGTCCGGATCAGGACCGGGAGCGGGGTTTACCCTTCCTTGAGCGAGAGAGCACGCAGAATCTTCGAGATTTTCGATTCAGAAAAGCAGATCGTATATTTCTGCTGCAATCGGTTCGAACGGCTCCGGCGGAGGGTCAGTTCAGTGATCACCCCGGGTCTGGAGATCTGCGAGATCCTGTTACCCCGCTAACGATAGTCTGCGCCCTTGGCACTTTTCTCGCAGGACTCGACGAAGGCCCGAAGCTCTCTTTTCATGCGAGTTACAATTCCCGGTAATGCAGCAGCAATATTACGGGTCTCGGAGGGATCGCCCTCGAGGTCATAAAGTTCGAATTCGCTGACAGGCACTTTGCCGTTATCTGAGCGGCGTCGACCGAGCCCGCCGGCATTGTGAACGAGCTTATAGCGGTCACTGACCAAGGTCCGGTCCTTTCCGAAACGGAAGCCAACGGTGCGCTGACGCTCCTTCTGCTGTCCTTTCAGGATGGGGAGGATGTTGATGCCATCGTAGGGGCGCTCCGCCAGAGGTAGGGCTACGATGGCTGAGAAAGTGGGAAAGTAGTCACTGCTGACGCATGGGGTCTCGACGTCGCGGGGTTCCAATGTTCCGGGCCACTCGACTACCGCCGGGACACGCAGTCCCCCCTCGTAGAGGCTGCGTTTACGCCCCCGGAAATTACCGGCCGTCCCCTGCGATTTTCCCCGTGGACCAGGATTGCCCTCCGGTCCGTTGTCACTCGAGAAGCACACCATGGTCTTTTTCTCGATACCCAGATCACGAAGGTGCGCACGCAGCCGGCCTATCTGAGCATCGAGTGCGGTAACGCAGCTGAAATATTGCTGCTGGTCGTCTGGTAAGTTGTCATAGTGCGCCTTGATGTAATCGGGATGGCCCACAACCGGGAGGTGCGGGGCGTGGAACCAGATGGCGACAAAAAATGGTGTTTTCTGGTTGCTGGCGCTGGTGATGAATGGGAGCGCCCGATCCATGACCATTTCAGAAGTGCAGCCTGCGAGGGGCTGTGCAAGAGGCTTTCCGTTGTGCCAGAAAAGTGCCCGCATGTCACCCCGACGGGCGGCCGCACAATGAGCGTTGGAGGGGTCATAGGGATTGTAGGTAGCAATCGAGAATTCGCTGGCGAACCACTCGCTGAAACCCGCCATCCGAGGGGTCATGAAGTTCTGTCGGGCTTTTCGTCCGGGCCCCTTGCCACTGAAGTCCGGGCTCAGACTTCCAAGGTGCCATTTGCCAAAGAGACCGCTGATGTATCCCTTGCTGGTGAGGAGCTCGGGAAGACTGATTTCCTCCTTCCTGAGGTGCCCGACGTTGGCAGTCGTTACCCCATACCGAAAAGGGTTGCGTCCTGTGAGACAGCTTCCGCGGGTAGGGGAGCATACGGGTGCACCCGCATAAAAGCGGCTGAGACGGACACCCGCTCCGGCCATTTTGTCCAGATTGGGGGTCATGATGGCGGGGTGGCCATTGAACCCGGTATCTCCCCATCCGAGGTCATCAGCCATGCACAGGATGAAGTTGGGGCTGGCAGCCTTCCCGGCGAGAGCATGGCCGCAGAGGAGAATGATGAGAGGGAGAGAGCGCATGGTCATGATGCTCGAGTAATCGCACTGGAAGGGTTGACAAGAAGGGTGGCTTGCGCCCCGATGTTTGGCGACATGAATCGATTGCTTTGTTCGCTGCTCCTGCTGTGCGGAATCAGCCCGGGACAGGCTGACGACTGGCCCCAGTGGCTTGGTGAGGGACGGGAGGCAACTTGGCGCGAGGAGGGCGTAGTGCGCCGCTTACCGGAAGGAGGCCCGGAAGTACTCTGGAGGGCCCCGGTACACACCGGGTATTCCGGACCTGCTGTGTCGAGGGGAAGAGTGTATCTGATGGATCTCATCATTGAGGAAGGCAAAATCATCAATGATGCGGGAGCACAGGCAAAACTGGCAGGCAGGGAGAGGGTCCTGTGTCTGGATGCCTCGACGGGAAAAATGCTTTGGAGTCATGAAGAACGGAGGGACTATGAGGTGTCTTATCCCGGAGGACCCCGGGCGACTCCGACGGTTGCTGGCAATCAGATTTTCACGCTCGGGACCATGGGTCATCTTACCTGCCTTACGACCGATGGGAGGGTCCAGTGGCGGAAGAACCTGACGGAAGAATATGGTGCACCACTGCCCATGTGGGGGCACTCCTCGCCCCCGCTCGTCCACGGCGAATTGGTAATATGCATGGTGGGAGGGGAGGGGTCGGTGATTGTAGCGTTTGATCGTCGGACAGGAAGGGAGACCTGGAGGGCTCTCTCAGCACGCCACTGTGGCTACTGCCCTCTTCAGATTGTGGATCATGAGGGGACCAAGCAGCTCATTGCATGGCACCCGGCCGGGGTGACCGGGCATGATCCGAAAACAGGCAGAGTCTTTTGGAGTGTGCCAATAAAGCCGACCAATGGATCCGCGATCGCAATGCCGAGAAAGCTGGGGAACAGATTGTTTGTAAGCGGTTACAATCGGATTGGTGGTATGATCGAAATGAGCAGTAACCCTCCAGGGGCGCGGATTTTGTGGCGGAGCGGGCCAAAAGAAGGGGTCTATCCGGTCAACAGCACGCCCTACCTTCTCGATGGCATCATTTACGGGGTTGACGTCGACAGAAGCGCGCTGATGGCCGTGGAGATGAAGTCGGGGAAGCGACTCTGGGAGAGCCGTGCACCCTGTCTTTCCCGTGAAATCGCGGACCGCCCGAGGGTGCCGCGCTACGGGACCGCTTTTCTTGTCTATCATGTGGGGAATGAGCAGTTCTGGATCCTGGGAGAAATGGGCGATCTCATTGTCGCGGAGCTGTCTCCGCAAGGG
The DNA here is from genome assembly GCA_002723015.1 of Roseibacillus sp. The sequence continues at coordinate 6,701 of PBNG01000031.1, read as the reverse complement.
TATCAGGAGGTGAGCCGCGCGCGGGTTCTGGAGCCCACAAATACTTCCGGTGCGCGGAAGGTGCTCTGGAGTCACCCTGCCTTTGCGATGCGCTCCGCTTTCCTCCGGAACGACAGAGAGTTGATCCGGGTGGACCTTGCCAGGTGAGAGGATCCTGATTTGGGAGTTGGCGATTGCGGATCATGATATATCAAGGATCCCGCTCCCGTAAGAGAGGATAGAGATTACCATGAAATTACACACTACATCGATTCTATTGTTTACCCATCTTTTGGTTCTGCCTGCCATGGCGGACCACCACAAGGAGTCCGGTTGGAAGGGTCTCTTTAACGGAAAGGACCTGAGCGGGTTTACCCAGCGCAATGGGACAGCTACCTACGAGGTAGCGGATGGCACCATTCTTGGAACCACCGCAAAGGGAAGCCCCAATTCGTTCCTCTGCACAGACAAGAAATATGGAGACTTTGAGCTTACCTTCGAGGTCAAGTGTCATAACAGTCTGAACTCCGGGGTGCAGATTCGGTCCAAGACCAAGAACGATGATCCCAAGCAGCGGGTGAATGGGCCGCAAATCGAGATCGAGGCAAGCGGGGCCAAGGGTGCGGAGTCGGGTTATGTCTATGGTGAAGCGTGCTATGGATGGATGACTCCCGATGCCGTAAGAAAGCCCCACAAGCACTTCAAGGACGGCGAGTGGAACGCATACCGAGTCAAAGCGAAGGGTTCGAGGATCCAGGTCTGGGTCAACGGAGAGCAAGTTTCCGACCTCGTTCATGAGAAAGCCTTTGAAAGTCACCCGAGTGGATTCATTGGCCTGCAGGTTCATGGGGTCGGAAACAGGGGGCCCTTCACGGTGGCCTGGCGGAACCTGAAGATCCGTGAACTGAAATAGGCGGAAGGCCCGGAAGGCCGGGTTACTGGTGACCTTTGAGAGAGCCCCCCGGAAGGGCTGGTAGATCGGGATGGCATGGCGATCTCCCGTGAAACGTCTCTTGGTGTTGTGCGAGGGACGAATGTGGATACCCTTCAAGGATAAAGCGATGAATCAACAAGCGATGGATAAATACCGCTCTCTTCACGGATTACCCGGTCTGGCCGGTCTGGCCGGGTTTGCTGATGCTGCGGGCCCGGGGATCGGGGTTCAGGAATGCGTGGACCGCCTGAAGTGTTTCCACTACGTACTTCAGCGGACCTGGCAGGTGCTGCTGACGAGGATCGCCTGCGAGCCAATTTACGAGCTGAAGATGGGTTATAGCTACCATGCTCATCTGGTCGCGGAGCATATCACCCTGCTCAGGGATCGGGTGGCAGAATTGCGTCATCCGCCCCTGCGGTTGCACCGCGTTCCTGATCAGAACCTTCAGGTACTGTTCGATGAGATTCGTAACGCACCTGATCGAGACATGCTCATGGAGGGGCTCTACCGAGTGGCCCTTCCCGCTCTGCGGGAGAGCATCAATGAATACAGGGAAGATACCAATCCCCTCACGGATGCTCCGAGTCTTCGGCTTCTGCGAGTGATTCTACCAGAACTGGAGGAGATGATCGCATGGGGGGAGAGTTCCTGTGTCGCGCTCGAGGGGGTCGCTCCGGATTCACATGAGGATCTCCCGAAGTGGCGTCAGGAACTGAAGGGGTGGCTGGCGGCTGCAGGTGGTTTGGCGGGGACCCGGGACCCGGTAGCCCCTCCGGATCCGCGCTACTCCTCCAGAGATTTTTCCTATGACGGCACTCCGAGGAGGGACGAGAGGTTTCCTGATCCGTACAACATGGGGGTGCACGCAGAGGAGTTCCTTCACGATTCATCATTTGAGAGTCGTGATAAGATCTTCATGATGTTCTTCAAGCGCCTCAGGGAAATAGATGTCCCGGAAATGATGGCTTCAATTCTCTACGAGACCTTCACAGGAAAGGGAGAGGAACAGGGAAGCAAGAGGCCCTGGGGCTTCTACCGGGACATGACTCGCCAGCTATGGGATGAGGCGAGGCATGCGATGATGGGTGAAGTAGGCTTTGCGAGGTCAGGGATCAACTGGCCGGCTGCGGTTCGGATAAATTACACCTGGTCCAAGGGGTTGAATCAGCAGCTGACTCCACGGGAGCGTCATGCAGTTCTCTGGTTTATCGAGCAGGGGCTGATGTCAAAGACCGGGAAACGTTTTGAGTGGGAGCTCGGAACGGAGTCCGGTGATGCGTTTTCCGAGCTCATACAGGATTTCGACTGGGCGGATGAAGTGCTTCATGCGCGGATCGGACGGGAGTGGTATGTGAAGGATTTTGAAACAACAGAGGATGCAGCGGCTTATGGAAACGCCTGCTGGGACAAGGTGGTTTCTGACTGGGAGCAGTGGAAGGAAGACGGGTTGACGGAGCACCACAACTGGTGGCCGGACCTCTACATGGAAGTGTGCAGGAACCGGGGAGAGGAACCAGATCCCCGGGTTCTCGCGTATGACTGCAGTTACGCCGAGACGAGGGCAGACCTGCAGAAAATTGACTCGGAGTGATCTGCCATTTTCCGGCTCCGAGTGTCATTCCCTTGATCAGGGAAGAAGGATTCCTTCCTCGATCATCTTTTGCTTGGACCAGCGGGGACGAATGCGGGCCGGGGTTGGCTTGCCGGTATCCCGGTCAAACTCATCGGGAGTTCGTAATCTCGGGTTTTTTTCTCCCGTCGTGATACGCCACTGCCGATACTCTGCGCGCATTCGCAGGAGAGTATCTCTGTGGGAAGGGAGATCTGCCAGATTCGTGAGTTCATGAGGATCGGTATTAAGGTCGTAGAGTTCTTCCCGCGGCCTTGGTGAGATGAAGCAGGTAGACTGCTCTGCTGGCAGGCGGCCCTCAGCCCTGAGTCGCTGCATTTCCCTGAAAGTATCGCTCCTCGCGGCATCTGCAGGAGGTGTGGCAGGAAGGTCTGCATAGTGATTCATGATGTATTTGAAGCGCCGGTCCCGTACGGCCCGCGAGCGGTCCTCATAGTCGTGCCAGTTCTTCTCGGCGAAAATAACATCACGGACTTGAGCGTCTTTGCCTTCAAGCAGTGAGGTGATATCTTTTCCCATGTAGGTAGATCCTGCAGGGAATCCAGCAAGGGCAAGGATGGTCGTGGCGAGGTCAATCGTGCTGACGAGTTGGAGGCAACGGGAAGCAGCTTTGATTTTCGCCGGCCAGCGAATGATGAGCGGAGTCCGGATCCCACTGTCATAAAGGGAGGTCTTGTCGCGAGGAAAGGGACGTCCATTGTCGCTGAGGAAGATCACGACTGTATCTTCGACTGCGTTTTGGGCCTCAAGCTCGTCAAGGACCAGTCCTACGAAGCGATCGAGCCTGCTGATTTCGTCGTAATATCGGGCGTAGTCCCGGCGGACCAGCTCAGTATCCGGATGATAGGGCGGCAGAATGACATCATCCGGCCGGTGGGGCTGGGAGGAGATTTTGTCCTCATATGGGCGGTGAGGGTCGACGGCTGCAAGCCAGAGGAAAAAGGGTTTCCGTGGATCTCTCTCACGTAAAACACTGACCCACTCGGCACACCCGCTCCTTTCGTCACCGGTCGAGGACTCCACGAACTTGCCGTTGGATCCAGGCCCGGAATCTGGTGGAAGCTGAAACCCGGAGGTATCGACTTCCCGTACCACCGAAAACCTCTCGCGCATGGCATCGCCAAGGTGCCATTTGCCCGCCGCAGCGACAAAGTATCCAGCGAGCTTGAGCCGCTCAGGGAAAATCTTCTGTGATTCTGGAATCGGCCAGTGGAGTTGTTCTGCGTCTGTCTGGTGGGGGTAGCGTCCGGTAAGAATACTTGCGCGGCTGGGTGAGCAGGAACTACTGGTGAGAAATGCCTGATCGAAGCACATTCCCTGCGTGGCCAGCTTGTCCAGGCTGGGCGTATGGACCTTTGTGTTGCCGAAGGCCCCGATATCGTTCCACGCCAGATCGTCGGCCAGAATAACAACAAAACTGGGTCTGTCCTTTTTTTTAGGTTCCTGGTCCTGTGCAACAGCTGGGTTGAGAATCGCAGCTATTGTCAGCGCCAGTGTGAGTGTCACTCCGGGAACAGCAAAGCAGGGAACAGGCACGAGGTCAGAGGGTTTGGACATCTTCTCCAGCCAGTCTGCCGGGGGCAGAAAAACCCTGAGGGCTTTTGTGGATTGGAAACTGGCTATTCCCTGACCTACGATGGGATGCATGAGCTCTTCCAGAAGAAACTTCCTAAGCAGGGCAGCCCTGACAGTTGGTGGTGTCAGTCTCGGTGCCGGCCGTTGCCTCGCTGCCCCTTCCAAGATTGATACGCCCTTCAAGCATTCGGTGATGGGCTGGTGCTTCGGGGGGCGGGGTGTCAAGCCGAAGGAGCTGGGTGAGTGGTGCGTCAAACTTGGCATGCACGGGATGGAAGGAATTCCGCGGACAGCCTATAAGGATGTGATGGAACTGGGTCTGGAGATCTCTCTTGTGGGAAGCCATGGGTTTGCAGAGGGGCCCTGCGATCCCCGCTACACGGACATGGTGATCGAAAAGCTGAAGGACGGCATTGAGGTCGCAAGCCAAGTCAAGGCCAAGCGGGTCATCACCTTTACGGGAATGCGCTATGAAGGTATGGACGATGAAAAGGCTGCCCGGCTCTGCGTGGAGACATGGAAAAAGGTTGTTCCTCTCGCCGAAAAAAAAGGGATCACCATCTGTTTTGAGCACCTTAACTCGAGAGCGACCGAGGGAAAGATGACTGGTCATGCAGGCTACTTCGGGGATGACGTTGATTTCTGTGTGGATCTTGTCAAGGAGGTGGGCTCTGAGAACTTCAAGCTGCTCTTCGACATTTACCATGTGGAAATCATGAATGGGGACGTGATCAGGCGCATTCGGGAATACAAGGATTACATCGGGCACTACCACACCGCGGGGAACCCGGGGAGGGGAGAGATAGACGCCAGTCAGGAGATCAATTATCCGCCGATCATCAGGGAGATTATCAAGACCGGTTTCACGGACTATGTCGCGCAGGAGTTTATTCCGACATGGGAAGACCCCTTCAAGTCTCTCAAGCACGGGGTGGAGACCTGTATCGTCCAGTGACAGGCCTTGGTCACCCGCTGGTCAAAGTTGGTCAGCAATGGTCTCTGCAAGAGGGTTCAGCCAGTGCCTGGTCTCCTCGATTGTAAGAGGCTTCGAGACCGCAAAGTCTGCCTTGAAGACACGTCTCGCGAGGGTCTTGACGGCTCCGGGGTCGGCGAAGGAAATGTTGAGTTCATGACTGATCTGCAGGCTATGAGTGTCTAAATTTGTCGCTCCGACGGTAGCCCAACCGTCGCAGATGATGGCCTTCATATGGGTCATTCCCGGGTAGCGATACACTTTTGCTCCAGCCCGCAACAGGTCACCCGCAGCCTGATGGTTTGCGATTTCCATGATTTCCTCAAAGGGGAGTTTCGGGATGATGACTCTGACATCAACTCCGCGTCGACAGGCGGCCAGAAGGGCGTCAAGGATACGGTCGCTGGTAATATACTCGTTCTCGATCCAGACGCGGCTTTCGCTTGCCCTGATCGCTTCCAGGATGGCCTTGAGGGGTTCCCGTCGGCCTTCAAGGAGGTTGGTTCTCAGGATCCGGATTGGAAACGAGCCGGGAGGTGGTGATCCTGCTCTTGCAGCCGGGGGAGGCGGTCGGAAAAAAAAAGAGAGGTCTCCGAGGGGGTGGGCGCCATGCCACTTCTTGGAGAATTCGACCTGAAGGGTATCAACAATCGGCCCCTTCAGGCGGACCATCAAGTCATGCCATTCCGAGTAGTATTCCCGCCCGATGTTGATTCCTCCCAGCATGGCGGTTTTGCCATCAAAAACGAGCAACTTGCAATGGTCTATCACGGCCCAGGGATCGAGGATCCGGCGGAGTTGCAGCTCCGATTCATGTCGAAGATAGGCGGCAATGTCGGGTGGGGCCCGGAAGCCCGGTGGAGCAGGGGTGATTGGTTTCAGGCTGGCTGAAATTGTCGATCCAATGTCATCAAGGAGGATTCGAGTAGGAACAGCCTTTGCTCGTTTTCTCACCATGTCAGCATAAGCGACACTGACATCGTCGTTGTCCCAGATGTAGAGCTGGAGATCGACAGACTCTCGGGCAAGAAAAAGCTCTTGCTCCAGCGCGGAAAAAAATTCTTTGCCACCGACAAGAAGTTCGATGGTGCCGAGCTCGGGAGCAGGAAGCCCGATCCGGGTCAGCCCGGCTGAGAATTCCTTGCTCCCCGGAAGGCCCTCCACCCGGGGGCCGGTCTCCAGCGGGAATGGGATGTTCCCCCGGATCAGCTCTCCGGTCCGCTCTACCAGCATGGCGAGCCCCATCTTCGTGGAGGTGATTGGACTGCGAACCTTCGCCAGGATCGCTCCCCGGCTTGCCATGGCGCCGATCTGGACGGTGCTGACCAGTGGCCCGTTCACCTGAGTGTTGAGCCTGTTCGTGCACGAGGAGATGGAGAGGATGGCGATGGGCGAAATCTAGAGGTTTAAGCCGTCCCGAGGGTCATTTGGCTGGTGCAGAAGCAATTAAGCGGATTGTGAAAGCCGCTCTTTATCGTAATTTACCAATTCTAACATTGTTTGCTTTTTCATCGGAAAACCGTCTCAGACCAGAAGCTGAGGTGAGTTTTCTGTTTAACCTTATGCATAGATATTTTGATGGGCATTTGAGGGATCTTGCAGAAGAA
>PBNG01000030.1 GCA_002723015.1 Roseibacillus sp. | reverse complement strand
TTGGCCGGGACGCCATCATTGGCGAGGACTGCATCATTCACCAGAATGTGACTATCCGGGAACGCTGTGTCCTTGGGGATCGGGTCATCCTTCAACCGGGCGCAGTAATCGGATCTGATGGCTTCGGGTATGAATTTGTTGACGGGAGACACCATAAAGTCCCCCAGTTAGGCATCGTTGTCCTGGAGGACGACGTAGAGGTTGGTGCAAACGCGTGCGTCGACAGGGCTCGATTTGGTCGAACTGTAGTCGGAGAAGGGACTAAGATCGATAACCTCGTCCAGATTGGGCATAATGTTCAGATAGGCAAAAACTGCATCATCGTGGCGCTTTCGGGCGTCGCTGGCAGTTCCAAACTTGGAGACCAGGTCACTCTTGCTGCCCAGGTTGGGATCAATGGTCATATCGAAATTGCTGATGGGGTGCAACTGGGAGGCAAGTCGGGGGCTATCCAGAGTATTGATGAGGCCGGCGTCTACATGGGGACTCCTGCCAAGCCCTTCACTGATGAAGTGCGCCAATGGAGGGATGTAGGAAAAATCAGGGAGATGCGCCAGTCCCTGAAGCTATTACGAGAGGAAGTGGAGCGCCTCAAGAAGGAGTAAACCAATTACAGGGAGATCGCCTTTCCGGGCGACGGGATAACAGCTCTCTCGACCTGATTCTCAAACCACTCCAGGGCTGAGAGATCTCCGTGGACAAGGAGTGTCCTCCGGGCATTCGCGGCCTGCATGAAATCCAGCAGTTGATTTCTAGGTGCATGACCGCTGAAATCGTATACGTTCACTTTGCAATTTAACCGAACACTTGGAAGCTCAGAATCAAGTGAGATATCGTCTCCCTGCTGAGCGGCCCGTATTTGTCCTCCAGGACTNTCGGGATCTGCATAGCCGACAAATAGAAGCGCGTTGTCCGGTTTATCGATAAACCCTCGGGCAAACCCATTCGAAGTTGTCTTTTCCGTCATCATGCCGCTTGAGAGAGCGTAGATTGCTCCACGTTCGAGAGGGATCGGTCTTCGACCCCGCCGGTTCCCAGTGATCGGATTCATGTCCCTGAGGATCTTGAAGTCGGGTGCACTACGTCGTGTGGAACCTGAAAACTTGTCATATATGACGGTCATCTTGGTGCTTAGTCCGCCGATGTAGACTGGCGCGTCCCTGAGAGAATGGTCCTGTTTGGACTCGTGAATCATGGTGAGAACCTCCTGGGTCTTGCCGATAGCGAAAACGGGAACAAGAACCGATCCTCCCTTGTCCAGACACTTTTCAATATCGTTGATAAAGCGCCGTCGCTCTTCCTTGCCGNAGTAGGAAGCAGGACGGGGAGAGTCTCCCCTTGTGGTCTCGACTATGAGTGCATCGAGGCCCTGTTGCGTCAGATCCGGGAAACGCGCACCTCGGATCAGAGCGTGGTCCTCGAAACGAATATCGCCACTATAGAAAAACCGTTTACCGTTGCCTTCCAGCAGGACTCCGGCGGATCCGAGGATATGACCTGCATCGTAGAAGGTTGCTCTCACGGATCCATTCCAGTCGACCTCGAAAGGCTTTTCGTAGTCACGCGGTTCGATACGGGGGACCATCTTGTCGACTGAGCGATGGGTGAAGAGAGGATAGTCCTCGATCCCGAGTTCCTGTCGCTGGGACTTCATCACATTGACGGAGTTATGGAGAAGTGCATCAGCAAGGGCGCTCGTCGCTGGAGTCATGAAGACCCGGGCAGAGGGTTGATCACGCATGAGNACCGGAAGAGTTCCCACATGATCTAGATGAGAATGCGTTATTATGATGGCATCCACACTGTCATATGCCAGATCTTCGTAACGGGGAAGGGTGCCACGACCCCGCTCCTTGGGGTGCATGCCCGCATCCAGCACAATCCGAGTGTTTCCGANCTCAAGAAGGTAGCTATTGGCTCCGATCTCAGTGGTCCTGTTAAGGATGGTAAAGCGGGCTTCGGGCACGAGACGGCTGGGATATGGGGAGACGGGGTTTGCCCGCGCCTGTTACTGATGATCCAGCGAGGAAACGTAGCAGGGGGCGGATTCGAACCGCCGACCCAAGGCTTATGAGTCCTTTGCTCTACCCCTGAGCTACCCTGCCATTTACCCTCGCGGAGNAGTTGGGGAACTATAGAGCGGGCCCGACGCTGTCGATACCAAAAAGATAGCGGGGGAACCGGAGACAAGGGAGGTTTCGCGGTGCTGGAGGAGGGTCCNGGTTTTGCTTGGCTTATTTTNGGCCGGGAGAGGCCCTGCACTCCCGGCGAGGNTGCCATTTGACAAAAAACAAGGACTAGAGCACAAAAAAAGGTAATTTGAGGCCTTCAACGGTGTTTTGGAGGTTAGCACTAAATTCTTTAAAAAATAGGCGAAATAGGCCTTGTCAACAGGGGGCTGACTCCTATAGTCGCGCCCCCAAAAATCGTGGCTGGATTCTGCGGCTTACCGCAGGAAACAGCACAAAAAGCGGTTTACCAGCTCATCGGGTGCAGCTCCGGATAACAGGCTCCTGCGAGGGTAATCCTCGCCGACCTGCCTCCTGCCTCGGCGAGTGTTCAAAGATCACCAGAGATATTCTCAAACAGCAGGAATCATGCCGACCATCAACCAACTCGTCCGGANAGGGCGCAAGCAGGCCGTCAAGAAATCTAAGTCGCCGGCGCTCTCCAACTGCCCTCAGCGACGCGGAGTCTGCCTGCAGGTATATACCCGGACACCCAAGAAGCCGAACTCCGCGTTGCGGAAGGTGGCGAAAGTGCGTTTAACAAACGGGTTTGAGGTCATTGCCTATATTGGTGGGGAGGGTCATAACCTGCAGGAGCACAGTATTGTTCTTGTCCGTGGTGGTAGGGTGAAGGACCTCCCAGGCGTGAGGTATCACATTGTGCGAGGGTCTCTTGACACTCTNGGAGTTGAGAATCGTAAGCAGAGTCGGTCCAAGTACGGGGCCAAGCGTCCCAAGAAGTAACCTTATCTGAAAGAGAAAGGAACTTACCAGCATGGCAAGAAGAAGAAGAGTTTACCACAAGCCCGACCGGCGGGATCCGAAGTTCGACAGTGAATTAATCGGACATCTCATCTCAAAAGTGATGAAAGATGGGAAGAGGTCACTCGCTGAGAGGGTTGTCTATTCTGCGATCGACAAGGCTAACGAGGGAACGGACACGGTTGACCCGCTCGAGGTTGTAACCCGAGCGATAGAAAACTCAAAACCCCGGGTTGAGGTGAAAAGTCGCCGCGTTGGTGGAGCAACCTATCAGGTTCCACTNGAGGTAGCAGCCTCACGCTCGGAGGCCCTGGCAATGCGTTGGATCATAGGCTTTGCGCGGGGTCGGAAGGGCACTCCGATGCACGTCGCTCTTGCTAACGAGATCAAGGATGCTGCCAACAACACTGGTGGAGCAGTCCGAAAGCGTGATGATGTCCATAAGATGGCGCAGGCTAACCGCGCCTTCGCCCACTTCCGCTGGTAAACAGGTTTAAATGCTCGCCACAGCCACAGTTTCAGCTCCCCAGATGTCTGAGAGCCCCAATAGTCCCGACAGGCCGTATCCGCTTGAGCGGACCCGGAATATTGGGATTGCGGCTCATATTGATGCTGGCAAGACAACGCTGACGGAAAGGGTCCTTTTCTATACAGGAATGATCCACAGGATTGGGGAGGTGCACGATGGTGCAACTACCACCGATCACATGGAGCAGGAGCGCGAACGGGGCATCACAATTACCTCGGCAGCGGTCACATGTGAATGGACGCAGAAAAAGGACGAGGGAGTTTTCAAACTTTTTGAGGAGCAGAAGCAGAGGGTCAACATCATCGATACGCCGGGCCACGTCGATTTCACAGCGGAGGTTGAGAGGTCGCTACGGGTCCTTGATGGTGCAGTTGTTGTTTTCTGTGGAGTCGCTGGAGTGCAACCCCAGACAGAGACGGTCTGGAGNCAGGCATCCAAATACAACGTGCCCAGAATCGTGTTTGTCAACAAGATGGACCGTGTCGGGGCTAATTTCCAGAATGTGGTTGAGGAAGTNCGGGAAAAGCTGGGAGCTAAGCCCCTGCNGATCCTGATCCCCATTGGGTCTGAAGATCAACTCAAAGGGCAGATCGATGTTCTNAACAAGAAAGCGGTGGTCTACACCGAGGATGATACCCTCGGGTCAACCTTCGANATCCGGGAGCTCGATGCGGAGCAGGCCAAGGAGGCCGAGAAGGCCTATGGAGAGATTGTAGAGACTTTGGCTGACGCTGACGAGCAGTTGGGAGAAAAGTTTCTTCTGGAAGAGGAAATTACTGTAACAGACCTGAAAAANGCGATGCGGCGGGCGACGATCGCCAACAAGGTTGTGCCCATTGCTGGAGGGTCTGCCTTCAAGAACAAGGGGGNGCAGTATCTGGTCGACGCAGTAATCGATTATCTTCCGAGTCCTCTGGAGATNCCCGCCGCCAGGGGTCAGAGGTTTGATGACGAAAATGATCAGGTGGTTGCTCCTACTGATGACAACGAAAAGTTCTGCTCACTGGCCTTCAAGCTGTGGGCGGACAAGTATGTGGGCAAGCTGGTGTTCTTCCGTGTCTACTCGGGAACTGTATCGAAGGGAGACATGGTATATAACCCGCGTANNCGCAGGAAAGAGCGGGTCGGCAGGTTGATCCAGATCCAAGCCGACAAGCATGAAGAGATTGAAACCTGCTACGCTGGCGACATAGCTGCTATCGTCGGGATCAAGAATGTCACAACCGGGGACACGCTGTGTTCCCAGAAGTTTGATATCCTTCTTGAGCCGCCGAGTTTCCCAGAGCCTGTAATCGCAATGGCAGTTGAGCCCCGGACCACTGCCGATCAGGAAAAAATGTCTTCCGGGTTGGCACGTCTCATGGAGGAGGACCCTACCTTTGTGGTTCATACTGATGAGGAAACAGGGCAGACGATTATTTCTGGGATGGGAGAACTCCACCTTGAGGTGATTATCGATCGCCTTCGCCGTGAATTCAGCGTGGAAGCCAACGTTGGGAAGCCTCAGATCGCTTACAGGGAGACAATNACTGCCGACGCGGGTGGCGAGGGTCTCCTCAAGAAGCAGAGTGGCGGAAGGGGGCAGTATGGGCATGTTGTTCTTGATGTCTCTCCCAATGAAAAGAGTGCTGGTCTCACGACCAAGAGCCTGGTGGTAGGTGGTGCTATTCCTAAGGAATATATGAATGCCGTAACCGCCGGAGTCTCTGAGGCGATGACTAACGGCATCGTCGCAGGCTACCCGGTGGTGGACGTCCATGTGAATATTACTGATGGTTCATCCCACGACGTTGATTCCAACGAGAATGCCTTCAAGATGGCCGCAATTTTCGCGATGAAGGACGCCTTCAGAAAGGCACAGCCCATTCTTCTGGAGCCCATAATGGATGTAGAAGTTACCACTCCCGAGGAAAACCAAGGTGACATCATGGGTGATCTGAATCGTCGGCGCGGGCAGATTCAGGAAATGGGCAGCAAAGGCAATGTCGCCATTGTCAGAGCCAAGGTGCCCCTTGCTGAAATGTTCGGATACTCCACAGACGTCCGCACGATCTCTTCGGGCCGCGCCTCATTTGTAATGACCCCAGCCAGTTTTGACCCCGTCCCTCAGGCTATCGTCGAAGCGATCTGTAAGGAGCGCGGGACGGTTGCCGCATAAATTCTCTCGCCAAAATTTTTCTCCTCTCGACCATGGAAAACCAGAAAATCAGAATTCGTCTCCGAGCCTTTGACCATCGAGCGATCGATAAGTCCGCGGAAGAAATCGTGGAGACCGCCAAGAGGACGGGTGCGAAGGTTGCAGGTCCGATTCCGTTGCCAACACGGACCGAGAAATTTTCGGTAAACCGTTCTCCGCACGTCAACAAGAAGTCAGCAGAGCAGTTCGAGATCCGTACTCACAAGCGTCTGCTTGACATCATGGACCCGACAGCCCGGACGGTTGATGAGCTGAAGAAACTCAATCTGCCTGCCGGGGTGGATATTACGATCCGCATCTGAACACGGAAATTTACTCTTAACCGCATACGACCATGTCATTAGGACTGATTGGAAAGAAAATAGGTATGACCAGGCTCTTTGACCAGGAGGCTGGAAGTGCGATCGCGGTAACCGTGATCGATGTAGGGGGCAACGAGTTCGTGCAGGAGAAAAAAGTTGATTCCAAGGATGGCTACAATGCTGTGCAGGTGGCCTATTCAGATCAGAAGGAGCAGCGAATGAAGCAACCTGCCATGGGCCATCTCAAGAAGCATGGAGTTTCAGCCAAGAGGATCATTCGAGAGTTTCTCCTCGAAGAAGGAGNGGAGTTGCCTGACTCCCACCCGGGCGCAGAACTCTTTAAGGACGGGCAGTGGGTTGATGTCATTGGAACGACCAAGGGAAAGGGATTCCAGGGAGTGGTTAAGCGTTATAATTTCGGAGGTGGGCCAGCTGCTCATGGTCACATGACTCATCGCCGGCCGGGAGCTGTTGGAGCGGGAACGTGGCCCGGGCGAATCTGGAAGAACCAGCGTATGCCAGGTCACGATGGACAGCGGAACAGAACCACCCAGAACCTGAAAATCGTTCAGGTTCGTCCGGAGGATAATGTAATTCTCGTGTCGGGTGCCGTCCCGGGTTCGAAGGGAAGTTATGTGGTGGTGCGTCCCGCAAAAAAGAAGCCCTCGCCGGCGCAATAACCGAATCACAAAGTCTAGGAAGGAAGCAAAATGTCAGCAAGAACACTCACTCTTGAAGATGCCAAAGCGGCCAGCATTACTGTCCTTGAGGACAGCAAGAAGGGCGGGCAGGCAGTTCATGACCTGATCGTGGCTTATCAGGCTAACAGAAGGTCCGGGACCGCAAATACCAAGACACGTGGTGAGGTCAGGGGAACGGGTAAGAAGATGTACAGGCAGAAAGGAACCGGAAACGCTCGGCACCGTACGTCAAAGGTACCACTTTATGTTGGTGGAGGCGTCGCTCATGGACCACGACCAAGGGATTACTCGAAGCAGGTGCCCAAGAAGATCAGGAAGCTGGCCTTACGTCGGGTTCTTGGGGATTGCATAGCTGAAGGAAAAATTCAGGTGGTTGATTCCTTTGAGATTGCGGATGGCAAAACCAAGTCGTTTCTCGCCGAAATAGGAAAGATTACCGATTGCGACAAGGTCCTCGTGGTTTCGCCAGAGTTTGATGAAAAAACTCTTCTATCCCACCGCAATATACCCGGGGCGATGTGTCTCCCCGCCAGTGAGGTAAGCATCGAGGAACTACTCTATCACGACAGTATCGTCCTCACCGCCTCCGCGCTCGAGGTGCTGGCATCACGGACCAGCTAAATCATATCCCAAAGCTAAAATGAGAGATATTTATTCCGTCATCGACAGTGTCCGCCTATCTGAGAAGTCCACTCTTCTTCAGGAGCTCCACAACGAGTACGTATTCAAGGTCGATCGTCGAGCCAACAAGATCGAGATCAAACGCGCAGTCGAGCAGGCCTTTGGGGTTAAGGTTACGGGTGTTCGGACCACCAATTACAGAGGGAAGGTCAAGCGTGTCCGACGCGCTGATGAAGGAAAGACCGCATCTTGGAAGAAGGCCATGGTGCGCCTTAAGGATGGAGATTCGATTGATCTGATCTAAGGACCGATTCCACCCAATTTATACTAAAGCGATTTAACAACTAACAGTCATGCCACTCAAAAGCTTCAAGCCAGTGACGCCCTCAAACCGCTACAAAGTGTGGCCTACTTATGAGGAAATCACCAAAAAGAAGCCCGAAAAGGAACTGACCGAACCGCTCCCGAGGAGTGGAGGTCGGAACAACCAGGGCAAGATTACCTGCCGTCATATTGGTGGGGGACACAAGCGTAAATATCGTCTGGTCGACTTCAAGAGGCGTAAACGCGAGATTGAAGCCCGTGTCACAGCGGTGGAATATGATCCTAACCGCACCTGTCGGATCGCTTTGATTCAATATAAGGATGGAGAGAAATCCTACATCCTATGCCCAGCTGGGCTTCAGGTTGGTGCTACCGTTCAGGCGGGAGAAAATGCTCCGCCTTCGCCTGGTAACGCATTGCCGCTTCGGAGTGTGCCCCTTGGAACAGCAGTGCATAATATAGAGCTGCGTCCCGGTGGAGGAGGAAAAGTGGCTCGGTCTGCTGGGCAGCAGGCAGTGGTATCGAACCGTGAAGGTGGCTATGCGCTGGTCAAGATGCCCTCGGGAGAAATTCGCCGCTTTCACGAAAACTGTTACTGCACGATAGGACAGGTCGGAAACCGGGACCACATGAATGAGGTTTCAGGTAAAGCGGGGCGCACTCGTTGGAAGGGAGTCCGTCCGACAGTGCGAGGTATGTGCATGAACCCGGTGGACCATCCGAATGGTGGAGGTGAGGGCAAGTCGAAATCCGGTGGTGGAAGACAGCACCTCAAGTCGCCCTGGGGCCACACCAAGGGACAGAGAACCCGTTCAAAATATAAAGGCAGCAACAAGTTTATTGTTGAGCGCCGCAACTCCAAAAAGCGTTAAGAATCTGAAATCATGCCACGTTCCCTAAAGAAAGGTCCGTTTGTGGACCAGAAGCTGCTGGCCAAGATCGACGAGGCAGTCGAGAAGGGCGACAAGAAGCCGATAAAGACCTGGAGCCGACGTTCCATGATCACACCGGACTTCGTTGGACTCACATTCCTGGTGCACAGCGGTAAGGTTTTTACCAACGTATACGTCTCCGAAAACATGGTGGGGCACAAGCTGGGAGAGTTTGCTCCGACCAGGATATTCAANGCCCATGGGGGCATGGGTAAAAAGTAATATTCTAATCGTTCGGTCNTACAACCTTCTGTTTCTATGGATACCACTATTTCCAAGTTGATACTCTCCACCCTCGCGGTGGCTGGGTTGTTTTCGTGGTGTGGTGCCGAGGAGGTTGATGAGGTCCAGCGACTCAGGAAGGAAAATGCCCTTCTGCAACTCCAGATTGCTAGCCTGCAGGAAAGTCTCGTTGAAGCAAACCGGAGCGAAAAGGAATCCGCGGAAGCCTTGGTGAAGATCAGGACCAGGTTGCAGGCACTTGGTAAGGACCTCATCAGCAATGGGGACGAAAGGACCGTTGAGGCGTGGCAGAATGTTACNGTTCTTGACCGTCGTCTGCGTCGAATGGAAGAAGCCGCAATNCGACTTAGTTCGGCAGCACAGGCCTACATCAAGAGCGCGATTACGGCAGACCCCGAGGCCCGGGCCCAGTTGGAGGCATATCTACGGGCCCTTGAAGTAGAGTTAGGTCTTAGGAACATGCCCGAAAGGAATGTGGAGCGCGGTAACCTGCAATACGCACAGGTAAAGAGTATTGATGAAAAGAGTGGGTTGGTCGTCCTGAATGTGGGATCAAANGAGAATGCACGCATTGGGATGGTCTTCAATATCATGCGGGGGGACCTGATGGTAGCGGAGGCAATGGTTGCAGATGTGCGGCCGGACATCTGCGGGGTGTTTGTTCAAAAACTCCAGAACGATAATAATCCAGTGCGGTTCAATGATACCGCTTCACTCAAGAAGAATTAAGCCAGCCCTTTGACCATGGAAGTACGCTCTATTTATAAATACGCACGTATCTCACCCAAGAAAGCACGGGACGTAGCTCGCGAGATCCGGGGACTCCCTGTTTCCGACGCGATTGATGCCCTCAATTTCACGCCGAAGAAGGCGGCCTTCCTGATCGGGAAGACTCTGAAGAGTGCGGTGGCTAACGCCGAGAATAATCATGATCTCGCCGCCGACAGTCTTCATGTCAAGGAGGCGAACATCTCGGACGGGCCGTCCTTCCGGCGCTTTAAGCCGCGTGCTCGCGGTTCGGCCAGTGCGATCAAGAAAAGGACAAGTCACATCTACATCATCCTGACTGATGAGGGGCACGAAGAGGCTGGAGCGCCTAGCAGGGAGAAACGTATCCCGGAAGCTCCTGTAGCCGAGGCTGAGGAGGTAGAGGAGGAGCCCGCAGCAGAGGATGAGGCACCCGAGGCAGCTGAGAGTAACGAGGGCAGTTCAGATGTTACACCAGTTGCCACAGATCAGACAGACGAGGGATCAGAGGATCCCGCTGTAGAGGATTCTGAGCAATCTCCCGATGAGGAATCAGAGGGAGAAGATGCCGCAGAATCAGCTTCTGACTCCGAAGAGGATCCGGAAGACGAGCAAAAAGACTAACTAATCTTCTCCAACAAAAAACAATATGGGACAAAAAGTAAATCCCGTCGGATTCCGACTCGTTGTCAATCGTGACTGGCGCTCCAAGTGGTACGCCGAGGGCGATGACTATCGCTCCAAGCTTCATGAGGATCTCAGGGTCCGCAGGTATCTGAGTGGACGCCTTCAGTTCGCAGCCCTCTCCAAGGTTGTTGTCGAGCGTGCGTGGAACAGCGTCCGCGTCACCCTGCATACGTCTCGGCCAGGTCTGGTGATTGGCCGTAAAGGTTCTGAGATCGAACGTATGACGAATGATATATCAAAAATCTGTGCGGATTCGCAGGTCAAGATTGATATCGTGGAAGTCCGCAGTCCAGAGCTGGATGCCCAGCTTGTAGCGGAAAATGTGGCGGTTCAGTTGGAACGCCGGATCAGTTTCCGGCGCGCCATGAAGCGGGCTTTGCAAACTGCAATGGACTTTGGAGCGGAAGGGATACGAATCAGGTGCGCCGGCCGCCTTGGAGGAGCTGATATCGCGCGCGCAGAGTGGTATCGGGAGGGAAAAGTGCCACTACAGACACTGCGGGTTCCCATCGATTACGGATTTGCCGAAGCGAAAACCGTCTACGGCATCATTGGGGTGAAATGCTGGGTCAACCGGAAGGAGAAGAACGATAAAGAGGGAGGAGCCGGTGGGCGTCCCCAACGGCGTGATGACCGTCGTGGTGGACGAGGACCTGGCGGACGAGGGCCTGGTGGACGNGGACCTGGTGGACGAGGACCTGGTGGACCTGGTGGACCTGGTGGACGGGGGCCCGGTGGTCGGTGGACCCGGTGGACCCGGTGGACCTGGAGCAAAACCAGCTAATTAAAAGAAACTAGAACGATGGCACAAATACCCAAGCGCGTTAAATACCGTAAGTCACAGCGAGGAAACCGCGGCGGCAACGCCAGTCGTGGAGTCGATGTCAGCTTCGGTGACTTTGGACTGCAGGCCCTTGATCGGGGGTGGATGAGTAGCCGTCAGATCGAGGCATGCAGGGTCGCGATCAATCGCTATCTAAAGAGAAAAGGCAAGGTGTGGATCCGTGTGTTTCCGCACAAGCCGATTACCGCGCGCCCTCCGGAGACAAGGATGGGTAAGGGTAAGGGGCCAGTCGAGGGCTGGGTTGCGGTTATCCGACCCGGAACAATGATCTTTGAAATAGCGGGCGTGCCCGAGGCATCCGCCCGGGAAGCCATGCGTTTGGCCTCGTACAAGCTGGGAATCCGAACCAGGTTTATCTCGCGATCTCATCACTCCGCCTAAAAGAAGTTTTTATCCCTCCAACCAAAAGCCATAAAGATGCCCCAGATCAAGATCACTGAAATCCGCGAACTGAGTACGGAGGAATTGCAGGTGCGCCTCCGTGACCTGAAGCAGGAGAGACTTAACC
The DNA here is from genome assembly GCA_002723015.1 of Roseibacillus sp. Next base: position 3,339 of record PBNG01000030.1, on the reverse strand, counting down.
TCCGATTGCAGCAGTCGACCGGACAACTGGAAAATAGTGCTCGTCTTCGTCTGGTTCGTCGTGAAGCAGCACGGGTAATGACCGCATTGAGCGAGCGTCGTCTTCAAGGAGCGTCTGCTGAATAGGATCTCAAGCAACAATAATTTCTCAACCAATGTCCGATACAGAAAAGAAGCAAGGTCTGCGAAAGCAGCGAGTAGGCAACGTAGTCTCCACGGGAATGGATAAGACGATTGTGGTCGAGTTCGTTGCGAGAGTGCCGCATTCAAAGTTCAAGAAAATCATCAAGCGGACCAAGAAGTTCTACGCTCACGATGAGAAGGGAGAGGCTTCCGTAGGCGATCGAGTTCGAATCGAGGAGATGCGTCCAATTTCCAAGACCAAGCGGTGGCGCCTCACTAAGGTTCTCAGCCACTAGTTTTCCTGTTTTAAACCAATTTACCTAGATAGAGCCATGATCCAGATGGAATCCAAAGTCGAGGTCGCTGACAACACCGGCGCCCGTAGCGCCAAGATGATTGGAGTCATCGGCAAGGGCGGCAATAAAAGTGCGGACGTGGGAGACGTTATCACTGCTCATGTCAGGGAGGCCATACCCACTGCTGCGATTAAGAAGGGTTCAGTAGTCAAGGCCGTGGTGGTCCGGACTGCTGCCCCGATCAGGCGGCGTGATGGATCAATTCTTCGCTTCGATGGAAATGCGATCGTGATTATTGACAAGGATGGAAATCCCCGGGGAACACGGATCTTCGGTCCGGTGGCCCGCGAACTTCGGGAAAAGAATTTCATGAAAATTGTCTCACTTGCCCCTGAAGTCCTCTGATCCCTGTAACGAACCAAACGATAGATACTGATCCCATGTCCCGCAAAAAGACACATGTAAACCCCGGCGACGACGTACAAGTCATTGCGGGTAACCATAAGGGCAAACAAGGAAAAGTCCTCGAAGTACATGCCGAGAAAGAGCAGGTCATTGTCGAGGGTGTCAGGATAATGAAGAAATCAGTGCGGCGATCCGAGGCGAACCCCGATGGAGGTATCATCGAGAAGGATGGTCCGATTCACATTTCAAACGTTAAAAAGATTAAATCAGCCGATTGAAGGCTGGATAAGGCATTCGCCACCAACGCGCTTAAGCGAGAAACAAAGCTGACCCGCAATCATGACCCCAACACTTCAGAAACACTATAAGGAAGCAGTTGTTCCGGAGCTTCAGGAACAACTCGGCCTGACCAATGTGAATCAGGTCCCCAANCTTACCAAGATTGTCGTCACTACCCACGTCGGTTACGCTCAAGCTGAGCGGAAGAATGCCACGGAGGATGCTGTTGAAGAAATTTCGCGTATAACGGGACAGAAACCCAGTGTAGTTTATGCCCGTAAAAGCGTTGCGAACTTCAAGGTTCGTGCAGGGGAGGCAGTGGGTGCGCGTGTGACGCTTCGAGGGAGCCACATGTGGGAATTTCTTGATCGATTCATCCATATCACGGCGCCCAATATTCGCGACTTCCGGGGACTTTCACCAAAGAGTTTTGACGGCCAGGGGAATTACGCCCTAGGTATCTCCGACCAATCGATTTTCCCCGAGGTCGAACTGGACAAAATCAAGCGGAACTTGGGATTCGACATCATCCTCGTCACTTCCGCAACTACCAACGAGCATGGTAAAGCACTGCTCGATGCTCTTGGATTTCCTTTCCGGAAGCCACAGGAGCAGGAAAACCCAGGGAGTTCAGAGGCTGCTGCCTGAAAATATCTAACGACTAACCAGAATTAACCATGGCTGTTCTCTCAGATCCTATTTCGGATTTCCTCACCCGTTTCAAGAATGCATCACGGGCCGGGAATGATCAATTCGCAGCACCCTTCTCCAAGGTCAAGGCAGAGATCGCCCGGATCCTTAAGGAGGAAGGGTATATTTGGAACTATGAGGTTGATACCTCGGGCAAGTTTCCCCAGTTGCAAGTGAAGACTAAATTCGTGGACGGAACTCCTGCGCTGACCGATCTCAAAAAAGTTTCCAAGCCGGGCCGGCGGCACTATGCCGGGTCGCAGGAAATACCGCGAGTTCTCAACGGGCTGGGTATTTCAATTGTCTCCACGTCAAAAGGGATCATGACCGGGGCGCAGGCGAGGCGTCAGAAAGTAGGCGGCGAACTGCTGGCCTTTGTTTGGTAAACTCAAACCAGAAAGAGAACAATGTCACGAGTTGGCCAGAAAGTTATAGCCCTTCCCGACAAGGTTTCGATCAATGTCGGCTCGGAGGGAGAAGTTACGGTAGAGGGACCTAAGGGAAAATTACAATGGCGGTTGCCCAAGGGGATATCTATCGACCAGGAGGAGAGCGCTCTCGCGGTGAAGCGTGAAAACGATCAGAGGCAAATGCGGGCCATTCATGGAACAGCACGTAGCCTGATCAATAACATGGTGGAAGGCGTCTCCAATGGGTTCATGAAGGANCTGGAGATCCAAGGTGTTGGATTTCGAGCAGCAGTGAAGGGAGACAAGCTCGATCTGAGTCTCGGAAAGTCTCATCCCATTCTGCACCCCATACCCAGCGAGGTGACTGTCACTGTTACAGACAACACCAAGATCAAGGTCGAGGGAGNAAACAAGCAGGTGGTAGGCCAGTTTGCTGCCGAAGTTNGGAACTATTACCCACCCGAGCCCTACAAGGGAAAAGGAGTTCGCTATGTAGGTGAATATGTCCGCCGGAAGGCGGGTAAGAGTGTTCAGAAGTAGAAACCACTATCAAAAAATAGATCATGAGCATTCTGAATAGAAAAGAGTCTCGTCGGAAGATTCATCGCCGAATACGGAAAAAAGTGGCAGGAACTGCGAGNCGTCCGCGGCTGGCCGTGCACTACTCGAATAAGAATATTTATGCGCANATCATCGATGATGAGGCGGGTCGCACGCTCTGTGCCGCTTCCAGTCTCGACAAGGAGGTAGAGGCCTCCGGATCAAATGTCGCTACCGCGGAAAAAGTGGGCACGCTGATAGCGAATCGCGCCGGAGGAGCCAGCGTTGGAAGTGTGGTTTTTGACCGGGGGGGTCATCTCTATCATGGAAAAATCAAGGCCTTGGCGGAGGCGGCTCGGGAAGGTGGATTGAAATTTTAACGTTCTTCAAATCATGGTTACAAGTAACGACAACCAAGCTTCGGATCAGGATGCGTCCACACCCGAGGAAGTTTCACCCGAAACAGAAGCTCCTGCGGAGGAGGTCGCTTCCGCAGAGGAAGCAGCACCCGCAGAGGAAGCAGCACCCGTAGAGGAGGCAGCACCCGCAGCGGAGGCAGCACCCGNAGNGGAGGCAGCACCCGTAGAGGNGGCAGCA
>PBNG01000029.1 GCA_002723015.1 Roseibacillus sp. | reverse complement strand
GGTTGAGATATGCGCTGTTCGAGTTCGGCCAACCTCTCGCGACGCTGCTCTATGAGACCGGCAAATTCCATGATTTCTACCGGGCCAACTTCTCGATCACAGCGGAGAGAGTCAAGTGGCATGCGGAGCTTTCCTGTTTATTAGTTGAAAACCGGAGTGGTTACCCCTATCAAGCGGCCGCCGAGAGGCAGTAGCCCCGTAGTGTAATTGGTAACACACCTGATTTTGGTTCAGTATTTCTTGGTTCGAGTCCAGGCGGGGCTGCCATTCTTTTGGTGAGAGAGGCGCTGTTACTCAGTGGTCCTGAAAGGCGGAAAAGGTTATAGCCCTTAAGTGGCGGAGCCTCACAGCAGAGCGGGGCGCCCTTTTGTGGGAAAATCCTCCGTGTAACCTGGAGGTCCATCAAAGTGGGTTTCCACAAAATCGTCCCAGATCCCCTGAGTCTTTGGCGAGAGGAGGGCCTGGATTTCCTCTTCACATTTTCCACAGAGGCAGATTGGATAAGGGTCAAAGACAACGGATGTGCCTTGGAGGATCCCTCCTAGGGAATAGGTCGCTGCTTCGCTGCGTAGGGTCCCGCAGCCGGCGCATTCCCTGATCCAAGGCTCTATGGACTCTCCGAAATCGAGAAACCTGCTGCGGTCCAACAGCTTCGCCTTCTGCATGAAATATGAGGTCAGTGCCTCCTGTGACTCGTTCGAGAACTCTGAAGCCAGATTAGCCCGGCAGTCTTCACAGATTGCATATTCAAAGATACATTCCTGCCCCCGGTAGCTTTTTGCGACAAGGTAGGGCTGTCNAGGGTCGTGCGTCAGGGACAGGCCGCAGCTTATGCAGTCCCGAAATGGTGCGCCTGTTTCCTCTGAATNGAAATAGGGGTGGGGGTCAGGATCCATGGGGTCAATCTGTCCAGAGATTTCGCTACTGCAACTTTTTGCTTTGTGAGTGATCGATTGTCGCCATTGGAAGCTGATTGAGTGCCCGGATTTCTTTCCCGTTCTCGGGATCAGGCCATTGATACGACGTTGTCAGAACATGACGCATCAAAAGCTGGGCTTTTGGAATCGCTTCTCTTAATTCGTGNCCGAGTGCCAGAAAGCCGGCGATCGCGGAGGAGTAGGTGCAGCCTGTGCCGTGGGCGCTTTGCAGATCAATNCGGGCATGCGAATACTCGNGAGTATCCTCAATGGTGCAGAGGATGTCGGTTGCNTGGTTTGCCGACATGCTGTGCCCCCCCGTGAGAAGGATTGGAATACTGAGGCGCTCCGTCAGTTCTCTGNCAATCGTGACAGGGGANGTCGGNTCGGNCNCGGGCCGATCTGTTTTTCCGAGGAGCCGTAGAGCCTCGGGAAGATTTGGAGTGGCGACATGCGCCAAGGGAAGGAGCCTCTCCATGTAGGCCTGAATGACTTCCTGTGACCCGAAATCCGTTCCCGAGGACGCGCCGAGGACCGGATCGACTATAACAGGCAGATCGGTCTCGCCGAGAATATCGGCAACAATAGCGATTTGTGTCGCAGACCCGAGAAGTCCGGTCTTGATAGCTGCCACCGGATAGTGTGCGAGTAGCACCTCAATCTGCTCCTTGAGGATTAAGGCTGATACCTCCTGATGGTGATAAAGTTGACTTGGGGTCTGGGCCACTACCGTGCTGATGGCGGTAAGCCCATGGATGCCAAGAAGGGAGAAGGTTTTGAGATCTGCTTGTATTCCTGCGCCCGCACAGCAGTCGGAACCGGCGATTGTGAGGCTGACTACGGGAGCGTCCATTGCGGAGCAATAACACCGACGAATTCAGGGACAGGCAAGCTTGTCCTTGGCAAGATGTCTTGTGGCTCTACCCTTTCTCTGGTGGAGCCACTCTTTGAAGAATTAGATGGTTTGAGTGTGGAGGTTGATGATGTCATCTACATGCCCAGTCTTGATCACCCCGAAGATCGACCCCATCCGTTTGTGTATTTTATTAACATCCGNAATCACTCGAACGAGCGAGTCCANATTCAAGGACGCAAATGGTTTGTCAGAGAAAATGATTCTGAGGATGTAATNGTGGTTGAGGGAGATGGTGTGGTCGGTCAGACGCCTGACCTCGGACCNGGGGAAGAGTTTTCCTACAACAGTTACCACGTGGCGCGCTCAAGCGGATATGCGGAGGGGGCATTTTTCGGGGTTACAGAGAGTGGGCGACGGATCTTTGTCCGTATTCCCCGCTTTAATCTGCGGCTTCCGGAGTGGGCCTGACACCACTTGGACTCGCAATATGGGTCATCAGGATGTCGTGTTTCTCCGTAGGGAGATAATCATGAATCTGTGGCTCCAGGGCGATCCCAACACGGAGTGCTTCCTGGTTCAGCAGGGGCAGGTATGAGTCGTAGAACGCCTTGCCACGTCCTAGTCTGGCTCCGTCTGGGGTGAATGCTATTCCGGGGCAGAGGCAGAGATCGATAGAATCTGCTTTGAGGATCCTGTGTCTACGGTAATCAGGTTCCAGAATGTTGAATGACCCTCTCTGCAATTGATCCGGGTGNGGAACCACGTGGAAGGTTAACTCCTTTCCCGACACCAGCGGATAGGCAAATTCATATTCTTCTTTGAGTGAGAGGTGGAGNGCAGAGAGATCCGCCTCNGTATCAAGCGAAGCATAGGTCGCGATGACCCGTATCTCATNGTTCAAGCTAATCCATCTGGAAAGGTGTCCGCATATAAGAGCGCTCCAAGTGCCTCTCTCTTCCCCNGAGGTGGAGGAAAGAAAGCGTTGGAATTTTTCCCGGTATTCCTTTTTTTCGCGGATACTGTGCTGATTTGCCACTTGCGAAAAGATTGTGTCGAAGGATTATGACTGTATCCAAACGGTGAAGCAAGCAAGCGGCATATTACTTCTCTCGATCATGGCAGTCTGTGCACAGAGTGAGAAGGCTGGATTGTCAGCTACTTACCAAGCTCCGGTCGTGGAGAAAGCCCTTTTCGGGGACGAGGTAATGCTCGCCCCGGAGCGCAAGACCTACGCTACGAATCTAGCTACCTATGTGGCGAATCTGGTATCCTCGAGTGAAGGCTCAAAGGAGACTCTTGTCACTGCTCGTAGGATTCTTGCGCTTTCGCTCCATCTGGAGAGGCGCAATAAGCAGGCCATGGTCGTTAACTTTCAGCTTCAGCGTGGAGTCATGCCGCAGGTGAAGCCCGGAGATTACAATCCCCGGACGTTTTCCCGACTTCTGATGGCGAGATCCAAGCTTTTGCGAAAGGGTGGGGAGGCAGGGGAGAAAGAAACTCTTCTGGCCCGCTATTTNATTGATACAGCTGCGCATATTGATCCAAGAAACGAGGATGCGGTGTTTGAATGTGAAAACCAGCGGATTGACCTGGGTGAGTTGGACTGGACCATACTCACGGATGCAGCGTCGGGTCCGGGCGGTGGAAATGAGCCCTAGTCGCTATTGAGGGATTCAGGCTTGGAATCGAGGAATTTTCCGAGTAGCTGCCGAAGGGTTGAGCGGGCCCTGAAGAGTTGGCTCTTTACGGCGGAGACGGAAATGCCGAGGATGTTTGCGATGTCCTCGTAGGGCATATTTTCATACCGTCTCAGAACCACTGCCAGACGCTGTTTGCGGGGAAGGCTTCCGATCGCGTGGTTAACAGCCTCCCGTAACTCGGACTGAAGATATTGAGAATCCGGCTGAGCNTGTTCCTTTTCGCGGAACTGCTGATGCCAGTCATCCGATTGCTCGTCGAGTGACTGCTCACCTCTTCGCGATAATCGTCTGGTTTCGTTGAAGACGAGGTTACGGGTAATTGTGAAAAGAAATGTCGTGAACTTGGCTTTTGGTTTATACCGGCCTGCGCTCTTCCATATGCGCAGAAATACCTGTTGGGCGATGTCCTCTGCCTNACTGTGCCTACCCAGCATCTTGGCAACGGTTCCAACAACCGCATAGCGGTGCCGCTCCACGAGTTGCTCAAAAGCGGCGTGATCGCCCTGTGCAACTTTTTCCATCAAGGAAACATCAATGAGGTCCTCAGGATCTGGGTTGGTNGAGGGTTTAGGCATCAGGAAGGTAAGTGGAGCAGATTTTGCATGGCGCAGGGAGGGAGCCTCCGGTGAAGAAATGTTCCTGAATGATGATGAAGCGGACTCTCGTCNCGCGATGCAGGCACGGGTGCCCCCTGTCACGAGAAAATGAAAACAGCGATTACCGGGATCAAAGTGAGTGGGAAATACGATGGCTTAAACACCTTTTACACCTTCTTAACAAATCAGTGACTGTCCTTCGGATGTCTGATTCTTTCAGTGCTCCGGGGAGTTCGGCGGAAGGAGGGTNGCACCCCGCAAGNGACAACAGAGACAAGACTCGGGNCAGGGGCTTCCTTTATCAGCTTANGCTGATGGTAGACAGNGGNGATTCTNCTNAGAGGCTATCCCTTTATTTCGAGAAGCATCTGAGCATTGTTAGGAAACTTCTTGAGAAAGAAAAGAAGACGCTCCATTGCTTCCAGAGGCCGGTGTCCGGAGAGACCTCGTCGAATAAGGTAAATTTTATTGAGGAGATGTTCCGGAAGCAGGAGTTCTTCGCGACGGGTTCCCGACTTGAAAATGTCGACCGCAGGATAAATGAAGCTCTCAGCAATACGGCGATCGAGAACCAGTTCCATGTTTCCCGTTCCCTTGAATTCCTGAAAGATGGCTTCGTCAGCCTTTGCATTGGTCTGGACCAACGCAGTTCCGATGATGGTCAATGATCCGGCCTCCTTTGTATTTCGTGCCGCCGCAAAGAGGCGTCTGGGCATCTCCAGCGCTCCCGCAACGATCCCGCCACTCTGGTAGCCNCGGCCCTTTCCTCCTCGCATGCTGTTGTTGTAGGCCCGCGCGAGGCGGGTGATTGAATCGAGGAGAAGGAAAACATCCTGACCCGCCTCGACGAGGCGCTTGGCTCTCTCGATACATAGCTCGGCCAGACGACAATGGTTNTTGGCCGACATGTCGTTGGAGCTGGCATAGATTTCAGCCTCTGGCAGCTGCCGCTTGAACTCGGTTACTTCCTCCGGACGCTCGTCTACGAGGAGAACCATCAGGTGAAGATTTTCGGAATACCGTTCCCGGACCGCCTCGGCGAGATGGAGCAGNAGGGTGGTCTTACCTGATCTNGGAGGTGACACAATAAGGCCGCGCTGACCTCTTCCTATGGGCGAGATCATGTCAATAACTCGTGTTGTGAACCGCTCAGGCTCGGTTTCAAAGGGGATTCGCTTTACTGGGTTGGTGGCCTTTAGTTCTTCGAAGAAGGCTAGTTTGCCTGCATCTGCGGGCTTCTGACCGTTTACTGAGGTAACCTCGACCAGTTGAGGTCCCCGGCTGCCCTCCCGGGCCATCCCATGGACCCACATTCCAACTCTCAAACCCTCTCGGCGAACCAGCTCCGGAGGCAAGAAAACGTCCTCTCGCGATTGTTCAAAATCCTTTTGCGGCTGACGCAGGAATCCGAACCCTTTGGGAGCCAGTTCCAGAATGCCATTCACTGCAACCGGCGAGCCGGTAAGCACGACATCCTTCCGCTGCTCGCTTTCATCAATTTCCGGGCGACCCTCGTCCTTCCTCCGGTCGTTTCCCCGACGTCGTCCTCGACCCCTGACTCGGCCGCGTACGGCTCCACTACGTCTGCGCCTGTGCTTACCGGACCCTCCATTTTCCCGGTGATCGCCACCGTTCCGCCNTTGTCCTCCGGGGGAATCCCCGGAAGGAGCGTCAGAAGAAGGTTCGGAGCTCATGGTTTACGGTGGGATGCACTTGGTTCCCGACCGCACAGGGAGGTCGGTGACTCGTCACATTGAGAAATGTTGCTTGCAGTAGGGCAATCCTCAGCTTTTTGAGGAGTTTTGCCCGGAGAATTTGCCTTTGAAAGGACCCTTGAGAGGAAAAGTTCCTCGGAAACTTTCAGGTTGTCTTAGAGACGAAAGAAATTCGCCATGTCGTCCAGACGGGTGGATCATGGGGCCGGAGAGACGTTTGGCAACCATTAAATTCACGGGTCAAGGCCTTGCGCGGAGAGATATATTGGTTAATTTTTTTATGAGGAAATCGGACCACCATTGACCATGCAAGGTCCCGCCGCTAAAGGCTGAGGCATCGTCATGAAGGATAGTATCACAGTTACCATTACCGGGGCGGCCGGACAGATTGGCTACTCACTGCTTTTTCGCATAGCTTCCGGGGGATTATTTGGTCCGGATCAACCCGTCCATTTGAATCTGATTGAAATTGAGCCAGCGATGAAGGCGTTGGAAGGGACGGCAATGGAACTGGATGACTGTGCCTTCCCACTGCTTTCCGGCATAACGGTGACCAGTGATCTAGACGAGGGATTTAAGGGGAGCAACTGGGCGCTCCTTGTGGGGTCGGTTCCTCGAAAAGCAGGGATGGAGCGAAAGGACCTCCTCGGGATCAACGGGAAGATCTTCACTCGTCAGGGTGAAGCAATCGCTGCTAATGCATCCGATGACATCCGCGTTCTCGTTGTAGGCAATCCCTGCAACACGAATTGCCTGATAACGATGAATAACGCACCAGGGATCCCTTCTGAACGCTTTTTTGCGATGACTCGTCTTGATGAGAATCGCGCCAAGAGTCAGTTAGCCGCGAAAGCAGGAGTGCATGTGAGTTCAGTTTCAAACCTCTGCATCTGGGGGAACCATTCCGCAACTCAGTACCCCGACTTTACCAACGCCATGGTGGATGAGTCCCCGGTGACGGATGTTATCGATGATCACGATTGGCTCAGAGGAGAGTTCATCTCGACCGTTCAGCAGCGTGGAGCAGCGATCATTGAGGCGCGGGGTGCCTCCTCTGCCGCATCGGCCGCAAATGCGGCCATTGATACGGTCCGCAGCCTCGTGACTCCAACACCTGATGGTGATTGGACCAGTGTAGCGATATGCTCCGAGGGACAGTATGGGATCGATGCCGGACTCATAGCGTCCATGCCCGTGCGAAGTGATGGCCGCGGAGGCTGGTCCGTGGTGGAAGGGCTGCAAATTGACGAATTCTCCCGCGGAAAAATCGATGAAACCGTAGCGGAACTGCGTGAAGAACGCGATGCGGTGTCGGATCTCATGCCATCGTAATGGTGACCGAGGATCTCTTAGAAATTGGAGAGCGGAGTTTTGGTTCGCGTCTCCTTCTGGGGACTGGGAAATTCGGGTCTCCGGAACTGATGAAGCAAGCTCTGGCGGCGTCCGCAACGGAGGTGGTCACGGTGGCCCTGAGGCGGGCGGATATTACCGGTGAAAAGGATCCATTTGCCAATATCCTCGATTTCATAGATACGGATAAATATCTGCTGCTTGCTAATACGAGCGGCGCGATGAACGCGGATGAGGCCGTGAGGCTGGCGAGGCTGGCCGAAACAGCGGGCCTCCCCAAATGGATCAAACTCGAAATTCATCCCGATCCCAATTACCTTCTTCCAGATCCTATAGAGACCCTGAAAGCGGCAGAAACACTGGTGGCAGAGGGGTTCACGGTTCTACCATATATCAATGCCGACCCGGTTCTGGCAAAACGCCTCGAAGATGCAGGGGTGTCGACCGTCATGCCCCTCGGAGCTCCAATCGGATCTAATATGGGTCTCGCGACAAGAGATCAGATCGGCATCATTATTGAGCAGGCGACGATCCCGGTAATAGTAGATGCTGGAATAGGTGCGCCCAGCCATGCAGCTGAGGCGATGGAAATGGGTGCTTCTGCGGTCCTCGTGAACACCGCCATAGCGGTTGCCGGCGATCCGGTAGAGATGGCGACGGCCTTCAAGGGAGCGGTTGAAGCGGGTCGCAGGGCTTACAGGTCAGGATTGCCTTTGCAAAGTGAACGTGCCGACGCGACCAGTCCACTCACTTCTTTTTTGGAACCGTAACTGTTTGCTCGTTTCTTGTATCGTCAATTTTTGTCTGTATCCTTCGAGTAGGATCTTCACATGACGCCGCTTTTCCGGAAATTCCTCGGGATGAACTGGTTTCTGGTTTTTACCATGTACGGCCTTCTGGTCTTCGGAGTGTTCAGCATTGAAAGCGCGGCTCGGCATATCCCGGTCTCTTCTATCGCGGATCAGCCAGATCTATGGGGAGCGTGGTTTGCGGATCGCCAGAAGCTTTGGATCATCTTCGGCAGCCTGATATATTTTGTGGTGGCCCTGACGGACTACCGCTGGCTCATGTGGCTGGGGATTCCGATGTATCTTGCGGGGATAGGGATGCTCCTTGTTCTGATCTCCCAGGAATCGGAAGTGCATCAGCTGACCGTGATGGGGTTGAGCTTCCAGCCGACCCAGTTGGTCATCGCGGCGGGGATCATAGTAGTTGGGTTGAGTTTTCAGGCGCTCCCTAGAATCCAAGGTTTTCTNGGACATCCAGTCTGCCGACTNGTCATCATAGGCGTCTTGTGTGGCATCCCCTTTCTTCTGGTGATCAGGAACGGAGATATGGGCTCAGCGATCGTCTGGCTGCCGGTTGCTTTCGTCACGATGTTGGTGGGAGGTATTCCTTATCGCTACCTTCTTTTCATGGGACTGATTGGGGTTGGAATATTACCAATCATTTATTTTATCGTGCTGCCCGGTGTTTCAGAACGGGGGTATGCCCGGGTGAACAATTACCTTGAAAATGTTCAGAGGGGGCACATCACAAACACGGATAAAAACTATGCGGAATACCGTGTCACAATGGCGGTAGGAAAGGCGGGCTGGAAAGGAGCGGGTTATCAGAGTGAGTCCAAGGACTCTCTTCATCACCGGAAGGATATTCCGTGGAAGACAGCTCATAATGATTATATTTTCGCTGTGATTGCCGAGGAGCAAGGGTTTAGAGGGAGCCTTCTTTTGCTCGGTGGTTTCGCTGTTCTTCTTGTTCAGTGTCTTTTTATCGCNTTTTACAGCAGAGATTTTGCAGGGCAGATCATAGCTGCTGGTGTTGTAGGGCTNTTTTTCGCNCATATCTTTGAGAANATCGGCATGTGCGTTTCACTTATGCCCATCACGGGTATTCCTCTTCCTCTTATCAGTTACTCAGGCACATTTGTTGTGATCTGCATGGGGCTTCTGGGNACGGTTCAAAGTATCTGGGTCCACCGCAATTCAGGGATTGAACCGGTCGGNCCTTAGGTGGGNGTCGGAGGGTTCGTTACGGGTACAGGCAAGGCCCTCCGCACTTGATCCAATCCGTGATGCCACCGCTCAGGTTGNTGACGTTCTGGAAACCGGCATCAAGCATCATCTGTCCCGCGTGTGCACTCCTGATCCCGACCTTGCAGTATACGAGATATGGGACATCCCTGGGAAGATTTTCCAGATGCAATGGTAGTTCGCTAAGTGGTGCCAGTGTGGAGCCCTCAAGATGCACCGCCGCGTGTTCTTCAACCTCACGAACGTCGAGCAGGATGCCCTCAAACCCATTCTCAATAAGAGCTACTGCATCATCCGGGTTCATCTCACCCAGTTGCCGGATGGCAGATGAACAATCGGAAGGGGTGCCGGGGCTCATAATCGATGGGTTGTCCCCGCAAAGCCTGCACGAGGGATCAGTCTTCAAGGAAATTTCGCGCATTTGAGNATTNGATGCATCGTAGTGAAGCATGCGACCGGCGAGGGTTCTTCCGTGACCCGTGATGATTTTGATAGCCTCCATCGCCTGCAGGGACCCGATCACGCCGGGAAGGGCGCCAATGACACCCGCTTCCTCTCAGGTCGGAACAGTCCCCGGCGCAGGAGGATCAGGGAGAAGGCAGCGGTAGCAGGGNGAGGGAAGGCTGGGATCAAAGACCGTCAATTGTCCCTCGAACTGATGAATCGCTCCCGCTACAAGGGGCTTTCCAAGGAGCCATGCGGCGTCTGCCACAAGAAAACGCGTTGGGAAATTGTCCGATCCATCCAGAATGAGGTCGTAGCCCCTGAACAACTCCGTCACATTGTCTTTCTCAAGTCTGTCGGAATGGATCTCCAGAGTGATGTCGGAGTTCAGTTTTGACAGCCTCTCGCGTGCACTGTGCGTTTTCAGGAGGCCAAGTGAGGTCTCGTTATGAAGGATCTGGCGTTGGAGGTTTGACAGGGCAACCCGGTCATCGTCGACAATGCCCAGCCGTCCGACACCTGCTGCGGCCAGATACATCAAGGCAGGGCATCCCAGTCCGCCGGCCCCGACGCACAGGACCGATGATTCCTGTAGCGCGACCTGTCCCTTGCCACCAAATTGAGAAAGACTNAGGTGCCGTTCATAGCGCTGCTTTTCTCGGTCAGTGAACATCCGTTGAAAACTTGTGGGATAGTTGCTCTGTTTTCACTTCACGGCAAGCGTCAGGTGATCTATCCCGACAGCACAATGTCAGAGGTTCAATCAACATTTCGTCTTCGACCCGGGGATATCGCGCCAGATTTTCACCTTCCAGATCCAGGAGGGAAGATCCATTCACTTGCTGGCCTGCAGGGAGATCAGGGCACTCTTGTGATTTTTGCCTGCAACCATTGNCCCTACGTAATCCACCTCGCTGAGGCGGTTGGTAGATTAGCCGAGGAGATCGCTTCAGCAGGCATAAAAACTGTCGCTATCATGTCCAATGACGTTGAAAACTATCCNGATGATCACCCTGACCTGATGGGGTCTTTCGCAGCCGAATCAGGGTGGGCGTTTCCTTACCTGTATGATGAAAATCAGGAAGTAGCGAAGGCGTGGTCCGCTGCCTGCACCCCGGATTTCTTTCTGCTTGATGGCGGAAATGCCCTCTTCTATTCGGGTCAGTTCGANAGCTCAAGACCAGGNAATGGGGGCAAGGTTACTGGGAGTGATCTGAGATTGGCCGTCGACGGGTTGATGGCCGGAGGCCCGCCACCGGAGAATCCGTTCCCCAGCAGTGGGTGTAATATCAAGTGGAAAGCCGGAAATGAACCGGTCTACTTTGGGTGAGTCGCACGGCCTTTAAGCCTTGAGCTGCCATCACGATTACGAAATGAAGAAATACATTGATCGCATTGCGGGTGGTGAAGAGCTGAACGCTGCGGATGTCGGCGAGATCGTAGAGACCTTGGTTGATGAGGAGGCCTGTCCAGATGGAAAGGCAGGGTTTCTCGAAGCTCTCGCTAAAAAAGGCGAGACTCCAGGTGAGATCGCCTGCTTCGTTGCGCAATTACTTGAACGGGCGGTGAATCCCGGCATTGAGCACCTTTTTTCTGAGGAGCCTACGATCGATGTCTGCGGAACTGGTGGAGACAAGTTGAATCTTTTCAATGTTTCGACGACGTCTATGTTTATCATAGCCGCAGGCGGTGCAGTGGTCCTGAAGCATGGAAACAGAGGTATTACCTCAAAGAGCGGTGGGGCCGATGTTCTTGAGGCGCTTGGAATACGTATCGACCTCCCACCTGAGGGCTTCCGCGATTGTCTGGCTAAAGCTGGACTCGGCTTTCTCTTCGCGCCAATGTATCACCCGGCCTTCAAGGCTATCATGCCCGTTCGGAAAATACTGGCGGAGAAAGGAGTTCGAACGATTTTCAATCTCATCGGGCCTCTCCTCAACCCAGCCCGACCGGCATGTCAGCTAGTTGGCGTGTTCAGTCCTGAGCTTCCGCCTGTGTATGCAGAGATCCTTCAACGAATGGGTCGAAAGTCTGCGTGGGCCGTGCATGGAGAGACTCGGGATGGCCATCCCGTGGATGAGTTGAGTACAATGGGACGAACCACCATTTGCTCCACAAGAGGGGGCGCTTATACCAAGGAGGTGATTGAGCCAGCTGATTACGGTATGAATGAGGTAGCGGCGGCCGATTTGAAGGGAGGAGACGCGGAACAAAACGCGCACATTCTCACGGAAATCCTAGGAGGCAGGGACAGGGGACCACGCCGAGACATCGCGCTCCTGAACGCGGGCGCAGGTCTGGCTTGCTGTGGCCTATCGCAGGATCTTCAATCCGGAATCCAGCAGGCGCGTGAACTGGTTGAATCGGGTGCGGCGATGGAGAAGTTACGTCTCCTGCAGCTGGCTGCTAGGTAAAGGCATTCCGTCTGCATATAAAATAAAGGCGGTCTGTTCTCAAGAGATGGTCGAGATCTAGTTTTCGAGGAGGGACTTCTCGGTTTCAGCATCCAGAACGGCATAGCGCTCCCGGTGAAGATTCGGATCGCTTCTGAATATGAGACGACCGTTGTGGCCGCGCTCAAGCTCCATCAGGATGTTTGCATCCTCACTCTTAAAGCGGTTCAGAACGTCGGGGCTCACGACCACAATCACGTCTCCGAGTTCATCCCGGTTTGTTGACAGGACGGTGTTGAGCGCGCGCTGTATCTCAACGCTCATGGTCATGGTCGTCTTGACCTTTCCGCGTCCAGCACAATAGGGGCAAGGTTCCAAGAGCGTGTCTTGAAGGCTCTCATTGAGACGCTGTCGCGTCATTTCCATCAGGCCTACGGCCGAGATCTGAAGGACCTGTGTTTTTGCACGATCCCTTCGCAGGCGCTCTTTCATTGCTCTGAACACCGCCTGCTGATCCCTCCGGTGACGCATGTCGATGAAGTCGACCACGACAAGTCCACCAACGTTCCGAAGGCGAAGTTGCCGAGCAGTTTCATGGGCCGCCTCGATATTGGTCTCAAGGATCATTTTATCGACATTTTTTGAGCCCCGGTTTCGCCCGGTATTAACGTCAATGGAGATAAGAGCCTCGGTTTCGTCGATCACGATGTAACCGCCACATGGGAGCCAGACTTGTCGCAGGAAAGCCTCATCAATCTGTTTCTGGACACCAATCTCCTCAAATAGTGGCTTCTGGGTATGTAGATGATGGACTCTTCTTTTTGCCCTCCGTGAGATTTTCTCCGCGATAACCTTTATTTCCTCAGTAGTCTCGGCATCGTCGCAGATCACCTGATCAATCTCTTCAGTAAGGAAATCGCGGGCAGTCCTTTCAATCAACTTGGGTTCCTCGAAGACGCAGACCGGTGCGGGGTTGTCATCTCGGACCTTTTCGACTTCGTCCCACTGCTCCAGCAGCATTGCGAGGTCCCGTACGAAGTGACGGTGGCGCTTTCCCATGGCGACCGTCCGCATGATAATGCCCATGTCTTCAGGGACAGCAAGTCTCTGCATGATCCGGCGTAGCCGTTTCCGCTCTTCAGGGTCCTCGATCTTCCGGGAAATCCCAAATTGGTCGGCGAAAGGAGTGAGAACAAGATAGCGACCAGGCAACGAGACATTCGTGGTGACACGTGGCCCCTTGTTTCCGATCGGTCCTTTAGAAACCTGAATAACGAGCTCTGATCCTACCGGGTAAAGATTCGGGATATCCTTGGAGGTTATTTTCTTCGGCCGGGCCTTCTTTTTGGCACGCCCCTGACGGTGGATTTCCTCGAGGGTATTGTCGAGGGCGGCAGGGATAGCGTCCCAGAAGTGAAGGAACGCATTTTTCTCCATGCCGATGTCGACAAACATTGCCTTGAGACCGGGTTCGATATTTTTCACGCGACCCTTGAAGATGCTTCCGACCAGGTTGAGATCTCCCTCGCGTTCAATCTCGTATTCCTCAAGAACGCCATCCTCGAGCAAGGCCACCCTGCGCTCGAGTTTCTCGGCATTGATTACAATGGTGTTGCCTTCCCTGGCATCGATACTGCCAATTCGGAGGGCCCGTCTGATTTTTTTCAACATGACTGGAAAGTGGGCTTTCGGTGTTAGGTAATCGGGAGGCGCGCCCTCGGAACTTAATCCTCTTGGCGCCGGGAGTCCCGTTGTGGAGAGCTTCCTGAGTCGGCGTCCGGAGTGATTGAGGGCAGGGGGATCGCCCGGGGTCGTACTCGGACAGCCGCCCCGGGCAGCTGCGCGTCCTCTGCTTCCTCGCCTGTTTCTCCCTCTTCGTCAATAGCGAGCGCAAGAAGATCGCCTTCCGGCAGCTCAATTTCTTCAATTGGATCGAAATCACCAGCGATCTCTCCCATCCGTCGGAGAGGAAGCTTGAGGCCTTTTTCTGCGGCAAAAATCCCTCTAAAGATGAGATTTACGAGTGGTCCGCATACTTTTCCTCCAGATTTGCCATTTTGCACCAGAACAGCGACCGCATACCGGGGTTCCTCAAAAGGAGCAAACGCCACGGTCCATGCGTTATGAGATTTCTGGCCGAAATCTGTTGTCTGGGCAGTGCCGGTCTTCGCTCCGATTTCAACATCCTCTGGAGAAGCCCTCCTCGCCGTGCCGCCAAGCTCGTTCGCCGCTTTCCACATGCCCAGACGAAGATCGGCAAATTGTTCGGCGTTCATTCCCTCAGCAAGCAGATCAACTCTCAGCTCAGGAATATCGCTGACCAGGACCCCCTCCTTTGGATCCACCACCATCTTAATGATTCGAGGACGGTAATACTTGCCGCCGTTAGCGATGCAGGCGGTCAGGGCGGCCAGTTGAAGCGGAGTTGCCTCACTCTCGTCCTGTCCAATGGCAAGCATCGCCATTCTTGCGGGAGTCATCGCTTCACCCGGGTGAAGCTCACGACGCCACCACTCGCTGCCGGGGATTATTCCCCGGTCCTCGGCAGGCAGCTTTATGCCGGTTGGTCTGCCGAGATTGAGCATGTCGAATGCATTTGCCATTCGGTCGTTGCCAATATCGCACGAGAGTTGCATGAAATATGGATTGCAGGACCGCTGAATAGCGCTGGTCAGAGCGAGGGGGCCATGTCCCACCGTTTTCCAACAACGTATCTTCAGCTTNCCAGATCGTCCGAAGCGGAGGTGTCCCGCACAGTTGTGTCCAAAATCTCCCACGCCATGCATGCACGCTGCGATGGCAGTTGGAAGTTTGAAGGTAGAACCCGGGGTGAAGCTCGAGAGCGCCCGGTTGATAAGAGGGTAAGCCTTGTTCCTTTTATAATCCTCCCACTTCGAGCCGGATATGCTGGGAATGAATTCATTTGGATTGTAATTGGGNACNGAAGCCATGGCGAGGATTTCACCTGTATTGACGTCCATCACGACGGCAGCNGATCGTCCGGTTTTCCTGAGAATGTTTTCGACAAGAAATTGAACCCGGGCGTCGATGGTCAACATGACCTGGCTACCCTGGTCCGGGGCTATTCTTTCGTTCAGAACTTCACCAAGAATTCGACCCTTTTCATTTTTGCGCAGGACGCGTCGGCCCGGTGAACCCCGCAGGAATGTGTCCATGGTAGCCTCAACGCCGGTGGAGCCCACCGCATCGCCGAGATAGTGGTCATACTGCTCCTTTGCTTTCTCCGGAATATCACCTTTTTCCCACTGTGTAAGATAGCCGAGCAAGTGACAGGCGAGGGTTCCAAACGGATATTTGCGGCGGGGCCGCACGGTCACATAGACCCCTGCCATCTCGAGATTGTGCTCAGCAAGGCGGGCAAACTGCTCGTAAGTCAGGTCCACTGGAAAGGTAAATGGGATCAAGCCTCCATGGGTGACATAATGCTTTTGCAGGGCAGAGGAACTGTAATTGACTTCAATCCCATGGCGCTCAAGGCGTGGGACGATACCGTTTCTGATAATCTGGACGATTTCCCGACTGCGCTCAGACGTTGGCACTGCCATCCCGATGCTGCGGCGTCCCGGACGCTGGTTTTCCGAGTGCTGGCGCTCCCATTCCTGATGAATTTCATCGAGGTTGAGGACAAGTTCATAGTTTCGCAGGTTCTTCGCGAGTAACTGGCCGTTGCGATCAACGATCGTACCCCGCACCCCGGGATCACGTATCGAGATCGTTGTCTCTCCGGGAATTAGTTTCCGATAATACTCTGTGTTTATGATCTGGTGATCATAAAGCCTGGTCAGAAGCGTGCCGCCGCCAAACAGAACGATTGCGGTCAGGATATAGAGTCGAAAACGGTAACGGGATTCCATGCTTTATCCGGTTCAGTTAGCGGCTTCCCTGTCGGGTGCGAGACCCTCATACGTGATGGTGTAATGAAAGAGAGCTGCGAGGCGGTAGAGGATCCAGAAGATCAGCGGGCAGAGGAGCATCGTAAGCAGAGCGGTGAAGCTGATTTTCAAGAAGAGACCCCGGGAAATAATCAGATCGCCTCGAACAAAGGTGAGACAGAGATATTCAGCGGAGAGGTAAAGAAAAATGGCTATCCCGGCCAGAATTGCCGAAACATGCCATTTGCCTTCGCGGAAGAGCGGTTGCAGTCCCTGCATGAATAAACCCATCAGGGCATAAAGAATGATGGAATATCCAAACCTGACATCCCCGCCCGGATCGCCATAGACCTCGGGGTTGCCCGAAAGCTCAGCGGGGAGGGGGGTGATGACGTGCTGTGCGTCCCATAGAAATCCGGCAACGAATCCCAGGATAAGCATCGGTCCTGTGTCCACTGTGACAACGGCACACAGGAAGACGAGGGGAACGAGAAGGATTTTAGCATCGTAGAGCGAACTCAGGGAAGGCACGAACTGCTGAACGATGCAGGCGGTAACGATCAGAAAAAAGAGACTCAAATGGTAATAACCCATGCTTAACCCTCGGGTTCACTTTTCTGAGCGATCACAAAGACNACACCCAGTTCATCAAAGTTGACTGATGGCTGAACCAAAGCCACGCCTTCCACCGGGCCGGGCGTGTATTCCNTGACAGTTCCAATCAACAAATTTGNAGGGAATAGTCCTCCCTTACCGGTCGTGATAACNTTCATGCCCGGGAGGATCGCTGCCTCCCGCGAAAGGTGTCTGAGAATAAGGCGGGGCTCTTCTCCGTATCTTCCCCGCGTTCCGTGGAGGATGCCAACCTCAGGGGTTCCGGCTACCTGCACCGATACCTGACATCTTTCATCAGTGAGGAGGATCATGCTACAGGTGTCTGCAGACGCGATGTCCACTTTTCCTGCGAGGCCACCCGGGGCGATGATGGGCACTCCCGCGCCGATGGAATCGTTTTGGCCCTTGTCGATGATTGCAGTTTCCCACCAAGTTGCAGGTTGTCTTTTGATGACCCTCGCGGCAACCACGTTCAGGCGCATCTTTTCCTTGAAATCGAGAGCNCGCCGCAGGACTGCATTCTCTGACTCAAGCTCCCGAAGTCTGCCCTCAATGGACCTGAGNTTGATATATTCTTCCTCAATGGCGCGGAGCCGGTTTTCCAGGTCTTTAGAATGCTCAATCTCTTCAAGAAAGTTGCGCGCTCGGGTCTCCATTGCGGAGCCTCCCTTTAAGAACGGACCTATGGTCGCGTAGTATGTCTGCTGAATGCGCCGAACGGTTCTTTCACTGAGGGTGAGCGCCCACACAACCCCGCAGATGAAAAGAACGAGTNCGACAAAATTGATCGGTTTCATGTCAGGAAGGTGGTCTGCCGGCANACCTTGTCATCGCGGATCATTCANAGGTCGGAACTTGCAAGCTTACGCAGGAATGNCAGCTCATTTAGCACCTTTCCTGTGCCTTCAGCGACCGCGCTGAGGGGGTCTTCGGCGATATGAACCGGCAACCCGGTTTCTTCGTGTAACAGTTTGTCCAAGCCGCGGAGGAGGGCGCCTCCGCCGGCGAGCACGAGTCCTCGGTCGACNAGGTCTGCAGCCAGCTCNGGAGGGCAGCGCTCTAGGGTGGTTCGGACTGCATCCACAATAGCATCCAGTGGATCACGAATTGCTTCCCGGGCTTCCTGCGAAGTGATGGTGATCGTCTTGGGCAGCCCCGAGACAAGGTCCCGACCTTTGACATCCATGCTTCCTTCCTTTGGAAGCGCTGCCGCCGAACCAATCCGGATCTTGATATCCTCTGCAGTTCTCTCTCCTACCATCAAGCTGTAGGAGCGCTTCATGTAATTTATGATCGCACTATCTAACTTATTCCCGGCGGTACGGACGCTTCGTGAATACACAATACCAGATAGTGAAATGATCGCGACTTCTGTTGTCCCACCTCCGATATCAACGATCATGTTGCCAGCAGCTTCCTGCACCGGAAGATCAACGCCAATAGCTGCGGCCATGGGCTCCTCAATGAGAAAGACCTCGCGAGCACCCGCTTGTTCGACCGATTCTTTCACNGCGCGTCGTTCGACGGCGGTGATTCCTGATGGGATAGCAACCACGACCCGAGGGTGTGAACGACGCCTGTTGCTGACCTTTCGCATAAAATGACGCAGCATTGCCTCNGTCACTTCAAAATCCGCGATCACCCCGTCTTTAAGGGGGCGGATCGCAATAATATTGCCAGGAGTTCTTCCCAGCATGCGTTTCGCGTCATCGCCAACGGCAACAACTTCGTTACTTCCAGCCTTCACAGCGACTACGGAAGGTTCCCGAAGAACGATTCCTTGGTCCTTGATATTAACTAGCGTATTGGCTGTTCCGAGATCAATACCAAGATCTTGGGAGAGCATACCAAAGAGTTTTGCGAACATGCGATCAGGCTAGATANTTTAGAAAGATGAAATTGTTTTAACTGCAGGGTCAGGCTGTGCAAGCCTTCCCTCATGCATTACGCAGAAACCGGAAGAAAGTGATGCAGTGTCCCAAGAGCGAGCTGGGTTGTCTGCGAGCCCAACTTGTCCGGTGTGCTGACTCGTCGACNTTCCCTCGCTCGAGAATTCNTTCCTTCCGGATCGATCACTGAGTTAAAATAGCGACGGAACGCAATAANGAGAAGCTTGATGTCTTTGGCGTAAAAACAGGCGCAACCGATTGNGCCGGAANCGCTCTCTCGCCCTTAGCGCGCTTTCACCGGCGCCGCCTTCACCTTGTGNCGCCTTAAGAACTCCTTCGCCGCGGCATCGTAAGCCTCGCTGCCGGTGCCGTGGGGGTCCCATTCAAAAATGGTTTTACCATGACTCGGGGCCTCGCCAAGGCGGATGGTCCTCGGAATTACGCTCCGATAGAGCCACTCAGGAAAATAGTTTTTCACTTCCTGCACGACTTTGCGGGACAGGTTGGTTCTCCCGTCGTACATGGTCATCAGGATGCCTTCGATTTTAAGGCGTGGATTGACGCCGGAGTCGCGGATCTGCTCTATAATGTGAAGGATTTTNGANAGTCCCTCTAGCCCAAACCATTCACATTGGAGCGGGACAAGGACCTCGTCCGCTGCGGCGAGGGCTGAGGTCATGAGAACGCCGAGAGATGGAGGGGTGTCGAGGATGCAAAAGTCGAATTTCCTCTTTTTTTTNGCCTTTCGGAGGATTGCTTGGAGGATCAGGAGGTGATCGTCCATGCGGGCGAGTTCGATCTCGACACCGGCGAGGTTCATTTCAGAGGGAATGATCGAAAGATTCTTGTGGGTAGTCTCCTGAATCCGGGATTCNAGGGCTGCGCTACCCAGTAAAACGTCATAGATGCTGCGGTCCGTAGCGTGCTCGGGATCGACTCCGAGGCCACTGGTGGCGTTAGCCTGCGGATCGAGATCAATCAGAAGGGTGCGTTGGCCGCGGCGGGCCAGGGCCGAGGACANGTTGACGGCGGTNGTAGTTTTTCCAACTCCACCTTTTTGGTTTGCGATAGCAACAACCTTCATTGGTTCGATTGAGCGGNGCGAGTCGCGGTAGGCAGACGTCTCACGGCCACAGGAAAAGAGATGACAAATGCGGCGGTCGATGGGAACTGGAAAATCATGGACTCAGCGGTTTGAGCGGGCTGGTTTTCGAGGGCTGAAGTGATGAGACGGGGAAATANTCGGGAATAAANCCCATGGGTANGAAACAATCGATAACTTCANACAATATATGTAATGCGGACTCTTGAGGTCCGAAGTCCTGTGCCCACTACGCCCCGGCCGTTCCTGCCGTTTCGTTGTCNAGGACCCGCTGAAACTTGAGTCCCACGATCGGCACGCCCTGCTTACTAAGGACTGGTGTTAGTCTACCGTAATGNGGCTNCCGGAACCGGCGCATCAGGAATCCTGCCGGTCCTGGCCTGGCTCTACGACATCATCCCGCTTTTCTTGAGGATNNTCCTNCGGAGCCGAGACATCCTGAAGCCGGGCCTTCCAGATGACCTCGCCTCCGAGATTGATCACCGCTCGCTCGTAGGTCTGGTCGAGGGAGACGCGAGCGAATCCTCCTTTAAATGGTTCAGCGCGGCTATATCGGGCTGGAATGGTGAGTTCCCCCATCCTCGAGATGTATCCGAAGTTCTGCGTGGTGAGCTCGCGCACTACGGCCAGACCGTCAAAAAACCCTCGGTCTACATAATACTCGTCCGGGATATCCGCGATGAATTCTCCGGTCGACCGCTGGAGGATACCGTAACGTGGTTTGCCTGCGATCCTTTTGCTTCGCCGCGCGACGATGGCGTCGCTTTCTGAATTTTCATATTTACGTTCGATCTGCCATTCACCTCCCTTCTCCATCAACCACTCCCCATCGCGATTCATGAGACGTCCATCAACCAGGGCGGCCCCGTTAATGAATTTTCCAACCCGGCGAAACGGACCCTCGGCAACTACCTTGGCATCGGTATCAATGATCGCCCACTGGGAAGATTCGATATCCACGGCAACACCTGCGCGTCCTTCTGAAAAGTCGTTGACCACGAGGTCCTCGAACGCGTGCAAGAGATTTCCCTGATAGTCTATGAGGGTCCATGTGCCGTTCCCCTGACGCTGCCCTTTGGCTCCCGGAAGGTCTCCGGGTTCCAGGTTTACCCACGCGCGTTCACTGTTGAATGGGCGTCCAGCCGAATACCGGGTGCGGATAAATGGCTTTCCGTCCTTCCTCAGATACTGCACATAGGCTTCGTCTCCGGTTCCGTATCGAGCGAGAAAGATGGGGGCATCAGATCCAGCCACCAGTTCGGGAGGGCCCGACTTTGAAACCCCGAACAATGCCATTCCCTCTGAGTCCAGAAGGCCGAGGTATGGTGCTTCCACAACTGCAAACTGCCAGAGTCCGCTGGCGTAACCATCCTCATGGATTTTGCGGATAGCTCTCCGGAAGGCTCTCTGACCACTTTTGTTGATGAAGTAGGTTTCATTGAGCTGAAGCCTCTCGTTCCAGTCGGTCACCGCAATGAGTGGTTTCTCAGGGATGCTGACTGGTGAAAGTTTTGCTGCCGGATGCTCCCGGATATAACCCTGGTCAGCGGCACTCAGCCGACTGATGGCGACAGTTACCATCTTGCCGCTTTCCATGCGCAGGTTCACCTTGGAGTCTCCATTCAATCCAAGAAATTCAGCCGTGATCTTACGTCCTTTGACATCGGTGAACTCCCGCTGCTCGGCGTGGAGTGGCGATATTCCTAGAACAAAGCCTGCAAGGCCCGCACAAGCGAAGATCATCAAAGAGCGATTCACAGTCCTATAGGACTCAAAGCAGGCGATGGTGGCAAGTCAATCCCCTCAGGGAGATGATCAAGGAAGACCGTTTCCGCTTTTGTCATGGGCCTGCTGCTCGAGGGCCCCGCGTGTTGATTCCACTGCATTTATTACCCGCAGCCTAAAGGCTGTCCGGGGTCTGGAGGAGCTCGTTCAGTCGGTTGAGGAGCATTCCTGCACCTCCCCCGTCGACGACCCGGTGATCGAAGGTCAGTACGAGGTCAGCCTCCGTAACGGGAGTAAAGGCGTTTTCCTTATCCGACCAGAACGGTTTCTTGGTACCCGCGCCCATGCCAAGGATGAGGGTTTCACTTGGTAGTGGAATGGGCGTTCCCCACATCAGGCCAAAGGTGCCGAAGTTTGTGACCGTGGCAATTCCTCCACCGGTGTTCTCTTCGGGGACTCTGCGCTCCCGCGCCTTCCGGACTAGTTCCTGATATTCATCCATTAACTCTTCGACGGTCCGGCTGTCTACGTTGCGCAGGACTGGCACCAGGACTCCGTCCTCTACCTGAACAGCGACCCCGATGTCGAGAGCTCTGGGATGAACGATTTGTTCCCCGATGAGATAGCCAGCCGTAGCAGGCTCCTCGGCGAGGGCTTTGCCAAAGGCTCTGAGGAGAAAAATGGTAAGAGGAGGTTTGGGGTCGAGACTTCGTCGGTAGCTTAGAAGATTGTCGAGAGCAACCGGCCGACCCACCGATGCAAGAGGCCTGGTCCAGCTCCTCCGCATCGAGTCAGCCACCGATAAGCGCATCGGGGAGGCCTGGCTGTGTGGCCAGCTATCAATGTACTCCAGGAACTGCTCGAGGTCCTCAACGGTGACTCTTCCGCCGGCCCCACTGCCCACGATCGCGGAAATATCGGCAGCGCGAAGACCAAGTTCGTCCATCCGTGCCTTCATCCGGGGTGAAAGGTAGTGTGCTCCCTTCATCCCGGCAGGAACTGCAAGGCCTCGAATGCTTGGTTCCACTGGTCGGGGTTCATGTGCTCCTCCTTCAGGAGTGGCGAAATGTGGCTTTGGCTCCTCGGCTTCGTCATGCGAGCTGGCCTCAGGCGGAGTCGCCTGATCGTTTCCCTGGACTCCTGTTCGCTCGGCTTCCTCTTCCGATACTTCGAGGAGGCCGAGCACCGTACCCACCGGGTAGCTTACCCCCTCCTCAACCAGCAGTTGTTTGACCGTGCCATTGCAGAGGGTTGTCACCCCCATCGTAGCCTTGTTTGTTTCAACCTCGATTACTTCCTGATCGGCAACCACCTGATCGCCAACCGTGACATTTAATCGGATAATAGTAGCCTCGGCGATCGATTCACCGAGTTGCGGCATGAGAATGGGAACTTCCGGCATGAAGAAAGGCTGGTGATGCTAAAGTTGAAGAAGATTGCGAATTGCCGCTCCAATGGACTCGAGGGTGGGACGGTGCGCTTCCCAGAGATTGGGGTGGTAGGGCACAGGAGTGTCACGCGAGTTCAGTCGCTGGGGGGGTGCATCAAGAAGATGGAACCCGTCGTTGGTGACCCGGGAGACCACTTCGGAAGTAACCCCTCCCCAGGGAAAAGCTTCACCCACGGCAAGAAGGCGTCCCGTCCGGGCTACCGAGGCGATCACGGTATCAGTATCAAGCGGCTTGACGCTCCGAAGGTCAACCACCTCAATTTCCCATCCCTCCGAGGCAAGGAGGTCAGCAGCCCGGAGGGCCTCGTGGACCATTGCGCTATATGCCACCACGGTAGCATGCTTTCCCGCGCGGACGATGCGTGCCTGCCCGATTGGGAGCGGATCCTGATTGTCCGTGAGTTGTTCGGCCTTAAGCCACCTGTAAAGAAACTTGTGCTCGCAGTAGAGGACGGGATCATCAAGCGCCACAGCATCGATCAACATTGAATATGCATCTGCGACCGTTGCAGGAGTAAGGATAACCAGACCCGGATAATAAGCATAGACACTCTCCATCATCTGGCTGTGAAAGGGGCCAGAGCCCGGGGTGCCCCCGGAGGGAAGCCGGATCGTGATGGGAGCAGGTTGATGTGACCTCGACGACCGACGATCGTGGAGGGCCTCTGGAAAAAGGGCGG